>JAFGGC010000021.1 GCA_016930715.1 Endomicrobiales bacterium
AAGCGGCTCAATAAACGCCCCCTCCTCGTAAGACATATCGACCGGAAGAACGAAAACACCGCAATCGAGATTGATGCCAGGCACTCTTATGAACTGCGAAAAACCGCCGGGATCGTAATTCGTGGTATGAAGCGTATGGCAGGCCGTATGGTGCCCGCTCAGGCAATAATGGCATTTATTGCAAGGCACGTGATGTGAAACGAACACCCTGTCGCCTACTTTATACTTGGAAACTCCGGCGCCGGTTTCAACGACGTCGCCCGCTATTTCATGCCCGAGCACCAGCGGGGCCTTTTTTATGCGGTACCATTCCATAACGTCCGAACCGCATATACCGCTGGCCATAACCTTGACAAGCATCTCTCCGTCGCCTATTTTAGGCACGGGCCTTTCCTCCACGCGGACATCCTTATTGTTGTAATATACGGCTACCTTCATTTTTTGCCTTTTTTCGCTTCCTGGAATATCTCGTTCGCCTGCTTGGCATTCGCCTTTTCATGGATTATGGCGTAAAGCGCCTCCGCCATCGCGACCGGATGCGCGTTCTGCCAGACATTTCTGCCGAGGTTTATGCCGATAGCCCCTTTCTGCATTCCGTCGTGGACGAATTCGAACACTTCGAGCTCGGTTTCGCACTTCGGCCCGCCGGCCACCACGACAGGCACGGGGCAGCCCTCTACTACCTTTTCAAAACCCTTTTCGCACCAGTATGTCTTTACCACGCGCGCGCCGAGCTCGGCCGCTATCCGGCAGGCGAGGGCGAGGTAACGCGCCTCGATTTTACTTCCTATCTCCTTGCCTACCGCGGTAACCGCCATTACAGGGATGCCGTAACCTTCGCACTCGTTGACGAGCTTTGACAGGTTCATAAGGGTCTGGTGCTCGTAGTCGCTGCCGACAAAAACCGAAACGCCCACCGCCGACACGTTAAGCCTCAGTATTTCCTCAATGGAGGTCGTTACGCCTTCGTTCGCGAGGTCTTTTCCCGCCATGCTCGTTCCGCCGGATACCCGAAGTATCACGGGCTTGTCGATACCGGCCGGTATGCAGGAACGCAACACGCCTCTCGTGACGAACAGCGCGTCGGCGCACGAAATGATAGGCCTTATCGTTTCCGCCGGTTTTTCAAGGCAGCTCGTGGGGCCCTGAAAGTACCCGTGGTCTATCGGCAGAAAAAAACAACGCCCGTCCTCCTTTATCAGTTTTGACATGCGGTTTTTCATGCCCCAGTCCATTTGAACCTCCAATATCAGCGATTAGCGTATAGCGGATAGTTAACTACAAAACAAAAAAGATTTTGAATCTTCTATTCGCTAAACGCTATACGCTATCTTTTATTTTCTTCCGCCCAGGATTTCCTGACATAGAGCGGCTTTATTTTTTCATAATTCACCGCTTTTAAAAGCGGCGCTTTTTCCGCGAGTATTCCGGCCCTCGGATAATGCATTGATTCGGGAATGACAACCATTCTTTTACCCAGGGTCTTGCTGAACTTGCGCTCGTTGCTGATTACGGCGTTGCCCACGGGAAGAATATTCCCTTTCGTTTTCTTGAGTTTTTTCAAAAAATCTTCCAGCTTAACTATGCGCACGGCGCCGCTTCTGACATACACCTCTTCCCTCAACGCGTCAATGACCGGTAAAACCCTGTATTTTCCCTTCGGCGCGGAAACCGCAAGAAGCTCAAGCGTGTCAAGCGACGAAATGCTCACGCCCAGGCCCTGGGCGAGCGTCCTGGCGCACGCGATGCCGACCCTGACCCCCGTGAAGCTTCCCGGCCCTGTTGAAACCGCTATTCTTTCTATGTCTTTGAGCTCCCATTTTATCTCGGCAAGCATTCTTTTTATCGCGGGAATGAGTCTTTCCGAATGCCTGAATTCCGAATGCCAGAAAAACTCCGATATAAGCCTCCCGTTATCGGAAACCGCAACGCTGAAAGTGGAACCGGACGTTTCGATAGCCAGTATTTTCATGCCTCGGAAACCGCCGGAAGGAGAATTTTAACTGTAGTTCCTTTGTTTACTTCGCTTGAAATAAAAATCATACCGTTATGCTGGTCGATGATGCCCTTGCACACCGAAAGCCCGAGCCCCGTACCCTTACCCACGGTCTTCGTGGTGAAAAACGGGTCAAAAACCTTTCCTATCATTTCCTGGGGGATACCTTCGCCCGTGTCGGATATTTTCAGTTCGACGTACCCCGCTCCGGCCGGCATTTCCTGCGTCTGCTCGGCCTGTTTTTTGTAATCCGTGGTTATCGTAATGGTCCCGCCCGACGACACCGCGTCCCTCGCGTTAGACAATATGTTTATAAGCGCCTGTTCCAGCTGCTGCACGTTGCCGAGCACGGAAGGTATGCCCGATTTGAGGTCTTTTATCACCTTGATACCGGCGGACTGAATCTGAAAACCGGCGAGGTCCAGCGAGTTATCAACGATCTGATTCAGGTCAATCTTGACAAGGTTCACGGAGTCCTGCTGGGAAAAAAGAAGAAGCTGGCTTATTATCTTCTTGCATCTGAGCGTGGCAGTTTCTATATCCCTGAGCTGCTTGTGCTGCATGCTGTCCTTTTCCGCCTGATGAATAAGCACCTGCGTGAAACCGAGTATTATCGTGAGCGGATTATTGATTTCGTGCGCCACTCCGCTTGCCAGCATGCCCACGGACATCAGTTTTTCCGCCTGCACCAGCTGTTTTTGAAGCTTGAGATTCTCCTCTTCCGCTTTTCTTCTGATCGTTACGTCCCTTATTGAAGCCAGATAAGCTTTTTCGCCTTCCCATTCCGTTTCCACAACGCGCATTTCCGCGACGGCCGTGTCATCATTCTTCTTTTTTATTTTCATTTCCAGCGTCCGCCCCGTGGCGATCGGATACTCGAAGGGCTTGCCGAGAAATTCGTCCGCCTTTTTCTCAAATAGGGCCTCTGCCGCAAAATTCACGAAACGCACGTTGTTGTCCTCGCCGATTATCATCATAGCATCGACGTTATGCGCGATAATGTTCTTGAAACGCTCGTCGCTCTCCATGAGCTCCCTGACATACTGTTCAAGCTCCATCAGGATGACGAATTTATCCATTATGCACCGAACGGCTTCCTGCAAAACGTAGGTATTGACCCCCTCCTTGAAGATATACTCCGCCCTTGACTCCTGGGAAATCGCGGCTATTTCGGACTCATCGCGTTTTTCGCCTAAAATAATGATAGGCACTCCGGGCGCGTGCCCGCGGAGGGTTCTGATGGTATTGCGCGTTTCATCATTAACCGAAATCACGCTTATCAAGATTAGTTCGATTCCGCCTTCCGACAAGCGCTTGACGGCGTCATTGACGGCCTGCTCCGTCTGCACGGCGAATACAATGTCTTTTGATCTTTTTAACTCCTGCTCAAGGTACTTGAGGTAGTCAATGTCAGTGCCGAGCAGAAGTATGCTTATATTTTTTGTGCCGTCCATATACACTTCCTCGATTATCACGTTTCCCGCGAAAAAGACGGATGCCGCGTCCGTTCTTTTCACGGTAAAGCGTTATTTCAGTTTGTTCCTCTTTATCTCCAGCTTTTCCGGGCTTCCCTTTATCCTGAACTCAACGTGCTCCTGCGCAAACGATAAACCACCCTGCAGAGAAACAAAATTTCCCAGTATATCCGGACCATCCCCGTCCATTTCCATTTCTATATCAAAAACCATATTATCGGGCTCAACAATACCGCTTACGCTGCCTTCCACTACGACCCTGCCATATTCGTCCGCAACGCTAAGACTGTTCAAGCGCAACTCGTCCAGTCCCAGGTCGAACAAGGCGTCTATTTCAGCGGCCAGAACATTGTTCCCGACGGCCAGATCACCCTTCCCTTTTAAGGCCATACGGCCCTTTGCGTCCTTCGACACTTCGGCATTCAGGCCGCTGATCTTCAGGTCTTTGACGGGTGTCGTAATGAGAATCTCGGCATCGTCAACGATTATTCTTGACGGCAAAAAGGACGCCGTCCTCATGCCGCCATATTTTTCCCTGCCCTTTTGAAAGATCCCGAACACGTCCGATACATTCGTATCGTTGATGTTTTTGACTTTAAGCCTTGCCGCTGGTGAATGAATTTTAAGAACGAGCGATACCGGTTCGCGGCTCTTTTCCGAAAATAAACAGAACTCCAACGCGAGTTTTTTTATCCTTAGGAATTCACCGGTCCCGAATTTAGGCCTTTCGGAAACCGAAAGGTTTTCAAGTTTTATCCGCAATACTTCATTTTTTGCTTTTTCTATTGCAAGCTCGCGGTAAAATACCCCCCTTACACCGTCTTCCAGGGCTCTTTTTATCCTTTTTTCGGTAAATACCGCCTTGAAAACAATCGCGGCGGAGAGAAGGAACAGCGCAGTTATGACGATAAAAACCAATACTACTGCAAGAAGTTTTTTTATCATTCTATAACCGCGTAAGATTTGTCCGGAGTGCTTGTCAGAAGTCCGCGAAATGCCGATATTGAAAAGTATGTAATTTACTCTTGTTTGTCCTTTTTGAGAATTATGATTTCGACCCTTCGGTTCAGCGCCCGGCCCGCCGCGGTCCTGTTCGTCGCGACAGGTTTTGAAGGCCCGTAGCCTTTCGGTTTCAGCCTTGCCGGAGCAACGCCTTTCTTGACAAGATAACTGTATACGGACCAAGCTCTCTGGCTCGAAAGCTCCCTATTCCTTTTAAGGCTCCCAGATGAATCCGTATGCCCCTCGATAAGGACTATATTGTCCGGATAAGTCTGCAACAGGTTGGCAAGTTCTTCCAGGGCCGATGAAGCTTGAGGCCTCAACACGGCTTTCCCCGGGCCGAACATTACTTTACTCGACAGATTGACGATAAGACCGCGTTTGTCCTCTTTAACCTCTATCTCCTTGACCACTTCCTTGATGATCTGCTTCGGCGGGACACGGACACCTAAATTAACCGTGGTTCTCGTTTTGTTGCCCGCAACATCCCAGGCCGTCAACCTCACGCTAAACTCGCCGTTGGGCACAACGGCTCCGTAATACTCGTCCTTGCCGTCCCATACGATTTCCTGCGGGATAATCTCGGTGGATTTTATCACCTTGACGTTCTTGCCTTTTTCGTTCATTATGTTGATCTGCCACTGGTCGATTCCGTAAGCATCGCTAACGGAAACGTAAAAAGTCACGGAATCTTCAAGCCCGTCCGCGTTAGGCGTGAACGTCGTCGCCGAAAGCTGGAGCGAAGCCGCTGGCGGCGTCAGGTCGGCCACGATCTCCCCTGCCTCGGTTTTTGCCCGCTTTCTTCCGTCGCCTTCGACAATGAACTGATAGAAATATTTCCCTTCCGGAACCTGAGCGCCCGAATCGGTCTGCCCTTCCCACGAAAGTATTTTAGGAAGAACGTCTTTTCCGTCGAATTTCTTCTGGGTTTTTTTCCCGATGTCCATCAGGCGCAGTTCCCAGTTCTGAACGTCCTTTATATCCGGCGCCTGAGGAACGAAAAACACGCTGTCCTTGGCACCGTCATTGTTCGGCGAGAATATGGCCGGCTCGGCTTTAATATAGCCCGGCACGCTTCTCCATGTTTTCTGCCAACCGTACGCTCTCCATGTCAAGGATATCCTGTGGGTCGTTCCAAGGGCGGCGAACGGCTGGTATGCATAATCAACCGCGATTGTCCTTATCCTCAAGCTCAAACCCGCGCGCCACGGCGCCAGCGGGTCAAGGCTCTGCCGGAGCTTCTCGTCGGCGAAATACTTGTATCCGAACCTCAAGCCCAAAACTCCGGCCCCCCAATGTTCAAGGCCGGCGGAATAATACGCGGGAGACCCGTTTGCCTGCCCGGCTTCCAGCGAAAAAAGAACATCCGAATAGTGCTCCGTGAGCCCTGCTTTAAAAGCCACGCCGGCCTTATAGGCCGCGGGCAGTTCGTCTTCTCCCAGCTTCCCGAAAATGTTCTGCCCCGAAAGACCGAATGAAAACCCTTCTCCGAGCGTCCTCAGCATCAGACCGAAATCCCCGGTTACCGCCGATTCCTGAAAGGTGTCGATATTGTTCTGGATATTCTTGACGTTCAAGCCGAAACTCGACCACTCGCTCATCTTTCTGGAATAATGGAGGCTTATCGCGTTGTTGTTGAAGTTGAAGTCCCCTTCCCTCACGCCGTTGGATATTTTAGGCATGGACGGGGATGAGAGGTACTGCACCCCGAGGCCGAGGGTTCCGAACTTAAGCGGGTGAGAATAACCGAGGTAATTATAGTACGTGTCGGCAAGCCACATAGAATACATCGCCTGGACTTCCGGGGAATTTGAAAACGCGAGGCCGGCGGGATTGTAATACATGCCGCTGGTTTCATCGGCAACGGCCACGAACGCTTCGCCAGCGCCGGCAGGGCGGGCGCCAACCGCTATGTTTAAAAAATCCGCGCCCGTCGTGCCCGAGGCAAAAGCATTACGGCAAAGGCACATCGCGGCGATCAAGCAGGCAGTAAAGATGTTTTTAATTGAGCTAAAATTCATGCGCTAACCGGCTATTTGGATTTTATGACGGCAACCCGTTTTGTCACGCCGATTTTCTCGCCGACATCCACAAGGTTCACGAGATAAATACCGGCAGCGACAGTCTCTCCATCCGAGTTCTTTCCGTCCCATATTATGGTATACCAGGCGTCCTGAAGGGCCGTCATTTCGCCCCATTCCCTGACAAGCTCGCCCGACACGGAATAAACCTTTACCTGGACTTTCCTGTCCCTGTCCTTGGCCGTGAAACGAAACTTCGTCATCTGGTTCTTCACCGGGTCGAAAGGATTGTTCCAGTCGACCGCGATATCAAGTTTTGAGCCCGGCAGGCTTGCCGCCGACGATTCGGTCGTGAATTCACTGTTTTGCCCGGCCGACGAACTTCCGTGATACATCATTACCTGCCAGTAGTATTTCGTGGCCAACGAAAGGGCAGTGGCCGTTCCGTCGTCATCATAAGGCACCCGGGTAATGAAATTGATTGTGTTTGCCGTGGTAGTTCCTCCAACGTAGTTCCAAAGCTCTCCGCCGGAGGAAAAGACATTGTCCGCACTGACGATTATCGTGAACGAGCTCACGGCACCGGAGTACTCCCAGGAAAACACAGGCTGTCTGGAGGTTATCACGACTGAAGTGGAATTGTACACGCCGTCAACAAGAGGAAGCGCCCCGGAAGCGAAAGAAACCTGAGCATCTGCGAAACGACACAAACACGCCAGGCAAAAAAGCAAAAATATCGAGTATTTCTTCATGGGCTTTTTTCATTATACCTAATAAGGATTGTCCAAGTCAAGAAACGTCCAAAATTGATTTTTGTCCGCGCTATATGCTATAATCCCTTAGAAGTTTACATTGCAAACACAACGATTTTTGTATTCAAGGAGAGGTGGCCGAGCGGTTGATGGGTCGGCGTGCGACGCATAAGGAGCACTTGCCTGCCGACGGGCGCGAGTCGGTGAGCGCCCGG
>JAFGGC010000022.1 GCA_016930715.1 Endomicrobiales bacterium
AGCGCCAGAAGGTGAATGACCGGCTCCCGAGGGGCCTGCCGCGCGGCGTCGCGATAGCTCACAAGACAGGGCTTCTATACGGGACGGTAAGCGACGTCGGGATAGTGTTCACCAAGGAAGGCGATTTCATAATCTGTGTTATTACATCGGATATAAGAGGCTACAAATCCGCGAAACGTTTCATCGGAAGGGTTGCCGCCTGCACCTACAACAAGTGCTACAAGCCCAGCCAGGTGTCCGAAAAACTATAACAATGATTACACGGATTATAACTGAGATTACACAGATTACAGGTTTTTGATTTTATCTGTGTAATCGGTTTAAAAAATCTGTGTAATCGAAGTGATTTTTATGGAATTCGAGACAGTAATAGGACTTGAAGTCCACGCCCAGCTGAAAACCGAAAGCAAGGTATTCTGCGGCTGTTCCACGGAATTCGGATCGGGTCCTAACACCAACATATGCCCGGTCTGCACGGGCCAGCCCGGCGTGCTCCCCGTCCTCAACAAAAAGGCGGTGGAATGCCTGGTCAAAACCGGCATAGCCCTCAACTGCAAAATAAACAACCGCTCCGTCTTCGCCAGGAAACAGTATTTCTATCCCGACATGCCGAAGAACTACCAGATATCGCAGTACGAGCTTCCGCTCGCAAAGGGAGGCTGGCTTGAGATAAACGCCGGTTCCCAAAAAAGGAAAATCGGTATAACAAGGATACATCTTGAAGAGGACGCGGGCAAACTCCTGCACGCCGTAGGCGCGCGCGAACTCGATTACTCGCTCGTGGACCTTAACCGCGCGGGCGTTCCGCTGATGGAGATAGTCTCCGAGGCCGATATCCGTTCGCCCGAGGAAGCGTACCAGTATTTGTCGACGCTCAAAAACATATTGGAATACCTCGGCGTTTCGGACTGCGACATGGAAGAGGGCAAGTTCCGCTGCGACGCCAACATCTCCTTGAGGCCCAAGGGGCAGAAAGAGTACGGGACCAAGGCAGAGCTCAAGAACATGAACTCGCTTTCCAACGTGCGCGACGCGCTTGAATACGAGGTCGAGCGCCAGGCGGAAGTGCTTTCCGGCGGCGGGAAAGTTGTGCAGGAGACCCGCCTCTGGGACGCCGACAAAGGCGCGAGCCACTCGATGCGCACCAAGGAAGAAGCCCACGATTACCGTTATTTCCCGGAACCTGACCTGGTGCCTCTTGAGCTCGAAAAAAAATTCATAGACGACATCAGCAAAGAGATACCAGAACTGCCGGAAGCCAAGAAAAGACGCTACATTGAAGCTCTGGGTCTTTCGAAATACGACACGAACGTACTGACCGCTGATAAAAAACTTGCGGATTACTTCGAGGCCGCTCTTGCCAGTGCTGCAAAGGGGAAAAGCGCCAAGGATTTCGCGAAACCCGTGTCAAACTGGGCCGCCAACGAACTCCTCGGGCGCTTGAACGCCGAAGGAAAAAATGTCTTATCCTCTCCCGTGAAACCGGAGCATTTGGGGGAACTTGTTTCGGTGATTCAGGCAGGCACGATTTCGGGTAAGATAGCCAAAACCGTGTTCGAAGAGATGTTCAGGTCCGGAAGAACGCCTTCCGAAATAATCAAGGAAAAAGGGCTTGTCCAGATTTCAGACGAAGGCGCCATATTGAAGTTCTGCGACGAGGCCATAGCGGAGAACAAGAAGGCCGTCGACGAGTTCAGGGCCGGAAAGACTCAGGCGCTGGGAGCGCTTGTCGGGTTCGTGATGAAGAAATCGCAGGGGAAAGCCAATCCGCAGATGGTCAACAAGATACTGAAAGACAAGCTTTCATAGAATACGCCCGGAAATCCCGCGAAGAGGTTCAGCATGCCGTTAAAATCCGTGAAAGTAAGCTTTGAGCAGCTGCACAGGTTCGTTTTCGACGTTTTCAAGGGCATTGGAGTGCCCGAAGAGGACGCTAAGGTCTGCGCCGACGTGAACGTCGAAGCCGACAAGCTGGGTTTTGATTCCCACGGCATTGCCCGCCTTAAGACCATATACTATGACCGCATAAAGGCAGGCATACAGTTCGCTAAAACTAACTTCGAGATAGTCAAAGAAGGCCCGACGACCGCCGTGGTGGACGGCCACGACGGAATGGGTCAGGTCATCGCCAAGAGGTCTATGGGTATGGCGATATCGAAGGCTAAAAAATACGGAATGGGTATGGTGGCCGCAAGGAATTCCACGCATTACGGTATAGCCGGATACTACGCTATGATGGCGGCAAAAGAAGGAATGATAGGCATGACCGGGACCAACGCCCGGCCTTCCGTCGCCCCGACGTTCGGCGTGGAAAACATGCTGGGCACCAACCCCTTGACGATAGGCATGCCCACGGACGAGGATTTTCCTTTCCTTATCGATTGCGCGACGGCGCTCACCCAGAGAGGCAAGATAGAGGTTTACGCCCGGGAAGGCAAAAAGCTTCCTGAGGGCTGGGTCATAGGCCAGGACGGCAGGGCGAAAACCGATTCCGCGGAGGTCCTTGAGGAGCTTGTCAAAGGCACTGCCGCGCTCACACCACTCGGAGGCATAGGCGACGAGACGGCCGGTTACAAGGGTTACGGTTACTGCACCGCCGTCGAGATATTGTGCGCCGCGCTTTCTCAGGGGTCATATATGAAAATGCTGCTCGGCTTCAAGGACGGCAGGAAAGTGCCGTACCATCTGGGGCATTTCTTCATCGCGATGGACATTTCGGCTTTCTGCGACCTCAAGGATTTCAAAAAAACGGCGGGGGATATCCTGAGGCAGCTGCGGGCCTCGAAAAAGGCTCCCGGCCGCGGCAGGATATACACGGCCGGCGAGAAGGAACACCTCGCCAGTGTTGAACGCGGGAAAAACGGCGTTGCCGTGAACCCGGAAACGCTCAAAGAAGTAAAAGCTATGATATCGGAACTGAAGCTCGAGGGCGACTACGGTTTCGGCGCGGGGTGAGAGAACGGCAAGTCCGTTGATCGAGGCGCCCTGTTAATATGCTAAAATGGTGACACGGGATTCGGAAGCAATTTTCGGGAATTCGGCAAAAGGAGCGGACCAATGAAGAAAACCACGTTAGCAGTTATTGCCGTCACGGTTCTTCTTGCCGGCGGTCTTCACGCTGCCGGAAAATGCGAAGTGCCTCCCGAACTGCGGGACGCGATGGAGCTCGACCGCCAGGGGAAACACACGGAAGCGGTTGAAAAGATAAACGGCGTGATGGCTTCACGGCCGGAATCTGAGAACGAAAAAGCCCGCCTTAGTTTGGGGCTTATTCACTACAGGGCGAAGGAGTACGACAGCGCCTTGGGGGAATTCTCGAAGACCCTGAGCATCAACAGGGACAATCCAATGGCTCACTATTTCAAGGCCATGATATACGAAAAGAAGGCGCTGGGCCAGGCGGACGCGGCGGCATCGTCTGAAATGAAAAGAATGGCCCTTGAGTCCTGGGAGAGCTATCTCGCCGTTTCCGGAAGGGCCGGCGTGGAATCGGAAGCCCACGTCAACATAGGCGCGAAGAAGGAAGACGCGGTCGAACGGGCGAGAAGGCACATAGAAACGCTGAAACGGGAGCTGGGACGATGAAAACGAAAACAAGAAAGTCATACGCGATTGTCTCCGTTGCCTTGTTCCTCTCCTCCTGCGCGACGGACACGATTGTAATGAAGAAGGACTACGATTTTTCGCAGATAAAAAGGGTGGCCGTGGTCGAATTCAGAAATTCCGCCTACTATCCGAACTCCGGCGCGATGGTCTCCCAGCTGTTCGCCAAATACCTGCTCAAGGCCGGATACAACATCGTGGAAAGGGACGAGCTTGACGCGATTTTAAGGGAACGCAACCTGTCGGTTTCCGACCTCATAAACCCCGACCACACTAAAAAGTACGGCAGGATTTCGGGCATTGACGCGATAGTGACGGGTTCTATCCCTATGATAGTGCCCGAAAGGGATTTTTACGAGAACGGCAGTCCCCGCTTCATAGCCGCGCAGGTCGGGGTGACGGCAAGGATGATAAGCGTGGAAACCGGCGAGGTCCTCTGGATCGGTTCCGACACGTACGACGCTATGAACACGCAGACGGCTTTCGAATACCTCATATCGTCCCTTATAGACAAACTCGTAAAGAGCATGAACGAAAATTCCCCCACAACCCGGGCAGACAACTAACGCAATCCCGGGGTATTCTTCGTCAAAACACGCGTACATGGAAAATCAAATAAGGCGTTTCTACGGACTCTTCAACTTGCGGATAATGGAGTATTATTTCGGCGTTTTCAGGGCGGCGGTGAGGATGCCCGCGTCCGTGACAAAGCAACAGATATGACTTTCGAAGAATTCGAAGAACTCATCGAAAATTCCGTCAACAGCCTGCCCGCCCGGTTCAGGGAGGTACTTTCAAAGAACGGTATCAAGCTGATACCCAGGCAGAGCGTGCCGGAGCCCCTGAGGAAGGAACACCCCGGAAGTGTCGTTTTCGGGGTTTTCGTGGGTGTGCCGATGGGCAGGTTCGTGAACGTGCAGACGGAACCAACGAGGATCGAGCTTTACAAAGAAAGCTTTGAAAGCGTTTTTGACGATCCCTCGGAAATGAAGAGGCAGGTAGTGTCCACCGTTATACACGAAATAGCCCATTATTTCGGTTTTTCAGAAAAAGAGATAAGGAAACTTGGTTATTAACGAAAGACATATGGTCAAGGTTGCGGGTATCGCCGCTCTGGCGGCCGTTATTGTGTGCGCCTTCGCGGCCCGGATTACGTCGCAGGAGGAAAAGAAAATGCAGGACGCGTTATCGGTCATTCATCAAAGAAAGAGCGTGAGGAATTTTACCGGAGAGCCCGTTTCGAAGGAAGACCTCGACAAAATAGTGCGGGCGGGAATGGCGGCGCCCACCGCGCGCAACAAACAGCCGTGGTCGTTCGTGGTCGTGACGGATCGGAAAAAACTTGACGAGCTTGCCCAGGGGCTGCCGTACGCGAAAATGCTTTTCAAGGCCGGCGCGGCGATAATAGTGTGCGCCGAGCCGGAGAAGGCCCACGGCAGGAGCGTGGAATATGCCGTCATAGACGCTTCGCTTGCCGGGCAGAACATACTCCTTGCCGTGGAGGCGCTGGGCCTCGGGGGTCTGTGGACGGCGGCTTATCCCAAGGCCGACAGGATGGCGCACGTAAGGAAAGTATTAGGCATCCCGGAGGGCGTGATACCTTTGAACGTCACGCCGATAGGCGTTCCCACGGGGGAAGACAAGCCGAAGGACAAGTATAGAAAAGAGAACATTCATCGGGAGAAATGGTAGATGGCGTTCAAGAAACGATTTTACGGCTTGCGGGCAATACCCGGCGTGGGTCCGAGCATAGCAAGGGACCTTGTCGACCTCGGGTACCGCGAAGTGTCGGCGCTCAGAGGCGCCGACCCGGAAGGAATGTATAGGAAATTATGTTCGATGCGCGGGTGCCGTATCGACAGGTGCGTGCTCTACGTGTTCAGGTGCGCGGTTTATTTCGCCGGCAGGAAGAAACACGATCCGCGGCTCCTAAAATGGTGGAATTGGAAAGAGGAGAATACCTGAGGCGTCAGACGTGTTTAAAAGGATACTCCGAAGGTTAGCTGTACGTTGAGCGCCTCGCTGGAAAACGTGTACTCAGAATCCCGCATCCCGTAGTAAGCGTTGACCAGGATCCCCGCCGAGAAATCGTTGATGTTTTTGTAAGTTGTGCCCGCCGAGACGAGCCCCGAGCCGTCCGAGGCGTTCTGAAGGACGTTGATGTTGAGCGACATATCCGATATGATGAACCTGTCTATGGTAAGAAACATAGCCCCGTAATACCTCGAGAACTCGTTGGCCTCATAGAGGCTGTTGTACACGAGATAATCCTTTTTCGTCCCGGTCGTCATGTAGGTTCCGGATATTGCGTTCAGCGTGGCGGTGTCGTAAGCGTATACCGTGTTGTCCGCGAATTCGTTGTTTTCGTAACCCGCCCCGTTGTAGTAGAATTCCGTAATAAACGTTACCCTGTCCTTGAAATTGCCAAGCCGGAAGCGCTTAGTGAAATTGACGCTTGCCTTCGAGATAGTCTTGTCGTTGTCCCTCTCCGTAAAGAGGGTTCCGTTCTCTTCCTTCATTCCGGACACGTTCTCGCCTTTTGAAACGCTTGCCTCGCCCATTATGTCTATCGTTCCTATCCTGGACGATATATCGTATCCCAGAACGGGATTGTAAGTGTTCTTGCCCCAGGCGGAGAACGCCATCTCGGTCCCGCCGACAAGGAACTCGTATTTTAGCGCGCAGGCGATATCGCCGGCCTCGGGCGTGCTGCCCGTGTCGAAAAAACCGTAGATATTGGCCTTGGTGCCGAACGGAACGTGGAATTTGGTGCCGTAGGCGCCTTCCCTGTAGCCGATCCTGCGTATGAAAGTCTGCCTTTCTATGTTAATGTGGTCGGTCGGGTTCCACAGGTAGCACCTGCCCCACTGTAGGACCTGTTTCCCAGTCCTGAAGTAGGCTTTTCTCCTGTAGTTGAAGTCGAAGAACATCTCGCGGAGGGCCACTTCGGTGGTTTTTGTCTGCGAGAGGTAGGTAGTTTCCATGTTGGCGAAGGCCTTGAGCCCGCTTTTCATCCTTGCGTCAAGGAATATGTTGGCCACCGTGTAGGTATAGAGGGAATTCCTCGCGGACGTGCTAGACACGATGTCCATCGCCGCGCTCGTGATCTCTCCGGAAAAACCCACCTTTTTCTCTTCTTCTTTTTCCGGCAGCGAGGGTTTCTCGGTTATCACGGCGTCCGGATCGCCGAATAATTCGTCCTCGTTGATGTCCGCGGAAAACAACGGCGAACACACGGCAATGATAATTCCAATAATAAAAAAGAATCTTTTCATGTTTGTCTTACGATGGATCCCCGATAAAGACACTCGGGGATGATCCCGCCAACGGAGGGATCACTTGCTGAGGTTCTCCAGGTACGCTTTTGTGAATATGAAATCGTCAAGTATTTTGGTGGAGATGTCCGATATCTCTACTATCGTTTTGTTGCCTTTTTCGAACTCGTCGATATACATGTGTTTTACCGCGACGTACCTGCCGTCTACGATGGTGTAATTAAGGTAGTAAGCGGTCTGCATGTGCGTGCCCGAAAGGGAATAGGCCTCTTCCTTCAGCAGCAGGTAGTTGTCCTTCCTGACCCAGTAGATCTTCTTCGGGTAGTCGACGTCGTTTATTATCGCCTTGACTTCGAACCTGTAAACCGGAATTTTGCCGAGCGTTTCTTCGGAAAGTATTTCCTTGCCGCCTTCGTCCAGCGCGGGGCCGTAGCGCTCGGTCAGCTTCCACTGTTCGAAATCGTCGCCCTTGGCGTCGGTCCCTCCGATGCTCTCGTCGCGGTTTATGTGCTGGAAGGTCCTGGTGTTTTTCCGGTACATCCAGAAATTGTCGCCGACTCTCAGGTAGCCGTTGCCCTTTTCGTTTTCGGGCGCCGCCATTACTATCAGAAAGGAGTTGTCGGAATCCCTTCTGTAAAAATTCATCTGGAAGACTTTCGTGCCCTGGTCGACCTTTTGCTGGAGTATCTGGACGGTAGCTTTCGCGTCGGTCTTGAGCTCGGTTATGTCTTCGAGTTTTTTCAGTATCTGAGTGACCCTGCTTTCTGCGAAACAAACCGAACTGAGCATCAAAACAATAACCGCTGATTTAATAAAAAAACGCATTTTTTTGGCCTTCCTTTTATCTGTGTAATCTCTGTTCAAAATCTGTGTAATCATGTATTTATTCAAAATGCCTTAATGCCTGCGAAGGCGACAGGTTCGCTGCCCTTCTTGCCGGGAAGAATGCCGTGACAACCGCTATGAAAAGTATCAGGACCACGTTGCCCAGTATCGAGAGCGCGGAAGGCAGGAAATACAGCCTGCTGTTAACCAGCAGCATGCCGAGGGGGTTGTCCTGTATCTGTATGGGTATTCTCGATGCCGTCCACATGAAAAGGAACGCAAGGATTATCCCGGCTATCGACGATATCAGCGCGAGAAAGAGAGTCTCAAGTATGAACATGTGGCGGACGTCGGACTTCTGCATGCCTATGGCCCTGATGGTACCTATCTCCCTGGTTCTTTCTCTGACGGTCATCCTCAGGGTATTCACGACGCCTATCAGTATTATGAAGAACAGGACCATTACCGCTACGAGGGTTATAAGGTTCAAGACGCCCTCAAGCTTGAGTATGTCGCTCGCGGATTCGTACATTGTTCTCACGTCCACGAGCGTCGCCTTCCATTTTTTCTTGCCTATCTGCTTGTATTTTTTCTCGTACTCGTCGGTCGTCCTGCTCCTTTCGAGCAGTATCCATTCGGGCGAGATGAGGGGGAATACCGCGCATTTTTCGTCGGGCAGAACGGCTCCTTTTTTATCCGACGTGTCCGGGAGGTTGTCGTAGAAGTAATCGTAGAACCTTTGTTCGTGCATGAGCATTATTTTTCCGGCCAGGCCCTCGGGTTCGGCGAACACGCCGTTGACCCCGACCGCGAACGAGACCTTCCCGGCGTATTTCGTGTCGTAGGCGAATTTGAGGCTGTCGCCTTTTGTCGCGCCGAGTTCCTTCGCGAGGGAAGCGCTTATCAGCGCCCCGTCTTTGGCGAAAGCGTCTTTGGCCCGGACGCCGGGCACTTTCACGAGGGATTCCAGCTTCTTGATGGAATCCTTGTCGCTTCTAAAGCCCAGGATGGTAGCGTCCGCAGATGCGTCGCCTTTTGCGACGCCGGCCTTAATGAAGGCGGTGCCGGGTTCGAGGCGGGAGTATATCCTGTCGGCCATTGCCACCGCGTCTTTTTCGGGATTTTTGAGCGTGAGATTGAGGTTGCCGGTTTCGAAATCCCTCATGCCCAGTATTTTTTTGGTATTGACGAGAGACGTGAAGAGGACGGGCTGCATGAATATGTTGTCGTTTTTCATTATGCCGACTACAGTTACCCTGGCGGCCTGGTCCTGGCCGTAGATGTTGCGCAGGCGCAGGCGTATGACGTCAAAGAGCTTGAGGTTGAGATAATCGGCTTTCTGGTCGGATATTATGCCGGGGTTCTCGATGTCGGTCCTCTTGAGGTCCTCCCATACGCCATCGACGAGCCTGAAGGACTCGTTGATCTCTTTGAGGGAATCCTCCGAGATGTCCGCGTTCAGGTCCACGCCGACGAGTATGGAATTGTCGGACTTGCCGTTGCCTATGGTCTTAACGAACGCGCCTATCGCCTCGTCCGTTTCGTTGATTAGGCCTTTCTCAGGCTCGATGGCTGCAAGGAAGCGTTCCTTGTCCCGGCAGACTTCCCTGTAGAGGTAGCTTTTTTCGTTGAATGCCACCGTGACGTGGCCCGTCACCCAGCGTAATATCTTGTTGAACATTATGTCCGACATTCCCCGGGAAAAGGAATTGGCCACGACAAGTATCGTGACCCCGACGGCCATGGCGATGCCAAGGAGTATGTTGCGCCTTTTCTGCCTCAGAAGGTTCCTCAAGCTAAGCATTATAAGGAGTTTCATTTATTTCCCTTTTGTTTCTAACACGCAACTTGTACCTTTTACCTTGTACCCGTAGTTTTAGTCCCTTGCGATGGCGTCAAGCGGCGTTATGTTCTTTGCGACCGTTACCGGGTAAAGCGCCGCGACGACCGTGACGCCCGCGAGCTGCAGCACGGTCACGATTATGTCGATGAGCCTCAGGACGGGCCTGAAAACGTCGCCTCCGTACAGAAGCTGGAGGAAATCGTTTGCCGTAGTTATGTTGAAAAAGGGTATTGCGTTAACTATTATTATGCCCACTATTATCCCGGCGCCTCCGAAGACGGCCGAGAGCACCGCCGTTTCGCCGTAGAACATGGCCGCTATGAAGGACTTCTTGGCGCCAATGGCCCTCATCATGCCTATTTCCGGCACCCTCTCGATCGCCGACATCGTCAGCGTGTTGATTATTATTATCACGGCCACCACGAAGAGGAAGGTCACGAAGAGGAAAAGCGCGCCCTTTATTATGGTGGCAAGCCCTCCGATGACTCCAGACGCCTTGTTCCACGTGACGGCCCTGGCGCCCGCCGCTTTTTCGGCAAGGTCCCTGTTGAGGTCGAGAAGCGAAAGCTTTCTTATCGCCCCTTTTTTAAGCCTTACGAACACCATATTGTAGGCGCCTTCTTCGGAACCGGCTTTTTGTTCGGTCTTTTTGGATTCTATTGTTATCGAGGGCCCTTTTATGTTGTCCACGAACATAGAATCGGACGCGAACATGTCATCGATGCTTTCGCTCCCCATTTCGAGAAGGGACTGCTGCTCGTCCGGTATGTTAACGTTCCTGTCGAAGGCCGAGAAGTATCCCATGCATTCCCTGTAGGACTCGATGTCGCACAGGCTGAAGTGCCCGAAAATGGTGTTAAGCGAACGGTACCTTATGATGCCTTTTACCGGAAAAAGGACGTCCGTGGATGAGTTGTCGACGTTCATTCCCATAAGGACTACGGCGGAAGTGGTTATTATGTCTTCGTATTCTTCAAGGGCGTCCTTGTGGAGGCTTTCCTTTACGAGTTTTCCGCCTTCCGGCACCAGCCAGAGTCCGACGTAGTCGTAGAGCTCCTTGCGCGCGTCGGTCGGAACGAGTATGCCGTGTTCGCCTTTTTTGAGGAACCTTCCCTCGACCGTTTTTATGTTGTTGGGGAACATCTTCTCGTAGTCCTCGAAATTGACGCCGATGATGAAGGCGATTCCCGGGGTGAACGAACCCTCGTCGCTCAGGGCGAAGGCCAGGTTTTTGCCCACGGGAAGGAACCGGTCGATGTAGTCCTTTGACGAGAGTATTTCTTTTATCTTCGGGTAGGTCGTGATTGGTTCAATGGAAGTGCCCATGAAATTCAAAAGGACGTTGTCCGATTTCTGCTTGTCCGCCACGAGCACGATGTCGCCCATGAAGCCGTCCACGATATTGCGTTCGATGCCCCTGTCCATGCCGGATATGACGCCGTTGCCCACGGTCATCAGCAGTGCCCCGAGGAAAAGTATCACGCCTATTATTATGCTTTTGCCCTTGTGGCGCAGTATGTTGCGCCAGGCTATTGTCATTACGAGTTTCACCCTCAAACGCTCCTTGTCATTGTTCCGCGACCAGCCCGTCCTTGATCTTGACGAGGTGGTTAGCGTATTTGAGTATGTTCTGGTCGTGCGTCGAGAATATGAACGTGGTTTTTTCTACCCGGTTCATCTCGCGCATTAGCTCGAGTATTTGCTCGCCCGTCACGGAGTCGAGGTTTGCCGTTGGTTCGTCCGCCAGGACTATGTCGGGGTTCGTGACTAGCGCCCGCGCGATGGCCACTCTCTGGCGCTGTCCTCCGGAGAGCTCTGCCGGCCTGTGGCTCACGAATTCCTTCAGGCCTACTTCCTCGGCGAGCTTTTCAGCCCTTGCGCGTATCTCGCTCCTTGACTGGTTTTTCATCAACAGAAGGGGGAACTCTATGTTCTCGAGCACGTCGAGCACGGGAATCAAGTTGAAGGTCTGGAATATGAAGCCGATCTTGTGAAGGCGGATGTCGGTTATTTCCCTGTCCGAGAGCGAGGTTATTTCCTGCCCTCCCACGGTAACGCTGCCTTCGGTGGCGAAATCAATGCATCCGATGACGTTCAATAGTGTCGTTTTTCCGCTTCCGGAAGGCCCCACGATGCCGTAAAGGTCGCCCTCCTTGATGCTGAGGTCAATGCCCCTCAGGGCGTGGACGGTCGTCGTGCCCAGGGGGTAGTCTTTCTTGAGACCCTTGATTTCGATAATGTTCATTTTTTTCTCCGAAAAAACGATTACACAGATTAATTAGAAGATTTCACAGATTTGTCTGTGCAATCTAATTTAATAATCTGTGTAATCAGTGATATTTATAATTAAAGCAAAAATTGAAATGTTTTTCAAGAAAACCGCGGAATATCGCGAAAATTTACGGAATTTGATATAATAAGCGCGCCGAAAGCCGGTAAAAATATGCTTAAGAAAACATTGATTTCTTCCGTTGCGCTGCTGATGGCCTGCGGCGCGTTAGTTTTCGCGGGATTCGACACGGCGGAAACGCTTTTTATCCAAGGCAGGTATGCGGCCGCGCTCGGCTGCTACGCGCCTGACGCCCTGAAGCATCTGGGGACGCCGGTCGGCGAGAAGGCCTCTTTGAGGATAGCCGACTGCTATTTTGCCCTGGGGGATTTCAAAAGGGCCCAGAAGGCCTACGAGAAGTTCGTGAAGCTGTATCCGAAAAGCGGTTTCAGGGACCGGGCGGATTTCTTCCTCGCGAGGGCTCTTTTCCGCCAGGAGAAATACCCGCAGGCGCTAAAGATATTCTCGGAGTTTTCAAGAGAATACCCGGAAAGCCCTCTGGTGCCGGACGCCGTTTACGGCCAGGCGTCAAGTCTTTTCTACCTTGAGAAATACACGCAGGCCCTTTCCACGCTCGGCTCGCTTTTAAACCGTTTCAGGCACAGGAAAGACCTTAAAGAAGGGGCGCAGTACTATGCCGGCGAAGCGTGGTTCAGGCGGGGAAGCTACCCCGAAGCCGAGAAGGAATTCAAGAAATTTCTCAAAGATAACCCGGAATCTCAGTATGAGCAGCTCGTGCGTTTCAGGCTCGGAGAAACACTCCGTTCAAGGGGCAAGATGATGGCCTCGAGGGAGGAATTCGAGAACATCGGTTCGACGGGTTCGGATTCAAGGATGAAGGTGCTTTCGGTCTACGCTCTGGCCGAAACCTCCTATCTCGAAGACAATTACGGGCTTGCCACGCGCTACTACCAGCGGATACTGGACGACTATCCTTCCTCGGACGTTGCCCCGAAAGCCCATTTCAACATCGGATGGTGTTATTTCCTTCAGCGCAAGTACTCTAAGGCAAAGCAGGTTTTTTCGCGTTTTGCCGCCGAATACCCGAAACACGAACTTGTCGTGCCCTCGCATTTCCTTGCCGCGGTCAGCGTCTATTCCTCCGAAGACTACGGTTCAAGCCTTTCAATGTTCGAGCGTTTCATGAAAAAATACCCGAAGAGCATACTGGCCGACGACGCTATGTACCTGCTTGCCTGGTCAAAATACAAGGACAGGAACGTTGAAGGCGCGCTTGAGGATTTTCAAAAACTGCCCGGGGCGTACCCTCAGTCGAACTACAGGGAAGAGGCGGAGTTCATGCGTGCCGAGTGCTACATACACATGAACGAGTACGACACCGCGAGGAAGTATTACCAGGACTTTCTCGACAGGCATCCTTCGTCCTCTCTGTTCGACAACGCGCTCTACGGCATAGGAAAGTGCTTTTCGGGGCGCGGGGACTACGGCATGGCCAGGGACGTTTTCCGGAAGATACTGATAAAGTTTCCCAACAGCGAGCTTGTCCCGTCGGCAAGGATAGCGACCGGGAACACGTACCTTTCCCAGGGAGATTACGATAAGGCCCTCGAAACGTACAAGAAGCTCGCCAAGACGTGCGATTCAAAAGCCCTGCTGGACGAGATAAAGTTCAGGGAGGCGTTCACGTACTACAAGAAAGGCGATTTTGAGAAAGCCGAAAAGGATTTCGCGTCGCTTGCAAGCAGACACCCCTCTAACGAAGACGAAGTCCTTTATTATCTCGGGCTGACTTATTACAAGACAAAGCAGCTGGACAACGCTATGAAGGAATTCAAAAACCTTGTCGCCGCCCATCCCGGAGCGTCCCTTGCCCCGGAAGCCAACCTGAGGATAGCCGATATATACTGGGCGGAAAACGACATTGAGAAAGCGAAAAAGACCTATGTCGAAATGATAGACAAATACCCGAAAAGCACGGTCGCGCCGTACGCCCTTTATTCCCTGGGCGACTGCCTTTCGAAAGAGGGTAAACAGGACGAAGCCCTCGAGGTCTGGATGAAACTCGTCGACAGGTACCCCTTATCAAACCTTACGGCCGAAATAAATTATCAAATAGCCGAGTACCTGTTCGCGGAAAAGAAATACGTCAGCGCCCAGAAGGCCTATGTCACGCTCAGGAGCAACTACCCGAATTCGGATTTCGCAGTGAAGGCGGACATAATGCTCGCCGAGATACAGGTCGCGATGGGCAATTTCCTTGCGGCCATCGAACAATTCGAGGACGTGGTCAAGGCCAATCCTGGCTCCAAGTTCGGCGCGCAGGCCCAGCACAGGAAGGGAGAGTGCTACCTCAGTCTCGGAAAGAACAGGGCGGCGATAGAGAATTTCCAGAAGACCGTCGACGATTTCCCGCAGAGCTCTTTCGCGGCGGACTCCCAGTACGGGATGGCCCAAACCTGGGAGAAACTGCATGAGAAGACCCTGTCGCAGTCGGCGTACCAGGCCCTGCTTTCCAAGTTCCCCAAGAGCCTTCCCGCGGCGCAGGTATTGCTTGAAAGAGGCAGGGAGGCCGCGTCCAAGGGCGACAACACCGGCGCGATAGAGGCCTTGAGGAAAAGCGCCGACGCCTATCAGGGGGAGGTTTCGGCGGAAGCCCAGAAGACGCTCGGAGACATTTATTTCAAGCTGAAGTCGTACAAGGAAGCGGCCGTTGAATACTTGAAGACCGTGTATCTTTTCAGGGCCCATCCTAAATTCGCCGCCGAAGCCCAGTTCATGGCGGGAAAATCCTGCGAGGAATACGAGCAGCTCGCCGAGGCGCAGAACGCGTATAAGAGGACCAAGGAGTTTTTCGCGTCCACGCTGTGGGCGGCCGAAGCGGAGCGCCGGCTGGTTGAACTGAAGAAGAAGTAGGGGTTGTTTAGAAGGTTTTCGAGTTATGAAGGACAAGAAATAATTATATGCGGCCAAGATATATCGTTTCGATACTGACGTGCACGTGCGTTTTGGCCGCCGGTGTCCGGGCCGAGGAAGAAGTCGAAAGGTTCATCCTGCCGGAAACTCCGCCGACCATAGAGCGCCTGAAAAGGTCTCCGCTTGACCAGCCGCTTTTGAAAAAGCAGAATTTCGTGACTGATCCCGAAATAATGCTGCCGCCCATCCTTCTGACGTTCAATTTCCAGGATTTTTCTCCGCGGCCGGAGCCGATAAAGACCGGTTTGTACCACGGAAGTTACGCCAGGGCACTCGGTTTTTTCGATTTTTATTCGAAAAGGAATTTCAGGGTCACCGGGAAGCTGGAAAGCCGGGACGGGGAAAACGAGAAGCTCGCCGGGGAGTCGAGGGATTTCGGTTTCAGGATGATGGACAGCTTCGGCGGGACAAGCGTCTATTATGCCGAAGTCCGGCTGGACGAAAAAACCGTTTGGACCCAGAAAAAAAGGTCATACGGGGCCGCGTCCGGCATAGATATCCCCGTAAGGAGCAATATCGGGGTCGAGGCGAACGTGTCCTGTTTTCGCGGCGAGATAGCGGATGTTGAGGCCAACAACGCGTTTTTCGGCGATTTCATGATCGGCTGGCAGCCGTTCAGCGGGCACAATATTGAACTTGGCGCCGCGGGCAGCAAGGACGACGTTTTCGAACTGTACGACGATTTCACGGTCGGAAGGGCGAGGTATCATTTCGTCTTTTTTGAAAAAGCCGTTGCCGGCGCTGGGTGCGATTCATACAGCGACAGGGCGTACCCTTACGCCGATTTCACCTGGCTTTTTCAACCGAGGATGAAGTTCAAGGCGGTGTATTCCGCAGGTTACAGGAAGCCGCTGTGGTCAAAGCTTTATTTCAACGGGATGTTCCTGACGACGAACCGAAACATAAAGTTTCCGGAGGCTGTCAGTTCGTTTACCGAAGAATTCTCTTACTATGTTGACGAGAATAATTTCCTGCGGGTTGAGGCCGTCCAGAGCCGATGGAACGATTTCATATACTGGCAATACCTGCCTCAAACGGGAGGCATTGGCCCCGGAAATATCACGGGGGTCTATACTTCGGGCTGGAAGATTTCGTATAATCAAAAGAGCGAAGTTCTGTTCTCGGTCCTTAATATGGATTACAACACCCACCATGACGTGCCCTTCGTGGCGGAATACGGTTTTGGGGCGCTCGCGGGTGTGGTTCTCGGCGGATGGACGGTTTCTTCAGGGTACGAATATATCGCGCCTTCGGGGCCCGAGCTGCCTGGTACCGCGAGGATAGAAGGGACAAGGAGTCTTTCCGCCTCGGTTAAAAAGAGTTTCGGTTACGGCGCGGAAGTGTCCCTGTCGGGAGAGAACCTTCTGGGCGATACCGTCGAAACCCAGCCGGGTTTTACGAGGACCTCGCCGGAATTCCTGCTGGGGTTGAACGTCAGGTTCTGAGATTGCCGGAGAATCGGCAATCTCTGATTACACGGATTATTAAAAGAGATTGAATTGATTAACGTCTTTATCTGTGTAATCGATTCAAAAATCAGTGTCCCGCAGTTGCGGGATTTCATTTCTTACTTTGCGGAAGTCATAATCGTTTTAAAAGGAGTCACAAATGTTTGAAGGGAAAACTCTATGGCAGATTTTTAACATGGGCGGGTTCACGATGTACGTCCTGCTTCTGTGCTCCATCGTTTCTATCGGAGTCATAATCGAGCGTCTGATGACCTATCACAAGAAATCCAGGATAAGCAGGGACGAATTCATGTCCAAAATAAGGGCGCACGCCGAGAAGGGGGACGTCAATGGCGCGCTGAAGCTTTGCGATGACGATGAAAACCCCCTTGCTTCCGTGGTCAGGGCCGGCCTTAAAAAACACGGGCACGAGGAAAAGGTGATATCGGGTGCTATGGAGCGCGAGATAATGGTCGAGACCGTAGGGCTTGAGCGATACACGACGATAGTCGGGACCCTGGGCAATATCGCGGTTTATATAGGGCTTTTCGGCACGGTCATAGGCATAATAAATTCGTTCCACAACATAGCGAAGATCGGTTCCGGCGGGATATCGGTCGTCATAGGCGGCGTGGCGGAAGCCCTCATATGCACCGCGACCGGGCTCTCCGTGGCCATACCCGCCGTCATAGCGTACAATTATTTCATAAGAAGAATAGACAATTTCGTCACGGACATGGAATACTGTTCGTCCGAGGTCCTGGACCTTCTCGGAGCGAAAGGTAAGTAATCCGCACGGAACAGGAGGAGTAATCTCAAGTGAAGCAGCCCATCAAACGTTCCAAGATAATGGCCGAGATAAACATAACGCCCTTCACGGACGTCGTGCTCGTTCTTCTCATCATTTTCATGATAACCACGCCGCTTCTTCTTACTCCCGGCATCAAGGTGAACCTGCCGAACGTCAAGGCGGCCGAAAGCGAGACGGACAAGAACATAACCGTTCTTATCACGGCGGACGGCAAGATAATGCTTGGCAACATCGAACTCGGCCTCGAGGAACTAAAAGGGGAGATGTCGCTCAGGCTTATGAGCAGCCCGAACTCGCCGGTAGTCATAAAAGCGGACAGGGACGTGAGGTACGAGCTTGTCGTGCAGGTTATGGACACAGCTAAGCAGGCCGGGGCCAGAAAATTCGCGCTCGGTGTCGAAATAAACGAAAAACGCAAGTGAGGGTGACAAAATGAAGAGAATTTCAATTCTTGCATTGACAATCCTGTGCGCCGCGGCGTTTTCCGCGGCTCAAGAAGAGGCCGTGAAGGAGAAGTCCGAACAGAAGGAAACCGGGGCCGGGCAGGAGGTCGCGGTTTCGACCGAAGCGGCAAAGCCCGACACGCGCACGAACATCGAAAAGCTTTCGGACGAGAATCCCAGAACCAGGAGGAACGCCGTTATTTATCTCGGCAGCGAGAAAAAATCCTCCAACGTCCCGCACGTCATAAGGATGCTCAAGGACGACGATATCGAAGTCAGGCGCGCCGCGGTGAACTCTCTTGTGATGATCGGCGACCAGCGGGCGGTCAAGGCGCTCATAAACAGGTTTCCGAAAGAGCCGAACATGAACGCAAGGATAAACATCGTGACGGCGCTTGGCGACCTTAAAGCGGAAGCCGCGATAAGCCTGCTGAAAAAAATGCTTAAGGAGCCGTATCCCGTTTTCAGGAGCGAGGCCGTTAGGGCGCTGGGGAAGATAGGTTCCCCGGAAACGTACAAGGATGTCGTCGCCATGATATCCGACGAAGCGGAAGGCGTCAGAGTGACCGCCTCCCAGGTCGCGGGGAATCTCGGGATAAAGGCGGCCGTTCAGCCTCTCGTCAAGAATCTTGACAACCCGATCGCCATAGTAAGAAAAGCCGCCGTCGAGGCGCTCGCTGTGATAGGCGACGCATCCGCGCGGCCGCAGATAGAAAAGCTGAGTTCCGACGAGAACGCTTCCGTGGCTTCCGCCGCCAAAGAGGCACTGAAGAAGCTCGGACCCGGGGCTCCGAGAAAAAACGCGCCCGGACAGGGACAGAAAAAGCCTTGAGGCTCGCTGCTGACCTTCACGTACATTCCAAATATTCATATGCCACGAGCGGCCGAATGGAGCTCGAAAGCATGTCCGAATGGGCGGTTCTTAAAGGCCTAGGACTTTTGGGCACCGGCGATTTCACACATCCCCTCTGGTTTAAACAGTTGAGGAAGAAGCTTAAAGAGTGCGGCCGAGGCGCGTACGAATTTCGCGGTACGAAATTCATATTGAGCGCGGAGGTGTCCTGCGTGTTCAAAAAAGGAGGCAGGGCCAGGAAAGTGCACGTTTTGCTTCTGGCGCCGGGATTGCGGGCGGCCGATAGGATAAACGGTTCTTTAAAAAAATACGGCAGGATTGACGCGGACGGACGGCCGACCCTGAAAATATCGTGCGCCAGCCTCGCGGAAGCGGTCCTTGAAAAAGAAGAAAACACCCTTATTATCCCTTCTCACGTGTGGACGCCGCATTTCGGGGCGCTTGGTTCAAAATCCGGTTTCGATACCCTTGAAGAATGCTTTGAAAACAAGCTCAAACATATACACGCGGTCGAGACCGGGCTTTCTTCGGATCCGGGAATGAACCGGAGGGTGCCTTTTCTCGACGGGTTTTCGCTGGTTTCCAATTCAGACGCCCATTCACCGCAGGCCCTGGGCAGGGAAGCGAACGTTTTCGAGATAAGGGACCCGAAAAACGTGTTTTATGAGATAGCGGAGATATTGAAGGAAAGGGATTCGAAGAAGTTTCTGTTCACGGTAGAACATTTTTCCGAAACGGGCAAGTATTACCACGACGGTCACAGGCAATGCGGGTTTTCGAGGGCTCCGGGCGGTAACGGGGCGTGCCCCGTGTGCGGCAGGAAATTGACCGAAGGCGTGCTTTCAAGGATAGAAAAATCTTCCGGTGGCAGGAAAGGCCCTCCGGCGCGCGTCCCGGAGTTCAAAGGCACGGCCGGGCTCGAACAAGTTATTGCCATTGCCCGTGGCGTTTCCGTGAAATCCGAGGCGGTGCGCAGGGAGTACTTGGATGCGGTATCGGCGGCCGGCAGTGAATTCAGGATACTTCTGGATTGCGCGCCCGAAGATCTCCGCGGGACCCTTGAGCCGAAGACGGCGGAAGCGCTTATGAAGATAAAGACGAAAAAGTTCGGGTTCACGTGCGGCTATGACGGCAAATACGGCGGGTTAAACCTATGTTGAGAAAACTGGTAGTCAGGAACGGTTTCTGGTTCGCGCTTCTAATAATAATTCTCGCCCTTTTCCCCGGCAGGGGCCCGGAACCGTATGACGTGCTGAGCGGCGGCAAACCGGAGCATTTTGGTTTTTTCTGGCCCGTTACCAGGTACCTGTTCGAACCGGTGTGCGGCGCCGTGGAGTACGTGCTTTCGTTCAAGCGCTACATAATACAGCTTCTTTCCTGGGTGTTCTGGATAATCACGGGAAGCCTGATTTTCGCGCTCAAGATGGAAAGCAGTTTCGCCAACGGCCTCGTGATATCGTTCCGCATGGTCACCATGTTTTTAAGTTTCATTATGATATCCGTGTTCTTCCCGTTTCCCGGGCCGCGCGTCACGGTCACGGGCGGATATACTGCGCTTGACCCGCATTCGCACACCAACTATTCGCATGACGCGGCAAAAAGCCCGGAGAATTCCATTTATTTCCACAAACGGCTCGCTTTCGGGTCATTTTTCGTGACGGAGCACGGCCACACCGACAGTTTCGAGTTTTTTCCGGAAGATTCAAAACTAAAGACCGTATATCCCGGCATACAGGTGCTCACCACCGAGCGCGTATCGCTGCTCGTTCTGGCGGACAAACCCTTCGACGGCTCCGAATTCCTCCATAAAAGCGTGAAAGACGTGATAGATCTCGCGCACTCGAAAGGTTTTACCGTAATATGCCCGCACTGGTGGAAATGGCGCTATTTCAGCTGGGAAGAGCTGGCGGACCTGGGTATAGACGGTTTTGAGGTTTACAACGCAGGTTACAGGAATTTTTCGGAACTGGAACGCTCAAGCCTCATACGGTTCTGCCGCGCAAAGAACCTGATCGCCGCGGGTTCCACGGACTGGCACGGATGGGGTTATTACACGGACGTGTGGATGCTCGTCAAGCCGCCTGAGGGCGAACACGGGATTTTCAGCGCGCTTAAAAACACCGGAGAAACGAAAATAGTGGTCCTGAAACGCAAGGAGATGAACAACTTCATCCGCTACGCTTTCGAGCCGTTCTTCGGAATGTATTACTATTTTTCAGGTTTGAATTTCTGGCAGGTCATCGGCTGGCTCGTTTGGATCTTTATCTTCAGCAGCCTGCCCGGATACGTTAAGAGCGCCGTCGGCAGGCAGCTGCCGGTGGTTTTTTCGGCCGGTTTCTTGGGGCTCGGGGTCTATTCATTCGCCATATGGCTGCCCCTTCTTCCAGAAAACCAGATGCTTGGCAAGCTGCTGGCGCCCGTGTTCTTCATCCTCGCGTTGTTCTGGTTCTTTTCGTTCAGGATGAGGCTTAAGGACGAGATCTGGGAGGATTGAAAACGCCGGGGCCCTTTCCGCACTGATGGTCCTCCGGGAGCTTGACTTAGAACGAAAATTTTCTTATAATTACAAACTCACAACTAAATAACCCGTTAGACCGATGGCTCTTCAAGGTATATACCGTCCGAAGGCAACAGGCAATTCTAAGGGGAAAATCAGAGGTAACATATGAACGCTGGAACTTACGTTCCCAAAAGGGAAGAAATTAAAAGGAAGTGGCGCGTTATTGACGCGAGCGGCAAGGTCCTGGGCAGGCTAGCGACGCAGGTCGCAACCATACTCAGAGGCAAGGACAAGAGCTGTTTCGCGCCGAGCGTGGACTGCGGCGATTTCGTGCTGATACTGAACGCTTCTAAAGTCGTGCTCACGGGCAAGAAGCTCGAGCAGAAGTTCGATTTCCGCCATTCGGGGTACCCCGGCGGGGACACCTTGACGCCTTACAAGAAACTGATGGCCGATAACCCGGAGAAGGCCGTCCGGGTGGCGGTCAAGGGTATGCTTCCCAAGAACAAGCTGGCCGACAGGCAGATGAAACGCCTCAGGATTTTCAAGGGTTCGGAACACCCGCATACCGCGCAAGTCGCGAAAAATCAATAAATACAGGAGAGACTAACGAAAATGGAACCTACACTTAATACTTATCTTGGAACCGGCAGGCGGAAACGCTCCGTGGCGCGCGTGAAAGTGCTAAAGGGAAGCGGCAGGGTCAGCGTCAACGAGCGTACCCTGGACGAATTTTTCGGCGGGCTCGAGCGCCACAAGAAACAGGCGATGAGGCCTCTTGCGGTTTTCCCCTCGGCGAACAACTTCGATTTCAGCGTCAGGGTGGAAGGCGGAGGAATCACCGGCCAGGCGGGGGCGATATCGATGGGCATAGCCCGCGCTATCCTTTCGCTCGATGAGACCATGAGGAAAGCCCTGAGGCAGGAAGGCCTTCTTACCCGAGATTCAAGGGAAGTCGAACGCAAAAAGCCCGGCAAACCCAAAGCGAGAAAGCGCTTCCAGTTCTCTAAGAGATAAACCTGGAATCAGCCCGCTTACGGGCCAGGGCCGCCGAAGAAACGGGCGAAACGTTAGCTTTTGCGGTTGTACCGCTTTTCAAAACTGCGTTTTTGTGCTATAATGAAATCAACAGGGCTGGGTCGCCCTGTCCACATAGAATATTTGAAGTACAAGGATGTACTTCACCTTCAGAAGTAATGAAGCTTCCGTTCTTCCACATCATTAAGTTACGCAAGGTGTCCGGAGAATGATAGGAAAATTCTTTTATGTTGCAATGTTTTTGCGGCTGAAAGGATTTTTTTATTTGCAGCAAAGAAACAAAAAAACGATCAATTCAACGGGAGGCTAAAATGCCGACAAAAAAGGAAAAAAGAACGCTCTCATCGATAGAGGCCGTGTACGGGGAAAATACCTTTGGCCTGAAGAACATGCGCAGGTACCTATCCGCCAAAACATTCGCGTCGCTCGTGGCGACCATAAGGGAAGGCCGCGAACTTGACGCGAAAATCGCGGACGAAGTCGCCCAAGGAATGAAAAAGTGGGCCGTGCTTAAAGGCGCGACCCATTTCACGCACTGGTTCCAGCCCCTTACCGGCGGGACTGCCGAAAAACACGATTCTTTCATCGACCCGGACGGCGAGGGCGGCGTGATAATGAAATTTTCCGGCAAGGAGCTCATCAAGGGCGAGCCGGACGCTTCGAGCTTTCCTTCCGGGGGCCTGAGGGCCACCTTCGAAGCCCGCGGCTATACCGCGTGGGAC
>JAFGGC010000023.1 GCA_016930715.1 Endomicrobiales bacterium
GGAGTACGGCCAGGCGGCGTCGGGCACAAAGACGATGTGTTTCAAGATCTACGACGCCTCGGGCGGGGGAAGCCAGATGTGGACGTCAGGCGACGTTTCGGTTACGGTATCAAACGGCGTTTTCACGTACACGCTGCAGCCGGATGTCGACTGGCGGGGGAAGGATTATTGGATAGAAACGACCATAAACAACAAGATACTGACCCCGAGGGAAAAATTGACAACGCAGGTGTACGCGCTCCACGCGCGTACCGCCGAAGACATAGAAAAATCCTCAGGGCAGAACATACATTTCGCGATAGGTAACAGTACTTATGTAGTAATTTCTAATACAGGAACAGTACAGATTAACGGGTCTCTGGAAGTGTCTGCTAGCTTAAACTCCTTCATAGATAGAGGTGATCCACTAAATCCTGATTATGACGATCTTGATACAGATGGTGAATGGCATGATTTAGATTTGAGTTCGATAGTCCCTGCAGATGCAAAGGCAGTGTTGCTATATGTCGCTATGAGGGATGATACAGTGCAAGTTGCTATATCACTAAGAAGAGAAGGCAATACAAATCTGGCAAACGTGGGCCAGTTAGCAAATCAGGTTGTAAATGCTTGGGTTACATCAGATTATATAATCCCTTGTAATAGTGATAGAGTTATTGAATATCAAACAGATAATACAACATTTACAGATTTGAGTATAACAGTCAAAGGTTGGTGGAAATAGGAGTTTGTATGAAAGACTATTTGAAACTTGCAAGTGAGACGCTTTTAATCGAATCAAAAGCCGTGAAAGACCAGATAAGGCATTTGAACGGCGATTTTTCAAGAGCGGTGGAGCTTATTTCGGGATGTTTGAGCAGGGTTGTCGTAATGGGTATCGGTAAATCAGGTCTTGTGGGAAGGAAGATAGCGGCCACGATGTCATCGGTCGGTATACCCGCGCTTTTCGTCCATCCGGCGGAATGTCTCCACGGCGACCTCGGTATGCTTATGGAAAGCGACGTCGTGCTCATTCTTTCGTACAGCGGGGAATCGGATGAGATAAAAAAAGTGCTTCCCGTTGTCAAACGGATGGGGATAAAAGTGATAGTAATGACCGGAAAAGTTTCTGCCAAGGGTTGGAAACAAGCCGATATATTAATTAACAGCAGGATACAAAAGGAAGCCTGCCCGTACAATCTGGCCCCAACAGCGTCAACGACCGCGATGCTCGCTTTGGGAGACGCCCTGGCGCTTGCGGTATCGAACAAGAAGGGTTTCAAGAAAGAGAGCCTTGCCAGATTCCACCCCGGAGGTGGGATAGGAAAGAAGTTAACCGTAAAGGTAAAAGACATAATGAGAAAAGGCAAAAACAACCCGATTGTCAGCGAAAACGTGACCGTTAACCACGCCCTGCTCGTAATGACAAGGACAAGGCTCGGCGCGACTAACGTCGTTGATTCGTCCGGCAAATTCTCCGGATTTTTCACGGACGGGGACTTAAGGCGCAAACTTCAGAAAGACAAAGGGCTACTCGCAAAGAAGTTAAAATTAGTGATGACAAGGGACCCTCTCACTATTGACCCGGAGAGCCTTGCCGTAGAAGCGGCAAAAATATTTAAAAGGCACAATTTCGACAATATACCGGTTGTGGATAAAAAAACGAAGCCCGTCGGAATACTTGACGAAAGAGACCTGTTGGCCGAGGGGATTGTATAGTTGAATAAAGGGTGATCAAGATATGAGTAAAGGATATTTCGGAAAATTCGGCGGAAGGTACGTTCCCGAGACGCTCGTCGAGCCGTTGAACGAGCTGGAGAGGGAATTTTTCCGCACGCTGAAGGATAAAAGATTCAAGGGCGAACTTGCGCATTATTTCGCCTCCTTCGTGGGGAGGCCCACGGGGCTTTATCTAGCGAAGGGTTTAAGCGAACGGTTCGGCGGACACACAATATACCTCAAGCGCGAGGATATGTGCCATACCGGCTCGCACAAGCTCAACAACGCCATAGGCCAGGTGCTTCTGGCGAGGCGCCTCGGCAAAACGCGGATAATAGCCGAAACCGGCGCGGGCCAGCACGGCGTCGCGACGGCCACGGCGGCGGCTTTGTTCGGCTTAAAGTGCGAAGTGTACATGGGAACCGAAGACATCAGGCGTCAGGCGTTGAACGTTTTCAGGATGGAGCTTCTAGGCACGAAGGTGATACCGGTGAGCTCCGGCTCAAGGACGCTCAAGGACGCGATAAACGACGCGATGAGGGACTGGGTGACAAACGTCAGAGACACTTTCTATGTCATCGGTTCGGTCGTCGGGCCTTACCCCTACCCGCTGATGGTGAAGGAATTCCAGTCCGTCATCGGCAGGGAGACGAAACGCCAGATACTCGCGCTTGAAGGCCGCCTTCCGGATTATCTTCTTGCGTGTGTGGGCGGCGGAAGCAATTCGATAGGGTTTTTCGCGCCTTTCTACGGAGACAGGCGCGTCAAATTCATCGGGCTTGAGGCCGCCGGGGCGGCATCGCTGGCAAAAGGCTCGATAGGCGTGTTTCACGGGATGAAGACATACGTTCTTCAGGACAGCGACGGCCAGATAAATGAAACTCACTCGATTTCAGCCGGTTTGGATTATCCCGGCGCGGGCCCGGAACACAGCATGTACAAGGACACAAAAAGGGCGGAATACTATCCGATAACCGACGCCGAGGCGCTGAAAGGTTTCAAGACGCTTTCGGAGTGCGAGGGTATAATACCGGCGCTTGAATCGGCGCACGCTTTCGCGTATCTCCCGCAACTCGTTAAAAGGCTTTCAAGGAGAAGCGTCATCGCCATATGCCTGTCGGGCCGCGGCGATAAGGATGTCGACACGGCGGTACACAAGAAACTCAGGGATTTGAGGTAATTGATAAAATAAGAACTAATGAATGAGGACTCCCCTCAACCCTTCCTTCTCCCCGGCGGGGAGAAGGTGAGGATAAGGGGGCAAAAAAATGAGTAGATTAAAAATAGGACTTAATAGATTAAAAAAGCAGAAGCGCAAAGCGCTCGTTGCCTTCGTTACGGCAGGGTTTCCGTCCCAAAAGGCGACCTTGCCTTTAATGAAGTTATTTGAAAGATCCGGTGTTGATATTATAGAGCTGGGTGTGCCTTTCTCGGACCCCATAGCGGACGGACCGACAATACAGTTTTCTTCGCAGAAAGCGCTTGAAAAAGGAATGACGTTGAAAAAAGCTCTTTCGATAGTGCGCGCTTTCAGGAAAAAAAGCTCTCTTCCGGTGCTGCTTATGGGTTATATGAACCCTTTTTTGAGAAACGGGATAGACAAGACCTTTGCCGAGGTCAGGGCAAGCGGCGCGGACGGCCTTATAATACCTGACCTGATCCCGGAAACCGATCAGGAGACCAAAAAAATCGCTAACAAGCGCGGCCTTTCGATTGTTTATTTCGTGGCGCCGAACACGCCGCGCAAAAGGTACGGGCTGATAGACTCAAAGACCGATTCTTTCGTATATGCTCTCTCTCTGACGGGAGTAACAGGAAAAAGAAAAAAGCTTCCGGATACGGCAAAAGCGTTCCTTAAAAGCTCGCAGAGGAACTTCAGGCATCCGAAGCTCGTCGGTTTCGGGATATCCGGCCCGGATCAGGTAAGGGAAATAAAAAAATACTGTAACGGTATAATAGTAGGTTCCGCGATCGTCGAGATAATAAGAAAGAACGGAACAGGCCGCAAAGGAACGAAACGTTTGTACAGTTTTCTGTCTTCACTGAGAAACGAGCTTGACAGGAACTGAACGGAGGAAAAGGCAATGAGGTTATTGAAGAAGAAGACTATTCCCGACGGCCTTTGGACAAAGTGCAAAAAATGCGAGCAGATAATCTACAACAAGACGCTTGAGGATAACCTGAAAGTCTGTCCTAAATGCGGCTACTATTTCCGGCTGAACGCCAGGGAACGGCTGAAACAGATGATCGACGCCGGCACTTTCAAGGAATATGACCCCAAGGTGCGTTCGTCCGACCCGCTGGGCTTTCCGGATTACAGGCGGAAGATAAACAACGGTTCGGGTTCGGATTCCGTCGTGACGGGCGAAGGGAAAATGGGCAGGCATAAAGTCGTTATCGCTTCGATGGATTTCGAGTTCATGGGCGGGAGCATGGGCTCGGCCGTAGGTGAAAAGATCACGCGCGCGATAGAAAAAGCGATAGCGCATAAAATGCCCCTTCTGATAGTGTCTTCGTCGGGCGGTGCGCGGATGCAGGAGGGGATACTTTCTCTTATGCAGATGGCGAAAACAAGCGCGGCGCTGGCGCTTCTCGGTGAGCACAGGATCCCGTACATATCCGTTCTTACCGACCCCACGACTGGCGGGGTCGCCGCGTCATACGCGATGCTTGGCGACGTTATAGTGTCGGAACCAAAAGCATTGGTCGGGTTCGCGGGCCCCAGGGTGATCGAGCAGACCATACGGCAAAAACTGCCGGAAGGTTTTCAACTTTCGGAGTTCCTCGAGGACCACGGCATGGTCGACATTATAACGGAAAGAAAAGAACTGAAGAACACGTTGATAAAAGTGCTTGATTTTCTCACGGCAAAACACAAGTAATCGCAGCGACTCGTTACTACTGAATGGCGGGCCGCCCGAAATTTAAATTTTGTGAAAAAGCAATGTCTAATAAATTTAAAAGATATAGTGCTTTGAGGGAAATATTTGGAGTGTCACTCGGGTGAAGAACCTTGATCTTTGGCAGACAAAAGAATACACGTGCATGAAACCCGGGCTATCAAGGATAAAAA
>JAFGGC010000024.1 GCA_016930715.1 Endomicrobiales bacterium
GATGATTTGAGGCTCCTTGCGGAAAAATTGAAGGGGAAATCGATAACGCACGTGAACTCGACTTCGGTCGGCGGCGGGGTCGCGGAGATTCTTAATAAAATGGTGCCCCTGCTGAACGAACTGGGGGTGGACACCAAATGGCAGTTGATAAGGGGGAACGCCGAGTTTTTCGACGCGACGAAGAAGTTCCATAACCTCCTGCACGGGAAAAAAGAGAGCGTGAGGCAGAAGGATTTCGACGTTTTTATCGAAACCGGGAGGAAGAACAACGCGGAGATGAAAGATCTGGGGGACATCGTTTTCGTGCACGATCCGCAGCCGCTCTGTCTTGTCGAGAACAGGACCGAGAACAAGTGGCTGTGGCGCTGCCACATAGACGTTTCGAACCCGCACAGGAAAGTCTGGGAGTTCCTGCTCGATTTTATCAACAGGTACGACGCTTCCGTCTTTTCGGCCCCGAGCTTTTCGCAGACCCTGCCCATCAAGCAATATCTCATAGCGCCTTCGATAGACCCGTTGAGCGACAAGAACATCGAGCTCGGCCAGGACAGAATAGACGCGGTGCTTGATAAGTATTCCGTTCCGCGCGACAAGCCCATAATAACCCAGATATCGCGCTTTGACAGGCTCAAAGACCCCGTGGGCGTGATAGAAGCGTACAGGCTCGTTAAAAAATACATAGACTGCCGGCTCGTGCTTGCCGGAGGCGGCGCGACGGACGATCCCGAAGGCAAGAAGGTGCTCGACGAAGTCCGCGAGCGGGCCGGGAACGACCGCGACATACATATATTGCTCCTTCCGCAGGACGACATAATAATAAACGCGCTTCAGCGCGCGTCCGACGTGATACTGCAGAAGTCCATAAAGGAGGGTTTCGGGCTCACGGTTTCCGAGGCGCTCTGGAAGGGAAAACCGGTCGTGGCGTCCAACGTGGGAGGGATACCTCTGCAGATAACCCACAGGTATTCGGGGCTTTTGTGCAATTCGGTAGAAGGCGCCGCGTTCGAGATCAAGCAGCTGCTGAATCATCCGGCTTACGCTAAAAAACTCGGGGCGAACGGCAGGGAGCACATAAGAACGAATTTCCTTCTCACAAGGCATCTGAAGGACTACATGCTGCTTTTCCTTTCCCTCTTTTACGACAAAGACGTGGTATACCTGTAACGCAGGTCCGGCATAGACAAGGGGAAAACAAATGAGAACCAGCGGATTTTTAATGATGGCGTTTTTTTGGGCCGTGATAATTGGCCTGGCGGTTTTTTGTTTCGGAAAGGTCTTCAAGAGCAGAAACAAGGCAAAGTAACCCCCGTATTCCGCGGCCTTTCGGACATTCCCGCCATTTATTTCATCCGTCAATTTATGTATAATATAGCACCGCAGGCCGGTTTGCGCGATGCGCCCATAGCTTCCGCCTGCGCTAACCATGTCGGCGATCAACACGGCTGTTCGCTGTATCACCGACACGGCTCCGGAGGACAGGCAACTGGATAGAGCGTTTGACTACGAATAAGAAGGTCCCTCCTCTGAATTGTAAGAAACGACGAAGAACTCTATCCGAAAATAATCTGAAAGACACTTTATGCAAAAAATTATATCCTTTAAGGTATATTTTTGTAATTAATTGATATAATTAGGCATTATCGGGTATAACAATAATTTGCATATACCCTAAAAGGTATAATATTATATAAATAATACTTGACATTATACCTGAAAAGGTATATAGTATTTATCAAGAGGACGAAAAAATGGGAATAGGCAAGAAGATAAAAGAGATCAGGAAACAAATCAAGCTCACTCAGCAGGAATTCGCGTTGCGTTCCGGTGTGGGCTTGCGGTTTGTCAGGGACCTTGAACAGGGTAAAAAGACCGTCCGGCTTGACAAGATAAACCAAGTACTTGATTTTTTGGGATATCATCTTGAGATTTTGAAGAATGAAAACAAATTAGGCTGGTTGGCGGCAAAATATGGTACAGATGGTGAGGTACAAAAAATCGGTGACAAAAAATGACGGAAAGAAATCGAAGAGCCATGGTTTTATTCAATAATATGGAAGCAGGAAAAATAGAAGAAACCTCTTTTGGATATAGGTTTCAGTACAATGAGGGATATATATTAAATAAAGGCCAATCCATTTCTGTTTCATTGCCTTTGAAAAAGGAACCTTATGAAAGCGCCGCGCTGTTTAGCTTTTTTGAAGGTCTTTTGCCTGAGGGTTGGTATCTCGATACTGTCGCTTCAACGCTTAAGATCGACAAAAATGATTCCTTCGGCATCCTTTTGGCAACATGTAAAGACACGGCAGGGGCTGTGTCTATTATGGAGATAAAATGAGCTATTGCAGTATTTGCGGCAAGTCATCGGATCAAAATGATAAATATCATAAAACCTGCCTGAAAAGGTTGTTCGGGATAGATTACGTTCCGGCGATCAACTTCTCGCTTCCCGAGATATCAATAAAGGCGCAGCAGACCGCGGGAAAACTTTCGATATCGGGTGTTCAGCCGAAACTATCCGTTCGGTTGAACAAGAAAAGCCGCGAAATAGAGGTTACGCCGGAGCACGGGGAATACATACTTAAACCGCAGACCCAGGTATTCGGTCATCTGCCGGAGAACGAGAACCTTTGCATGTTGATAGCGGAGTGCGCGGGAATAACAGTTCCGCCGCACGGCCTTTTCGAGCTCAATGATGGCACGAAAACGTATATAATCAAGCGCTATGACAGGAACAAGGGCGAAAAGATACATCAGGAGAACTTCTACCAGATACTTGAAAGTAAGGACAAGTACAAGGGCTCGCTTGAGGCCATAGGAACAAAGCTCAAAGAGATATCTGACGCTCCGGGTTTGGACGTTCAGCTTTATTATGAAAGGGTGCTCTTTAATTTCCTCATAGGCAACGGCGACGCGCATTCCAAGAATTTCTCGGTGGTTTACGATAAAGAGGGCAGATGCCGGCTGGCTCCGGCCTACGATATCGTCTGCTCAAAACTGGTAATACCTGATGAAGAGGATTTTGCGCTGACAATGGGCGGAAAAAAGAACAAGCTCATCGGCAGGGATTTTGCCGATTTCGCAAGGTATCTGGGTATCCCCGGGAAGGTATATAAAGATAAATTCCTGAAAGACGAAGAGATGTTCATTTCGCTGATACGGAATTCGGAGTTTCCCACAGATGACAAAACTAAAATTGAAACGATAGTTAAGGAAAGATTCATTAGAATCGGGAAAATATGGACTGACAAAAATGATTAGCAGTGACGAAATACGACTACAATCTGATAAGAACGAAAAAAGTGCAAAGAAGTTATTTGAGAAACTTGGGTATACTGCGGATAAACTTGATGAAAAAAGCACTAATAGAGAAAAACGCCCCGATTTTCTTGTGAAAGACGCAGCCCGACCTTTCATGCTATGTGAAGTAAAAACAATATATTCCGCGGGATATAACTATAAGAATCATTGTTCAATCTCAACGAAAGATCCAAAATTAGCTGACTCAGGCCCATTTTCGATTAATCTAAGTTTTGAGGATATAGACAATAATCTTAATAATGCAATTAAAAAAAAGAATGATTATATAAAAGCTTTTCCTGGGCACGCTAATCTCCCATTACTTGTAATTTTCTTTTTTGACTTCTGGGCAGAATCGTTGTTTGAACTCTATCCACAAAATGAGCTAGAAAGATATCCAGAAATAAGTGGGATAGCAATAATTGAAGTCGATCGCAAGTTAAAACAAAAAGCTGGGAACATAGGACTGAACAACTTAGAGAGCTTGATAAAAAGTGGTTCTACAAAAGGTTTGCCACCTAATGAAAAGGAATTCAGATTGGAAAAGAATAGAAAAGCAACATGCAAGATACCTCGTAAATTTCAATTGGCATGCTTGGTGTAAAATGCGCGATCTGAGAATGCATGCTAAATTGATTTCCCGGCTGGGATAAGGTATAATTTGGTGGTCAACGAAAAACATCTGTAAAACGTCCGAAAAGGGTGTCAAAACAGCTTCCTATTTTGGCTTATCAGAGGTTGTCAGGAATTGGCATAATTTACGAAACGGCTCGAGTATTCCCGACGGCAAAATCATATATTTTGATCTTTAGACGATAATGCGCCAATAGTCCTCGGACCCGCCGAAGAATCAATGGCGGGCAACTGGACCCCGCCTGCGGCGGGGCAGGTGCCGCGTTTGACGGAGTTTACCCCGCAATAATGAGGGCCCGTAGCTCAATTGGATAGAGCGTTTGACTACGAATCAAAAGGTTGGAGGTTCAATTCCTCTCGGGCTCGTATTATTGCGGGGAATCAAAAGGAAAACCTGAGGTTTCCCGCCTCTGGCGGGATTTCACAAAAAGCGATCCAGTATAACTATTAGGAGCTCAACGACTCCTCTTGGGCGCGTGAAACTCTTCGGAAAACCAGAATCCCAGTGAAGCACAATAACGAGTATTTCATTTCGCAGGCTCTGGCAGAGGCTCGGAAGGCCGCCAAAACGGGCGAAGTCCCCGTTGGGGCTGTCATTGTCCGGGACGACAGGATTATTGCCAGGGGCCGCAACAAGAACATAGCAAAAAACGACCCCACCGCCCACGCGGAAATGGAGGCGATGCGCGCCGCATCGAAAAAGCTGAGTAATTACCGCCTTAACGGCTGCAAATTGTACGTCACCATCGAGCCCTGCGCCATGTGCGCGGGAGCGATGGTGTGGGCTAGGATATCGGAAGTGGTTTTCGGGGCGAATGACCCGAAGGCGGGCGCTTGCGGCTCGGTTTTTAATATTGTATATAATAAGAAGCTGAACCACCGCGTTAAAATCACGGGCGGCGTGCTTGAAAAACAATGCCGTTCTTTGATACGGCGATTCTTTGAAAAGCGAAGGGCTTAGCTCGTAAGCTCTTGGCTCATGGGGGGATAAATGGAAAAGCGAAATTCGCATTTGAGGATCTGGAAGTTTGGAAATCGGCGGTAGATTTTGCGAAATATGTGATAGATTTATCTGAGCTAATAAAAACTGATAATGAACAAATTTATGAATTAGAGCATTTTGCCGAAAGAATAAATAAAATGTTATCCGGATTGATTAAATACGTCAAGGATTCAATAAAATAGGTCATTATTGTTGCAAAGAGCCTATGAGCTCAAGAGCAAAACTGCTTAATTTTTGCTCTGCAAAAATTGGGGCTGAACAGGTCTCGACGGGAGTGAACGGGGTACAGGTGGCAGGCCCGAGTTGGCCGGAGGCTCGGTAAAAATTCGGCCAAAACACAAAAGCCAACAACAACTTGGCACTTGCCGCTTAACGCGGCAACGTTCGCCTTTTGACACCTACTAAGAAGAGCGAACGTCAAGAGTAGGTTAGTTCCGGAACGGTTGTCCCGTGGTTCCGGGATGAAACCAAAGCGGGGCTGGTCCCGGAACGGTCTTGAAGGGAAGCAGTTTCGGGACGAGACCAGTTCCTTTCTAAGCCTGTAGGAACCTGGCCAAGACACTTTCGGACGCGGGTTCGATTCCCGCCAGCTCCATAAATTTTGCGGTATCTCAAGATAATGAAACGCGTGTGTTTAGTGACCATAGCGTCTGTCTTGTGCGTCCTATGCGGGTTTTCGTCCGCCGCGGCAAGATACACGGGCACAAAAATACGTACGGTCTATGAAGGCGAAACGGCGGACCCGCTGCGTCTTTATGCCTTTTCGAACAATGACTATTTGAGCGTGCGCGAAATAGCAGGGCTTTACGGAAGCCACGTTGTGTACCACCCCGTCACAGGCAAGGTAACCCTCCAGATGAACAATAAAAAAGTCGACGTTTACATAAAAAGCACGAGGGTCTATTACGGAGACAAAAAGAAGCGTTTGAGCTCGCCTTCGCGACTTGTTTCGGGCGAGGTGTTCGTGCCGCTGTCTTTCGTTCTGACAGAAGATTTTTCGGAGTTTTCGGACACGGTATCTTCTTTCAATCCCGAGACAAATATACTGACGGTTGAGCAGAATACGAATGTTTCACCGCCGAGGTTTTACTCGAGCGTTGAATCGAGCAGGCTTGTTTTTGAGCTCGACGAGAAACTATCATATACCTGGGACGAAGACAGGGAATCCGGCATAGAAGTCATTTTAATGAGAGGCAGGGTTCGTGACGAGACCATAAGCGTCAACGACGGCGTGATAAAGAACATAACACTGAAAAACATGGGCCGGCAGGCCCAGGTCGTCATCGCGCTGGATGATTCCGGCGCCGGGAAAATCGACAAGAAATACGTGGAAGAACCGCCGGGCCTTGAGATTTCCGTGGAGCGCCTGCCTTCGGCCCGAGCGGTTTACGACGCCGCGAAAGCGGAAGCGCTTTCGACTGCACTGGAGCCGGGATCGCCCCCTGAAGGGCCGGATGATAAGACAGAAGACGTCTCAACGGCATCGCCCGCCGCGGCCGGAAAAGAAGAAATGCAAACACAAGCCGGCGGTGATAAAATTGTCATTGTCCTTGACGCCGGCCACGGAGGGGAAGACCCGGGCGCGATAGGGCCAAACGGTACCAAGGAAAAAGACGTCAATCTCGCCATAACCAAAAGACTGAAAACATTGCTTGACAACGACGAGAACTTCAAGGTTTTTCTTACGAGAAGGGACGATACTTTCATACCGCTCGTGGAGAGGACAAGCTACGCGAACGACAAGAAAGCAGACCTGTTCATCTCGATTCACTGCAACGCGAGCATGAAAAATACCTCGTCCGGTTTTGAGATATATTTTCTTTCGGAAAACGCTTCCGACTCAGACGCCGCGGCAACCGCAATACTTGAAAATTCGGTCATAGAGCTTGAAGGGAAACCTGACAAGCAGCGCACAAAGCTTCAAACCCTGCTCTGGTCGATGACCGTAAATGAATTCATCAACGAGTCATCGGAGCTTTGCAGCCTCATAACGAAAGAGGTCACTAAGCGCATAAGGATAGAGAACAGGGGCGTCAAGCAGGCGGGATTCTACGTGCTCCGGGGAGCGGCAATGCCCGCGGCTCTCGTGGAATGCGCGTTCATTTCGAATTACGGCGAAGAGGCGAAGCTGAAATCAAGGAAATTCCAGTCGTATATCGCCGATTCCATTTACGAAGGGATAATGAAATATGAAGGCAGGAAGAACTCGCTCAACGCGAAAAAACGCTAGGCCGGTAGGTATATTCGATTCGGGGCTGGGAGGCCTGACGGTAATGGCTTCGGTCATCAAGCGCCTTCCGAACGAAAACGTCGTTTATTTCGGAGATACGGCTCATGTCCCGTACGGCTCAAAGTCGGCCGAGACGGTAATCAAGTATTCTACGGATATCGCCGATTTCCTCGCAAAAAAAAATGTTAAAATGATAGTCGTTGCCTGCAACACGGCATCGGCGGTCGCGACAAAGAAATTGCGGAGCAAGTTCGGCGTTCCCGTCATAGAAGTGATACTCCCTGGCGCCGAAACCGCGGCAAAAACGACAAGGAACGGCAAAGTGGGCGTTATCGGCACCGAAGGCACTATCGGGAGCTCCTGCTATAAAAAGGCCATAAGGAAAATCGACGGCAGCATATCGGTTTTCGGCAAAGCCTGCCCCTTGTTCGTGCCGCTGGTGGAAGAAGGCTGGCTGAACCATAACATAACCAAACAAGTGGCGAAAGAGTATGTCAGGCCGCTTCTTGATAAAAATATCGACACGCTTGTGCTCGGATGCACGCACTACCCGCTGATAAAGAGGGTGATCCGCTCGGTCGCAGGGGTCAGAATAAAGCTGATCGACTCGGCCGACGCCGCCGCGCGGAAGGTCGAAAAAACACTGGAAGATATGGATTTGAAAAACAGGTCACGTTCTAAAGGCCGCCGCGAATTTTACGTCAGTGATATACCGCGGAAATTCAGTGAAATGGCAAAACGTTTTCTTGGCAGTGCCATTTCGCCCGTCAAGAAGGTGGATATCGTTGGCTAAATACACGGTTTCGATAATCAGAGATTTTTCGTCCGCGCACGCCCTTCGGGGTTACAAGGGAAGGTGCGAGAAGCTCCACGGGCATAACTGGAAGGTCAAGGTGAGCTTGTCTTCGAGAAAATTGAACAGGCTCGGGATGGTGGAGGACTTCACGCTGATGAAGCGGAAACTCGACGGGATACTGGACAGGCTTGACCATAGATACATCAACGAAACCCCGCCTTTCACGAAAATGAATCCGACGGCCGAGAATTTAGCTTTTTACATATTGGGGGAATTTAAAGCGGCTGTTTCGGGCCCCGTCAAGGTGGAAAGCGTCGAAGTCTGGGAAAGCGATACCTCTTCCGCAAAAGCGGGTTCCTGAAGCGGTTTGCCGAAGAAGCCGTCCGGGAGGATGTTTTGCCGAAATTGAACTGCTGGGAATTCAAAAAGTGCGGTTATGAACAGAACGGCGCGAATTCAAGGGTAGGCGGCGTCTGCCCGGCGGCAACGGATCACAGGCTTGACGGCGTGCACGGAGGGATAAACGGCGGGCGCTCGTGCTGGGTTGTCACAGGGACAATGTCCGACGGGAACATACAGGGGAATTTCTCGATGAAGATTCAGCAGTGTTCAAAATGCGGTTTCTTTTACCAGGTGAGGAAAGAAGAAGGGGACAAGTACATAGCCGTGAAGGAAGTGCTGAAAAAAATCACTTAAAAGGCCGCCAAAGTGGACGAATCTGATAAACTGAAAGCAGTAGTTCTTCTGTCGGGAGGGCTTGATTCCTCGACGGCACTGTATCTTGCCCAAAGGCAGGGGTTCGAATGCCACTGCCTGATATTCGAGTACAGCCAGAGGCATAGAAGAGAGATTAAGTCGGCCGTGAAGGTCGCGAAAAAAGCGAAGTGCCGGTTCAAAATAATAAAGATAAAACTCCCGTGGTCATCAAGCTCGCTCACCGACAATAGAAAAGACATCCCCGAAAATCCGCAGATAAAAAAAAGGTACAGCACGCCCCTGAAGACCTTTCAACTGCCTTCGACGTACGTGCCCGGCAGGAACACGATTTTCATATCCTACGCCCTGTCGTACGCCGAGTCGATAAACGCGAAAACGATATTCATAGGCGCGAACGCCGTCGATTTTTCAGGATACCCTGACTGCAGGCCAAAGTATTACAGGGCGTGGAAGAAACTCCTGAAAGCGCTCGGCGCGGGCGTGGAGATAAGGGTGCCGCTGATAGGCCAGACAAAAGAACAGATAATAAAGCTCGGCACGAAGCTTAAAGTCCCGTATAAATATACCTGGTCCTGCTACAAGGGCGGAAGATGGCCCTGCGGCGTGTGCGATTCCTGCAAGTTCAGGGCCAAAGGTTTCAGGGAAGCCGGCCGAAAAGACCCCGCGGCACTGTAAAAAACCGAAAAGGACCCATGCCTCCGAAAATAAGACAGCTCAAACTCCCCGTTTCAGAGATCTTCGCTTCTTTCCAGGGAGAAGGCCTCTACGCCGGCCAACCTCAGATTTTCGTGCGCTTTTGCGGATGCAATTTGAGATGCGATTATTGCGATACTCCGGAAAACCGTACCATCGCTGAAAAACAAAAATTCGTTGCCATTAGCGATATTGTCAAAAAAATCGTAAGGTTTTCAAAAAAGCAGGTCTTTTCTTCGGGCTTGAAACCAAAGGTCGTGTCTTTGACCGGCGGGGAACCGCTTCTGTATGCCGGCGCGCTTAAAATACTTCTGCCGGCTCTTAAGAAACGCGGTTTTAAAACGTATCTTGAAACCAACGGGACGCTTCCCGAAATGTATAAAAAACTCGCCAAATGGATTGATATCATTGCCATGGACATCAAACTGCCGTCCGCCACCGGAGAAAAGCACTGGGAAGAAAACAAGCTCTTCTTGAAACTCTCAAAGGACAGAGTTTTCGTCAAGGTTGTCCTTACCGGCGTGTCGAAAGAGGGTGAAATCAAAAAAGCGCTTGATATTACAGCTGGTATTTCAAAACACATCCCGCTTGTATTACAGCCCGCCACCCCTCGCGGAAAGACGGCCGGCATCGGGCCGGCGGTTCTTCATAAAATGTTTCAATTTTCAAGAAAAAAGCTGTTCTCCGTTTCTATCCTTCCCCAGATGCACAAGTTCTGGCGGGTCCGCTAGCCGGATTTTTAATCTTTTTCACGTCTTTTTCATCTCAATTTCAAACAACAATCCTACAATATACGCGGGTGATAAAAATGAAAGTTCCGGCCAGATTTTTCACGGTATCAATGCTTACCCTTGCGGCGGTCGTAATGTGCCCCTGCCCGGGCCGCGCCCTTACGATGCCCGATTTGCCCGGTGACAGCGACTTTTCTATCAGGGGCGGCGGAAGTATGGGTATGGGCCGCGGTTTTATCACGCCCGTCGAAGCGTATGTCCCTCCCGCGGCCGCGCCGGTACCTGCGCCCGCGGCGCAGAGCCCGGACCCGGCGTCGCCAGTTCCTCCTGCCGGCGCAACGGGCGGCAAGCCGCTAGGCAATGCCAGCGGCATAACGGCAACGCCGGCGTCAAGGCCGTCAAATACGGACGATAATAGCGACACAAGCCGCAGGCCTCAGGCAAGGCCCGCCCGCGGTACGGGCCAAAGGCCCGCCGCGCCTGGATTAGCCCCGAACCCTGAAACTAAGTCGACGGATGCTCTCGAAACAAATGGCACGATTAATTGCGGCAATGTTGATGCCGACCAGCTTGCAGACCTGGTGTGCAACCAATACTATACGAGGGAAATCCTTGAGGATGATATTGAGCGTTCGCGGAGCCCGGAGTATTCTGGGTACACGGACGACGCGTGGGCTCTTTTAGAGGCCGCGGGTCTGACAGAAGGGCTGACAAGGCCTGACGTGCTATTCATGTCAGACGTGAACCCGACTTTCCACGGCGGCTGTTCGCTTTGGCAGGCCAACGCCATGGGCATTACTTTTTTTGACGAAGTGCTTGAGGAGCAGGGCGAAGCTCAGGCGGAAAGAGAGCTGGCTTTAACGATGGTGCACGAGGCGACCCACAACGCCGACCTTCAGAATAACCCGAATATAACACCTATAGAAACCGAGGCCCACGCGGGCCAGGCAACGACCGACGCGATGATAGCGCTCGGCTATCCCGAGGAAGCAATCCGTAGGCAGGAGCTCATCGCCGGCGCTTTTGCGGTCCTGGCGGATAACCAGGACATGCTCTGCGATATGATGGGCCCGGGTGTCCCTCCCGGCTGTGTCACAGCCTTTTTGGGCGCCAATAACGGAGAATTCGATGTATTTATCAGCCCGACAGAAGCTTTGATGACCGTGAGCATCGGATGCGCCCAGCAGATCGTGGTGGTGAACATAGAAACGGGTTCGATAACGCCGGTTCAGATGGAGCAACGGGGAGGTTGAAACTGGGGTTTATAACGCGGAAAGGACTGCCTCTGCGATCTGGGTCGCGGAGGTTTTTATTTCGCGGGATACTTTGGCGCCGAACTTGATGTTTTTGGGCTGTATGCCTATGATGAGCACGCTGCAGTTTATCGATTCCCTTATGTAGTCGACCATCACTTTCAGCGGCATCATGTGGGTTGAGAACGATATGCCGCCCACCGTTTCAGAATCAATTATGGAAATGGTGCCGGGCTTTGCGCCCGTGTCGGCGGCATCTATCATTATGAGGTGGGATGGGGATAATTTTTTTATCTCTCCGGTGAAATTTTCCGGTGCCGTTCCGCCTAGTATTACCTTCAGGCTCCTGTTTTTTGATTTCTTCGATATCAGTTCCGCGGCGAGCATTCCGGCGACATCGTCGCCCCTCAACTCCGAGCCGACTCCGAGGACGACCACGCCTTCGCGGTTATTCAGGTTTTTTTTCAGTATTTTCGACAGGTTTAGGGGCTGCTGCTTCATAAACCACCTTGAATTTCTTGGGGTCGAGCTGGGCCAATTCGAATTCCTTCGTCGCTTCCAGGGCTTTTCTCGGGCAGGAGTCCACGCACTGGGCGCAGAAGATGCACCTGTTCATCATTATTTCGCACTCGAACTGCTTGTCGCCCTTTTTCGTTATCTTGATGGCGTTAGCGGGGCAGTCCCTGACGCACATGTTGCAGCCGATGCATTTTTCGGCGTAAAAGACGAGCTTTCCGCGGAATTTGGGCGGTTTTTCCTTTTTGACGAACGGGTACTGCTCGGTCGCCGGCTTCTTCGCCATGTGCCTCAGGACTTCCCTCAACATCGCTCCGGGTTTTATCATATCAGTTCAACAAGCCTTTCAAAATAAAGTTCAGCGCTAACTGGAACAGCGCCGCCGGCGCGAGATATTTCCAGCAGAAGTTCACCATCTGGTCTATCCTCAGGCGCGCGAATATCGAGCGGAAAAGCGCGAATAGGAATATCATCACCAGCAGTTTCACTAGGAAAACGATTACCCCGAGGGCCGGCGCGTTGACCCACAGCGGCACGAATACCGCGGATAGGAGCGCGGCGCATACCACCATCTCGATGTCTATCGCCATTCGGAAATACGCCAAAAGGCGGCCGGAATACTCGGTAAAGGTGCCGGCGACTATCTCGGTTTCGGCTTCAGGTATGTCGAACGGCACGCGTTCGAGCTTGCCCTGTATCGCGACAAGCGCGACGAAAAACGCGGGCAGGTTGAAAAGCGCGCGTAACGGATTCTGCGAGTAATAAGCGGCTATCCCGGAGAGCGACCAGCTGTCAGCCAGTATCGCCGGGGCGAGCACCGCCATGAAAAGCGGCACCTCGTAGGCGAAAAGCTGCGTGAGGGTCCTCACAGATCCTATCATCGCGTAAAGGGAGGTCGACGTCCATCCGCCGAGGAAAAACGCGAGCGTCGGTATGGTAAGAAGGTAAATGACGACCACGAGGTCTCCCTCGAACGAGAACAGGGCGTTCAATCCCCATGTCGGTATGTAAAAAATAGCGGTCACGGCCGCCGTTAGAGCCACTACCGGCAGAGCCGAAAACAATTTTGGTTCCGCTTCCTCGGGTATTATGTCTTCCTTGGCCAGAAGCTTGATGAAGTCCGCCACCGGCTGGAACCAGGGCGGGCCTTGCCTGTTCTGGAACCTGGCGTATAGCTTCCTGTCTATGTATTCGGCGAACACGCCGGCCACGCTCAAGAACACAAATCCCGGGAAAACAATTATTTGGAATATCGATTCTAACATCATCAAACCTTTCGCTGTCAGTCTTTGGCTTTCATCAGTCAGCTGCAACTACGGCCTGTTTTGATCTGCGGGTCGGTTGCTGACAGCCGTGAGCTATCTGATCTTCGCTTTCGAGAAATCCACGCCCTGCTTCTTGTGCCACTCTATGCTGTATTCTCTCAAGGCCTTCCAGTCCATAGAGCCGGTAGCCTTGCCGTCGGGGTTTTTGATCGAGAATATCATTCTGTCGGTGCAGGAGAAGCACGGGTCGATCGCGGCTATCACGATGGGAACGTCCGCGAGGTACCCGTTCTCAAGCATTTTGGCCACCGACTGGACGTTGGCAAGAGTGGGGGCGCGCACCTTCACGCGTTCCGGCTTCTCGGTGCCGTTGGCCTTTATGTAGTGTATGTCCTCGCCTCTCGGCGCTTCGTACCTTGATACCGCTTCGCCGGGGCCTATCTTCCTCGGCGCTTTAACCGAGATCGGGCCTTCGGGCAGGTTGTTAACGAGCTGGCGCACCATGTTGTAAGACTCTATCAGCTCTCCGAGGCGCACGATGACCCTGCCGTAAACGTCGTTATGGTTATCGGTCACCACCTTGAATTTCAGTTCCGGGTAGGCCGCGTAGGGGTCGTCCCTTCTCGTGTCGGTGTCCACTCCCGAGGCGCGGCCCGTCGGCCCGATAGTGCCGAGCTTTAGCGCGTCCTCGTGTGAAAGATACCCGACCTTTGACAGGCGCTTTATAAGGGTCACTTCTTCAGAAGCGACCTGTATGTAGTACTTGGTGCGCTCCTCGAGCAGGTCCATTCCCTTAAGGATTTCCTTCGCCTGTTCCGGGCTGATGTCGCGCCTTGCGCCGCCCAACACGTTCATTCCGTAGTTGACGCGGTTTCCGGACACCAGTTCCAGCAGGTCCATCACGATCTCCCTGTCCCGCCAGGAATACATCAGCAGCGTGTCAAAGCCCACTTCGTGGCCGGCCACGCCGAGCCACAACAGGTGGCTGTGCATGCGCTCGAGCTCCGCGATCATCGTTCTTATGTAAAGCCCTCTTTTAGGCACTTCAAGCCCTGCTATTTCCTCCACGCCCTGTATGAAACAGGTGGCGTGCGTGTGCGAGCATATCCCGCAAACCCGTTCAAGTATGTACATTGCCTGCGTGTACGTCCTTCCCTCGCAGGACTTTTCGATACCGCGATGGTTGTAGCCGATGTTGACGTTCATGTGCACTATTTTTTCGCCGTCGAGAGTGATGGCAAAGCTCTCCGGTTCTTTCAACGCAGGATGCTGAGGACCTATAGGTATCGTTACCTTACCCATTTTTGTTTACCTCCTCTTTTCCCGCCCCTTTTTTTGGATCCCAGTCTTTTCTTAAAGGATACTGACATTCGGGCCAGTCTTCCGGAAGAGGATATCGCCTTCCTTCCTTCAATCCTTCGATTTTCGCGCCTAAAAGGTCGATTATCTCGCGTTCGTACATCTCCGCCGAAGGGAAAAGGTCGGAAACGGTTCGTGTGACCGGTTTGTCCTTCGGAACGCCGTATTTGACGTTCAATATCACGCCGTTGAAGGCCGCGAAATGGTATATGAAACCTATCGTTCCCCCGTCGTCGACGCCGGTTATCGTGCAGAGCATGGTGAAACCGAGTTCCCCGTGGGCGTATTCCATTATTTCCCTGAAATTGGCCCTCGGGACTTCGGCGAACAACCTTCTCGCCCTCGCGATCCTGATGTTCCCGTTAAGAAAGGGGAATTTTTCCGTCAGTTTTTTCAATACCTGTTCTTCGTTCATTATTAACTCCGCATAAAACTTAACAGCAAGGTTCAGGGGTCAAGTAAATGCGTTTATTTCCCTGCTGCTCGCTCCCTTGCTACTTCGCTGCTGCCTCTTTTGTCTCAAGGCTCTGCAGGAGCTTGACGACGCCGTCTATTATCGCTTCAGGGCTCGCCGGGCATCCGGGAATGTAGGCCGAAACGGGAATGACCTTGTCTATGCCGCCCAGAACGCTGTAGCAGTCGTGGAAAACGCCGCCGGAGCAGGCGCAAGTCCCGACCGCCACGACGAATTTCGGAGCAGGCATCTGGTCGTATATCCTTTTAAGCCTCGCCCTCTGCTGGCGCGTCACGGACCCGGAGCAGACAAGGACGTCCGCGTGCCTTGGGGTCCCTCTTATTATGATGCCGAAGCGCTCTATGTCGAAACGCGGCGTGAGCGCAGCGACTATCTCTATGTCGCAGGCGTTGCAGGCGCCGGTGTTGAAATGTATTATCCAGGGGGACTTGGTCCTTGCCCAGGTGACTACCTTCTCCGCTAATTTTAACATATCCGTATCCTTACTTTCTGAAAAGAATGAAAAGACCGCTCAGCGCGGCAGATATGAAAAGCGCCGCGACCACGCCGGACTTCACCGTTCCCTGCGGCACCGTGGCTATTACCAGCGCCACGACGTGCATTATCGTGAAGAAAAACGCGAAAGGGAAAAACTGCCCGTATTCCGGCTGAACGCGCGGCCTGTCCACGTTCTCGCCGCAGGCGTATGATTTGTACTTGCCGCCCGGGTCGGAATCGTCCCTGCAGGCGAGCGTCTTGGACGCCTTAGAAAGCAAGACGCTTGCCAAAAGTATTATGGCAAAAGCGATGGGTGGTAATAAAAGCCAATTTTCCATAATTACACATTGTTCCAAGTTCAAAGGTTCAGTGTTGACGTCTATGGCAGCGTGTTGTTTCACGTTGAACCTTGAGCGTTTGAACTATTGAACCGAAGTTATCCTTTCAAGCTCCTTATGTTTCTCGCGTCGAGGGAATTGTTGTGCCTGAAAATGTTCAATACCACGCCTGCCGCCACGGCTATCACGACTACCTCGATGACGATGAGCGTGATGATCAGCGCCTGGGACATCGCCGTCCTGCCGGTAAGGTATCCGGCCAGGGCCAGCATCAGAGTCACGGCCTTTGTCAGTATCTCAAGGCCTAAAAGCGTGCGTATGAGGTTCCTCGTCGTTATGACGCAGTAGAAACCTGCCACGAATATAAGCGGCAGGAACACGATGTACAGGCGCAGCAACTGTGCTGTTTCTTGCGTCATTCTAAATCTCCAGTTTTCAACATGCTAATTTCGAAACTACAATCTCGAATTTCGAAAAATTCCAATATCCGCTTCAGGAAGGCCATTTCGAAATTAGAAATTCGAAATTGCCTTGTTGTATCTAATCCTGCGGTTCGTCCTTCGATCTTTCCTTGAAAAGCACTACCACGCCGAATATGCCGGCGAGTATGACAAGTATCTGTCCTATCAGGTCGAACTGCCTTTCTTCCCAGAGTATGTTCCTGAAATTTTTCGCGGTTTCAAGCGGCGCCGCGAGGTTGAAGTCCATCGGTATCGTGAAGTAAAGAAGCGCCGAACCCAGAAGCGCCATTATCACGGGCAGGAGCCAGAACCTCTTCATCCTCGTCTTGGTATAGTCGAGCGTTTCCTTGTGCGTCAGCGGCTTGGTAAGGGCTATGGTGCTCATGAAGACAACCGTTATGAGCCCGGCGCACACGGAGAGCTCGAAAACCGCGGCTATGGGGGCTTTCAGGCGGAACATAACGGCGGTTAGCGCTATGCTCGTTAAAGCGAGAGCTATAACCGCGCGCAGAAGACTTCCGCGCATCACCGTCCACACGGCGGCGGCGGTCATCATCGCGAGAAGAAAGATGTCGAGAGTCAGTCCGTTCATAAGAGCCCCAGTAATGCCTGCACCGGAATTATGAGTTTTTCGAAAACGTACGGGAAGAACACCCCGGCCGCTATCGTTATCGTTGAAAGAAGCACCGCGGGCAGGGTAAACGAAACGCCCGCTTCCTTTATGTTGGAAAAAGAAGCCGATATGTTGCCGAAGAAAACGCGCCTCTGCATCGAAAGAAGGTACGCGAGCGTGACGACGCCGGCAAAGACCGCTATCAAAGCGTAAATCTTGTATCCGGCCACCCACAGGGCAACGATTACCAGCAATTTGCTCCAGAAGCCCGAAAGCGGCGGAACGCCGGCCGTCGAAAGAAGAGCGACAACGGACGTCGCGCCGGTCACCGGCATTTTGTCGGACAGCCCGCCGAGCCGGTCCATGTTCAGGGTGCCGGTTTCCTGCTCGACAGCCGCGGAGTTCACGAAAAGCTGGGTCTTGAATATCGCGTGGTTGAAAAGGTGGAAGGCCGCGCCCATTACGCCCAAGGGGTTGCCCGCCCCGAGGCCCATTATCACGTATCCCATCTGGCTTATGCTGGAGTAGGCCAGCATCCGCTTGAAGTTTTTCTGGTCGAGCGCCGCGAAAGCTCCCAGGAGCGCAGAAACCGCGCCGAAGAAAAGAAGTATCTCTTTCACCGGCCCGGTGTATCCGGTAACGTACGAAACTAGTTTGATTATCGTGTATATTCCCGTCGTTTTAGTGACTATTCCCGCCAGGAAAATCGAAACTCCCGCCGGCGCGGAAGTGTAGGCGTCAGGCAGCCAGCCGTGGAACGGCGCTATGCCGCCCTTTATGAGCAGCCCGATGATAAAAAGTCCCGACGCGAGAACAGCCGCGTGATTACCCTGTTTAAGCGCGGCCGCGGCCGCGGAAAAAGACGTGGAGCCCGTGAGCATAAGGAAAACCGATATCGAGGACAGTATGAGTATCGTGGCGACCGCGGAGAGCATTATGTACTTGAACGATCCCTCCAGCGCTTCCCTGTTCTTGTCCATCGCTATCAATATGAAGGACGACACCGCAACGATCTCAAGGAAAACATACAGCGAGAAAAGGTCGCCCGAAAGGATGACGCCGTTCATTCCCGCCATCGCGAGTATTATGAGGTTCGCGAAATCGGACTTCCTGCTGGTTTTATCCGTCATTCGCCAGCCGACGAGAAGCGCCGAAAAAACGACAATGCCCACGGAAAGTATCATCAGAAGGCCGAGAGCATCCGGCGAAAGAAAGACGAAAGGGCTCAATGGGCAGGCCCCGTAGGGGAACATGTTCTCTATCGGCAGAAGCACGAGCGCGCTCTGCAGGACCGCTAGGAATATGCCCGCGGGGAACGCAAGCTTCCTGTAACCTTCGCCGAAGGGCAGGTTAAGCAGTATTACGGCAATGATAGGTACTACCACCAGCGTCCAGGACAATTAAAACTCCTCATTAACTACAATCTCGAAACAACAATTCCGAATTTCAAACAATCTCAACATCTACGGCAATCTCGAAACGGCAATTTCTAAATTTGTTTTTGCCGTCAGCTCTTGCCGAACATCATCGCAAGTACGGCGGCCGCTCCGATGAGCGACCATATTATGAAAGCGGAATAGCTTGCTCCGCGAATGTTTTTGGACACGAACGCTATCGCGTACGCCGAATAAACCGAAAAGCCGTTGTAAAGCCAGTCTATGCCCCTGTCGATGTACCACAGCCCGGCGGCGAGTATTCCCGTCAGCTTCATTCCGATGTCGTACGGGTCGGCCTGGCCCGATTTATCATAAAGGGTCGAAAGAACCGGCGCGTGGTGTATGTGGTCCACCGCGCCCAGGCCTTTGCCTGTTTTCTTGACCCCGTATATGTGGTTGAGCACCGCTCCCGCGAGCACGACAAGCGTTATCGCGACAAGCATAATGTTGTGCGGAAACCCCGAGAACACGTGGCTTTGCGCGTGCTCTCCCAGGACGGGAGCTATGAGCTTGTCTATGGGAAATGAGTTGTACAGCCCGAACACTATGCACGCGGAAGCTATCACGACCATAGGGACGAGCATCGCGAACGGCGCTTCTTTTATTTTTTTGAATTCCTCGCTTATCTTGCCGCCGAAAGCAGAATGTCCGAGCTTTAAAAACGACGCGGCCGTGAAAAAAGAACCCGCGACAGCGGCGAAGTAAAATATCCAGTGGCGCTCGAGGGCACCGTCGTAGACGAGCTCCTTCGAGAAAAAACCGTTAAAGGGCGGAACGCCGGATATGGCGAGCGCCGCCACGATGAAGCTCGCGAAAGTGACCGGCATTACTTTTCCGAGCCCGCCGAGCTTTCTAAGATCGGTGGTTCCGGCCCTGTGCTCGACAGCGCCGCCCGTCAGGAACAGGCAGCTCTTGTATATCGCGTTGTTGAGCATGTGGAATATCCCGCCGACTATGCCGACGGGAACGGCCGTTCCTATGCCGAGTATCATGTATCCCACCTGGCTTATCGCGTGATAGGAAAGAAGTTTCTTGAAGTCCTTCTGCACGAGAGCCATCATTACGGCCAGGATTATAGTTACCGCGCCCACTATCATCATCACCGTGCTCACCCACGAGCCGGCCGAGAGCTGGAACATGTCGAGCGAGATTCTCGTCAGGAAATATATGCCTATGAGTTTTTCAAGGGAGCCCGGCAGGAAAGCCATGAAAGGAAGCGGAGCGTCAACGGCGGCGTCGGGTATCCACGAGTGAAAGGGCATCGATCCGGCCTTTGATATCGCTCCTATCATAATGAATATGAAGGCGACGCTGGCGCCGAAGCTCATCGGAAGGTGAATCTTGGATATGGTCAGCGTGCCCGCGAGGTAATAGGTCAGGGCGATGCCGAGCATCATGCACAGGTCGGTTATGCCGGCGATTATCAACGCCTTCATCGCGGTCTTGTAGGCGCCCTTGTGGCCGATGAATATCATTCCGAAGAGCGTGACGAGCAGGCCTTCCCAGAAGAAAAGGAGCACTACCAGGTTGTCGGCCAGCACCGCGCCGTTTATCATCGCGACCGAAAGTATCAGGTAAAGGTAGAACTGGCCCGGATGTTCCTTCTTGTACATGAAAACGCTCGAGTAAAGCGTTATGAGGAAGCTGAAAGCCGCGGCCGAAGCTATTATGAAGGAACTGAAACCGTAAAGGCGGAGCGAAAAATCAAGGCCCAGCCCTCCGCCCCAAGGCACGGTGGCGTAAATGTCCCTGCCGAAGTAGGCGAGGGCGAAGTAGAGGTTCAGGCCCGTCGCAACAAGCGCGATCCCTTCCCTCAAACCCTTTATCCTTTTCGGAGAAAGGAACGCCGCGGCGGCTAAAAGCGAAGGTGTTATGATGAAAAATTGCAGAAGTCCGTTCATTTTACCCCGTTAGAGATAGTCCCGCTATGGCGGGACGGAATTCCTTTGATTTTATTTGATGCATATAAAACGTATTGTTTATCGTTGTTTGTCGACATGACTTGTGTCTGTGTACCTCTGACGGGGTTAAGCAGCCCCAGCATCTGCTGGACCGTGAGCTGCATCGGCCCGGTAAGGTAGTTTATGTACACCCCGCCCGCAAGCGAAAGGACGGAAAGCGCGACGACGCTTGATACCATCACGAAGGAGCCTTCCTTCGGGGCGCGGCCTTTAGGTTCGCCTAAAAACGTCAGCGCGAAGACTCTCAAAAGGTATATTATCGTGAGGAAAGCGCCCGCGACGAAAGTGGAGGCAATCCAGAACTGCTGGGCCGTCACGGCGCCGGTTATGACGAAGTACTTGGCGAAAAAACCGCCGAAAGGCGGTATGCCCATCACCGAGAAAGAGCAGACCATGAATGAAACCGCCGTCAAGGGCATCGTGTATGCCAGCCCGCCGAGTTTCGTTATGTCCTTTTCGTGGGTCTTCTGCTCGACAATCCCGGCGCACAGGAACAGCCCGCCTTTTGCGAGGCCGTGCATCAGAATGTAGAGGAGCCCTCCGGCTATGCCGGTCTCGTTGCCTATCGAGAGCCCCAAAAAAATAAAGCCTATCTGACTTACCGTCGAATAGGCTATTATCCTTTTCAGGTTGGTGTCCACGAGAGCGGCTCCCGCCGATACCAGGGCGCTCGCGCCCGCTATCACGGGTACCGCCGTGTACCACACGTCCGCTATGTTTATGGTGGAAACGAAAAGGCGCGCGTAAACGTACACCCCTATCTTGACCAGCACCGCCGCGTGAAGGAGCGCCGTCACGGGGGACGGGGCGACGCCGGCGTCCGGCAGCCACGTGTGCAGCGGCAGTGTCGCCGATTTCGAAAGTATGCCGAGGAGTATCAGTATCACCGCTATGTTCGGCACGGGGCTTGAGGCGAAAGTCTGTTTTATGACTGCCAGGTCGAATGAGCCGGCCTGTCCGTATATCATAACAAAGCCCAGGAGCATCATCAGCGCCCCGAACACCGTCACGAGGAACGACTTGTCGGCTTTCAGCACGTAGTCCTTTTCCCTGAAAAAGCCTATGAGGCGCCAGGAGGTAAGGGCCGTTATCTCCCAGAATATGAAGAGCATTATGAGGTTCGCCGAAAAAACAATGCCCATCATCGAGCCGATGAAGAGCACGACCATGAAGTAGTATTCGTTCTGGTTCCTGTAGGGCTTGATGTATCCCCAGGAGTAGTAGACTATTATGGAGCCGATAACGGACGAGACAAGCGCCATGAAGACGGCGAGCATGTCGGAGACGAACACGAGGTTGAAGCCGAGAGGAAGCGTTTTCGAAACGGTTATTACTTTACCCGAAAGCACTTCGGGGAGCATAATGAAGGAGCCGATTACGGAGGCGGCCACCAGAAGGAGCGAAACGACGTTCCTCGCGCGTGCCGAAACAGCCCCGATGAAGGGCACGGCGGCCGAGCCCGCCACGGGAACGAATATGGTCAGCATCATTATCAGTTCTTTGCTCATTTTACGCGTTTCTAAAGGGGCAAATAAAAAAGCCCCAGTTCGATTTTTCCAAACTGCAGACCGTTTTATCCCGCAAGAAAACGTTCTTTACGGGACTAACCTAACCAGATTTCAAACACCTTTTGATATTGAACCTATGGACGCTTTCGGCCAAAGGTTTTTGGGCAGCAGGATGAATGTAAATATGGTTATCCGCCGGGAACTGCTGGGAGCGGAGGTATTCCAAACGACTGCTTTTGACTCACAAACCTCAAACATTATAGTCATTTCGGGCTGGTTTGTCAATAGCCCGTCGGGCGCGGTTGACCGTTCACCCCGTTTTTTGTAGAATTAGACCGCTGATAAGCCCTCAACGGCCTTGATTACGCAGATTTCACGGCAGATTACACAGAAACACCGGAAAACCTAATCCGTGCAATCATTTAGTGATCAGTGTAATCAGAGATTGTTGAGGTTTTTCAACAATCTCATAGAATTACGCGTCCATACGGCCAGATTTTGAGGAGACGATGTCGAAAAAGCTTATTAAAAAGGAATTTGACAGCATTGTTGCGGAGTTCGCGGCTAAAAAAGGGGCGGGCGCGCCGCCCGCGTACTCGCTTGAGGAGCCCCCGAAAGGGGTGGGGGGCGACCTTGCCGCAAACGCAGCCCTTTTGCTTGCCAAAACCCTCAAAACCAACCCCAAGACGCTTGCCGCGGAACTCGCTTCTTATATTATGGAGCGCAAACTTGCCTTTATTGGAAGTGCCGAGCCCGCCGGAGCGGGTTTTTTGAATTTCACGCTCTCGGGTTCGTTCCTTTCGGGCGGCCTTGCAAGTATCCTTTCAGAAAGGGAGTCCTACGGCAGCTCGAGGGGCAACAAAAGCGAGAAAATACTCATTGAGTTCGTTTCGGCAAACCCGACGGGGCCGCTCCATATCGGCCACGGGCGCGGTGCGGCCATAGGCGACTCGCTTGCGCGGATTTTCTCCTACCTCGGCTATTCGGTCACAAAGGAATACTACATAAACGATGTCGGAAACCAGATGGAAATGCTGGGCAGATCGCTTGAGACGCGCTTCCTTGAAGTGTCCGGTAAAAAGTCGGACTTTCCAGAAGACGGTTACAAAGGGGAATACATAAAGGACATCGCGAAAAAGCTCCTTGAACAGGGCAGAAAGGCCGAATGCCTCGATTTTAAAAAAACCGCGCTTGACGAGATGATGTCGACGATAAAGAACGATCTTTCCGTGTTTGAAGTCAAATTCGACAATTGGTTTTCGGAGTCGACGCTTGCCGTAAACAGGGGCAAGAACGGCAGGACCGCCGTTGAAGACGCGCTCGAATGGCTGGAAAAGGAGGGCCTTGCCTACGAGAACGAGGGCGCGCTGTGGTTCGCCTCCACCAAATACGGCGACGACAAGGACAGGGTCCTGCGCCGCACCGACGGGCGTCTCACGTATCTTGCTTCCGACATCGCCTACCACAAGAATAAGATAGAGCGCGGGTTCACGAAGCTCATTGACCTCTGGGGGGCTGACCACCACGGTTACGTTCCGAGGATGAAGGCGGCGGTCCGGGCGATAGGAAAGGACCCCGAAACGCTGACAATAGTGTTATACCAGCTGGTTTCATTGGTAAGGAACGGCGTACCCGTGACGATGTCCACGCGCGCCGGCGAGTTCGTGACGCTCGAGGAGGTGGTCAACGAGGTGGGAAGGGACGCCTGCAGGTTCTTCTTCAACCTGCGCGCGCCGGATTCCCAGCTTGAGTTCGACCTTGAACTTGCCAAGAAGCAGTCGAGCGACAACCCCGTATTCTACGTCCAGTACGTCCACGCGCGCTGCAACTCGATATTCCGCGAGGCGGCCTCAAGGGGGATAAAGACCGAGCCCGGCAAGGCCGACCTTTCGCTTCTGGCCGCCCACGAAGAAAGGGAACTGGTAAAAAAGCTGATATTCTTCCCTGATACGGTTGAATTCTGCGCCAGGACCCTCACTCCCCACCACCTGACCGGCTATCTCATTGAAACGGCGGACCTCTACCACAGGTTTTACGAAAAATGCAGGGTGCTGACCGACGACGCGAAGCTCACCGCCGCCCGCCTTGCGCTTGTCGAGGCGGTCGCGGTCATCATAAGGGAAGGGCTCGGGCTTCTCGGCGTTTCGGCGCCGGAAAAGATGTAGAAATCATAGGATATACGGCGATTTCTTGATTACACAGATTAGATAACAGATTACACTGATAAATATATTGGACTTATCTGCGTAATCTTGGGTGGAATCCGTGTAATCGTTTTATATGATAAAAGACAAGATAAGGAACAGTCTCAAATTCTCCTTTCTCGACGGAGCGTCGTACTCCGTCATGTTCGGTTTCGGCGACACCTACTTCAACGCCTACGCCATATTCCTGAAAGCCACCAATTTCCAGATGGGCCTTCTAACCGCCTTGCCGGGCCTGGTATCGTCTCTTTTTCAGCTAAGGACCCCCGAGCTAACCGAAAAGGTCGGCCGCCTGAGGACTATGCTGGGCGGGGTGTTTTTTCAGGCGCTGATGTACCTTCCGATACTGTTCATTCCTTTCGTCATATTCCGCGACAAGGCGTCGTGGTTCATTGCCTCGGTCACAATGTACACTCTAGCGAACTCGCTCACCGTGCCGCCGTGGACGAGCATAATGTCGCAGTACGTTCCGGTGCGCAAAAGAGGGGAATATTTCTCCTGGCGCCAGCGGATATGCGGTACGATAACGATTCTTTCCTCGCTTGGCGCCGGAACGGTTCTTTTCCTCTATCCGAAACAGAGCCCGTGGGGGTTCGTGCTCATATTTTCCGTCGCGATGGCGGCGAGGTTCCTGTCGCTTTATTTTTTGTCAAAAACGTACGAGCCCCGGCTTGAACAGAAACCCGTGAATTATTTCTCCTTCTGGGATTTCGCGAGGCGCGCGTACAAGAGCAACTTCGCTAGATTCGCTCTTTATTTCGGGGCGATAAGTTTCTGCGTCAACCTCCCGGGCCCTTTTTTCTCGGTCTACATGCTCAGGGAGCTCAAGTTCGATTACCTTTCGTATTTTCTGATAATTTCGATGCCGTCCGTGGCGACGCTTTTGAGCCTTCAGGAGTGGGGCAGGCACCTTGACCGCGTGGGATGCATCAAGGTCCTGAAACTGACGGGGTTTTTCATACCGCTGGCGCCGTCCCTTTGGGTGCTCTCGTCCGGAAAACCCTATCTCGTCCTGATCCAGATGTTCAGCGGGTTCGTGTGGGCCGGCTTCAACATCGCTGCGACGAATTTCGTGCTTGACGCCGTGACCGAAGGAAAGCGCGTCCGCGCGACGGCATATTTCAATCTCGTTAACGGTCTCGGGATATTCTTCGGCGGGGTCACTGGCGGGCTTATCGTATCGCACCTTCCCAGGCTTTTCGGCAGCTATTTCCTCACGATATTCCTCCTGGCCGGAGCGTTGAGGGTATTGATAGGCCTTGTTTTCCTGCCGAACATAAAAGAAGTCAAAGAAGTAAAGTGCGTGTCCAACAGGGACCTATTCTTCAGCGTGCTGGGCATCAAACCGATGATGGGCGTCGCCCAGGACTCGGTGAGGATCGAATAGCTGCGGCGGCAGGGAAGCCAAATAAAAAGACCTTTCAGCAAGCTGAAAGGTCTTTATGTTTTTAGAGTGTGTGTTCGAGGTTCAAGCCCCCGCCGACGGCGGGGTCCCTCAATGACTGCTTGAAAAAAAGACTATCTTCTTTTTTTCTTTTTGCCTTTTCCGCGGCGGACCATCTTCGCTCTTGAAACGTCGCCGTGCTTGTCAACGAAGTAAAGATAACCTTCCTGTTTCTTCACGCCGACTTTCGCGATTTTCTCCCGGGCTCCACCTTTCTTGCCTCCGCGGGCCATTTTCGCTCTGGAGATGTCACCCGCCTTGTCGATGAAATAGAGGTAACCCTCAACTCTTTTTACTCCTGCTTTCGCCACTTTCTCTGCCATGTTTGTTCACCTCCTTTCAACCTTGTTGGTCAGTATATCTTCGATTATTGCTGTTCCTGAGTTTCCTTCTTGCCGAAAAGCGGCAGGCCGGGCTCTTCTTTCTTGGTTATTATTTTTTCTTTCAGCCAGGCGTCGATGACTTCCTTTGAGAACCTGTACTGCCTGCCTATTCGGGAAGCCGGTATTTTTTTATGGCGTATCAAGCTGTATATCTTTGATTTCCCTATGCCGAGATACTCCGCGAGCTCCCTGATGTCCATTACCTGTTTGAACTCTTTTTGAGTACCATTTTGTTCCATATTTTATCACCTAATTGCATCTATTCCTATTATCTGCCAAAATTATATATTATTTGTTATATTTTGTCAAGCCGTGCCGTAATTTAACATAACCCGATGAAACGGGCGCGCGGACGGGCAGGACGCAAATAGGGCCGGGCCGGTATGGAAGCGGGGGCCGATTTTCGCGGCCGGTTTTCAAAGAGCCGTCGACGAAAAGCCGCGACAGATTAATATAAGCAAAGATAAAGAGAAAAATCAATAGGACGGAAAAATTAATTTTGCCGTCGGTATTTAAAAAAAGCCCCGGTGTCCGCGGTTCAGTACATCGGTTCGATAAGAAACGTTTTCACGCTGGACTCTATCGTCTGGCCGGGGAGTTTTTCAAGGAAGCGAGAGAATATCTTTTTCGTGGTTTCGGCGTCGGCCATCGCGCGGTGGCGCCTTTTCGCCTTTATCGAAAGGAAATCGGCTATGCTGCCGAGTCTGTTGGATGGAAAGTTGAAGAACCTGCGTGCGAGCGCCAGCGTGTCGAGAGTCCGTATTTTTCCCAGGGCGAGGTCGCACAGGTAGAACTCGTACTCGAGGAAACCGAGGTCGAAAGGCAGGTTGTGGCATACTATGATCGAACCTTCGAGCATCTCTCTGAGTTTCTGGGCGATCTCCGAGAATTTCGGCGTGTCCTTCACCATATCGTCGGTTATGCCGTTCACCATTGACGCGCCGCAGGTGATGGGCCGTTCCGGGTTTATGAGGGTTTCAAACTTTTCCACCAGCTTTTTGCCGCGGTATTTCAGCACCGCGATCTCGCAGATGCGGTCGCGGTAACGGGGCGACATTCCCGTGGTCTCGACGTCAAGAAATGCGTATTCCTGGGGTTCGTTTTTTATGTAGGCCGAAAAGGATTTTGTCTTTTTTCTTTTAGAGGCTGTCTTGAGGCTCATCTGCTGCTTTCTTTCCCGGACTTTTGGTCCGTTGGGGATGTGGGTTCGTAAAACACCGCAAGCTGAACGGAAAGGGAATATTTTTGGCCGGGATGCGGCCACAAGTCGTCTCGCTGACGCTCGCCGCTCGCGGCCCCGGACCCCGCTAAAGCGGGACTCCATTAATTTACACTAATGAAGTCGTCGCCGTCCTCGCCTCCCCTTCGGGGAACTTCCCGCGGAACAACCCGCGGGCCCAACGGCGCGGACATGGCTCCGCCTTTCGAATCCCTCCTCGCGAGCAAAGCAGTTTGCTCGCTCTCTCCTCCGTTCACTTCGTTCACTACGGCTTGTCGTTGACGGCAGGCGAACCCTGCAAGCTACGGAAATAAGCCTTCTCGTGAAGCTTTACCGCAAGCGCAGCATGGGCGC
>JAFGGC010000002.1 GCA_016930715.1 Endomicrobiales bacterium
GAAGGGCGGCAGTGAGGGCGGCGGGCTTCGGCGGAGCGAAGCTTCAGCGGAGCGGGGGAGAAGAAATCCCACCCCTGCCATTTTTTTGTTTGTTCAAAAGCCCTCAAGTTTCACAAAAAATTCACAGTATTTTTAAGAGAAATACCATCAATTTTTATAACATAAAACCGCAGGAATGTGATTTCAAAGCGTTAAACAGTTTTTTCGGGAGAAGGTTATGTTCAACAGGAACCTTTTTGTGGTTCTTTTAATATCCGGTATCGCCGGTCTTTTCGTGTTGGGCACGCCAAACCTCGACGGATACTATAGCCAGGACCCCGGCGGTTACGGGGGGGCGTACGGGTACATGCCTCCTCAGGCAGTGTCGATGAGCGCGAGCGCCGCCGAAGCCCACAAGGAAGCGGAGAGATCGCGGGCGGCGGACAAGGGTTTGAGGACTACCACGCCGCCGTCTTCGACGCCGGGAGGTTCGAGCAGCAGTGATACCGGCGGAGCCAGAGACAGCGGCGAGAATAGCCCTAGCAAAAACGATAACGATGAAGAAAGGGAATACGAAAGGCAGACGAGGAGCTACGAGCGTTTTGTCGACGAGCGCATGGGCGATATAGCCGGCCTTCTTCGCGAGCTTGAAGCTATGGGCGACCCCATCTTCGCCCTCAACTGCCTTGAATACCTTGCATCAGAAAAAGGCGTTGAACATATAATGCAGCACATCAACTGGAGGTTTTCGGACGACTTCCTCGAGTTCATGGATGTCGAGGGCGAAAGGCAGGATTTTTCGGGCAGGGCCTGGTGGAACGTGCATAAGGTGTGGTGCAAGAGAAAGGGTTTCGACCATCCGGCCGACACGGAACCCGGGGCGCTCGTCGATGGCGGAAGAAGGTACGATGAAGACGACATGGACACCTGGGCCAACGATCCCGAAGGCATATTCCGTCATTTCGGCAGCGACTACCAGGAACTTGCCCTGTTCCTGAGGAACTACTGCATAAACAAGCTCGATCTTGCCGCGGACGTTCTGGAACAGCTTTACGCGAGGGACCCAGCGGCTTTCAGCAGTCTGCTGGGGATGATAAACGAACCCTATTTCCTGAGAGATATCGCCGGGAGGTTCACGAACGACACGCTTAAAGAGGCGCTGACCCGGAAGATAGAACAACTGGAAGAAGAGGTCCAGAACGCCATTGACAGGGCCACATCCTCGAACGGCAGGCTGAACTATGATGTCCTTGTCAGGGATTTGATGTACCGCCTCGGCCACGAATACACGGCGGTCATGCTCGGTGCCCTGATGAAAAGGGCGAACGGAAGCGAAGAAACCCGCCAGCTTCTCGGTTATCTCGGGAGCGCCCTCGGCGAAATGGGCGAAACCGAAGCCGTTCAGGAGTTTTTCCTGAAGACCTGGGAAGCGGTGCTTTATTCCGCCGATATCAGCGCGAGCGAAAAAGCGGCGCTGAAAGAACGGCTGAGAGGGCTCATCGGGGATTTGGCCGATATAGACAATTATGTACCGCCCCCGCGACTTCCTCCCGAAGACCCGAGCGTGCCCACCGACACTCCGGAAAACACGATAAAGCATTACGGCAGCAACCTGAACGGCCTTTACAAGCATTTGATGAAGATGGACACCTGGGAGGACATGCTTGAGGTCGTTGAAAAGCTTTACGAAAAATACGGCGCGGCCATAGTGGCCGACCTTCTTGACAGGATAGACAACCGGAACCTTCTTGACTGGCTTGCCCGGCACGCCAAGGCGGACGGCCTTGAAGGATTGTGCGAGGGCAAGGTCGCGAAACTTGACGGGGACGTCAGCGGTCTGGACAGCGCTGATTCCATATCGGCGTTCTACGGCAAGGATTACGCCGCCATGGGCGACCACCTTGAAAAGCTGTGCGCGGAAAATCCGAGGCTTGCCGCCGAATTGATAGAGCTTATAATGCAGACGAGGGGCGAAGAAGCGCTTGTCGACCTTCTTTGTTCCATTGGGAGCAAGAGCTACCTTGAAACCGCAAGGAACGCCGTAGGCGACAGGTATATCAGGGGGTTATTGAACACGAGAATATCACGGATATCCGAGTACATTGACGACTTGATCGGAGGCATAACCACTTCCGGTCCGGACGAGCCGGCCTCGCCTTACCCCGGACATCCCGGCATCGAGGGTCAACCCCAAAACAACTATTCAAGCGCGATAGACGCGGTTCTTAACGACGGCAGCATGGCTTTCGCGGCGGATTTCGTGATAGCGTTGTACAATTCAAGTTACGGGGGCGACATAGAAGCATTTCTCGAACAGCTTGCGGGCGCGGTCCGGAGCGACGAACGCAGGGCAAAATTGTTCGCTTTCATATGGAGTACTATAGATTCAAGCCTCGGCCTTGACGCCGCCGCCAAAAAAAGGCTTAAAAAATCGATAGAACCTACAATAACGCAAAGCGGAGGCGAAGTGCCGAAACCAGTCGCGGGCGGCAGAAGCCTCGGAGCCGGAAATCCGGACGTTCCGCTGACGTCGGCCGAAAACGTGGTCATGCATTTTGGCGACGACCTGGGCGGCCTTATGGAATACATAGATTCGCACAGGGACGACATGAGGATGATAGGGATGATACTCGAAGAAGTGTACGGCAAGGCCGGCGCCGGGACATTAAGCGACCTGCTTGGCATGATAGATGACGCGTCATTTTTAAAAAGCCTGTTATCCGAACGTTTTTCGGCAGACAGCCCGGTAAAGGAAACCATTCAGGGCAGGATAGGTAAAATCACAGGCGATACCGGAATGCTTGATTCCGCCAACGCGCTGATGGGATACTTTGGAAGGGACTTTCGCGAGCTCGCGCGGCTTCTTATTTCGGAGCTCGATTTCGGCCTTGCAAGGGAGGTCCTTGAGACGATATTGAACGACTGGGGCGAGTTTGAATTCTCGTCGGTGCTCGAGCGCATAGGGGACACGTCGTTTTTGTTGGACGTATATGCCCGGACTGACAACGCCTATTTAGCCGCGCTTATAGAAAAACGCATCGGGGACGTGGGCGAGAGCATCAGTTCGGCCCTGAAAGCCGCGATCTCGGGCAAGGACGGTAAATTCAATGCGAGTTATATCGTCAGCAGGATGCTGAAACAGGAAGATTACGGTTTTAACGTTCAGCTTCTCGAGGCGATACTTGTTCAGCTTGATAACGCGGGGTCTTCAAGCGGCCTGCAGAAAGCAATGGAGGTCTGGGAAGAGTACCTGGAAAAAATGTCTCCCGCGATGAAGACTCAGGCCGCGACAAGGACTTACAACTGCCTCTTGCTTGATACTATGGATACATACAAGAGGAATCAGCTTGAACAGATGTTCAGGCGTTTCGGCTGGATTGACGAGGGGCTTTTAAACGAGATAAGTAAAGGCGCTATGAAGTCCATCGCCGGCGATTCGACGGCATCCCTGGACGACTCGGGCGGAGTGGTGCGCCGTTACGGCAGCAATTACCGGGAGATGGGCGATTACCTCAGGGAAGAGTCCGACGCGGGCCTCACCGCCGAGGTAATGGAGCAGGTCCTGAAAACCAGGGGATGGGGCGCGGTATCGGTCCTGCTTTCGAACATTTCGAACACTTCGCTTCTGATGCAGGTGATGAGCAGGATAAAAGACCCCACGCTGCACAGGCTGGTGAACGACCGCGTGATGAACCTGAAAAACGGCACCAAAGAGCTTGTCTACGTCGCTACTAATAACGACGGAACGCTCAACTACGACACCATAATCCAGGGCATGCTCGACAATGACGACTACAAGTATAACGCCGACGTGCTCGACGCGGTCGCCAGGGCTCACGGCGCGGAGGCTGCCGGAAAACTCTGGGAGAAGTATATCGAAAGATGCCGCAGAGAAAAAAGGAACATAGAGGTGATCGAAAAAACCTATGCTGCCGCGTCTTCTGACCTGTTGGCCAACTCAACCGTTATAAATATATTGCGGAACGCCCGCAATTCCTACGCGGGCCCGGCAGGGGCCGGCGAAGCTGAAGCGGCAAAACCGACTAAGGCCGTCTCCGATTCTTCCCGGCTGGTTAACGCCTACGGCAGCGACCTCGAAGCCCTTTCGGACGAGCTCCTGGGCGCCGATGCCGAATGCGTCGGGGAAACTCTAAAGATAATAGCCAGCGAAAAGGGCGCGTGGGCGGTAAGGCAGATAGTTAATTCTCTCATCAAAAAGGACAGGATTGAGCTTGTCGCTAACGCCGCCTACCTTTCCGGGGACATCAGGGTATACGAAATAATCGAGGCGCGGCTGAACGCGTACATGGCGGAACACAACAAGAGTTTCGGCGGAAAACTGAGCGCCGGCGACGTGATCGCCTATTTCGGGGAAGACTACGCCGCGATGGGCATGTACCTCTGGAGCAATGGTGACGCGGGGCTCGCGGCGGACGTGATTAATATACTTTATAATTCACGCAACTACAGCGGAGTCGACGACCTGATAGGGACGATAGAGGACTCCGGTTTTCTTTATTCGATCGCGGACCAGATATCCAACAAGAACCTCGCGGATAAAGTCCGCGGCAGGGCAGGGGCGCTTGGCGGCGAAGGGTTCGGCGAAATGACGCCGGAAGTTGTCCTGGAATACTTCGGGACCAACTACGGCGAAATGGGGCAGTACCTCTGGGGCAACAATGACGCGGCGCTTGCCGCGAGGGTTCTCACGGCGCTGTTCGGGTCCGGGAAAACTGACGGCGCGCAGGCCGTGGTGGACAGCATCTTGAGCAAGGAGTTTCTTGGCGCAATAAAGGCGAATATTACAAACGGTGATCTGAATGAAATGGTGGAAAATAAAATGTCGGAAGTGTTGAGCATGGATTTCCCCGCGGTGGCGGCCGAGATGAACGCTAAAGGCGATTATTCGTACAACGCCTATCTCTTGTCGCGCTACATCGCAGACCAGAACTTCGGCGCGAGCGGCATGGAGAAATGCTGGGAGCTCATAGACCAGTACCTGAAGTATTTCGATACCGACGCGAAGAAAGTCGAAGCCCTGGCAAAGACCTGGGAGGCCGTGATAGAAATGCAGGGAGTCCCGGACGGCAGGAAAATAGCCGCGCTTAATATACTGGAGATAAATATACGCATACTCGGCGCGGAACCTCCGAAACGCGACGTCAGCATGTTCAACGGCAATCCCGAGGCTGACCCGTCCACGCCGGAAGGCGTTATTGAATACTTCGGTGAGGCTTATTATGAAATGGCGAAGTACCTGAAGCTGAACCGGGACGCCGCGATAACGGTGAAAACTCTCGAGAAGCTCGCGGAAATGAGGAACCTGTCAGACGTGAGCAGCGTGGTCTCGAACATATCGGACATAAGGTTCCTGCTGAGGATTCTTGAAAAGACATCTAACAGCAGGATAAGGGACCTTGTGACCGAAAGGATAGCTTCCGTCAAGAGTTTTGAGAACCAGCTAATAGCGACGTTTAGCCTTGAGGACGGCCAGCTGCATTATTCCGCGATTGCGCAGGATATGTTCGAAAGGTGGGATTATTACTACGCCGCGGACGTCCTCACAATGCTTTTTGAGCACGGAACCAACAGGGATGACGGTCTTTCACACGTTGATAAGCTTCTTGGAGCTTTCACGGTGTTCCTGCAGCCCGAGGACGCGCCTGATTTTCTGGCGCGAACGTGGGTAGCGGTGCACAATTCATTGAACCTTTCGAAATCCGAAAAAACGGCGATAGAGGATGTTCTCGGAAGCTACATAAAAAAATTCAGCTGGGGTATTGACGAGTCGGTGATAGGCGAGGCGATAGATTACTTCAAGGAGGACTATCAGTCGATGGCCGGCTACCTGATGCAGAGCCACAGCAGCGACCTGGCGACGGCCGTGTTCGGCAGGATATACAACGATAAAGGCGGCGACGCCCTGAAATCGGCGTTAGAGTACATAGGCGACGCGGGTTTTCTCGTGGCGGTGATGTACCAGTCGCAAGACAGACATGTTTCCGAGCTTGTCAAAGAACGGGTCGAGTGGGTGAATTTGAACCTGTACGGAGGCGGGCAATGACGCGCAAAACCGTTGTCTATCAGGCAGGTAAAAGGCAAGAATATATTGACATTTTAAGGTGTTTCTGTTATTTTATACCAGAGATGTCAACCCGTGCCGTACATACTATGATGGAATTTCCTGTCATAAATGATATTGAAGGGTTTTGCGCGAAACGGCGCGAGGCCTTTTTTGTTTCTGGAGGCCATCATGTTCAATAAAACATTCCTATTAATTTTGGTCGGTTTCGGTATCGCCGGCCTGTTCGTGCTGGGCGTGCCCAACGTCGGCGTTTCCTATTATTCGCCTGGCGGCGAATACATTCCTCCTGCCGCGTTGTCGGCATCGTCGGCAGGCGCCGCCTGCGCATCGTCGGCTTCTGCGTCAGGGCCATCAGCGGCATCAGCATCAAGCGCGTCCGCGGCATCGGCTTCGGCCGCGGCGAGCGATGCCAACTACACGCCGTCAAGCTCCACGGCGCCGACAATGACCGCCGAAGAACTCGTGGACAGCTATACATCGAACGGGGAAATAAACATCGGGGGTTTGTGCTCCGCTCTCGAAGCGACCTGGGACGGCGACTACGGATACAAGGTTCTAAAAGTGGTCTGGGACCGGAAGGTAAAGGGTCAGTTCAATAGTCCGTACGCGATGAGAAAGGTGCTTAACGGACGTTTTTCGCTGGCGTACCTGCAGAAGATGGAGGAGGCCGCCACCGCCGCCTGCGGCGCCAACGGCGACAGGGTCTGGTACGGCCTGCACTTTGAGCTGCACCGCCGGGGCGCGGGACCGCTCAACGACGGAACGGCGATATGCGCGTGGATGACGGATCCCACGAAGATATTCAACAAATTCAAGGACGGTTCGCAAGTTGATTACGACGATCTCGGTATTTTCCTTTTCATCTATAATGAAAGCAGGCCCAGGCTGGTGGGAGAAGCGCTTGAATGGATTGCCTTACACGGACAGGGGGGGGCGATCACTTCTACCGTATATGAATGTAACAGCGTCACTTTTTTAAGGAGCATAAGATCGACTGTCACCAATCAGACGGTTCTGGACGCCATTAAAAACCGCATAGACCAGATAGAGGAGCGCGTGGCCAACGAGGTCTCGCAGACGATGCTGGGCTGGTGGCGCTATGAACAGGGGAATCCCCTGCCAAACGATCCCAGGAACCTCTCAGAAGTGTGCTCGCACCTTTCGCGGTACATACAGGACTCCGGAGGCAACAACGCCGAATTCGCGGTGAAGATTTTCATGGCAATGAGGAACTTCTCAAATGCTGAACACAATCAGACGGACAGCTGGGCGTATTACACGACGCTTGTTGGTTCTTATGCCTCGTTCCTGCGGAATCAAAACAGCGCGGAAGGGACCTGCGCTTTTCTTACAAGGATCTGGAATGAGATGTATGTCCAGCCGCTGCCGATGTCCACTCTACAGCCGATGCTCGACCAGATAGCCAACAGGATAGTCTCATACGGCGGCACGAGGCCGACGCCTCCGGGAGGATACGACGATATTCCGGAAGATGATAGCGTGGAAGTGACCAGCGCGCAGACCTGCCTGCAGAGATACGGTACGAACTATCAGGCCATGGCTTCTTATCTTGAATCGACAAAGCTCTACGAGCACGAGTTCCAGGCGGAGGTGCTGAGCGCGGTTCTCGGCCGGGGCAAAGCGCACCTTCTTGACCTTCTTCAGCACATGACAAAACCGAACCACCTTAAAGACGTCGGTGAAAAAGCCGGCGGCGACGTGGAAAAATACGTTGCCGGCCGCGTGGGAAAGCTAAAAAACGACGGCAGTGGCCGCAGGACGGCGGAAGGGGTGCTTGCGTATTATTACGACCAGTACAGCGCGATGGGCGAGTGGCTTGAGGGAAACACCAGAAGCGACAAGTTTTCGCTCGCGCGCAACACCCTTCAGCTTCTGTACTCGGTCCGGGGCAGAAGGGCCTGCATGGACGCAGTGGCGGGATGGGGCGCCGACATACTGCAGGGAGTGGCAAGGATAACGAGTGACGACAATGTAATGTCCGTTCTTGAAGCCAGGGCCGCGCAGCTGAACACGCCGCTTGGAGGGGGCATACAGGACATTGTTGGAAGATGCCTGATAGACGACCCTGAACAGACCGATCCCGCATACAAGCTGTTTTCCGCCCGGAAGTTCGCCGATGAGGTGAACTCATACGGCGACGCGAGCCTCGTGGTTGAGGCGCTTGTCGTCCTTCTGGCGGACAGCCAGTACGGCGGAATAACGGTGGTCGTAGACAAGGTGTTGCCCCTTTTAAACGACAAGACCGGTATTGCGCAGGCGGTCTGGCGCTCGAATATGATAGTCCAGGAGCACAAATATCGAATAATAGAGAAGCTGGTGTCTTTGGGGGCCGAAAGGCCCGGACCCCAGGCCGGCGGTTCACAGGGTGACATCAACGGCGACAGCAAGGCGGGGAGGGACACGCCTCAAGGGTTGCTCGACTACTACGGCAGCGACTATAAGACAATGATGGAATGGCTTGTGGCACACAAAAAAGACGACCCCGAGTTCTGCGCCGAAGTTTTCTCGAAGATAATGGACGGAAGCCGCAGGGGAATGTGCGCGCTCGCCGAGGCGTTGAATAACCTGTACGACAAGGCATTTCTTGACGCCGTCAGGAAAAAGACCTCCGGCAGGATAAAGAACATGATAACGGCGCGAATCGACGAGTTGAACGGACAGCGCGCCGTCAACACGGCGGAGGGGCTGATAACCTTTTATTATAACGGCGAAGGCGGTCTTGATTTCTCAGGTATAGCAAATGCCGTCGTGGAGCGCCATAACGCGACTATGGCCGCTCGTGTGCTTGAAAACATCCTCCGCTATAGGGGCACGGACTGGGTGATAGCCATACTCCAGCATATATCCGACCGTGCTTTCCTTGAGAGCATAATGAACGCGACAGAGAACGAAGACCTGCAGGTGCTTATAAGCCAGAAGCTCGACGGTTTGACCTATGACTTTCAGACGCTTATATACAGGAACTCGACCTACGACCCGATGACCGGGGAATTCACGCCCGACTGGGGCGCCATAGCCGCCGACTTGGCGCGCAGGGACGCGCAGTATCTTGTCGATTTCATAGTCTATTTCTGCAATAACTACTGCCAGATACCCGGAGTTGCTTTGGATATGTCCAGGAAAAAGTCCATAATAGCCGACGTCGGCGAAGCCCTAGCAGGAAGCAAAAGGATAGACTTTTTGACAAAGGCGTGGTCGTTGATAAAAGGCGACCTGTCGATTTCCGAGAGTGTAAGAAGAGATCTCCTTTCCGCGGTAGAGGACGCCGTGAAGAAAGGGTACGGTTCAGAGGGGTCAAACGGGGAGTCCAGCAACCCTTCCGAGGTTCACAGGATAATAGCCCAGTACAACGGATACGCTAAGAGTCTTGCCAACGCGCTCGGCGGAAAGGACGCGCGGTTCTGCGCGGAGGTTTTCGAAGCCATACTCGGGATGGGGTCCGGTTGGGATTTTCTTTGCGACGTTGTAAGCAATTTTCATAACAAGGACGAACTTGCGGATATATTCTCGCATCTAACCAGCGCGAAGGCGAAGAAAGCGGTTTCTCAGCGCGCAAGGATCCTCGGAGGCGATTTTTCATACACAACTGAGCAGTTCACGCCGGGCAACACCAGCGCGGCCACGGACACGGTCGAAGGCATCCTGGACCACTGGGGCTCGCAGTTTGACAAGCTCGCCGATGACCTGGAACGGCACCATTCCGACGACGCGGAGTTCATAGCCGACGTCTTGAGCGAACTGCTCGGAAGGTACGGACGCAAATCTCTTATACTATGTATTTCGTATTTCAAGGAAGTCAACGTCCTTGAAGCCGTCAAGGGCAAGCTTGCGAGCGACATGATTAAGGACATGGTTGACGGCAGGATAGGCGCCATCACTCAGACGGGAAGGGGTATGAATTCGGCATACGGGATCATATTGCACTATATGAAGGACGGCGAACTTGAGACCACTCGGCTCGGCCACCACCTGAGGGGGGACCAAAAGCCGGCCCTCGCGGCAAAAACGCTTGAAGCGGTGCTTCTTGATTTCGATGAGTTTACCGTGAGAGAAGTCATAAAAGACATAAACGACGCGATGTTCATAGAGCAGATAATGGCCAAGACAGAGAATACCGAGCTTTTCGCTTTACTTGCCGAGAAGCTCGATCGTCTCGGCAAGGACCTCGAATACGTCGTCGACCTGGGCACTGATTCCGCAGTCCAGGACCTCCAGCGGCACAACGATTACCGCTACACCGCCGATTACATCGTAAGGCGCTACCTCAAAGACAACAACACCCAAACAATGCTTAAAAGCGTGCTGGACGCCTTTTTCGCGCCGATGACCACCGCCTCGAGAAAGGCGTTCATCGAACGTGTATGGAAGTTAATACGCGCCAGCACATACGTTTCCAAGTCGCAGAGGGCCGTGCTCAAAGCCTTCCTTGAATCCTATATGGACGGCGCGAAACTGCCGTCGGGCGCGGCCAATGAACCGAAGACATTGGGAGACCGTTCATCGGACACGAGAGGCACGGTCGAGGGCTTCCTCAAATACTACGGGAACGATTACATGGGAATGGCGAAATACCTTCACGAAAAGAACAACGTTGCTTTTGCCGGAACCATCCTTGAAAAAATATTCAAGGATTACGGCGACCACACCGCGGCGATATTCCTTTACGCGATAAACGACACGCAGTTCCTGAATAATGTCATGCCTTTCATATCGAGCGTACCGCTCAAGCAGATGGTTCAGGAGCGGTGCAACGCGATACGTGGCGGTTACGGCTACGGCGCGCCCGCCGGCGGGTACGCTTCCTTGCCGGACTCGACCTCGACCACGCCCCTCCAGCAGGGTCTTGACGGCCCGGGCGATCCCACATCACCGACCGACACGCCCGCCGGAATACTTGTCCATTTCGGGACAAATTACGACGGACTTGCCAAGGAGCTGATGAAGCGCGACGCCAAGTTCATTATGGAGACGCTTGAGCTTCTCGGCTCGATGAAAGGCAGGTCCGCCGTTGACAGCCTGCTCGGCAGGATGCTCGCGCTGCCCAAGGAAAAGACGGATGGCACCGAAGAAGAGCAGTTTAAGTATTATGAAGAAGCGGGAAAGAAAATCGAAGAAGCATTTGAAAAACTCTCGGATGCCCTTAGTTTTGCGACAAACGGCGCCGTGCGGAGCGCAGTAGTGGAGTACTTGAACGACATCTCCGAGAAAGTGGGCAAATTCTTTGACAAGGTGTTCCTCAAGAACCCCGAGGACGTAGTGGCAAAGTACGGAGACAATTACACCAAGATAGGGTTTCACATCTGGGGCAGAGGGGACGCGGAATTTGCCGTAAAGGTGCTTGAACTTCTGATACAAAACGGCAAGTCTAACGGCGCCAGGCAGGCCGTCGAGAGCATAATGAACAGCGATTTCCTGTCGCAAATAAGGGCCAAAGCCGTCGAGATGAAGGCCTCAAACCAGATAATCAGATACATCGACGGATGGATAGGCGAGGTCAAGCTGATGGAGGAGGCCGCCGCGATAAGCGAGACGCTTACTCGCCTCGCAAAACAGATGCACAAGCTGGGAGACTACGACTTCAACGCCAAAACGATAAGCGATTTCATCAGCGACAACCGCTACGGCTCAAGCGGATTGGAGAAGGTCTGGCAGCTGGTCGACACCTATGCCTCGTACTTTGCCAACGACTCGCTTAAGGTCGACGCGCTTATAAAGACCTGGCACGCCGTGCACGGGATGACCAACGTGGACCTCGCGAGGCGGGTCGCGATGCTCAACGTCCTTGAGATAGTGATACGCGTTTACGGCGGCGAGCCGCCGGTGAGGGACGTCACGATGTACGGCGGGGATCCGAACGCCGACCCTTCGAGCGCCGAAGGCGTGCTCGCGTATTTCGGCGAGGACTATTACGACATGGCGAAATTCCTGAAACTCAACCGCGACGCCGAGCTGACCTCAGACACGCTTGAGCGCCTGGTCAGCGTGCGCGACGAGGTGGCGATGGTAAACGTCCTGAACAATATATCGGACATAAGGTTCCTTCTGAAGGTGATAGAGACGACCAATGTTTCAACGATAAACATGCACATACAGCAGAGGATAGCCGAGATAAAAACGGACGAGAAGAAGCTCTTGATAAGGTTCAAGACGGAATTCGGCCAGCTGAACTATTCGGCGATTGCGCAGGAACTTTTCGAGCGTTTCGATTATGCCTACGCCGCCGACATTTTCGCGCTGCTCATAAAGAACAAGGATTTTGGCCTTGACGGCGTTGGTAAGATCGGCAGTGTGCTTGATTCGCTTATGGGTTTCATGCAGCCGGGCGAGAATTCGAGCTTTTTCACCGGGATGTGGATATACGTCAGGGGCAGCCTCAGCCTTTCGAAAGAGGAAAAGAACACGATAGAAAGCGAAATAGGCAAGAGGATAAACGGGATGCGCTATGACGTGGGAACCGACGGGGTGAGCGACGTGATGAACTACTTCGGAAATGATTTCGCCGGAATGGCCTTCTACATGATGCAGGTCGGCGACATCAGTTTTGCCTCGGCGGTTTTCGAGCGCATATACAACGACAAGGGCACCGGCGCGGTGAACGCCGCCCTTGACACGGTGGAGCAGTTCGGAGGGGACCTGGGTTTTCTCGTCGGCGTGATGTATCAGGTCAACACCCAGTACCTGCACAATCTCGTCAAAGAGCGCGTTGAATGGGTAAACCTGGACCTCTACAACCAGTGATAGGTATAGAATACTGATAAAAGAATTCATCGGGGCGGGTACGTGCCGTGTTGTCATATGCGGTGCGTGCCCGTTTCGAACAAGAAGCTAATAAATGGATATGTCACGCGTTCCACCATCTCCGGAAAAGCACGCCGTTTCCTTCAGGGATTTCATCGACCGCAAAGACGCCGTCATAATGCTAATACTGTGCATTGTTTACTTTGTCGTGGCTCTCGTGAATCTCGGAAGCTTCAAAACGCCGCAGACCTTCTGGCGCACCACGGAAAAAAACGAGAATTTCGAGATAGATTTCGGAAGGCCGGTCAAGCTCTCAAGGCTCTACTATTTCTGGGGTATAGGTCCGGCTTTCGGCAATTTCAGGCTTAGATTCCACGACGGCAGGAAGTACGTGACACACCACATAATAGAGAACGCCCCGTATCCCAGGCACGGGCCGCCCGTGGTGCTGACATGGAACTACATTCCGATATTTTCCGAGACCCGGAAGCTGAAAATAGTGGTGAACGACCCGGGCACCACCCTGAGCGAAATGGTGTTCTTCGAGGAAGGCAGCGACTACCCATTGAGGAATTTCAAGATATCGAAGAGGTTTTCCGTGCCGAAGGACGAAGGCCGTATACTGAACCTCTTCGACGAACAGCATCTCGTGGACTACAGGCACCCGGAGTACTTTTCCGGTATGTTCTGGGACGAGATAGGGGTCGCCCGAAGCGCGATAGACTATATTGACGGGGGGAATCCGACCGACTGGATGCACCCGCCGCTCGGCAAGCTCCTGATAGCCGCGGGTGCCGTTGTTTTCGGCAAGGTGCCGTTCGGCTGGAGGATAACGGGCACGCTCTTCGGCGCGCTTATGGTGGCTTTCCTGTACGTGCTCGCCAAGGCGCTTTTCAGAAGCAGGTTCCTCGCGTTCGCCGCGGCTCTGTTGCTGTCGGTGGATTTCATGCATTTCACTCAAACCAGGATAGGCACCGCGGACGGCTTTGTCCCGGCGTTCCTGGTGCTTTCGTACCTTTTCATGTACCTGCACATGCTGCAGCCGAAGGAAACCTGCGGCTGGAAGTATCCTCTGCTGAGCGGTGTTTTCCTAGGGTGCGCAGCGGCGACCAAGTGGATGGGCGCGTTCGCCGTGCCCGGCCTTGCAGCCGCGTTCGTGGCCGGCGAGATACGGAATTTTCCGGTATATTTTTCTAAAATAAACAGGAACACCAGGGTTTCGAGCGTTTTCACGGTGCAAATGCCCGCCATGCTGAAGCACCGCCTCACGAAGACGTTCGTTATCGTGTTCTTGTCGTCCTTTGCCGTGTACTCGGCCTCGTACATTATGTTTTTCTTCGGGACCGGCCTGTCGAATGTGGTAGTGGATTTCATAAGTCTTCAGTCAAACATGCTGAAGTTTCACGTGGGGCTGGTCGGCCCCCATCCGTTCGCGTCAAGATGGTGGCAGTGGCCGATAATCGCCAGGCCCATGCTCTATTTCAAGACCTACTGGCCGTCCGGCGCCGGGGACATCGTGTCGATGATTATCTCGATGGGCAATCCCCTGATATGGTGGAGTGGAATAATAACGGTGCCGCTCACGGGCTGGCTGGCTTGGAAGAAAAAAACGCTCGTGCCGGCCGTCATCTTCTTCGGGGCCATGGCTCAGTACGCTCCCTGGTTCTATCTTAAAAGGATGACCTACATATACCACTTTTTTTCGGTCGTGCCGTTCCTGATACTTTCGGTGGTATACGTGTTCTCCGTCCTGGAAGCCAGGTGGAAACGAGCCCGGTTAGTGTTTTGGGTTTATCTGGCCGCGGCCTTGCTCCTTTTTGCCATGTTCTATCCGGGCATCTCAGGGTTCGCGGTGCCGGCCAAATATATGGCTTGGCTGAAATGGTTCCCGACTTGGGATTTTTGAATCTTAAGGTAATACGAAAAAAAATGATAGACAAATGAGTCATTTTCTGTTATCTCTTTGTTATGCCGTTTCAGACGCGTTTTTGCCGTGAGAAAGAATTTTCAAATATTTCACATATATTTCATAGGTTTTTTGTCATTAAAATGTACGATTTTCCTAGATGAATAGCGAATAAACGCTCAATAAATTCTAACGGAGCCTGGTATGATTAAAAAAATTTGCGTCCTGACAGCCCTTGCGGTGGCGCTGTTTATGGTGCCCGGCGACCTGATGACCGCGCAAAAAATGTTCGAGGACGATGGGTATATGGGCAGATACGGAGGTCCTCCAAGCGGTTGGCAGCCGCCCCAGCAGCAACAGCCTCCGCAACCGACTACTTCCAGCCCGAGCCCGACTTCAAATCCTACTACGACGACACCGCCGCCCGCTCCCAATCCTACGGCCAACAATAACAACAACAATAATAACAATAATACCAATACCACGCAGACGCCTCAGCCGCCCAGAACGCAGACAACCTGGATAACCACGTCGTTTCTTACCGGCGGCGGCGGGTACACGTTTTGGTGGACCGAAAGCTACATGACGGTAATCACGAATAACACGGTCCCTACCGGCGGCGGAGGAGGCAGCCAACCTCCCACGACCCACGGCGCGGCCGGCACCGGCAGCGGAACGGGCGGAGGGGGAACGGGCAGCGGGACCGGCGGCGGCACTACCGGTGGCACCACGAGCGGCGGCGACCGGACATATTACAGCACGTATTACAGCTATTCCGTAGTGAGCACCTGGACCGGCGGGCAGTACGGCTGGTGGGTGACTTTTACGACCTCATGGCCCTACAGGATAGAAACTATCACAAGGCTCAGGCCGAGCGACACGAGTACTACCAGCGAAAGCGGCTGGGATTCCAGGTATACTCCCGGAGCTTCGGGGCAGACGGCGGACGGCGTAATAAACCATTATACCAACAACGGCACGATAGACATTGACGGCTTGATGTCCCACGTCGAGAACACGGGCGACCTGAAGCTCGCGTTCGAGGTTCTTGACAGCCTCAGGCAGAACCACGGCGTGAATATAAGGCCGATACTCGATTCCCACTGGTCCAAAGGTTTTCTCCAGAACGTGGAACGCTGGGCTTACAACACCGGGCATACCGGGGTCACGTGGCAGACGATACTCGCTGCGTGCAGGGGAAGGGAGCCCGGGTACGACCCTATTGGGTGGGACGACACCGCCAGGGGCGTCATTCAGCATTACACTAACGGCTCGAATATAGACTACAGAGGGCTCGGCTATTATATACGCGACGCCTGCCAGAACAACATACAGCGGGCGGTCGAAATTTTTGAGGACCTTTGGAACAACTACAGTCAATCGGACCTCAGGGACCTCCTGAACAACATCCACGACAGGACGCTTCTAGGCAGGATAAAGAATTCCACGGGAGGCGGCATAGCGGAAGCCATACAGGACAGGATGGATGCGCTGGGCAGTTCAACGGAAGGTGTCGTGACGCTGGCTTTTAACCGCCATCCTGGAGACATAAACGCGATATGCAACGACATAGTCGACGCGATGGTTTCCACGAACGACATGGGTTACAACGCCAGCATACTCCTTGAAGTAGCCGACAAGGGCGGGAGCGCCTACGTCAACGGCATTCTATCACGCCTGCTTTCAAGGATAGGCTCGGGCGATACCGGCAAGGACGTATTCCGCAGGACCTGGGTAAGGGTATGCAACGGCGGCGGCGGAGCGAGCAAAGGAGTGGTCAAGGGCGCGCTTGAGCACTACATACTGAACGTGCTTCACACTACCCTGCCGGATTCCGGCGACCCGACCGACGCGCACGTCAACGGCAATCCTAACGCTGACAGAACGAAGCCCGCGGGCTGCGTGGACTATTACGGCAGTGATTACGCCGGGCTCGCGAATTACATCACCGGCCAGTCGCCCGCCTTCTGCGCCTCCGTTCTCGGTGAGCTCCTCGGCAAGAGAGGCTCGGGCGTGGTAATAGAGACGCTCAAGCACATAAATAACGTCGGGTTCCTTAGGAACGTTAAAGACGCGGACAACGCCTCGGTGGAAGTAAAGCGCCTCGTGGACGGCAGGATTTGCCAGCTCACGGGCGAACACTCGTGCTTCGGCACGGCTCTGGGCATCATCTCCTACTTTGGGGACAACTATGAAGGCATGGCTCACCACCTTAGGTCGGCGCTCAACGTCCAGCTTACCGTTGACGTCCTTGAAACCTTGATTGCCGGCAGAGGCAGGGGCGCGGCGGCGTCCGTGATCTCCTACATTAACAACTCCGCGCATCTGAGCGACGTGTATTACTCGACCGGCGACGCCGACATAAGACAGATGATCATCGACAAGATAGGCGACCTCGGGGACGACCTCGGCAACAATTACGTGAACGAGCATCGCAAGACCGACGGGTCCGGGAGCATTGACTACGACGCCATCGCCGGTGACATGGCGGCCCACAACGACTTCCAGTACAACGCGGACGTCCTTAGCATATGCCTCTCGTTCGAGAAAAGGCAGAACGACCCGACTTACCAGGAAATACTTAACGGGATTCTGTCGGCGTATTCCCGCATTATTTCCGGACAGCCCAATAACATTAAACTAGACATATACACGAGGACCTATCTTGCCGTGTTCAACAGCGGGATGGGCGACAGCAACAAACAGATGGTTCTGGGAGCTTTAAGAGGATACATCACTCAGCTTGGCGGCACCGTGCCCACGCCGGGCACGGGAACACGCTTGCCGAACCCGGATCCCGAGGTTTCTGCGGACACCCCGGACGGTTTTATACGTCATTATGGCAACGACTTAAGGGCCCTCTCGAACGCGTTGCGCGAGAAATCAGTGGATTTCGCGCTCGATGTCCTCAAGATATTGAACGAATCCTACGGCGGCATACCTACCGTGGCAGAGGTTGCCGGATACACCTGGCTGTCCACCAATGTCGATTTCCTGAGGGAACTGCTGGCTGCGGCCGAGGAGGCCGGGCAGACCGCCATAGCCGACGTCATCAAGGCCAGGATAGCCTATTGGTCACAAAACCCGAGCGGGCTCGACACGGCCGAGGCTTTCATCGGGTACTACAGGCAGGATTACCTGAGGATGGCTCATCATCTCCGCTTGACGGGCAACGCCGACCTCGCCGTGGAAGTGCTCGAAATGCTCTACGCCAATTACGGCGAGTCCGCGGTTTCGGCTGTTCTCAATAATCTGTCAGACAGGTTGCTGCTGCAAAGGATAGCCGACAAGACCTCCAACGCCGTGATCCTGAGAAAACTAAACGAACGGCTCGGCGGCATCAACCAGGAAACCAACGCTTTCATTGAAGCCCTGCTCAAGGACTGGTACGACGGCAAGGAAAATCCGCGCCCCAACTATAGCCAGGCCGCAAGCAATCTTGGCGGGCACAATGATTTCCAGTACACCGCGGACATGCTCATAACGCTTCTCCAGCTGGACATTTCCCAGTTCCGTGGCGCCCCGGGCAACAGGGAACTGGTATCGGGTGTGTTCTCGGCCTGGCTGCCGCCCCGCGGCAACACCGCCTATCTTGACATACTTTCAAGGTTGTGGACATGCGTGCACAACGGCTCCGGCATAGACGGCGGCGACAAGGCCTTCCTACAGGGGCTGATAGAAGCAGCCATACGCGCAGGCGGCGGTTCCGTGCCCGACCCGACGGGCCTGAGGCAGATCCGCGGTAACCCCGACGCCGACAGGAACACGGTTGACGGCATGATAGACTATTACGGGAGCAATTATTCCGGCCTGGCCGGCGACCTGGCCGGCCGCGACGCCCGTTTCGCGGCACAGGTGCTCGAGAAGCTGCTTGACATGAGGGGGAGCACCGCGGTCACGGCGGTCCTGAACAACTACGGCGAAAACCGCCTGCAATTCCTGAGGGATGTGAGGGGCAGGGCTTCAAGCGACGCCCTGAAGAGCGCCCTGGACGGCAAGATAGGCGCGTTGACCGGCGACAGGAGCTCTCTCAAGACCGCGGAATCTGTGCTGGCTTTCTACGGCGAGAACTACATGGGTATTGCGCATTTCATAAGAGACGCCTGCCAGAACAACACGGCCCTCGCGCTTGACATATTGTCGACGCTGAAAAACGAGATAGGAAACAGCGCGGCGATGGAAGTCATAAACAACATATCGGATTCGCAGCTGCTGCAGAAGCTGATGAACGCCGCTTCCGATGGGGACCTTGCCCGCATGCTCGAGGAGCGCGCGGCGAGCATATACCAGCAGCAGGAAGGCCAGCTGAAGTTAAAGATACAGAACAAGGACTGGGTGTACGTCGCCGGCAACCTTGCCGAGAACAACGACCCGGCCTACAACGCGGACATCCTGGCCATGATATTGAGGATGTTCGGTACCGGCGACATCAGCGCCTTCATGGGGCGCTGGGGGCCGCTTGTGGGCAACAACGTGGACATACTGAACAGGACGCTGATTGCGGTTTACGCGAAATCGAACATTTCCGACTCGGATAAAGCCGCTATCGCCGGCATGTTGAGGGGATACGGGGCCACCGCGGACCCGATGCCTACGATAGGTCAGGACACTTCGGCCGACGTTACGACCGTAACCGGCATGCTCGCTTTTTACGGGAGCAACTACTCCGCCATCGGCCATGCGCTTGACGAAAAAGCCGATGTGCTGTTCACCGTCGGTGTGCTCGAGCAATGCCTGCGCACGAGAGGACGCGCGGCTCTCGGGAGCATTTTGTACAACATGCGGCACACGGACCTGCTCAGGTCGGTGTACGGCATAGCCAACGAGAACGTGAAGCTGGCGGTAGCCGACCGTCTCACGGGCCTGGGCCAGGGCATCAACCCGGGCTACCAGGACTCCGTGGACCTAATCACGGCTATACCGGAAGAAGGGGATTCGAGCGTTCCCGCCGACACCGCCGCCGGCGTGATACGCCACTTCGGCAGGGATTTCGGCGCCATCGCGAGCCATCTTTCCGGCTCATCGGCGGCTCTTGCGGCCCAGACGCTTGAGCTCATAATGGAGTTCGAGGGATCGGGGTCGGTCAAGCAGATACTGGAAGCGATGCTTCCTGATCCGCGTTCGGCGACACAGGGCGAGTACGACGCGTTCATGAGAAGGTACGACCTGCTGGTGGACGTGGCAAACAGCACGCAGAACCTGCCCTTGTACCAGGCGATAGTCCAGCGCATAGAAGCGGCCGTGGCCCAGGCGGAAAGGGTATTCGGTCAGGGCGTCGCCGCAGGCGAGGGAGGGGAAGGCGGCGAAGCGGTGGATCCAACTCCCCAAGACGTAATAGAGTACTTCGGTTCGGATTACGAAGGTATAGGACAGTATGTCTGGGGCAACGGCGACCCGACGTTTGCCGTGAATACGCTCATGCTTCTTGACGGAGGAGGGATGCAGAAAGCGGTGGAAGCCATATTGAGCAGCGAGTTCCTCAGGAGCATGCTTGAAAAAGCGTCTGATTCCGGTTTGCGCGGCATGATAGAGGCAAGAATACCCATTGTCGAAGAAATGGAACACCAGGCGGCCGTGCCGATAGATTTCGATGAGATAGCCGGCGATATGTTCAAGAGGGGAGATTACACCTACAACGCCCAGATCCTCGCCGAATACATCGCCGACCACGAATACGGCGTGAGCGGGATGGAAAAATGCTGGATGATACTCGAAAAATATCTGGAGCTTTTTGACAACGATTCCAAGAAGGTGGAAGTCCTCATAAGGACCTGGGAAGCCGTGAATTTCGAAGGTAGCATCCCTGACGGCCGAAAGATAGCGATACTGAACCTGCTCGAGATAAACGTGCGCATACTCGGGGCCGAGCCCCCAATGCGCGACATAACGATGTTCGGCGGCAACCCCGATGCCGACCCTTCGACGTCCGACGGCGTTATCGAGTATTTCGGCGAGGCATATTACGAGATGGCGAGGTTCCTGAAACTGAACCGCAACACGGACATAACGGTCAAGACGCTAGAAAAACTCTCGGAGCTCAGGAACCTTTCCGCCGTCAGCAGCGTGATCGGCAATATCTCGGACGTCAAGTTCCTCTTGAGGATACTTGAACAGACAACGGTGGCCGGCGTGAGGGACCTGATCACCGACAGGATAACCTCCGTCAAGCAGTTCCAGAACCAGCTCATAGCCACGTTCAGCTTCGAGGACGGGACACTTCATTACTCAGCGATTGCCCAGGACATGTTCGAAAGATGGGATTTCTATTATGCCGCGGACGTGCTCACTCTGCTTTTCAAGCACGGCAAGAACAGGGACGAGGGGCTGGATTACGTCAAGGGCCTTCTTGATTCGTTCACGATGTTCATGAAGCCCGAAGAGGCGCCCGATTTTCTGGCGCGCACGTGGGTAGCCGTGCACAATTCCCTGAACTTGACCGGCAGCCAGAAGAGCGCGATGGAAGAAATACTCGGAAGCTACATAAACAAGTTCAGGTGGGAACCGGACCAGGAAATGATCGGCCAGGCCCTGGACTACTTCGGAGAAGATTACCAGTCAATGGCGGGCTACATTATGCAGACGGCGAACAGCGCCTACGTTTCCGGCGTGTTCGACGCCCTGTACAACGACAGGGGAGAGGAAGCGTTGCGGTCTGTAATGGAATACATAGGCGATGACGGCTTCCTCGTCGCCGTGATGTACCAGACCCAGAATCAGGGGGCCTCGGACCTCGTCAGGGAACGGGTGGAGTGGGTCAATCTCAATCTTTACAACCAGGAATGAACAAAAGGGACAAAAGGACCGATAATGAAAATGGCGCCTTCGGTATGAGCTGGAAAAAGGCGCTATATTTTGTGCCGGGACAAAAGTTCAATAATATTTTTCAAATACTTTTTAAATATTTAACAAATCCCGCATATAATTGTATCAGATGAGAAACGGTTCACAGGGAGAATGAAATGAATTGGGGCAAGGTTATTCTGACTTTATCAATGTCGACCCTGATGGGTTTTTGCTGCCTGTTTTTGCCGGAACTGGACACATCCTGGGGCTATTACGGGCCCAATCACAATCCGATAGGCGTCAACAGCGGTTATATGCCGCCTTCGGCGGTAGCTTCGGCATACAGCGCATCGGCATCGGGAACCTCGTCCCCTTCTCAGACATCATCGCCTTCGTCCTCTCCTTCGCCCAGCCCTTCATCCACGCCGAGCCCTTCGCCAACGCCCGCCGGCGAGGACGGCATCGACAACAGCAACTGGCATTCGATAATGGACCACTTCTGGTACAAGAACGCCGACGGAACGCGAGCCGGATATAACCTCAACGCTATGGCGGCATACGTGGAAAAGTATCATCTGACCGTACAGGCCGTGAACATATACGCGAGCCTTATCGAGATGGGGAAATGTTCCAAGAACCTTTTCAAGTCCGTCGTGAGCCTCGGGTTCGCCAATGAGATGGAGGGCGTGGCGACGAAGCTGAAAAACGAGAATAGGTCCAACCCCTACTTTAAGAAAGTCTATGACTGGATAAAAGAGATACAGGGCGCCCGTTCCGACGAAGAGGGCTGGACCAAAACACCGGAAGGCATAATCGACCACTTCCTGACCTTCGGTGGCGCCAACAACAACAAGCTGGCTATGTACATTTCCGTTAACCTCTACGACAACCCTTCGATGGCCGCCTCGGTATTGAACAAGCTCATAGAGGGCTACAGAACCTACAACTATATGTCGGCCATAGCCGTCGTCAACCTTATGTTTGACAGGAACGTTCTTGAAAGGATCCTGCCCAAGATAAAGCACGAAGCAGTCAAGGATGCTATCCAAAGCGCCATAGAGGACATAGTAAACAACAGCGTTGAAAGCATAGTGGAGTCTTTTTACGTTAACGACGAGCTGGATAAGGCTTACGAATACTTTGGGACGGTCATGGCCAATTCGAGAAGCCCTAACTATATATCGAGATTGGTAAAGCAGCTGGCGGATTATAGCGGCGACTATACATCTTGGGGCGAACTCGTGGAAAACTCACTCAACTGGTGCTTGAACGTGCTCACGCAGAGGGACAGGATGGGAAACAGAGAGCTCATCAAGCTGTTCACGGATATATATGACGCCGTCGCCGCGAACGCGGGTCTGACCGGGGCCAAGAGGGAAATGCCGTTGAACATACTTGTCGACATCGTGACGAACAGGCTCGGCGGTCCCAACCCCGCCGCGCGTTCGGAAGGCCCGGGAGACAACCGGGACATAGTCACTCCCGGGGACGTTCTCGCGCATTTCGGGGCAAGATACGCGGATATGGCCAGATACCTCGAAACTAACGATATAGTTGATGGGCAGAAGGGCAAAGGCGGTAACGGCGCTTTTGTCGCGAAGGTCATGAAAGAGCTGTTTGCTCAAAGGGGAGCCCGGGGCATATACAATCTTCTCGTGAATATGAACGCCGCCGGTTTCCTGAAAATCGTCAAGGAACAGCAGTACGCCTACACCGTGCGTAACTGGATAGCAGGGCGTATTGACGCCCTTACCAATGAAGGCGGAGGCAGGGGGATAGCCGAAGGGATAGTTGTGTATTACCAGAAGGATTTTGCGACTATCGCCGCGCATATGCTTAACCTCAAGGATCCGGCGAAATGCGCCCAGGTCCTTGAATATCTTTATGAGATTCACGGCGGCGAGGGTCCGGCGCTGGTGGTGGCGAATATAATAGACGTGGCCCTTCTTGACGCCATACGCGAACATGCGACGGCGAGGGTAAGGAAGATAATTGAGAATTTCATCGGGGCCATCGATGACGATATCGCGGGGTACTCGAAGGGCAACAGGGACATAGTGCTCCGCCACGCGACATATAACGCCGACACGGGAGAGTATTCTTTCACGGAAAAGGATATACAGGAATTCGCGGCGGAGCTTGTGGGCAAGAATGCGTTATACGTGGAGAAGGCACTGGCGCTGGTCCTGAGGTACACCTTCGCCGGCGACCAGACGCCGGAAGATGTTGTCACGCGAGTGCTGTCGGCGCTATTTGACAAGGTTAACGATTCGAACACCCCCGGTCTTGGGATAAGGATAGGTATGGGCCCCGCGGTCGAGCTTATGACCCAGATACTTGTCTGCGTGAAAACGGACATGAGCATCGGGGCCGCGGAACGCGAGTTCCTGAGGGGTCAACTGCTGAAACTTTTCGCGGACGATAATTACAGAGGCGCGACCTCCGGGTACCAGGCGGATATCGCGCCGGATGCTTCAGTGACCGACCTGAGAACGCCCGAGAACCTGCTCAGGCGCTGGGGAAGCAGCTATCAGGATATAGCCAACTGGCTGGTCAACAACGGCAGGGCGGATTACGCGGCAAAAGCGTTTGAGCTGATGCTGGCCGATCCGCGCTACGGAGAAGGAGCAGTGGCCGACACTCTCGCGTATATTTCAGACAAGGATTTCCTGTCAGCCGTAAAACAGATAAGTGGCCTGCCTAAGGTCATAGCCGACATGATAAACGGGCGGCTGGCGGCCCTTGGCGCGGTTCCACTTGCAAGGACCGTGGGCGGCGTACTGGCTTACTACGGGAGCGATTACAAGAAGATGGCGGAGTTCCTGGGCGGCGTCCTGGACCCGGAACTGACAGGGGGAATACTTGAAAGCGTCCTTGCTTCCAAAGGCGCGATAGCAGTTGCCGAGCTTGTTTCATACATTAATAACGACGAGCATCTTACTGCCGTGTACCAGAGAACCCAGAACGCAATGCTGCGGAAGCTCCTCGCGGACAAGATAGACGGGATAGCCATTCAGATATCGCAGTTCCTGACGGAAAGATACATAACCCGCGATGAAAATGGACAGATAACCGGCCTCGACCTTAAAAAGATAGGGGAGGTCGTGGCCGCTGCGCAAGACCCGCAGTTCGCGGTCAGGGTTCTTGCCGAAGTCTACAGGATAATGCATCTAGATACGCCGCCTCACGATTTTTCGAAAGTCGACTGGTGGCACGTGACCGGGACAGCCGGTCTAATGGCTTTCGATTACAGCGAAGAACAGGATGTTTTTGCCGCGATACTCGCCAATGCCGTGATGTCTATGAATCTTGACGATAACGAGAAGAACGAGTTCTTCAGGCGGGTATATCTAGTCGCCTATAACAGCGTGTCGATCCCAAGGTCGGTCCGCGACATCATTATGTCGGCGCTGGCCAATTGCTTCCTGGTGGTTGACCCTTCGACGGGTCTTCTGGACAACGAGAACCCTATCATTGAACCTCCGGTGGCGCCGGGCAACCCGAACGCTGACAGGAACACGCCCGCTGGTTTAGTTGAGTATTGGGGGGGCGACTATTCTGGAATGATATCGGAATTAACAGGCAGAAGGAACGACCTGAACTTCGTCGCTCATGCATTCAACGCGATATACGAGAGACGGGGCATGCAGGGCGTTCTCAGGGCTCTTGGATGCGTGAACCTGAACGAAGTCGGTCTGCTCCAGAGCATCCGCAAGATGGTCGGTTCAAGAGAGCTCACGCAGATGATAGACGGCAGGATCGCTAAGCTCCTCAACAGTACGGATAACCTTAACAATGAATACGCTTTTATATCATATTTCGGCGGGGATTACGCTCTCATAGGTACGGCTCTCAGGGACGCACAAAATCACGTGTTCGCGGAAAAAGTGCTATCGGCGCTGCTGTCGGGAGTCGGAGAAAACGCCGTGAAGCTTGCGCTCCAGAGCATCTCGACCGCGTGGCTTCTTGAAAGCATGCTCAATTACACCAAGAACGTGGAACTGGCTACCCTTATAAGCGTCAAACTTGGCTACATACAAACCAGCTTGATCGGCGAGATAGACAGGATACTCGGTGACGCGGATGAGCTGAATCGCGCCGGCAAGATAGCCGAGTTGCTGACCGAATCGGGCGACATCAGGCTGATAGCCGAAACGGTAGTTGTCCTGGCCTTCAACGGTTCAGGCCATCAGAGATTGAGAGAAATGATGGTTCTTTTGATAGGCGGCGTCGAAGAATCTGGGAGAAAAAATTACCTGCAGTGGATACTGGAAGCCGTATTCGAAAGTCCCAACGCGTCCACGGGCGCCAAGATATGCGTGCTGGAAGTTTTCAACAGCCTTGGCTGCGGAACGTTCGAGGAACCCAAGATCAAGACCGTGGAGGGCGACACAACGGTGAACCCGGGCTCGAGCGTAGAGGCCTGCCTTGAGTATTTCGGTACGGATTATCACTCGTATTCTCCTTGCACGGGATACGGGGGAATGTCCGCTTTCCTGGTAAAGAAAGCGGATGCCGTGTTCGCCGCTTTGGTTTTCGAAGCTGTTTACAGAAACGGAGGCCGGGCCCATCTTGCCGACCTGCTTGCCGGCATCGGGGACGAGGTCTTGCTTCAGGCAGCGCTTTCCACGCTCAATCGCGGGGGGCCGGTGGTCGCGATGGTGGAGGAACGCCTGAAGTTCCTGAGATATGAGGCTAACGTGGCCGGAGGGGTTGGAAACGTTCCGTCGCGTTACTCATACAATACGCACGTCGCTTATTTTGGCGGCGGTCAGGTGTCCGACTTGACGACGCCCGCGGCTATAATGTCTCATTACGGGACGAATTATTACGCGATGGCGGCGGCTTTCCACACTTTTGGCGTTGACCTTGGCAGGCAGCTGCTGGAGGCCCTGATAGCCACTCGCGGAGTTCTCGGAGCGAGGACGCTTCTTGCGCTTATCGGCCCAAGCGACGTGAACTTGCTCATCCAGATAGCCTATTCTACAGGTGAATCCCAGCTCATGGATATGCTTACCGAAAGGATTGCCGATATAATGAGCGGCGCAAGTACCGGTCCGCTGACGCCCGGGAACGTGATGGATTATTTCAAGGACGATTACAAGGCTATGGGTGAGTACCTCTGGGGCGTCGGCGACGCGGACCTCGGAGCCGGAGTGCTCAAGGCCCTGGCCGACGCGGGCAACACGGAAGGGGTCGCCGCCACCCTTGAAGGCGTGTGGGGAGAGGAATTCCTCAGCCAAATCGCGGCGCTGGTCCAGAGCGCAAGCCTTATCGAGGCGATAAACGCCAGAATAGAATATGTAGCCGAGCACTACGCGGAATACGAGGCCGCTTCGATCATAGAGTATTACGGGACGGATTACAAGTCCATGGGTATGTACGTATGGTTCGCCGACGAAACAGAGATAGCCGTTGAGTTGATAAAACAGCTGGCAGCGAAAGGCGCCGCGGCACAAAAGGCAGCCATTGACGCCGTCATAAGCAGCCAGTTCCTGTCGAAAGTTGCCGAGGCGATGGACGACCAGTTCCTAAAAGAAATGATAGAGGCCAGGATACCGGACGTGATGCGCAAGGTGGATTCCCTGTCCGCCGGCGACGTGATAAGCCATTTCGGAGAAAGGTATGAGTTTATGGCGTATTTCCTGATGAGCTATGGCGACGTCGGGCTTTCCGCCGGGGTGTTTGAGAAAATACTCGCGCTCGGCAAAAGCGAAGCCGCGGGTAAAGTCATGCTGGTAATGACGGTCGATTTCCTGGAAAGCATCAAAGGGTCCACCTCGAACGCGGCGCTTATCGCGCTTTTAAACCAGAAGATATCCGAATTGCAGAGCAAGGCTCAGAATCCGGATACGGATGTTCCGTCCGAAATTGATTTTCCCGCGATGGCGAATCAGATGTACCAAAAAGGCGACTACCACTATAACGCGCAGCTTTTGGGGCTTCTAATCATAAACAACAAGTATAACAGCAGCGGGATGGAAAAATGCTGGGAGTTGATAGACCAGTACGTTGGAAAATTCGGCCACAAATCCAAGAAAGTCGAAGTGCTTATCAAGACGTGGGAGGCCGTCAATATGCTTGCGAGCATTCCAGACGGCCGCAAAATCGCGTTACTCACGGTGATAGAAATAAACATAAGAATCATGGGTTTCGAACCTCCCCAGAGAACGGTGGCTATGTTCAACGGCAATCCGGACGCGGATCCGTCAACGCCTGAAGGGATCCTGGAACATTTCGGCGGAGCGTATTATGAGATGGCCAGATACCTGAAGCTTAACCGCGACGCGGAAATTACCGCCAGAACGCTGGAAAAGCTCGTTGAATTGCGTGACGAATTCGCCGCTAACAGTGTCATAAGCAACATTTCGGACATCAGGTTCCTGCTAAGAATAATAGAGCACACGGTTTCTCCTGTCATCAGGGAACTCGTCACCGCAAGGATAACGGTTGTCAAGCGGTTCCAGGACAAGCTTATATCAACGTTCAGGACGGAGGGCGGCAGGCTGCATTATTCGGCGATAGCGCAGGACCTTTTCGAAAGATGGGACGCATATTTTGCCGCGGATGTCTTGAGCATGCTTTATAAGCACGGAGCAAACGCGGCTGCCGGTATCAAAAATATTACGGAGGTTCTTGATTCAATGACTATGTTCCTTCAATCGGACAGCCCCGATTTCCTTGCTATGACATGGGTAGCGATTGACAATTCCCTGAGCCTCTCCTCATCGGAAAAGAGCGCCATAGAGAACGTTTTGGGGGAATATATCAAAAAATTCAGGTGGCAGCCGGACGAATCCGTCGTGAGCGGAGCAATGGATTATTTCCGGGATGATTATCAAATGATGGCCGGCTACATAATGCAGGAGGGTAACAGCACCTACGCGTCCGTCATCTTCGATAGGCTTTACAACGACAGGGGAGAGCAGGCGCTGGATGCGGTCCTTGAATGCATCGGGGACAACGCTTTTCTCGTGGCCGCGATGTATCAGATGCAGAACGCACAATCGGCGTTGTTCGTCAAGAAGAGAATAGAATGGATAAATTTAAACCTGTACCACGGCGAATGAGAAGAAAGCTGCCGGGCACGGAAAAAGGACACTCGAACGGGTGTCCTTCTTGTTTTTGAGCTGTTTTTTAGCGGTGTTCACTTCACGCGCATTAATTGATAGAATGAAAGAGAAGTTAAAGGCAGGAAAAAGGATGAGCAAATACTCGGCCATAATCGCGGTGATCCTGTTCGCCGGCACGGCGTGCTGTGCCGCTGAAAAAAAGGCCGGCTCGGAAACGCCGCAAAATCCCAAGTATAGAATCGAAAACAGCACGGCGGAGAAAAAAGCCAAGCCTGCCTCAAAAACCGTGAAGGATTCAGAAAAAACCACGATGTACGAACCGAAGGTATACCAGCATACCTACGGGACGGACGGCAGCGAGGTCACTGTCAGGTTCACTGACCCCAAGGGGGTTGTGTCGGAAAAGGATCTTGCCCCGGAAAAAACCGAACCTTCTCCGGAATCGCTTCTGCGCAGGAGGCCTTTTGCAAAAGGGAAGGCGGCGGTGTCGCCCGAAGTCGCCATACAGCGCTCGACCAACGCGGACGGGGAAATACTCTACGGCGACCTCGAGTGGATGATGATACATTACGGGGACGTCGAGTTCGGATACAGGATTATCGAGCTATTGACAGAAAGAGGCGCCGACACCAAGAAGTTCCTGTCGACCAGGATAAGCTACGATTTCATCAAGGCGATGGGGGAATACGGCAGGCAAAACGGCAATACCAAGAAAAAAGAGTACAAGCTTATAAAGAATGAGTATAAAAGACGGAACGGTCTAATGAAGAAAATGAAATGACCTGTATGCCGGTTTTGCGGCGCAAAAGGCATTCCCGTTAAAGGCCAATCTTACCTCACTGTTCAGCGGCCAATTCCCGCGTATCCCTTTCTTGATTTAAATCAACGAAATTGTTAGAATAATTGAGCGATTTAACGATAGTTCGGAGGACCAAATGCTGAAATTCAACAAGAAAAGAGGTATGTTGGAGCCTGAGGAGTACTCATATGAGCTTCAGGACGTTGCCAAGCCCAATCTTTTCAGGGACACTTTCCCTTATACAGACATACCAAAAATACCGTTCAATAACCGCATCGTGCCCATGAACCCCCCCGAGGAAATATGGATAACCGATACTACCTTCAGGGACGGGCAACAGGCGCTCGCGCCTTTCACTGTCGAACAGATAATCGATTTGTACGAGCTCATGCACAAGCTGGGCGGCCCGAACGGCGTCATAAAACAAACCGAGTTCTTTCTATATTCCGACAAGGACAGGGAAGCCCTGAAGAAATGCCAGGAAAAAGGGCATAGATACCCGGAAATAACGTCCTGGATAAGGGCCACGAAGAGCGACTTCAAGCTTGTCAAGGAGATGGGCCTGAAAGAGACGGGGATATTGACCTCCTGCTCGGATTATCACATATTTTTAAAGCTCAAGAAAACAAGAAGAGAAGCTCTCGGCATGTACCTTGACGTCGTAAAAGCCGCTCTTGACGAGGGCATCATTCCAAGGTGCCACTTCGAAGACATAACAAGGGCTGATTTCTACGGTTTTGTCATACCCTTCGCGAGGGCGCTGATGAAACTGGCGCGTGAGGCTAAAATCCCCATTAAAATCAGGGCCTGCGACACCCTCGGTTTCGGGGTTGCCTATCCAGGCGCGGCCCTTCCAAGAAACGTCAACGGCATAATGTACGGCCTGACGACCCTTGCGGACGTCCCGTCGGAATGGCTTGAGTGGCACGGCCACAACGACTTTTACAGGGGCCTTACCAACGCAACTTTCGCTTGGCTGTACGGCTGTTCCGGCATAAACGGGACGCTCCTGGGCATAGGCGAGAGGACCGGCAACACGCCGCTTGAAGCGCTCTGCATCGAATACATCGCTTTAAGAGGCGACACTAACGGCCTTGATTTGTCGGTCATAACCGAGATCGCGCGCTATATAGAGGACAATCTGGGGTATCAAATCCCGCCGATGCAGCCCTTCGTCGGAGCTCATTTCAACGTGACAAGGGCCGGGATACACGCGGACGGTCTCCTGAAGGATGAGGAGATCTATAACGTTTTTGACACCCAGAAGATACTCAACAGGCCGCCGGACGTCGCGATAACGGACAGGTCCGGCCTTGCCGGCATCGCTTTCTGGATAAACAGCCAGCTGAACGTGCCCGAGGACAAGAAGGTGGATAAATCCCATCCGGGCATAGCCAAAATAAAGGACTGGATAGACGAACAGTTCTCGAAGGGCAGGGTCAACGTCGTTTCGGACGACGAGATGCTCGCCCAGATAAAAAAGCATATTCCCGAGTATTCCAAGTATAAAGTGAAGTTTTAAAATGCTTACTGCACAGAGTTAACGCGAAAAAAGGTGTTCCCGGAAACGGGAACGCCTTTTTTTATAGGGCTGATTACACGGATTTTACAGCCGATTACACAGACACACCGTGTCTATAGTTCCTAATCTGCGTAATCTCCGCGGCGAATCCGTGTAATCATTTTTATTATGTTATTCAAATTCTATAAAGTGTCCCTCCGCTATAAGGTTATTTCGATTTTCGTGCTCGCGGTCGTTCTGCCCGCTTTTCTCTTCGGGATCGTTCTGACGTCCATAAGCCGCAAGACCATCAAGAACTCCATTTTTTACAGGCAGCAGGAAACCGTCAGGAGGATAGCCGACAGGATAGACTCGCAGATAGAGCAGTACCAGAAGCTCCTTGTTGTCAGCGAGCCGGTCATTGAGCTTCCCAGGCAGGATCAGATCAAGGCCCTTAAAGGCATACTTGACGCCGGACCGGCCTTTTCTGAAATAACGCTGTTGAATTCTTCCGCGTATGAGCAGCTGAAGTACCTGAGGCCCGGTTCTGTCGGCCGGCTTTCCGGGCGGCCGCGCAGGGAGTTCCTGAAAGTGGACCCAAGGAACCCGCTTATCAGCCAGGTCTACTTCACGGGCGACCGTCAGCCTTTCATAATGATAGTGGTGGCGTTCCGCTCACGGAAAGGATTTCTGTTCGCCAAACTTGATTTCAATCAGGTCTGGAAGTGGATAGGCGAGGTGAAAATAGGCGAAACCGGGCACGCCTTTCTCGTGGACAGGAAAGGCAACCTCATAGCCCACAAGGAAGTGGAACGCGTCCTTGCCCACAGCAATTTCTCAAGCCTTCCCGTCGTGAGCGATTTTATGAACGATATCGAGCCTTCGCCCGAAAGATGGAGAGAATACTCCGACGAGAGGGGAGAGCAGGTAGTCGCCATGTACCAGAGCCTGCCGAAGCTCGGATGGGCAGTCGTCACGCAGGTGCCCGAGAAGGAAGTATACGCGCCGATAAAAAAGATGTACAAAAGCATTTTTTTCTGGACGGTGTTCTGGACGGCCATTTTCCTGGTCGTGGGCTTCATGCTGGTCAACCAAATTATCGGGCCCATATTGACGCTCGAGGAGGGCGCGAAGAAAATAGGCACCGGCAAGCTTGACATAAAACTGGACGTCAGGACCGGAGACGAGCTCGAAGTGCTCGCCGCCAATTTCGAGAAGATGGCGGTTTCGCTGAAACAGCTTGAGGAGCTCAAGCAGGACCTTACCCGCATGATAATTCACGACCTCAAGAGCCCACTGTCCGGCATCATGGGGAGCCTGGATTACCTGGAGTCGGGCCTTCTGGGCGAGCTCCCGCAGGACCAGAAGAGGATAATCACGCTGGCAAAGCAGTCCAGCGAAAAGATGCTTGCAATGATACAGAATCTCCTCGACGTGGCGAAGATGGAGGAGGGCAAGCTGGACCTCAAGAAAGAGAAGTTCGACCTGGCCAGGCTGATAGAAGAGCGGATCCAGCAGTACGGCCCGCTCGCGGCCAAGGAGAACAAGCAACTTTCGGCCGACGTCGAAAGCGGCCTGCCGAAGATAGAGGCGGAAAGGCACCTGATAGAAAGGGTGCTGAACAATCTTGTCTCTAACGCCCTGAACCACACGGCGTCCGATGGAAAGATAGAGGTGGGCGCGCGCGCGCTGGAGGGTTTTGTCGAGGTCCGAGTTTCGGACAACGGCGCCGGCATACCTCCGGAGTACATAGACAAGATATTCGAGAAGTTCGTTCAGGTTAGGAGGAGGGAAGCGTCATTGAGGACCGGCGCGGGGCTGGGCCTGACGTTCTGCAGGATGGTAGTTGAAACGCACGGCGGAAAAATAAGAGTCGAGAGCAAGTTGAACAGGGGAAGTTCATTCATATTCACCCTTCCCGTTTGAGATTGTTGAAAAACCTCAACAATCTTGATTGCAACGATTTAAAACAGATTACACAGATTAGGTCTAATCGGTTTTATCGATTAATCCTCTTTGTAATCTGTGTAATCAAGGCTGTTGAAGGTTTTTTCAACAGCATAGTTTGAGAATTTTATTGATTTTATGTATAATTTTTCAGTCTCTTCAAAAAAATCGCAGAACGGATTCTGAGGAAAAAGTTCATGGTAAAAAGAATTCTATTCAGTTTAGTCCTTTTCATTACCGTGATGAGCGCTGTTTCCCGCGCCGAAGACATCGAGGACTTGAAATGCAAGTACGTGATACTCATAGCCGATTATTCCTCCGCCAGGTACTTCAGCAAGCTGCAGAACATCGTGGCCAAGTACAAGGATTTCGAAATGGTGACGGCAGTCCCTCCCGGATCCAAGATAACGGAAGAATTCAGGGAACTGATCGCTCAGAGAAAGGTCGAGGTCCCGGTCACGCTGGTGAACGAGCCGCTCCTTCCTCTCATTTTCGGGGCCAGGATCGAATCCGAAGTTCCTTTCGTGTATTCATGGCCGCGCGACGTGTGGGACATAATACTCAAGAACAGGGAGATAATAAAACGGGAGATCGGTTCCGCTCCCGCGGGTATTCACCTGCGTTCAGGCGTGATATCGGACAAGATAATACCAGGCTTGTCGAAAGTGGGTATGAGGTGGATAAGCTACAGGAGAACCGACAGCTCCGACTGCGGGGCGTATTTCAGGGAAGGGATACTTCTTGTCTGCGTCAAAGAGGAGGTCTTTACCGACAAAGGCGAATTTTTCAAGTGGGTAAAGCATCAGGATTCGAACATCGTGGCCCTGGAAGCCAACGAAAGGAACGGACTCACGCCCGATCTAGTCAAATCCATCGCGGCGGAAGCCAGAAAAAGGGACGACGTGAGGTTCATAACGCCGGAGCAGGTCTATTACAGGATGAAACACGTCGTGCCGGTAACAGACACCGCTCTCGAGCCTGCGCTTGGAGAATGGGTCAAAAGCCCGGGCTATTGGCTCAAGCTTTACACGGTGCGCAAATATATCGAGGAATACGTGAATTCCGGGGAAGCGGACGTTGAAACCCTCGAAAAGCTGAAAGGCGAGTTTTACAGGCTTTATGATTACAGGCTCATGCACAAGGTAATGTTCGAGAACGTGCCCGAAAGCGTCGCTCTTTTCGACGAGATAGTGTCCGGCATATGCGGCTCTTTGGGTAAGGATCCAAACGATGTTTCTCAGGTTTCGATCGTGCCAGAGGAAAGGCCTCTTGTCGTTGAATCAGGATCGAACGGCCTCAAGATCCTGAATTCCTCAACAGTGCGCATCGCGAAAAACATAGAAACGGTGTCCATCTCTGTCAACCCTTCGACCATAGAATTCTACGTTGCCTTGTCCACTCACCTTCCGCAAGCCCCTTCCATAGTGGACATATACATGGACCTTAACGGACAGAACGGGGTGGGCATGCCGAAGCTCCTGCCGGGGCTTGACTCCTCGTTCATGGAACCGGAAGCCGCCTGGGAGTACGCGATAAGGCTCGAAGGAAGGGACGTCACGCTGTACAGGACTGGCAGGTTCGAGCCGATCGTCGTGGGAAAATACAGGGCCCAGTCTCCGAGCCATTTTTACATAATGAGAAACGTGCTGAGAGGGAACCCGTTGAGGTGGGGTTACCAGGTGGTGACTGCCGACAAGGACGAACAAACCGTGTCCTACGTCATTAACGATTTCCTTGCCAAGGACGACAAATCAAGACAAGACATACTCGCGAAGCATCCGATACAGCTTCCAGCCGTGAGGGTTTCTGGTAATTAAGAGGAGAGCCTGCAAGTTATGAAGACGGTATTAAAGAGGTGTTTAATCGCGGCGGCCGCGGCATTTTTTATGGGTACATCGGCCGCTGGTCCGGGTTTCTGTGAAAGTGACTTGTCCGGGCTTCAGGAAGCCTTCGTCAGGATATCCGGCGACATAAAGCCTTCCGTGGTCAACATCCTGGCCGTTTTTGAGGAGACATACGCCGTTCCGCAGCAGGAGTTCTTCTTCGGTTCGCCTTTCGAGGATTTTTTTGAGGACTTTTTTTCCGGACCTTCGGTCCCGCGAAGGAGGCAGAAGGCGGTCCCGCGGAGTTTCAGGTACGAAGGCATGGGTTCCGGCGTCATAATAGACCCGAAAGGTTACGTCCTTACTAACGAACACGTGGTAAGGGGAGCAAAAGAAATAATCATCAAGACCCATCTTGACAAGGAATACAAGGGAAAGGTGATAGGAAGGGACGCTCGGACCGATCTCGCCGTGGTCAAGGTTAAAACCAGCGACGAACTGCCTTTCGCTCGGCTCGGCGATTCGGACAGGATTCGCGTGGGTGAATGGGCGATCGCCATCGGTTCCCCTTTCGGCCTGCAGGAGACCGTTACGGTCGGTGTAATCTCGGCGTTGAGGCAGTCGCTTTCGATAGAGGGAAGGGAGTATCGGGACCTGATCCAGACAGATGCCGCCATAAACCGCGGAAATTCCGGCGGGCCGTTGTGCAACATAAAAGGGGAGGTGGTAGGCATCAACACCGCGATATACGCTCCCACGGGTGTTTTTTCGGGCGTCGGTTTCGCGATACCCATAAACAGCGCCAAAGAGATTCTGGACGATCTGATCCACAAGGGGAGGGTTGTCAGGGGATGGCTCGGAGTGGAGATCCGCCCGCTTGATGAAACGATCGCAAGGCAATTCGGATTGAAGGACACAAGCGGCGTGCTCGTGAACAACGTGTTCAAGGATTCTCCGGCGGACAAGGCCGGTCTCATAAGCGGTGACATCATAGTCGGGTTTGCCCGGAAGCAAACCGGAAGCGTTCGCGACCTGCAGGACGCGGTTTCCCAGACGAAACCTAAGAGCAAGGTAAACATAAAAATAATGCGTGACGGAAAAGAGAAGACTTTAAGCATCGTAACAGGAGAAATGCCGCAGGACGAACTTGAAGATTTCGAAGACATATCCGAGGATAAGCCCGAGAAGGATACGGTCCCGGGTTCTCATGAGTGGTTAGGGATGGAGGTTGCCGTTGAGGATGATCAGGTCTTAGGAGACGGCGGCAGGAAGGGATGCACCGTCGTTTCGGTCCGGAGGGGCAGTATTGCCGAGGCTATGGGGATACTGAAAGAAGACAAGATTCTTGAGATCAACAGGCAGAAGACCACGGGCCCCGACGAATTTACAAAAGCCGCGAAAAAAGCTAAACTATCCGAAGGTGTGGTGCTTATGATCGAGAGACAAAACAGGACCCTTTACCTTTCATACGTGGGAGAAGATGAGTGAGTGTTTTTAAAACTGGCGGGCAAAATATCGCCGGATTGGCGGGGATAGATCATGAATGAAAAAAAAATACTGTTTGTCAGTGACAATTCGCGTTCTATTTCCGACTGGAGAGCGGTTTTTTCCGGGTCGGGCATTGTTTTCGACGTTGCCTTGAGCGGGAAAGAGGCCGTTGAAAGAGCGGAATCCGGAAGGCCGGGGCTCATAGTTTTTGACAAAATAGAGACTTCTTCCGAGTTGTTCGTGGGCCAGCTGAAACAGAATCCTAAAACATCTTCACTGCGCGTGCTGGTGCTCAATCAAGGTGAGGCCAAGGAGCCCGCGAAGATAAAAGAAAGAATACTCCTGATGATGGTTTCAAAAAAAGTTCTGATTGCGGAAGACGACAGGCAGATGGCCGGGGTCCTCGAGTCGCTTCTTATGTCCAGCGGTTATGAGGTCAAGGCGACGTATGACGGCGTCGAAACGCTTAAAGTAATAAAGTCCTGGCAGCCGCACCTCCTCGTGCTCGACATAATGCTTCCGATAATTGACGGGTTTCACGTTTGCCAGACGATGAACGAAGACCCGAGTTTTGAGGTAAAGCCGAGAGTGCTGATAATATCCGGCAGGGGGAGCGACTGGGACCAGAATCTGGGAGCCGCCTGCGGAGCGGAGCACTACATTGTCAAGCCGTTCAATAATGAGTTTTTTCTTAAAAAGGTTCAAGAGATAATCGCTTTCGTGCAATAACCGGAGAGGCCTGATATATGGCTACAAAGATACTCATCGCTGACGACGACCCCGAGATACTTGAGCTTCTTAAGTTCACTTTTGAGTCGGAAGGATATGAGGTGCTCACGGCGGCAGACGGGGAAGAGACATTGAAAAGCGTCAAGGATGAACATCCCGATATCGTATCCCTTGACATAAACATGCCCAAGCTTTCGGGCTACGAAGTTCTTGAAAAAATACGCGAAGACGGAAACACCTGCCTCATACCGGTCGTCATGGTGACATCGCTCAGCAAAACGAAAGACAAGATAACCGGCATAAAGCTTGGAGCGGACGATTATCTGGAAAAGCCTTTCGAGCCTTTCGAGCTTCTTGCGCGCGTTGAAGGTATATTGAAGAGGACGGGAGAGTCCCTTTCGGCGAACCCTCTGACGAAACTGCCGGGAAACGTCACCGTCGAGGCCGAAGTAAAGAAACATCTTGACGGCGACGAAGAGTTCGCGGTCATGTACATAGACATGGACAATTTCAAAAGCTACAACGACAAGTACGGTTTTGAGAAGGGGGACAACATCATACGGCTTCTTGCCACGATTTTAAGGGCCGCGATGTCCGCCGTCGGGAGGAAGGAGGATTTTCTGGGCCATATTGGCGGGGATGATTTTGTTATGGTGAGTTCGCCGGATGCTTCGAAGAAACTCGCCAAAATGATAATCGAATATTTCGATGATATGATACCGAAACAATACGACGAAGAAACCAGGCAGAGGGGATTCCTGTGGGGAATAAACCGGCAGGGCCAGGAGATACAGTTTCCTCTTATGGGCGTTTCAATAGGGGTTGCTACCGTCGAAAAAGGCAAATTTCAGCATTATTCGCAGGTGGTGGAGGCGGCAAAAATGGTACTGGAGAAGGCCAAGCAGAAAAAGGGAAGCAATTTTGAGATAGACTGATCTGTCAATGTCCGGCCGGCAATCTCTCCCGGTTTACTGGACAAAGAGTATTAAAACTCCCAAGATAACCACGGCTGTAAGAACACCCAGCGATATCGACGCTATAGTTGAACCTTTTTTGGAAAAGCCGGATCTCTGGCTTTTCTGCCCTTTCTTTTTCACCGCGTGTTTAACTTTAGTGACGACTATTTCTTTCTTGGTCGTATTGCCCGCCTTGTCCTGCGCGAACAAGGTTATAAGGTTCCTTCCCTTTTTCGGCATTATTGCCGTTATGAACTTCCCGCTTGAATCCGCCATTATTTCTTTTTCGTTGATTTTCAGGAACTGGTTGGCTTCGGTTTTGCCTTCAACGGAGACGAATTCGGTGTCAACTTCTTCTTCGTTCATCGGCGTCTCGATTTCTATGGTCGGTGGAACGGTATCCACAACGAACTGCGCCGGCTGTGAAAAACGCCCCTCAAGCCCGAGCTCGTCCACGAAAGCGTATCTGTACCAGTACATCCCGTCCGAAAAATTGTGTTTTTTAAAGCTGATGTTGATCTTGTCATTAAGGGGCTTAATTTCTTCGTAGATGATGCTGGCGAAGGAACGCGTAGTGGAAACCTGTACGTGATACTTGTTTATCATCTGACCGAGGATTTTTGAAGTCTGCTCTTTTTCCTCCCTCCTGGGGGCGGATGAGCCGACAACGGGAGCGCCGCCGGAAGGCGCGCTGATGTCAAGCTCGAATGAATCGGAAGAAATGTTTCCGGCCGTCTTGGGCTCTTTTTTGCCGGACAAGTCCGCGTTCATATCGAGCTCGGGTTCGGGCGGCAGTATTTTAGGCAGGGAGGGGGGCTGTCTGAACTTGACTTCGGTGCCGAATCCTTTTGTCAGCGTCACGGTCCTGCCCTGCGCGGTGACGTCCACCACGCCTTCGTAAACTTCGACGAGCGTGGTCTTGTCCTCTTTAATTTTTGTTTTAAAGTCAGGCGCGGGCCCTCTCGGCTCGATTTTCGGGTCGACTATCGAGGAGTTGGTGATGATCTTCGTGCGGGAGGCTCTCACTCCTCCCGATAAAAGGTCGATCTCTTCCTGTTTTTTCTCGGGTTTTAGTATAATGAGTGAGTTCTCGTCCATGTTAAGGAGTTCGCCGGAAGGGAACTGAACCTTTGCCCTTGACTGGCGCAGCGTCCTCAAGCCGTCCTCGTTGTAGAGCTCCATGTCTTTCCAGGCGTTCATCCATTCGGCGTTTTTGTTCCTTCTGTATTTTACCTCGTTGAGTATGTATATCAGTCTTGCCGCGCGCAGGTGTTCCTTGATAAGAAGTATCGGGACCCTGAGTTTCATTCCGGGTAGAATGACGTTCTGGTCGGTGCCAGGAATGTTGTTGAATTTAAGTATCTCGGGCCATCTTTTCGGATCCTTGAGGTAGTAGTTTGCCACTCCCCAGAGAGTGTCTCCTTCCTTCACGGTAACTTCCTGGAGGACTTCCGGGCGCGCTTCGCCAGAAAAAAACGCCGAAAAAACGAACATGACAAGAAAAAATATCAGAGGTTTTTTATTCATATAGTCCGACTAATTCCTTTGGGGATCTTTCTGTTGAGCGTTCATCAGGGGTTCGGGGTTCTTGGGGAGGGTGAAAATGAATTTCGAACCTTCCCCGAGTTTCGATTCAACCCAGATTTTACCGAGATGGGCCTCAACTATGTGTTTGCATATCGTGAGTCCGAGCCCGGTTCCGCCTTTTCTTTGGCCCGCGACCTGCTGGAATTTTGTAAAAATCTTTTCAACGTATTCAGGAGGTATGCCCTCGCCCTGGTCGGAGACGGTCGCCTGGATGCCGTTTTCGTGTTCCGACAGGTTTGCGGTCACAACGCTACCATCATACGAAAATTTTAAGGCGTTGCCAAGCAGATTGGAAAAAACTCTTTCTATAAGATCGGGGTCGCATTTTATCCTGGGGAAATGCTCTGGGGCGGCGTTGAGCTTTATCTTGACGTTCTTCTTCAGGGCGAGCCCTTCGGAAATCTCGATGGATTTCTGCGCTATGGTCTTCAGGTCGCATTCGGAAAGATTTATCGTCATCCTTCCGGATTCGAGCTTGGCTATGTCGAGTATGTCGTTTATGAGGCCCAGGAGCTTCAATGAGGCGCTGTCCATGACCGACAGCATCTTCTTCTGCTGTTCCGATATCGGCCCGGCGACCCCGTCCATCAGGAACTTCAGAAAACCTCTGATGGAAGTCATTGGATTTCTCAGGTCGTGGGTTATAGAATGAAGAAAATCGTCCTTCATTCTGTCGAGTTCTTTTTCGAGCGTTATGTTCCGCAAGACCGTGACGAGCCCTATCTTTTCGTTGTTCTGCGGAGAGATGACCTCTTCCGTCTTGAAGAGATAATACCGCGCGAGTTCTTTCATGGAGAGGTTGACCTCGAACGCGTTGTTCTCTTCCGGGTTGGTTATGATGGATTCGAAGGCCTTTTTCATCTCCTGGTTCTTCGCTATGGCGGAAATGGACTGCTCCTGCCATCCCGCGTCGGGAAGCTCAAGGAGCTCCTTGGCCAGTTTGTTGGCTATCTGTATCCTGCCTTCGTCGTCGGTCATGACTATGCCGTCCGGTATCGAGAATATGACCGCTTCCGTCTTTGTTTTTTCAGCGACGATCTTGTCCACCTGCAGCTTGTCGAAGCGGTCAAGCTCCATGGTCATGTCGTTGAACGTTTCCGCCAGGTTCTGCAGTTCGTCCCTCGTGCTGACCATGACTTTCTGGGAAAAATCCCTGTTCGCGATGTGCCTTGCGGCTTCGGTTATGCGCACTATGGGCCTTGTCAGGCCCCTTGCTATGGAAAGGGCAAGAAACGAAGCGGCCGCGATGCTTATTAGTATGAGTATTAGCGCCTGTTTCTGCATTTTGGAAACGGACACGTATGCCTCGGATTTGTCCTGCTGTATAACGACACCCCAGGAAAGGCCCTGAACCGGAGCGTAAGCCCCGACTATTTTCTTGTTCGTCTGGGGGTGCACGTACTCGCTTGAACCGACGCTCACCGCGCTCAGAAGTTGTTCGACTATGGGTAGTTCAAGGGCCGAAGTCTTGTTCTTTGCCAACGCCACGTCCTTGTGGGCGATTATCTCGCCTTTTTTGTTGACCACGAAGGCGTAGCCGGTCGAGGCGATCCTGGTGTTCGCGATCTCGTCCCACAGGGTTTTGAGGGTTATTGTCGTGTATAGGCAGTGGTCTTTTCCGAGGGGGTAGATGATGTTCATCCTGGGCTCGTCCTCCACGAAATAGACGTCGCTGATGGCGGAGTTCTTGGGCTGTTTCCAGAATTCCCTGAACGTTTCGTCGTTTGACCTTGAGACGAGTCGGGGGTCTTTGAGAAGCGCCGGGTTGTAGGCCTTGAGAAGCTCCTCTCCTTTTTTTGACACGATGGAAACCGAAGCAAAGTTTTCATTGGTGTCAAGAAGAGCCTGAAGCACGGACTGGCGGTCGGTCCAAGTCATCTGCGCCGAAAGCGTTTTTAGTATGTATTGTATCTCCCGTTCGAGGTTTTTGAGATGGGTGCTCACGTCGTTGGCGATGTTAGTGGCCGTGTTCGTGTGCAATTCAAGAATCGCGGCCTGCATGCCCTCCCGGTTTATCTGAATGGTACGGATACCGACAATGGCGGCTGGTATTACCGCAAGCAGAACCAGGATGAGGACGAACTTCGGGAAAAGTTTAAGTCGCATATTTATGCTGCGCGCTGACTACCGGAATACGGCCCGAAGGACCGGTCATTACGGTTATTTTACTGAAAAAGTGTTAAAAAGTCAAAATATTTCTTGTTTCGGACCATGCGCGGAATGCGGCCGGGCTGTCACTGGCACTGGGCGAGCTTGGTGAGGAGTTCTTTTTTTGTTTTTGTGAACCTGTTCATTTCGTTCTTGGGGATTTGTGTTTTTGAAGCGAACCTGAGTTTCAGGGGATTGATGAAGGCGCCGTTTTTGGTCATTCTGAAATCCAAGTGTGGCCCGGTCGATAAACCGGTCGAACCCACGTAGCCTATTACCTGGCCCTGCTTGACTTTTTTTCCGTGCCTTATGCCCTTGGCGTAGCCGTGAAGGTGGCCGTACGAAGATGTGTATCCGTTGGCGTGGCGGATGGTTATGTATTTTCCGAAGCCCCCTTTACGGCCGGCAAACGTGACCGTGCCGTCGCCCAGCGCGGAAACGGGCGTTCCGATGGGCGCCGCGTAGTCGATGCCGAGATGCGGCCTGTAATATTTGAGGATAGGATGGAAGCGTTTGCGAGAAAAGTATGAGCTTATTCTCCTGTACTGCAGGGGGGCTCTTAAGAAGGCGCTCTCGAGAGACTTGCCTGACGGCGCGAAATAGCCGCCGTTCCCTTTTTTGTCCGAGTAGTACAGGGCCGTGTAGGTTTCCCCGGACGCGACGTATTGCGCGGCGAGAATCTGTCCGTTCATGACCCGCCCGTCTTCCACCGTTATTTTTTCCCAGACTATTCTATAGGTATCGCCGTTCCTCGGCTCGGTGAGGAAATCTATCTGCCAGGCGAAGATATCCGCGAAATCCACTATGAGGTCGGCGGCATAGCCCTCCCCGGTCATCGATTCCCAAAGGGAATTTTTTATGATGCCCGAAGCGGCCTCGATCGTCGTCTTCGCTTTCTTGGTGAGCTTAGAGGCGGTCGGGCCAGACGATGTATTTTCAACGCGGTAGTAGTCAAGGCCGTCGCCGCAGTAGGTGAGCACGAACCACTCGTTGGCCGTTGAAAGTATTATGTCGTAGTGGTCGCCTGCCTTGCATTTTGACGGTGGGAAAACGGAAGAGAAGGCTTTCGTTATCTCGTATCTTGCGCGCGGCGGCAGTTCGAGCTCCCCGAGGCTGCCGTCAAGGGTGTCACCCATGTTCAAGGTGACGGTCTTCGCGATTTTTATTGGCTCGTTTCTATTTCCACAAGAAAAAACTCCGGCCAGTATGGCCGGAACAAACAGCATCAGCAGTGTTTTCCGCGTTGCGGGTCCAAATTTCGGCATAACTTCATATATTTTACAAGATTTACGCTGATTTGGCAAACCTTGGTGTTTCTACGTCGGAAATGATTGACAATGCATTAAAAATATGATAAACAAACAATCTAAAACATGATATCCCTTGCGCCCGAGAAGGTCATACAAATCAGCGGTCTGAGCGTTACCAATACAGTGGCTGCGACGCTGCTCACGGATGCGGTGCTGATTGCGTTTGTGTGGGTGGTCTACAGGAAAGTGGCGCTCGCGCCCGGGGGGGTCCAGAACGCCGTTGAAATATTCGTCGAAGCGTTCCATAATCTGACCGAGCAGGTTGCTGGCTCCCGTGTTAAAAGCATCTTTCCCTGGTTCGCGAGCCTCTTCATCTTCATATTTTTTTCGAATTTTCTGGCGCTGCTTCCGGGCTACGGCGTCTTTGGCCTGGAAGAACACCACAAAATAGTGCCTTTCTTGAGAGCCCCCTCAAGCGACCTTAACGTCACGCTGGGCCTTGCCCTGGTTTCGGTCGCGGCCAGCCACGTCTTGAGCGTGAAATACGTTGGTTTGTGGGGATACCTCAAGCATTTCTTCTCGATAAATCCGTTGTTTCTTTTCATAGGTATTCTGGAACTTGTTTCGGAAGGAACCAAGCTCGTTTCGCTGTCGTTCAGGCTCTTTGGGAACATATTTGCGGGCGATGTGGTGCTCGGACAGGTGTCGTCGTACCTCTCGTTTCTGGCGCCGGTCCCGTTCCTGATGCTTGAGGTGGTAGTGGCGGTAGTGCAGGCCCTCGTGTTCGCCATGCTTACAATGGTTTTCATGAGCGTCTTGACGGAAAAGCATTAATGTAGTATTCGGTGTTGAAGTTTTTGAAATTCGAAATTGTAGTTTAGAAATTGCTGTTTAAGGAAATAGTAATTAGCGTCGAAGTATTTCGAAATTCGAAATTGTAGTTTAGAAATTGCTGTTAAAGGAGGTTGGATATGGTATTCTCGATCACAGGCGGCCTGATAATCGCCATAGGCGGCATCGCTCCCGCGATAGCCATCGGCCTCATAGGGGCCAGGGCAATGGAGGCCATCGGCAGGAATCCCGAAGCAAGCGGCAGGATTATGACGGCGATGCTTCTGGGAATGGCTTTCGCAGAAGCTATCGCGATTTACGCGCTGATACTCGCTTTCGCGAAATAACAGCGATTACACAGATTCTGTAAACCGATTACGCAGATGAACCAAAAGATTTTAATCCGTGTAATCAGCAGTTAATAATCTGTGCAATCAATAAAGGTTTTAAATGGAGATTCTCGGAAAATTCGGTTTTGACCTGAAGCTTTTTGTCGGGCAGATAGTCAATTTCTTGATACTTTTTGTCATATTCAAGAAATTCCTGTACGTTCCGCTGATGAACGCCATGAGGGAGCGCCAGGCCAGGATAAAAGAAGGGCTTGAGAACGCCGAAAAGACCAAAAAGATCCTTGAAGAAACCCGAAAAGACCGCGAGAACGTGCTTAAGAGAACGGGGCTTGAAGCAACGGAGATAATAGAGAATTCCAAGCGGGCCGCCGAGCAACTCAGGCAGGAAATGGAGAAGAAATCGAGGGTCGAGTCCGAAAAAATAGTTCTTCAGGCGAAAAACGAGGCCCAGGCCGAAATGATGCGCATGGAAAAGGATCTGAAAGGGATGTCCCTCGACCTGTCGCAGAAGATCCTCGAGAATCTCGTGAAGACGCTGTTTACCGAGGAAGAAAAGGAAAGGATACTTAAAAAAGCCCTCGAAAAACTCAAAGAGAATCCCGAAAGATGAACAAGGCGTCATTAAAAATACTTGCAGGTCTTACCGCGCGCTCGAGAGAAGTCGGCAGAGAGGTGCGGAGCCACGTGCTCAAAAAACTCAGCAGGCAGGATCTCAAGAAGTTCCTTTACTTCCTGAGGGAAGAGCTCAGGTATAACAAGGTCACGGTCAAGCTGGCGCAGGCTCCGAAGAAAGACATTGAAGCCATGTTCTTGTCTCATTTTCCTTCGAAGGATGTGGATTTTGCTAAAGAAGCGTCGATAGGCGCGGGTTACGAGATAACCGACGGCGACGACGTGATAAGGATGAGCGTCAGAAGTATAATCGAAAGGACGATAGGCAGGATCAAGCAAGACTTATGAAGCAGGCGAGGAGAACTTCGTTCTTGGTGAAGCATGACAGGAATGCCCCGCCACTGCGGCGCGGCGGGTCAATCGAGCGGTTGATATGATTTTGGTTGTGGCTTCGCGAGATGGTTTTTGGAAAATTAATCGAAAGTAGAGGTGCTGTCGTTTGAAACCAGAAGATTTTTTAAAACAGATCGAAGAAAAACTGTTCACGCCCGACATGGCGCCGGAGATGGTGAACCAGGGGGTCGTTGAGTTCGTCGGTGACGGGGTGGTAAGGGCTTCCGGGCTTTCCAGGGCCGGGTTCGGGGAGGAAGTGGAGTTCGAGAACAAGGCGAAAGGCCTTGTTTTCAACCTTGATGAAGAATTCGTATCCGTAATACTTCTTTCTGAAGCAAAAGACATCAAAGAAGGAATGAAGGTTAAAACGACCGGCAATGTCCTCGGGGTGAACGTTTCGAGAGAGCTAATGGGCAGGACAATCGATCCCGTCGGCAATCCGCTTGACGGTAAAACGCTCGGCATTAAAGGCGAGTTTTACACGCTTGAACGCGCCGCGCCGACGGTGATTGACCGGCTTCCGGTCGACGTGCCGTTGAAGACGGGAATCAAAGCGATAGACGCCATAATCCCGATAGGGAGGGGGCAGAGGGAGCTGATAATAGGGGACCGCAACACCGGAAAGACCGCCATAGCCCTTGACGCCGTAATAAACCAGAAAAAGAAAGACCTGGGCTTGAAACAGGTGATATGCGTTTACTGCTCGATAGGGCAAAAGAGGGGAAATCTGGCAAAAACGATCGCAAAACTCGAAGAAAAAGGCGCGATGGATTACACGATCGTCGTAGCGGCAGGCGCTTCGGATCCGGCGGCGCTCCAGTACATTGCGCCGTACACCGCCTGTTCGGTCGGAGAGTACTTCCGCGACAGAGGGGAAGACGTCCTCGTGATATACGACGACCTGAGCAAGCACGCCTGGGCGTACCGGCAGGTCTCACTTCTTTTGAAAAGGCCGGCCGGCAGGGAGGCGTATCCCGGCGATATATTTTATCTGCATTCAAGGCTTCTTGAGAGGGCCGCGAAGCTGAACGTAAAAAATGGCGGCGGCTCGCTCACCGCCCTTCCCATAATCGAGACCCAAGCCGATGACGTGTCGGCCTACATTCCCACCAACGTCATATCTATTACTGACGGCCAGATATATCTTGAAACCGACCTCTTCAACTCCGGCCAGAGGCCTGCCGTGAACATCGGTCTTTCCGTGTCGCGTGTCGGCGGCAACGCGCAGTCAAAACCTATAAAGCAGGTCGCGGGGCTTCTGCGCCTTGAACTCGCGCAGTTCAGGGAACTGCAGGCGTTCGCGCAATTCGGCAGTGACCTCGACGAGGAGACACTTAAGCGCATCGAACGCGGCAGAAGGCTTTCCGAGATATTGAAACAGCCGCAGTACGGCACTTATTCCGAAGCTTCTCAGATACTTACAATATACGCTGCGACGTCCGGCGCGCTCGACACTATACCGGTGGAGAAGGTACAGCAGTTCGAGAAAGATATGCTTATGTATTTTGAGCACCAGAAAAAAGGCATTACTGCAAAAATCAACGAAGGAAAGAAGATGAGCGAAGAACTTCTCGTTGAACTTAAAAGCGAAATAGACAAATTCAAGCAACAGTGGGCGGGCTGAAAAGAATATGGCCGAAAACCTGAACACCTTGAAAAGGCGAATAAAAACGTCACAGAACATATCGCAGATCGCGAAAGCGATGGCAATGATATCCGCATCCAAAATAAGGAAGGCCAAGGAAGCTGTTGTAAGGAACAGGCCGTACGCGCTTGGAATAACGTCCATGCTGGAGCGGATTTTGCGGCATATCGAGCTCAATGAAGTTGACAGCCCTTACGTTACTCCCGTGTCAAAGACCGCGAAGAGGCTCGTTTTGGCTATTTCTCCGGACAAGGGGCTCTGCGGGGCGCTTTCCGACAACATCGCGAGGGGACTGCTGAAATTCGACGTTTCAAAGATCTCGCTCATCACCGTGGGCAAAAAGATAGAAAAGACGGCGGCCGGCGGGGATTTCGACATAATCGCCTCATTTCCCAGCGGTACGAGGTTCCCAAAATACGAATCCGTGTTTTCTCTTATTGATGTTGTCGAAAACGAGTACCTTTCCGGGAAGGTTTCCGGAGTGGACGTACTGTACGCGAGGTTCCAGTCCGTGTACCAGCAGGTTCCCACGGTGGAAACGCTCCTTCCATTTGAATTCGGCGCGGAAAAAAGCGGCGTGCATGAGCTTGTGTATAAGTTCGAACCCGACATTCAGACCGTGTTCACCGAGCTTCTTCCGTACTACGTGGAAACCAAGATCTACGAAGTGCTGATAAACGCGTTCACTTCCGAGCAGGCGGCGAGGATGGTCGCGATGCAGAACGCCAAGGACAACGCTTCGGATATCACAAATTTCTTTACGCTCGTCTATAACAAACTGCGCCAGGAAAAAATAACCAAAGAGATACTCGATATCTCTAACACTCTGGTAGCGTGATAGAGGATATGGCATGAAACAATCGGAAGGGACAGTCATCAGGGTGCAGGGCACGATCGTTGACGTGCGCTTCCAAAACGAAGTTCCCGAGATCTACGAAGCTCTTGAGACGGATATCGGAGGCGGGAAGAAACTCGTTTTCGAGACCCAGTATCAGCTTGAAAATTTCGAAGCGCGCGCCATCGCGCTCGGTCCCACGTTCGGGTTAAAAAGAGGCGCGAAGGTCAGGAGGACAAAAAAGCCGGTAGAGGTACCCGTGGGCGAAAAGACGCTCGGCAGGATATTCAACGTCCTGGGCAAGCCAATAGACGGTCTGCCGGAACTGTCCGAAGGCGACGCGAAGTTAGAGCCAATTCACCGTTCGCCGCCGCTCCTTTCGGAGCAGAAAACAAAGCCCGAGATGCTTGAGACCGGGATGAAGGTCATTGACCTTATTTCGCCTTTCACGAAGGGCGGGAAGATAGGCATATTCGGAGGCGCAGGCGTGGGGAAAACGGTCATAGTAAAGGAACTAATCAGGAATATAAGTATCGTGCATAAAGGACATTCCGTTTTTGCAGGCGTGGGGGAACGGACCAGGGAAGGCAACGATCTCTGGCTTGAGATGAAGGAAGCAGATGTTCTTGATAAAACAGTCCTTGTTTTCGGGCAGATGGACGAGCCTCCCGGTAACAGGATGAGGGTCGGTTTGACAGCTCTGACGATGGCCGAATATTTCAGGGATGACAAGAACGAGGACGTCCTTCTTTTCATCGATAACGTTTTCAGGTTCGCGCAGGCCGGCAGCGAGGTCTCGGCGCTTATGGGAAGGATGCCTTCGGCTGTCGGTTATCAGCCGACTCTCGGAACGGACATAGGTGAGCTTCAGGAGAGGATTGCGTCCACGCAGAAAGGTTCGATAACGTCGGTCCAGGCGATATACGTGCCGGCCGACGACTACACCGATCCGGCTCCCGCCACGATATTCGGACATCTTGACGCCACCGTGTCCCTTGACAGGGCAATCTCGGAACAGGGCCTGTATCCGGCCGTGAACCCGCTGATTTCCTCGTCCCGGCTCCTTGACCCGAACACGGTTTCCGCCGAGCACTACTTCGTGGCAAACGAGGTCAAAAAGGTTCTCCAGAGGTACAAGGACCTGCAGGATATAATAGCGATCCTCGGAATGGACGAGCTGTCGGACGAGGACAAGCTGATAGTGTCAAGGGCCAGAAAAATACAGAGGTTTCTCACCCAGCCGATGTTCGTCGCCGAAGCATTCACCGGGATGGACGGTAAATATGTTTCGATAGAAGACACGGTCAGGGGCTTCAGGGAAATACTTGAAGGCAGGCACGATTCTTTGAACGAGCAGGCCTTCTTTATGGTCGGCACGATAGAGGAAGCCGTGAAAAAAGGAATTAAGAGATCGGTATAGAGGTAACGGGATGCTTTTACAGATTATTTCACCCGAAGGGCAGGTGTTCAGCGGCGAGGTCGACGAAGTGACGCTACCGTCGTCCACCGGGGAAATAACCATACTGCCCAACCACATGCCTCTTTTCTGCAAGATTGGCGAGGGCGAAATAAGGATGAGCGGCCCGCAGGGAAAGACAAACCTTGCCGTTTGTGGCGGTTTTCTGGAAGTTACAACGAACAAGGTCAGTATACTTGCCGATTTCGCGGCAAGGTGCGAAACTATTCAGTTAAAGGAAGCCCAGGAAGCCCGTCAGCGCGCCGAAACGGCGCTCAAGGGGAAACAGGACCACAGGAACGTCATACTGGCCGAAAAACAGCTCAAGAAAGCGATTCTCGAACTCAAAATAGCGCAAAAATACAAGAAGAAACGTTAATTAAGACGATCACGCAGGTTATTTGCGGAGATTACACAGATTAGGATATTCTAATGTCGTTTATCTGTGTAATCGGTTTTAGAATCTGTGTAATCAAGACCGCCGGGGTTTTTAGCGGCCTAGTATTTGACACGCAAATTCGCTTTTTGTATAATTTCAACGATGCGCAAAACGACAATCCTTTTAACGGCAGTCCTGCTAATCCTTGGATCGAGAGCCCTGCGCGCGGATGATTTCGCGGAAACGGCTCTCGGCCAGGAGATAGTAAACCTCGGCCTCAAATTCCTGGACAATCCTGGAGATTTCTTCTTCAACCTTCATACCGACAACGAAGACTATTCGCCGCTTCCTCAGGGAAGGCGCGTGGGCCTGAGGTTCAATTTTTTTCCGACTTTCATGCCCCTGACCTGGGCGAACTTGAACGTCAAGGTAAAGGCGTTAAGCGAGAACGGGCCCTATCCTCAGATAGACGGCGTGGTTTCGTACGGCGATATGTTGGCGCTGCGCGCGATCGAGGGCGACGTCGAGCCCAAGTTCACAGACTACTCCATGGGTTTCGTGGCTAGCAAATCCATCAACGACAAGACCAAGATTTTCGGAGGCGCAAAGTACTCCACAATGAACATGGACGTCACTTTTTCGACGCCGGTCGTGTTCGGCGCGTTCGAGATGAACAGCCTCAATTTCAAGATGTCGGAAACATTCTTCTTCACGGGCCTGCACCACCGCTCGCAGGAAGACAGGTACATGGTGGCGCAGATAGGCTACGGTTTCAAGTACAAGAAGATAATATCTAGGATCATGGTGCAGAAGAAGCATTTCGAGTACGGAATGGATATATTCCCGGAAGGGCTGTTCGTGATACACCCGTTCATGGCGTGGCACTGGTATTTCTGAAGGTTCTAAATTATGCTTAAAAAGGTTTTTTCGTTTCTGTCCATTATCGCGGTAGCGGCTGTTGCGCCGGTCTTTTCGGCGACGAGGGTGGCCCCGTACTATTCGCTTTCGTTCTACGAGGGCGTGGCCATACCTTCGAAGGGCGAGTGGATGATGTCCACGACCCTTACCGCAGACATAGGCGGGATTTTCCAGTTCGACCAGAGGCACAGCGCGGTCGGTTTCTACGAAATAAAGTACGCGGGCCCAGGTTTCAAGCGGCAGGAAGGCGAAAAATTCACCGACAGGCTGATGGACCACATCATAATCGGGCGCCATCATTACAAGATAGACGAAAAGCACACTTTCAAGACCCAGCTCGACTATATGAAGGAATACAAGCGCACCGGCTCCAACGAGGTCTGGGGCACGGGCCTCTACGACCTTGACCGCTACGGCATCGCTCTTTACCTGGACAGGAAGATGAGCCCGGACCTGACCCTGAGCTTCGCCCAGCAGTATCATTTCCTCAAGTTTCCCAACTACACGGACCTGCTCGCGGAATTCCAGGCAGGCGGCGAGGCGGTCGAAAGCTCGACGGGGAAGCAGAACCAGACCAGCTGGCAGACCCAGGCAATGGCCTGGTGGAAGAGCTATAAGTTCCTGTTCGATCTCAATGTTATGTCTTACGAAAAGCAGAAGGTCATATCCGGCACGGTCCAGTCCGACGGTACCTTTTATACCGGAGACCTTCAGAAAGACATACTAATATCATTGAACGCCCAGCAGTACCTGAAACTTCTTGGAAGAATAGAGTTCACGCCTTCCGTCACCGTCAAGTTCAAGGACTCCAACCAGAACTACCAGCATTTCACCGTGGCCAATTCGACCGTGCCCGTGGCCTATTTCTCGGACTATTACGATTACCGCCAGATAATGATTTCCATGCCGGCGGTTACAAAGCTCACCGAGAAGTGGGACCTCTACTTCAATCCGGAGTTCGATTACAAGATATACACCAGCCGCCCGCCCAGAAGCGGCGGCAACGAATTTATGGACGGCAAGCAGACGAATTTCCTGACCATTTTTAATTTCGGGTTCACTTTCAAGCCGAACGACATAACGAAGACCACACTTTTCTACGTTTTCCAGAACCAGGCCTCGAACATGGAATTCGAAAAGTACCTGCCTTATAACTACACCGGCCATTATATGGGAATAAATTTCAATTATTCTTTCTAAGGGAAAACCAATGGCGCAAAAAGGCTCAGTGAGAAGGAAGACCGTAAAGGAGATACTGACCGACAACAAGCTCCTGACGGAAGAGCAGCTCAACCAGGCTCAGGAAGAGTGCAAGAGGTCCGGCGAGCTGCTGCAGTCCGTCGTTGTGCGGCTCAACCTGATGTCGAGGGTTGATCTCTTAAGGACGCTTTCCCAGGAGTGGGGTGTCAAGGCCGTGAATCTTGACGAGATAGAGATAGACCCCGAGGTCGCCAAGGTAATCCCCGAAGCCGCCGCAAGGCGCCACAGGGCGGTACCTTTCGTCAAGGAAGACAACGTGCTTTTCGTGGCGATGTCCGACCCAAAGGACTTTTTCGTCATTGAGGACATACAGCTCAGGACGAATTTCGAGGTCCAGCCGTACCTCACGCTTCCGGAGGACATAAATAAGGTTCTCGACAAGGCCTACGGCCTGGCGGATTCGGTTTCCGTCGACAAGATATTCGGAGATCTCAAGGAGAGCTCGGAAGAGGGCCTGACGCTCGAAAAGGCCGAACAGAAGGTCGAGGTGACCGATATCGACGCGTCGGCCCCGGAAGTGGAAAAGCTCGTCAACGGTATAATACTCGGTGCCCTGCAGCAGAAAGCGTCGGATATCCACATAGAACCTTTCGAAAACAAGCTTCTTGTCCGTTACAGGATAGACGGGGTCCTGAGGGAAGCGCCATTCCACGTTCCTTATTCGTTCAGGAACGCGCTCATAGCCAAGATCAAGATAATGACGGAACAGATGGACATAACCGAGCGCCGCCGTCCGCAGGACGGAAGGATTCAGGTCATGGCCAAGGGCAACCCCGTCGAATTCCGCGTGAACATCATACCGACGGTCTTCGGCGAATCCTGCGTTATGCGCGTGCTTGACCGGGCGTCAGTGCGCGTCGATATGGACAAGCTGGGTTTTTTGCCGGACACGATGGAAAAACTGCAGATCTCCATAAGAAAGCCCTACGGGCTAATCCTTGTCTGCGGTCCCACGGGATCAGGAAAATCCACGACGCTTTATGCGGTTTTAAACTCAATAAATGATCCTGACACAAAGATACTGACCGCCGAGAACCCGGTGGAATACAATCTTTCGGGCATAATTCAGGTCAACGTCATCCAGGAGATAGGTTTTGATTTCTGCAGCGCCCTTAGGGCCTTCCTGCGCCAGGACCCCGACGTCATAATGGTCGGAGAAATCCGCGACAGGGAAACGGCACAGATAGCCATGGAAGCCGCCATGACGGGGCACCTCGTGTTCTCGACCATACACACCAACGACGCTCCTTCGGCCATCGCGAGGCTCCACGAAATGGGCATACCGAGCTTCCTCATAGCGTCCTCGATAGAATGCATACTCGCACAGCGGCTCGTCCGGCGCGTCTGCAACGAATGCAAACAGAAAGTACAGATGACTTCCGAATACGAACAGCTCTTCAAACAATACGGCATCGACGCTTCAAACGCCACTCTTTTCAAGGGGAAAGGCTGCGATGTCTGCGGCGGAACGGGATACAAGGGCAGGGCCGGCATACACGAGCTCCTTGTTATGACCGACGAGATGAGAGCGCTGGTCCTTAAAGAGATTGCGGCCGGCCCTTTAAGGGAGCTTGCCCGCAAGCAGGGTATGAGGACTCTTCTGGAGGACGGGCTCGTGAAAGTCACTCAAGGACGGAGCACCATCGAGGAGATTCTCTCAACCGCCCAGTAGGAACCATATGACCAAGAAAAACCATTCGGCCGATTCATTAAAAGAAATCTTCGAAATAGCAAAGAGCATCTCTTCCGTGCTTGACGTGGACGCGCTCCTTAAGCGCATAGGGTCGGTTGCGGAAAAACTGCTCGATGCGGAGGCCTCCTCGATAATGCTTCTCGACGAGGACAAGCAGTTCCTGTCGTTCAAGGTAGCCACCGGCGAAAAGGGCGGCATAGTGCAGAAGATGAAGGTCAAGGTAGGCCAGGGCATAGCCGGCACCGTGGCCGAGAAAAAGAAACCCCTGATAGTAAATGACGTCGCCAAGGACGAAAGGTTCAACAGTCAGATGGACAAGACCTCGGGGTTCAAGACGAAATCGATAATCTGCGTGCCGATGTTCGTCGAAGAGGACCTCATAGGCGTGGTAGAAGTACTCAACAAGAACGAAGATTCCGGTTTCAACAAGGACGATGAAGGCGTGCTTGAAAGCCTCGCGTCGCTTGCGGCCGTGAGCATAAACAACGCGAAGATGGCCGAAGACCAGAGGAATTTTTTCGTCAACGTCATAGAGGTCCTCATAACGGCGATAGAGTCGCGCGACCCGAAGCTTTCGGGGCATTCCTGGAACGTGGCCCAGATCTCGACGTCCATAGGCAGGAAAATGGGGCTCAAAGACCAGGAGTACAAGAACCTCTATTACGGAGCGCTATTGCACGACATAGGCATGCTCAACGCTAGGGAGTACATCTCGAGCGGGCGTTCCGCGGACGATTACACTAACCATCCGAGGAGCGGCACGGAGCTAGTGCACAACATCAATCTGCTGAGAGGCGCCGAGCCGATCATCCGGCACCACCACGAGAATTTCGACGGCACGGGATATCCGGACGGGCTTGCGGGGGACAAAATACCTCTCGGTGCCAGGATAGTGGCCGTTGCCGAGGCCATAGAAGAGATGAGGATGAACGGTTACGCCCCCGAAAAGATAAACCAGATGCTCAAGCTCGGCGAACACACCAGGTTCGACCCTGCGATAGTCGAGCTTTACATAAAAGAAGTATCGGAAGCTGTTGCATAAAAACGATTACACGGATTATTAAAGCGATTACACAGATACGTCCATAAGTCTTCAATCCGTGTAATCTCTGTACGAATCTGTGTAATCATAATTTATTTGAAAGCGAGTCAGCGGGTTCAGAAGTTCTTTCCTTTTAAGACAACCCTGCCAGAAAATTAAACCATGCGAAACGTCAAGAAGCTTTTAAAGAGCGCGCAAAAGCCGTCGTTGGACGCCAGGAAGCTCCATCCTTTTTACAGGGGAAAGATCGAGGTTGTCCCGAAGTGCCGCATCAGGGATTTCAGCGATTTTGCCATATGGTATACACCCGGAGTTGCGGCCGTCTGCAAGGATATACAGGCGAACCCCGAACTTGCCTACGAATACACCAACAAATGGAACACGGTCGCCATAGTAACCGACGGCTCGAGGGTTTTGGGCCTCGGCGATATAGGGCCCGAGGCGGGGCTTCCGGTAATGGAAGGCAAGGCGCTCCTTTTCAAGTACCTGGGCGGCGTCGACGCCTTCCCGGTCTGCCTTGATTCAAAGGAAATCGGGGACATAATATCTACGGTAAAGCTGATTCAGCCGTCTTTCGGCGGCATTAACCTCGAGGATATTGAGCAGCCGAAGTGCTTCCCGGTGCTCTCTCGCCTGAAAAGCGAGTGCAGGATCCCCGTCTGGCACGATGACCAGCAGGGCACGGCGCTTGTGACCCTTGCCGGTTTCATAAACGCCCTGAAAGTAGTCGGAAAAAGGATTGACAGGGTGAACGTAGCGCTTGTCGGCGCCGGCGCCGCCAATATCTGCATAGCAAGGCTTCTAATGCTTTACGGCGCCGATCCGGGCAGGATAGTAATGACGGATTCCAAGGGAATACTCAACAGGTCCAGGACCGAACTTGCCGCATATTACCCTGAGAAGTGGCAGATGTGCCAGGACACGAACTTCGAAAACCGTTCGGGCGGGATAGCGGAGGCTCTTGAAGGGTCGGACGCCGTCGTCGCGCTGTCGGCTTCGGGACCGGGCGTGATAAAGAAGGAATGGATAAGGAAGATGGCGCCGAAACCCATAGTCTTCGTGTGCGCCAACCCCGTCCCAGAAATATGGCCTTGGGAGGCCAAAGACGCCGGCGCGGCCGTCGTGGCCACGGGCAGGAGCGATTTTGCCAATCAGGTCAACAACTCGCTAGGGTTTCCGGGGGTTTTCAGGGGAACGCTCGACGTGCGGGCAAGAACCATCACCGACGAGATGTGCATGACCGCGGCCGACGAGCTCGCCAAATGCATAAGCGGCTCAAAGCTTCGGCCCGACCGTATACTACCGACGATGGATGACTGGGAAGTCTATCCAAGGGTGGCGGCGGCCGTCGGCATTAAAGCCATTTCGCAGAAAGTTGCTGACAGGAAGATATCGTACGCCAGGATATACGACCAGGCCAAGGATATCATAAAAAGAAGCCGGGCCATAACGACAATGATGATGAAGAAAGGACTGATAAAAAAGTCCAGCGTATAGCGTTTAGCGGATAGGGAATTCCAGGTCGAAGGACTTATCCTTGGTTTTACTATACGCTATATGCTATCCGCTATTAGCTAAAGAATATGAGAGAAATCCAAGCTTCCAAAATCACCGAAACTGTGGCGCGGCTGTGCCGGCACGCCAATTATTTCCTTCCGGAGGACGTGTGGCGTCTTATAGATTCGGCTTACCAGAACGAAAAAAATCCGAACGCGAGGCAGATACTCGGCCAGATACTTGAGAACGCCCGCGCAGCTTCAAAGGAAAGCGCTCTCTGCCAGGACACCGGCATCGCAGAGGTGTTCGTGAGGCTTGGCAGGGATGCCAGGGTGCAGGGGGACCTGCCGGCTGCAGTCAACGAAGGTGTCAGGGAAGGCTACTCAAAGGGGTATCTCAGGAACTCGGTAGTCTCCGACCCGCTGGAAAGAAAGAACACCGGCGACAACACCCCCGCCTACATCACCACAGACATAGTGCCCGGCGACAGGATTGAGATTACCGTTATGCCCAAGGGCGGCGGGACGGAGAACGCAAGCGCCGTGAAAATGCTGGTTCCCGCCGAAGGGTGGGAAGGCGTCAAGAATTTCGTCGTAGAGACCGTGAAGGCCAAAGGCGTCGGCGCCTGCCCTCCGCTGATCATCGGTGTTGGTATAGGGGGGAGCTTCAACACCGTGGCCTCGCTCGCCAAAAAAGCGGTACTGCGAGGCGCCGGCAAGCCGTCGCAAGACGCTTCATACGCCTCAAAGGAAAAAGAACTTCTTGATATCATAAACTCCACCGGTATAGGCCCAATGGGCCTGTGCGGCGGCACCACCGCTCTCTGGGTGGCGATAGAGGCCGCACCCTGCCACATAGCGTCGCTTCCGGCCGCGGTTTCCGTGATGTGCCATTCCACGCGTATGAAGACCGAGGTGATTTAGATGACAAGGAACATAAACATAAACGAACTCGGAAAGCAGGCGGGCGCTTTGAAGGCCGGCGAGCACGTTCTTGTTTCCGGCACGCTTTACACGGCAAGAGACTCGGCCCACAAGGAGATTGAAGAACTCATAAAATCCGGCAAGAAACCGCCCTTCGAGCTCGATGGTTCCGTCATATACTACTGCGGGCCGTGTCCAGCAAGGCCGGGCGAGGCGATAGGCCCGTGCGGGCCGACCACGTCGTCCCGGATGGACTCTTTCACCCCGCTTCTTCTGTCAAAAGGCGTCAGGGCGACCATAGGCAAGGGGCCGAGATCGAAGGAAGTGGCCGATGCCTGCAGGCGGTACGGCGCAGTGTATCTTGCCGCGACGGGGGGTATTGCAACACTGCTTGCCAAAAAGGTAAAATATGCCGAGCTTGTGGCTTTCAAGGAACTGGGCCCCGAGGCCGTTTACAGGCTCGAGGTATCGGATTTTCCAGCGGTTGTCGCGATAGACGCTTCGGGAGCGAGCGTGTTTGACAGAGATGGGAAATAGGAAAATTTTATGCTGCTTGCGATAGACATCGGCAATACCAACATAACTCTCGGTATGTTCAGGTTCGAAGGTCAGAAGAGCGAGAAAGGCCCGGTGAACATCTGGCGGCTTGCCACGAGCCGCAATATGACCGAGGACGAGTACGGCTCAAAGCTATTGGACCTTTTTCACTATTCGATGCTTGAGCTCTCTGACCTCAAGGTTGTCGCCTGCGCGAGCGTCGTTCCGGGGCTTACCGGCCTGTTCGAGAGCGCGGTAAAAAAATACTTGAAAAATAAGATGTTTGTCGTGAGCCATGAAACGGCAAAAAAGGTCAACATACTTTATAACGATCCGGCCGAGGTCGGCGCCGACAGGATAGCCAACGCCGCCGCCGCCTATCATTTCTACGGGGGGCCGGTCATAGTCATAGATTTCGGGACGGCCACCACGTTTGACTGCATATCAAAAAGGGGCGAGTACGTGGGCGGCGTGATAGCTCCAGGGCCGGGAATTTCTTCCGAATCTCTGGCCAGGAGGACTGCGCGCCTGCCTATGGTTGAGATAGCCAAACCAGTGAGGGTGATAGGCAGGTCCACTGTCGGCGGGATACAGTCCGGCCTCTATTACGGCTACGTGGGCCTTGTCAAGGAAATACTGAGCAATATCAAGGTGGAGATGCGTTCGAAACCGGTCATCATAGCCACGGGAGGGCTTGCGGGGCTGATTGCCGGGGCGGTGAAGGATGTGAAAGCGGTGGTCCCGGAGCTGACCTTGGAGGGTATTAGACTCATTTGGGAGGCTTCTCGCAGATAGTTATGTGTTGATACTGTGGACAATCTGGTGGATAATAAACCGTTGTTTTTGTAATATTTTTTAGATGTTGCCTAAAATAGTATTGAAAAATCAGTATATTATTTAGATAGGTTATATTTCTCTTTAACAAAAAGCCCAAAAGTCATAGTTTAGGGAGGGAATATGAAGAAGGCTGTTATAGTACCTGTCCTTTTTGCCGTTCTCGCCGCGCTGTTCACGGGTCTCTACCTCAATTCGCTTGAAACTGAATACAAAAAGGGGGCCCTTAAGACCAAGGTTCTGGTGGCAAAGGACTACATAGACCAGGGTACAATACTGGACGGGAGCTATACCGAGGAAAAACTGGTGCCGAAGGAATACATCCAGCCTAAAGCGTTGACCAACATCAAAGAACTTGTTGACCAGGACGGACGGCGCGTGTTCATAACCGTCGTGCCCGTTGAACGGGGGGAACAGATAACGACCACAAAACTTTCCCTGCTCGGTTTTGAAACCGGTATTTCCGCGGTCATACCCACCGAAAAAAGAGCCCTGACACTTGTTTTTGACGGTGATATCGTGTCCGGGATACTGAAGCCTGGAAACCGGGTGGACATAATCGGCGTTTTTGAATACGAGGACAAGAACTCGAGGCTCCAGGAAGCCGCTACTACAATACTTCAGAACGTGCTCGTTCTATCCGTTGGAAAATCCATGCTTGGCGCCGCAAAACCTTCCCCGAATGACAAGGGCGGGCAGAACGATATGATGATGCAGGAGCCGTACGAACTCGGAAGCGTTCCGGTGTCTTTCTCGGTAAGCCCCCGGGAAGCGGAACTGCTGATATTGGCGTCCGAAAAGGGCACGCTTAAGTTCTCGCTGAGGCCGATGGGCGACGACAAGTTGGCCGATGTTACCGGCGCTAAGATGAGCGATGTCTGCACGGGCGTGAGCTCGACTTTAAGGTCTTCCAAGGGCGACGCGATGAACGAGAGCGCCTACAAGGAAATGCAGAAAAAACAGCGCGAGATGATGCAGATTCTCAAGAAATACAAGAAATAGCCACGATTACACAGATTGAAGTCTTTAATCCGTGTAGTCTTTGTTAGAATCCGTGTAATCAAGGGGTTTTTATGGGTAAGATAATAGTTGTTCCAGACATCGGTGACAGCGTCCTCTCGGCGTTTTTTGCCGTCAATCTTTCGGCGGCGCTTGCGTCCGGATGCAGGAACAAGGTCGCCTGCGTTGACCTGAGCTTTTCGGGAGAGAACAACCTGGGGTATCTTTTAAGCTCCGATGCCAGGAAATCCTTGAAGGACATCGCGGGAAATCTCGCCGGGCTTGACGAAAACCTCATAAAGGGTTACCTGCCGGTGCATTCCTCGAACGTGGCCGTTCTTTCGGGCGGGGATAGGGATCTTAAGGACGTCATCGCGCAGGACGATATCGGAAAGATCGTGCGCGTCGTTTCTTCCGCGTATCCTTTTACCGTAGTCGTAGCGGGCGGCTGCTGGGACGCCCATTTTTCTCCCGTGCTCGAGGCATCGGACCTCGTTATGGCCGCGGTCGAGCCCAATATGATATCGCTTTCCGGGATAAAGGGGCTGACGAAAGTCCTTGCCGCCGGTCATTTCCCGCTCAGCGTACTCAAGCCCGTGCTCCTTTCTTCCGATTCGAAATTGAAGCTTGACAGAAAAAGGACGGAGGAGTTCCTGTCTCTTGAGGTGTTTTTTGATATACCTTTCGATTACGCGCTTTTCACGTCGTCCGTCAATGACGGCGCGCCGCTTGTGGTTTCAGATGGCTCAAGCGCGCCAGCTCAGGGGTTCAAGAAACTGGCCAGACAGCTTCTTGACGAGAAGCTTTACGGCGAGAAGAAGTCCGTCGAGGGGGCGGATCGAAAGACCGATAACCGGATAAAAGCCGCAACGGACGGTGTCATCCGTTTGAAACAGAAGGTACACGGCCAGCTTCTCTCTGAACTGAGTTCAAGGAAGGTGGACCTTTCAGCGAACTCCGACCCTTCGCGCCGTCAGGCGTTGAGAGAAGCGGTTAAAAAAACCATACAGGACCTGCTCGCAAGGGACGCGGACGGTGTTGCCCGGGAAGAAAGAGAGAACTTCGTCGAGGAGATGCTTGACGAGGCACTGGGCCTCGGGTGCCTCGAGAAGCTTTTAAAAAACGACGAGATAACCGAAATAATGGTCAACGGACCTGACCTGATATACGTGGAGAAGAAGGGGAAGGTTTTTCTCAGCGGGGAGAGGTTCTCCTCCCGTGCCCAGCTTATGACCGCGATAGACAGGATCGTTTCCCCGATAGGCAGGAGGGTGGACGAATCGTCGCCTCTGTGCGACGCCAGGCTTCTTGACGGTTCGCGCGTCAACATAGTGATATCGCCGATATCCCTGATAGGACCGGTCGTTACCATACGGAAGTTTTCGAAGAAGAAACTCGGCATTGATGACCTTGTTTCGTTCGGCGCCATGAAAAAGCAGATGGCCGAATTTTTGAGAACCTGCGTGATGCTTAGAAAGAACATCGTGGTTTCCGGCGGCACTGGTTCGGGCAAGACGACTCTTTTGAATGTCGTTTCTTCCTTCATCCCTTCCGATGAAAGGATAGTTACTATCGAGGATTCGGCGGAACTCAAGCTCCCGCAGGAGCACGTCGTGCGGCTTGAATCCCGGCCGGCGTCCATAGAGGGAACCGGCGAGGTCCCAATAAGAAGGCTTGTCATCAACGCGCTGAGGATGAGGCCGGAAAGAATTGTCGTCGGCGAATGCCGGGGGGGCGAAACCCTCGACATGCTGCAGGCCATGAACACGGGGCACGACGGTTCGCTCACCACCATACACGCCAATTCGCCCAAGGATGGGGTGTCGAGGATAGCCACGATGGTAATGATGGCCGGGATGGACCTGCCGGAGAAGGCCATAAGGGAACAGATAGCTTCGGCGGTCAACGTGATCGTCCAGCTTTCGAGGCTTTCCGACGGTTCAAGGAAAGTGGTCGAGATAGCGGAAGTAGCCGGCCTGAAGAACGGCGAGGTCGAGCTCGTGCCGATTTTCAGGTTCGAGCAGACCGGAATAAAGGACGGCAAGGTTTCGGGAAGGTTCGTCGCGACTGGAAATCTGCCGTCGTTTTTTGACGGGCTCTCGGCTCACGGAATGGAACTCGACAAAAGGATTTTTGCCAAAGGGGATCTGCAATGACTCTTGTTTTTCAGGCCGCGGCGGTGCTTTTTGCCGGGCTTCTGGCGTTTATTGTCATAAACAGGGTCGTTTCTTTTGCCTCAAAAAAGATATCTTCAATTAAGGTTGTTTCGGAAGAAGCCGGTTCGTCCGGAGCGCCAAAGGAAAAACTCGGCGCCGTCAAAACGTTCCTTGCCCCGATAGCATCGGATCCGAAATCAAGTTCGGCGAAAAAGGCGAAAGCGGCCGTTTCCGTCGCGGTTTTCCTGTTTTTCTGGTTTTTAACAGATAAGGCGGTTTTTTCTTTATTGCCGGCGGCGGCTTTGTTCTGGGGTTTGGGCGCCTATTTCGACATTAAACAAAAAAAATACGTGATACTTTTCGAGGAACAGTTAATAGAAGCATTGGGCGTGATAACGAATTCGGTGCGCGCCGGACAATCCCTTGTGCAGGCGCTTGAAAACATGGTAAAGGACGCGAAGCCTCCGCTTTCAGCCGAATTCTCCAGGGCGCTGAACGAGATACGCTTCGGCACGCCCATAGGCGAGGCACTGACCGGCATATCGGACAGGGTAGACAGCAAGGATCTGAAAATAGTCATAACGTCGATAAATCTTGCCAGGGAGAGCGGCGGCAACATTGGCGAGATACTGACGCGCATAGCCGAGACCATGAGAGACAGAAGGAAAATTAAGGGGAAGATCGCCGCCCTCACGGCCCAGGGGAAGATGTCCGGCATCGTCATGGGATGCGTGCCTTTCGTGCTACTTGCCGTTTTGTACTTCATCGAGCCGGCCCTGATGGGTCTTCTTTTTACCAATATTTTCGGCAATATCATGCTTTTTATAGCTGTCATAATGGTTTCTCTGGGTATGTTTTTCATAAACAAGATAGTAAATATAGACATTTAGGGTAAATGACATGATGGTTCTTATCGCATCGGTCTGCGCGGGTATCGCGGTTTTCAGCGTGCTGTATACCGTTCTCGAATTCGCCGGCAAGGTGAAGTTCGAAAAGAAATTCAGGGACAGTACGGGCGGTACCGCCGGGATAAGGGCAAAAGGAATAACGGGGAGCCTTCTTTTCGCGGCGGAAAAGATCGGAGAGAAAACGAAGGGTGTGAAACACCCGAAATTCGAAGGCATGATAGCCGAGATAAGGAACAACCTTTCGATCCTGGGAGGCAGCTACGCGAAGATGGACCCTTACACATTCGTCGGCATACAGGCGCTTTCTGCCGTCGGCGTCATGATAGTGTGCGTCCTCGTTCTTGACATATATAACGTGTTTCTTGTCGCGCTTCTGGGTTTCGGAGGGTTCTTTATTCCTGTCGGCCTGAACAGGGACCAGGTCAAGTCAAGGCATAAGGCCATATTCCGGCAGATACCTGACATACTTGACATGCTGACGCTTATGATCGAGGCCGGTCTCGATTTCACGACAGCATTGAATAAAATCCTGGAGTTCGAAAAAGGCCCGTTGGTCGACGAGTTCATGACTGCTCAGCAGGAGATCAGGCTCGGCAAATCAAGGGCCGAGGCTTTCGAGAACATGATGGCGCGGGTGAAATACCCGCCGCTTAATTCCGTAATGAACTCGATAATACTCGCGATGAAAACCGGCGGCAGCATGGCGCCTACTTTAAGGATCCTTTCGGACCAGTTCCGCGTGGAGCGCGCGCAATTAGCCGAAAAAATGGCTTCCGAAGCGCCCATCAAGCTCATGGGCCCTCTTGTCATACTTATTTTTCCCACGATATTCATCGTGCTTTTCGGGCCGATACTTCTATCTTTTATGGGCGGGGGATAAATAGACTGATTACACGGATTTTTTACACAGATTACACAGATAAGTCAGCAAACATAGATGCTAATCCGTGTAATCTTTGTATTTGATCCGTGCAATCGTAGTTATCCGAGCGTTATTATCGTTCCGGAGAGTCTTTCTTTTGACGGGCCCAGTGACTTTGCCTTAGCTTGAACGCCGTTTATGGTGTCCTCGACGGTCTGGCCGGGGTTTTCGGTGGATCTTTTAACAAGTTCAAGGGCGTCGCTGGAAGCGAAAGCGTCAAGTATGTGGAGATCGGAATCTGGAGGAAGGTCTTTTTTGAAGATGAGTTCCTTCGCTTTTTGGTTTGCCGCGATGACTTTGTTGTCGGCATCAATGACCGCGATACCTTCGGCCCTGATATCGGCGAGTTCTTTGATAATGAGCGCGTGATTTTCGCGTGTTTCGGTGCTTGCCGCCGATGGTCTGGGGTTTGCCGGTTCCTGTTTTGAAGCGATTTCGTTCACGAGTTCCGCTATTTTACCCATTTCATCGTTGGTTACCTTCGCGCTCACGCCCCCGAGCGCAACCGCCTTTATGTCGGAAACAAGAGAATCCATGCGCTTAAGATACGCAGCGCGGAAAAAGAGGGCGGCCGCGGCGACTGAAAGTATGAATATTATTAATCCCGTGAGGGCCGCATTCCCTGCGGTTGTTCCCGCGGTCCGTTCCATTTTGGTGTTTGAAATCGCTATGCATAGCGTGGACGAGGAAGGCAGCGGCATCGAAAAAAGATATGCGTCGGGCTCATTGACCTTCTGTCTGAATATTCTTTTTGAAGCCAAGGCCTTTTTTGAGTAGGGGTCCGCGTAGGTTTTGCCCCACTCGGCCGTTTTGTTATGCGTGATGACCTTGCCGGTTTCGTCGAGTATGAACGCCGAGATTATGTCATCTACCTTTGAGATGCTTTCTATTTGTTTCAGGAGCATCAGGTCGTCGCGCAGTTCGGCGCCTTTGAATAGGTTTTTTTCAGACAGCATGTAGGCGGTTTTTACGCGGTCGAAAAGATTTAGCCTCAGGAGTTCTTCCTGGGCGGGAATGAAGTGAAAAAGATAGATGCCGCCTGTAACGGCGGCAACGAGAAGCGCTACGAAAAGGACGAACTTCAGGAAATTCGAACGTTTCATTTGACTTGATTATACAACAAAAATCCGTGAATTGTCAAAACTCCGGAAGCGGCGGTCCGAAATGAGAAAAGCCAAACTTGCTGTAAACGGCAGGCCTAGCGGTTTTGCCGTGTCTTTTGCCGAATCCCTGAAGGACAGGCTAATCGGGCTGATGGGGAAACGGGATGCGGAGAATGTCGGATTGTACCTCACGGGCTGCTCCAGCATACACACTTTTTTCATGCGTTTCCCGATAGACGCCGTATTCCTGGGCAAGGACATGAAAGTCGTGAGGATAATGCGCGGGCTCGCGCCCTGGCGCGTCGTCCTTCCTGTCCGAGGGGCCGGATCCGTCCTCGAGCTCGCCGGGAACGCGTCGCAGCGGTTCGGGATATCGGAAGGCGCATCGCTTTCTTTTGAGAATGATTGACACGCGCATTAAAAAATGTTAAAAAATGAACGTGTATTTGTTTGTGTGCGGCGCGTGATACGGCGGAGAGATTCTTGAAAGCCGGAGGAACCGGGTTAAATGGAAGAACAGACTAAAAGAACTAAAGTCCTGGTAGTTGACGATGAGAAAGGCATCTGCAGTCTTCTCTCGCGCGAACTCACGAAATCCGGCTATGACGTCCACGTGGCCTCCGCGGCCGAGCAGGCGCTCCAGATGGCCGAAAAAGAACAGTATATAGTCGCCATAACAGACCTCAAAATGCCCGGAATGGGCGGAATGGCTTTTCTAAAAGAGATAAAGAAAAAAAACCCCGGCATCGAAGTGATCATAATAACCGGTTTCGGGACAATGGAAACCACGATGGAGGCGTTCCAGGCGGGCGCGATAGACTACGTTCTCAAGCCTTTCAACATCGAAGACTTGAAGCTTAAGGTCAAGAAAGCCCTGGACCATTACCACTCCCAGCAGACGATAACCCTCCTCAACGAAAACCTCACCAACACATACGTTGAGCTTGAAAAACTCAAGGATTCTCTCGAAGCAAAAGTCGAGGAGCGCACGAGAGAGCTGACCGAGTCGGAAAAACGCTTCAGGATGATAATCGACGGGTCATTCGACCCCATAGTAACAGTTACCGGGGATTTCGGGATAACTGGCTGGAACAAGGGGGCCGAGTTCACTTTCGGGTATGCGTCCGGCGAGGCGCTTTCGATGAATCTCAAGGATTTTTTTGTCCTTCATCCGGAAAAAGTAGTCGCCTCCCTGACCGACAAGATGAAAGCCGAAGGCGGTTTCGTGAGGAACTACGTGACGAAATGCTTCACGAAAGGCAAGGGGGAAATAGACGTCAACATAACGGCCAGCAGCCTCGAGGGGCACGGTTTTTCGATGATAATAAGGGACATAACCCGCGAGCGCAGGATAGACCAGATGAAGACCGACTTCGTGTCGAACGTTTCCCACGAGCTCAGGACTCCCCTGACCTCGATAAAGGGATCAGTCGAGCTGATACTCGGAGGGACCGAGGGCCCGCTTACGGACTCGCAAAAAGAGCTTCTCGGGATAATGAGGAACAACACGGTAAGGCTCATCAAGCTGATAAGCGAGCTTCTTGACATCGCCAAGATAGAATCCGGCAGGATAGAGATGGATTTGAAGGCGGCGAGCATAATCACCGTTATAAAATCCACCATCGACGAGACGAAGGCGATAGCGCAGAAAAAAAACGTGAATCTTGTGCTTACCGAGCCGGGCAGGAGCTTTCCCGACCTCTACATCGACGAGAACAGGATAAAGCAGGTTCTAGTGAACCTGATCGGCAACGCGCTGAAATTCACGCCCGAAAAGGGTTCGGTCACGGTTTCAATACGCGAAACGGAAAGCGAACTCCAGATAGGAGTAAGCGACACCGGCATGGGAATATCAAAAGAGAATTTTGATATGATATTCGAGAAATTCCGACAGGTGGACTCGTCTTCGACCCGGGCGGCGGGAGGGACGGGGCTCGGCCTGTCTATAGCAAAATCCATCATCGAGGCGCACAAGGGGCGCATCTGGGTGGAGAGCGAGCCCGGCAGGGGCAGTACGTTCTCTTTTTCGATACCCAAACCGGAGAAGCAGATAGCGGAGGCCATGAAAAAAGAAGCGCCGGAAGTTGTTGCGGTAAACAAGGAATACAGGATAAAGAGGATACTTGTCGTTGACGACGACGAAGACCTGACCGTGGTGATCAAGGGGCACCTGGAGAAACAGGGTTATGAGATACACGTCGCCAATTCCGGCATGGACGCGATAAAAAAAGCGGTGGAGCTAAAGCCCGACCTGATAACGCTGGACCTTCTGATGCCGCAGGTGGACGGGTATTTCGTAACGAAGCTCCTCAAACAGAATCCCGCAACCAAGGACATCCCCATCGTGATAGTGTCGGCCATTCTCGAAAAAGAGAAGTGCTTCAGGTTGGGCATAAGCGATTATCTGACGAAACCTTTCGATTCGCAAGACCTCATCGAGGCCGTGAAGAGGACCGAGCGGCAGATAAGAGGAGAAAAGATGAAAAGAAAGGTCCTCGTGGTTGACGATGACCCGGACATAATCGCCGTGCTCACGCTTTCGCTGACCAACAGGGATTATTCGGTCTATAACGCCTATGACGGCATACAGGCGATAGCGCTGGCGAAGAAAGAAAAACCGGACATGATAATCCTCGACCTGATGCTGCCTTCCGTGGATGGTTTTGAGGTCATACGGAACCTTAAAAAAGACAAGGAGACTTCCGAAATACCGATAATAGTCATAACGGGACGGACGATAGAGGACAAGGAAAAGGCCATACAGCTCGGGGCCAAGGAATACCTTCTAAAACCGTTCACGATGCGGATGCTATACGAGGAACTTGACAGGATACTTCAGAAGGAGGTCAAATGACGGACAAGAAAAGGGTACTTCTCGCGGACGATGAGGACGACATCAGGCATATTCTCAAAAGATACCTTGAGTTGGACGGCTACGAGGTCACGACGGCGATCGACGGAAAAGACGCCCTCGAGAAAGCCGTTTCGAACAGATACGACCTTTTAATATTGGACGTGATGATGCCGGTGATGAACGGATGGGAGGTCTCGAAAAAGCTCAAGGCCGACCCGGAAAGGAAGAACATTCCCATAATCATCCTTACGGCGCGGACGCAGAGCATTGATTCGATGATGAGTTACGAGTGCGGGGCCGACGAGTACGCGACCAAGCCGTTCGAATACCCGGAACTTTCGCAGACCATTAAAAAACTCATTGAACAGTACGCCTCCGGCAGCTCCGGCACCTGAACCCTGAAATGCGCGCGAAAAAACCTGCACGAATGCCCGTTTTTCTCGTAACGGCGGGCCCCACGAGAGAATACATCGACCCGTTGCGGTTCATTTCCAACGCGTCGAGCGGCAAGATGGGCTATGCCATAGCCGGCGAGGCAGCAGCGCTTGGCTGCAGGACGATGCTCGTCTCGGGGCCGGTGGAAATCGAAAAACCAGAAAAAACCCATATTGTCAGGGTTACCTCGGCGCTTGAAATGGGAAGGGCGGTAAAAAAACTTCTGAAACGGTCGGATATCTTCATAAGCTCTGCCGCGGTCGCCGATTACAGGCCAAGTAGCGTAAAACACCGGAAAATTAAGAGGCTTAAAAAAAGAATTTCGCTTGATCTTGTTGCCAATCCCGACATACTGAAAGAGGCATCAAAACACAAGGGCAGAAGGGTTTGCGTCGGTTTCGCCCTTGAAACGGACAACGTGCTCGGCAACGCTCGGAAGAAGCTCAAAACAAAGAATGTTGACGTGATAGTGGCCAACACGGCGGATTCCGTCGGCTCTGAAAGGTCAACGGTGTGGCTTATCGGAAAGGACTTGAAAGCGGTAAAGATAGCGGGCAGGACCAAAAAAATGGTAGCGAAAAGGATAGTGAATGAAGCGTTCGGAATTTGGAAAAGCCGTAAGGCAGGCAAAGCTGTGCGTTGAGGAAGAAACGCTCTGGGGTGAAACGGATGTGCATGCGGCCTGTTCCGTGGGGACTTCGGCTAAAAAACAGCCCGTCCGGACTTCCTCGGGCGGAGGCGAGCCCGCGACGCTTGACGAACTCAAGGCGAAGATGCGGGGCTGCGTCAAGTGCCGGCTCGGGAAGTCGCGGCTGAACCTCGTGTTCGGCACGGGTGATCCGAAGGCCGGGCTTATGTTCGTCGGCGAGGGACCTGGTTTCGACGAGGACCACAGGGGCGAGCCGTTTGTCGGGCGGGCGGGACAGCTTTTGACAAAGATCATAGAATCGATAGGCCTGACGCGCGAAAAGGTGTACATCGCCAACATAGTGAAATGCCACCCTATGATAGACCCGTCGGACCCCGAAAAAAGGGGCAACGACAGGCCTCCCGCGCCGGATGAAGCGGAAGCCTGTCTGCCTTTCCTTGAAAAACAGATAGAGCTGATAAACCCGAAGATAATATGCACCCTGGGAAACAGCGCCGCGAAGTGGCTGCTCGGAATGGAACTCGGCATAACAAAAATCCGCGGAAAGTTTTACGAGTACAAGAACACGATGCTCATGCCCACGTACCATCCGGCCGCGCTTCTGAGAAACCCGTCGCTCAAGAAAGACGTGTGGGAAGACATGAAAAAGATACGATCGGAGCTAAAAGACCGCGCATAAAAATATGTACGCTGAAGTGACCGTGCCTCTTCCTGTCGATAAATCCTTTCACTATAAAGTGCCAGATAAATTTGCCGCCGCGGACCTTTGCGGCCGCAGGGTCATTGTGCCTTTCGGCCCGAAAAAAGTGGTCGGTTACGTTACGGGAATGGTGGCGAAGCCGGATATCGACGGGCCGAAGGAAATAATTTCCGTCGTCGACGGCGAGGCCGTCCTGAACGGCGAGCTTCTTGAGCTCGCGCGGTGGATGAGCGCCCGATACCTTTGCAGTTTCGGCGAAGCGCTTTCGGCCGTGCTTTCTCCGGCTCTCAGGGCCCCGAAAAGGGCGGACGAACCGAAAAAAGAAAGCGTTAAGGACCGACAGGCGGGTACCCGCAGGAATTTTGAGCTCACGGACGAACAGAAGATGGCCAGGGACGCCGTCGTCGAGAGTATTAAAGAGAACAAGCCTGACGCTTTCCTTCTGCACGGCATAACGGGGTCGGGAAAGACCGAGGTGTACCTCTCGTGCGCGCAGGAAGCCATTTCGCGCGGCAGGTCGGTCATTTTCCTTCTGCCGGAGATATCGCTGACGCCCCAGTTCATAGGCCTTGTCAGGGAGAGGTTCGGGGACGCGGTGGGGCTGTGGCACTCAAAAGTATCCCAGGGGCAGAAGTACCGCACGTGGGAAGCCGCAAGGAAAGGCGCGGTAAGAATAATGCTTGGCGCGCGCTCCGCGGTTTTCGCGCCTTTCGTGAACCTCGGGCTTATAATCGTGGACGAGGAGCACGAGCCCAGCTACAAGCAGGACCAGAAACCCGCGTATAATACCAGGGACGTCGCGCTGAAAAGGGCCGAGCTTTGCAGGGCGGTGGCGCTTTTCGGCTCGGCGACGCCGTCGCTCGAGATGTTCCACAAGTCCAGGACCGGCGGGGTCAGGGTGCTCGAGCTTCCCGAACGCGTGGAGGACAGGCCCCTTCCCGGCATAGAGATAATCGACATAAGGCAGCTCAAGAAAAGGTCAAAGATTTTTTCCGAACGAATGCTAGAGCTCCTTGAAAGAACCCTGGCAAGAAGGGAGCAGGCGATAATATTCCTGAACCGCCGCGGGTTCTCGCCCGGAGTGATGTGCCGGTCCTGCGGCAAGGTATGGCAGTGCCCGGAATGCTCGGTTTCCCTCGTTTACCACAAGAGCCCGGAATCCCTGAAGTGCCACTACTGCGACCACAAGGAGAAATGGCCGGGAATATGCCCTGCCTGCGGCAGGGGCGACATCTCGATTTTCGGCGTCGGGACCCAGAAGGTCGAGGAGGAGATAAAAAACTTTTTTCCCCAGGCCAAGGTAGTGCGGCTTGACAGGGACACGGCGTCTAAGAAAGGCGTGTACGAGACTGTTTACCGGGATTTCAAGGAGGAGAATTTCGACATACTGCTCGGCACGCAGATGGTGGCCAAAGGCTTTGATTTCCCAAGGGTGACGCTTGTCGGGGTAGTCGACGCGGACACGGCCCTGTACCTTCCGGACTTTCGTTCGTCCGAAAGGACCTTCCAGCTGATAACGCAGGTCGCGGGTCGTTCCGGCAGGAGCGAGCTGGGCGGGCGCGTCGTCGTGCAGTCGCGGCATCCGGAACATTACGTGCTCAAGAATTCCCAGAAGCACGATTACAGGAGCTTCTTTGAGGCGGAGATAGAATTCCGGAAAGAGATGCACTATCCCCCCTTCTGCGACCTTGTAAACGTCATGCTGAGGGGAAAGAACGAAAAACTCGTATCGGAAACCGCTTCTAAACTGCACGAGGAAATTGATAGAATAAGAAAGAAACGGGAACTGCGTTTTGAAATACTCGGGCCTTCTCCCAGCGCGAGGTACAGGTTGTACGGGCAGTTCAGGTGGCAGATGCTGCTCAAGGGCGGCGGCGACACGCTTTTAAGCTTTGCCAGGGAGTTCAAGGGGTATAAAGTCCCGCGCGGTGTTTATCTGTCCATGGACGTGGATCCGCAGACTACATTATAAGGCAGGGTCAATAATGAGCACTTCAAAGAACAGGTTATCGCTGAACGTTATCCTCGTGTTGTACGCGGCCGTGTCTTTTTCGCTGGTCATCGTGCACGATTGGTTCATCGATTCACGTCTTGCCGGCGTGGAGGAGGCACTCCACGAACAGGTCATGACGGGCAACGCTCCCGCGCCCATACAGTACCGCGTGCTGGTTTACTATCTGGCCGACCTGATACACAATGCCGGGGTTTCGATAAAGGAGGCGCACCTCGCGGTGAGGTATGTTTTCACTTTTCTTGCCGCCCTAGGTTTTCATTACCTGCTTTCGATGTTTTTCGTTCCCGTGGCAAGCATTATGGGTGTGTTGTACCTGCTGGCCGTCCTGCCGCTGACCTACATCCGTTACTACATGCAACCTATGGACATACCTAACCTTTTCTTTTTCGTAGCCGGGTGCGCGCTGATAGTGAAAAGGAAGGATATCTTCCTTTATCCGCTTATTTTCGTGGCGATGCTAAACCGCGAAACGGCAATCCTGCTCGTTTTCGTCTATGCGTTCATGCGTTTCGATGAGCTGCCGCTGAAGGATTACCTGCTGCGCACCGCCGTGCTGTTCGCAGTCGGGTTCGGCACCTACGTTTTGCTGAGACAGGTGTACGATATCAAGCATTACTACGCCGATCTTTACTACCTTGGTTTCAACGTCAGCGACGTCAGGACGTATATGTACGCCGCGGCGCTGTTCGGGCCGCTGGCGTATTTCGCCTTCACGGGGCTTTCCTCTAAGCCGAAATTCCTGAGAAGGGCGCTCCTGTTCATACCGTTTTTTGTGATAATACATTTCACGATGACCATAATGGTCGAGCCGAGGCTGTGGCTCCCCGTGCTCGCCGTCGTGGTAGCTTCAGGGCTATGGAGCATGCTTCCGAAGGATATGCTCCTTGAGGGTCCGCCGGTCGGCGAAAAGGCGAACAACCTCGTCACAAGGGCGCCAAGACTCTACTACGTGCTTTTCCTGTCCGCGTTCATGATGTTCTTCGTGGTTTTTTTTACGAGGTACAAGAACCTGCACATGAAGGACCGGCAGGTCCAGATCAGGGTCGCAAACATGCTCGAGGAAGCACGGCGGTTTTCTGCCGTCGGGTGGAACTCCAAGACTTTCGAGGAGCTCAAGAGAGCCGAGGCGCTTCTTCCGGACAGCGACGACGTCCTCAGCGCGCTGGGGTACTTCTACGCGTACCAGCAGAGGGACGACGCCAAGGCACTGAAGTATTTCAAGAAGCTTGTTGAAAAAAACCCGTACCATCTCGACAGGGATAAGCTGACGTACGAGATTGAAAGGCTTGAGTTCAATTTGAGGGGCAAAAGGTGAGAAACCCGGTCCTCCTTGGCGCCTTTTTCGCCGCGTTCACGGTTTACGTTTTTACCATGCACCCTTCCGTGTCTCCCTACCGCGATTCGGGCGACCTCAGCGCCTCGTCCGTCACGCTCGGCATAGCGCATCCTCCCGGGTACCCGCTGTACGTGCTTATGGGCAAGGTCTTCAGCGGGGCCGTGAACCTCGCCAACAAGGCCTACAGGATGAACCTGATGTCCGCTTTCTGGGGCGCGTGCGCGGTCTGCCTTCTCGCGGCAGTGATAATCGAGTTTCTCGGCGGTCCGCTGTGGGGCGTCTTCTCGCTTACTCTCGCTTTCTCGCCGGCTATGTGGAGGTTGAGCCAGGTCTCCGAGATGTATTCGCTCAACGCCTTTTTTGCGGTCCTGCTGATGCTAATAGCGCTGAGGATACACAGGGCCGAAAGGCCGGCCGGCCTGTTCTGCCTCTTCGCCTTCACGGCAGCTTTCGCGGCGGCGAACCATCAGACGATAATCTTCCTCATACCGGGCATGTTGCTTTTTGTCGGAAAAGCGAAGCTTTCCAAAAAGGATATGCTTGCGGCCGCCGTTTTCGCGGGGATTGGGCTTTCGGTGTACCTGTACCTGGCGGTCAGGGCGGCGCGCGGGCCGGAGATAGAATGGGGCGAAGCCGACAGCCTAAAGGGCCTTTTCAAGATAATGACGCGTTCCGACTACGGGGGGATGCGGCTCCATCCGGAGCAGAGCAAGTTCGCGTGGAGCCCGGCCGCGGTGATCGCGCATTGCTACGTTTACATCAAGTCGCTGGTCGAACAGTTCTCCCTGCCGGGAGCCCTGCTTGGCCTTGCGGGAATGTTTTTCTTGAGAAAAGACAGGTTCGCGTGGTACCTTCTTATATCGCTCTTCGTTTCCGGACCGCTTTTCGTTGTTTTCTCGAACCTGCCCCCGCACGCGAAAACGACCCTGCCGATACTTGAGCCGCACCTGATACTTCCGGGCGTGATGTTCGCCGTTTTTATCGCCGCCGGCGCGAAAGGCCTTGCGACGAACGAGTTGATGAAGCTTCTGGTGTTCGCGGTGGCGCCTCTTTCGTTTTTTATGCATTACCATCAGTGCGCCAACAGGGCCAATTTCTGCGCGCACGATTACGGGAGGAACCTTCTCTCGTCAATGCCCCAAGACAGCATTGTTTACGACCCGGACGACCCGACGGCGTTCATTTTAAAGTACCTGCAGACCGGCGAGGGAAGGCGAGGCGATGTCAAGCTCGCGGCCTTCTTCAGGACCAGGTGGGGCTACGAGCTTATGAAAAAAAGGCGCCCGGAGATGCTTCCGGCCCGCGAGATAAATTCGGGGCGCGTGCTCGCGATGGTCCTTCTGGACCATAACAGGAAGAGGTTCCCGATATTCGCGGAACTGCCTTCGAAATTCCCGCCGGGGTATGTTTCATACCCGACGGGGCTGGTTCACAGGCTTTCCTCGGAAGGTGAGTACGAGCCCGACGACGGGTTGTTCAGGTTCTATTCGGCACGCACGGAAATCGCAAAGCGGCCCAGCCACGACTTTTTCACGAACCAGGTGGTGTCGTATTATTCCGCAGCGTACAACAACACCGGCCTTGCTTTTTACAACACGGGTGCCTTTTCAAAGGCCTATGAGTGTTATCTCAAGGCGCTCGCGGTGGATCCGGAACTCGACGCGGCGCACAACAACCTTGGTTCTTTGGAATACTCGAGGAAGAACTATGCCCTCGCGGAAAAATGGTTCAGGAGGGCGCTGGCCTCGGGCGGGACCAATCCTTCCGGGTTGTACAACCTCGGGCTTGCCCTGGAGGCGCAGGGCAAGACGGATGAAGCCGCCGCCAATTTCAACGACGCCTGGTACAAACACGGATATCCCGACGCCGGGAACGAGCTTGGCCTTATGTACATGAGGTCGGGCAGACTAGCGGAATCGAAGGCGATATTCGAAAACTTGGTCAAGACCCGTCCCGATTACCTTCTGGCATACTACAACCTGGGTGTTCTTTTCAGGAGGTCCGGAGATTTTCAAAAAAGCCGCGAGTATTTCGAAAAGTACGTGGCGGAGTCGAAGGACGAGAACGATATAAGAGACGCTATGGAGCAGATCCGGTCCCTGCCGCGTTGACCTTGCCGTTTCAATACCCGCTGAAAAAATGCTAAAATACGTGATTATCGAACGAGGTAGCTATGAGCCTGCTTGAGATAAGGAAATTTCCGGAACCCGTGCTTAAAAAAAAGTGCAAGAACGTCGCCGAACTGACCCCGAAGGTGGAAAAACTCATAAGGGACATGTTCGAGACGATGTATTTCGCTTCCGGGGTGGGGCTTGCCGCCTCACAGGTCGGCGTTCCTTTAAGGATTTGCGTCATCGACACGAGGCCCCGGGGGAAAAAACAGCCGATGGTGCTGATAAATCCGAAGCTGGTTTCCAAAAAGAACAAGATATACGAAGAAGAAGGATGCCTGTCTTTCCCGGGCATAGTAGCGCGCATCAAAAGGCATAAGGACGTGAAAGTGGAGGCCGTGGACGAAAAAGGGATGCCCGTTGTGATAGAAGGCAGCGGTCTTCTTGGCAGGGCGATACAGCACGAGATGGACCATCTGGACGGAAAGGTCTTCATAGATTATTTGCCGTGGTGGACGAGGCGCAGGATACGCGGCGAAATAAAAAAGAGAAAAAAAGAAGGCACGTGGTGAAGCTTGTTTTTTTTGGAACGCCCGAGGTGTCAAGAAAGTTCCTTGAGGAACTGCACAAGGAACACGAAATATGCGCGGTCGTGTGCCAGCCCGACAAGCCCGCTAAAAGGGGGTTTCATCTGCAGGAGCCTCCGGTCAAGACGTTCGCGAAAGAAAAAGCAATAACGGTTTTCCAGCCGGAAAAGTTCGATCCCGAAACGGCGGGGGAACTTAAAAAACTCGGCGCTGACGTCGGCGTGGTGATATCGTACGGCAAGCTCATCCCGAAGGACGCGTTCACGGCTCCGTCGTTCGGGTGTTTCAACATCCACTTCTCGCTTCTGCCGAAATACAGGGGAGCCGCGCCTGTCCAGTGGGCGCTCATAAACGGGGAGAATGAGACCGGGGTCACGACTTTCTGGCTTGAGGAGACCCTCGACACCGGCCCTTTACTCGTGCAGGAAAAGACCGAGATACTGCCGCAGGATGACGCGGTCACCCTCATGGACAGGCTTACGCTCATAGGCATACGCGCGATGAACGCGACCCTCGATCGCATCCGGAAAGGACAGTGCGCCGGCGCTCCCCAGAAAGGCGCGGCTACTTTCGCGAGGTCTCTCAAGAAATCGGACGGGAAAATCGACTGGTCAAAGCCGGCGGCGGAGATCGTCAATCTCGTGAGGGGTACAAAACCCTGGCCCGGAGCGTATTTTCACGTCGGGAAAGGCCGGAACGGAAACGGAACGGTAAAGGTCATAAAGGCCGTCGTTGCAGATGAAGTTCCGCGCGAAGGCGCCGGGCCCGGCACGGTGGTATCGGTAAAAAATCCGCGGGGTTTTACGGTAAAATGCGGCAGCGGATCTTTGATAGTCGAAGAGGTCCATCCCGAGAACAGAAAGGCGATGGACGCGCGGGCTTTCGTACAGGGCAGCAGGCTTTCCGTTGGGGATGCGCTGCGCTGAATTTGCTTTTTTCTGCCTAAAATGCTAAAATCACCTAAAAAATCAATTTAAAAGCGGGAATAAATGCGCATAAGCAGGTCTCAAATAACCATCGTATCGATACTCATCCTTGCGGACGTGCTGTCCGTATGCCTTTCGCTTTACTTCGCCTATAACTTCAGGTTTTTCTCGTTTTTTTCCGAGTACGTGCCGGTCACGAAAGGCGTTCCTGACTGGTTTTTTTACAAGTCCGGGCTTTTTTTCGTGATACCCCTGTGGTTTTTTATTTTCTACAAGAACGGGCTTTACAAGATATACTTCCTGCCTCTTCTCGACGAGCTGCTTCGGATAGCGCGTTCCGTAACGCTAGGGATGTTCTTTATCGTGATAGCTTCTTTCTTCTACAGGGAATTTTCCTATTCGCGGATGACTTTCCTGCTTTTCTGGGTTTTTTCGATAACGTTCCTTTTCGCGTACAGGGAGGTTTTCAAGTTCCTGGCGAGGTTCTTCATCCGCTACCTGAAGTTCTACGACCGGGTCCTCGTCGTGGGCAGGGAGAACAAGCTCATCAAGGCGATAATCAAGAAGCATCCGAACATGCAGGTTACTTTCTGCCCGTCACCGAACGAATCCGAGATGGAAAAGGTGAAAAGAACGGTCCTTGAGAAGGACATAAGCCAGGTCATATTCGTGAGCCACGAGTGGTCGGAAACGAAGATATTCGACCTCTACGACTGGTGCGAGCACAGAAGCATAGACCTCAAGTTCCTTCCCGACATGGTACAGCTGTGCAGGGGAGAAGTCGTGATAGACTCTTCCCTCGGCCTGCCGATATTCCACCTCCGCCCCGTGGCCCTGAGCGGCTTCAATTTCATATTCAAGCGGATTGTCGACGTAGTCATATCGATAATAGCCCTGTCCTTCACGTGGCCGATGCTTTTTCTCTTGGCGGTTCTCATAAAAGTGGATTCTTCGGGCCCTTTCCTTTACCATCACAAGAGAATGGGCTACAGGGGCAGGGTGTTCGAGTTTTACAAGTTCAGGACGATGGTCATGAACGCCGACGCTCTTCTTGAAAAATACCGACACAAGAGCGAGCGTTCCGGCCCAGTGTTCAAGATGAGCAACGATCCCAGGGTAACAAGGATAGGGAAGCTGCTGAGGCGCTACAGCATAGACGAGATACCGCAGGTCATTAACGTGTTGAAGGGCGATATGAGCATCGTGGGCCCGCGGCCGCAGGTGCTGTGGGAGGCGTCGGTCTATGACGAATGGGCCAAAAGGCGGCTTCGGATCCTGCCGGGCATAACCGGTCTCTGGCAGATATCCGGCCGGGCGTCTTTGAGCTACAAGGAGATGATCGACCTCGACATATTCTACATCGAGAACTGGTCCATCGGGCTTGACCTGCAGATACTTTTAAAGACCATACCGGCCATTTTCAGCAAAGAAGGGGCGTACTAAATGAGGATTCTTGTTACGGGCGGAGCCGGGTTCATCGGCTCCAATATAGTCGATGAATACCTCAGGCGGGGCCACGACGTGGCCGTGCTGGACGATCTTTCCACTGGAAAGCCTGATAACCTTAACAAGAGCGCCGAATTCCACGAGGCAAGCATACTCGAAGGCGTGAAGGTGAGGAAGCTTCTGGAAAGCGGGAAGTTCAACGTCATCAACCATCACGCGGCGCAGATAGACGTGAGAAAATCGGTGGAAAATCCCGTTTACGACGCGAATACCAATATCATAGGGACGCTGAACCTTCTGGCGGCCGCGAAGGAAAACGGCGTGAAAAAAGTTATTTTCGCGTCAAGCGGAGGCACCATATACGGCGAGTGTCCAAAAAAAGCCCCTTCCGAGTCGGCAAAGGGATCCCCCGTGTCGCCCTACGGCATCGCGAAATACACTATCGAGTTCTACATGAAGTTTTATTCCAGGATTTTCGGGCTGAAATTCACGTCGTTAAGGTACGGCAACGTCTACGGGCCGCGGCAGGACCCTTACGGGGAAGCCGGTGTCGTTGCGATATTCTCGCAGAGGATCCTGGCCGGCGAAGAAGTGAACATATACGGCAACGGGGAACAGACCAGGGACTACGTTTACGTGGGCGACGTCGTCACGGCGAACGCGCTCGCCCTGGAAAAGGGCGACGACCAGATAATAAACATCGGCACGTCCAGAAAGACCTCAGTTAACGGGTTGTTCAAGTGCCTCGCCGAAATCGGCGGCTACGGAAAGAAGCCCGTTTACAGGGAGCCGCGAGCCGGCGAACTGCAGAACAGCTTTCTCGCCGTCGGCAAGGCGAAAAGAGTCCTGGGGTGGAAGCCGGAGACCAGTCTTGAAAAAGGCCTCGAAAAGACATTTTCTTTTTTCAAGGGAAAATATACCGGGAGGAAAAAATGAAGGCGCTGATACTTATCGGAGGATTCGGCACGCGGCTTAGGCCCCTGACGTGCTCAATGCCAAAACCAATGCTTCCCATCATTAACAGGCCCTTTCTGGAATACCAGTTCAGGCTTCTGAAAAAATACGGGATACGGGACGTGGTCCTGTGCGTGGCCTACATGCCGAACGATTTCAGGCGCCATTTCGGTTCGGGAAAGAAATTGGGTCTGAACATCACGTACGTACACGAAAAGGAACCCCTTGGGACCGGCGGTGCCGTCAAGAACGCGGCAAAATACATAAACGGTCCGACATTCGTCTTGAACGGCGACATACTCTCGGACGTGAACCTAAAAGGCATGTACGATTTTCACAAGTCGAAGAAAGGGCTTGCGACCATCGCCCTCGCGAGGGTCAAGGACCCGACGATGTTCGGGCTGGTAGAGACCGATAAAAAATCGAAGATAGAACGTTTTATAGAAAAACCTTCCTGGGACGAGGTGACCTGTAACACGATAAACGCCGGTTTCTACATAATCGAGCCCAACGTGCTTTCTTTCATGCCGTCGGGCATCAACTATTCTATAGAAAGAGGTCTGTTTCCGACTTTGTTGAAGGAGCAGTTGGATATTTACGGGTATGTTTTCAGGGGATACTGGCTCGACATAGGCACTATCGACAAGTACCTGCAGGCGCACTATGACCTCATAAATTCGGGCGCGGATTTCGATATGCCCGGCAAGATGCGCCAGGACAACCTGTGGGTCGGCAACAAACTCAAATGGGGCAAGAACGTGGACTTGAACGGCCGGATGGTGTGCGGGAACAATGTCAACGTCGGGGATTTTTCGCAGTTCATAGGCAACGTGTGCCTCGGCAGCAATGTCAGGATCGGGCAGGGAAGCGTCGTGTCAAATTCCGTGATACTGGACAACACCGTAATAGGCGAAGGCGTCAGGATAGAAAAATCGGTAATAGGGAAAAACTGCACGATAGAATCAAGTTCTTCCATCAGCGCGAACAGCGCCGTCGGGAACAAAACGGTAATAAGCAGGCATTCGAGGTTTTAAAAGGCATAAAAATGAAAGCATTCGTGATGGCGGCAGGCGCGGGTACGAGGCTGAGGCCTCTTACCTACGCGATACCGAAACCCATGGTACCGGTAGTGAACAAGCCCGTGCTTGAATACACGCTCGAGAACCTGAAGGCGCACGGCATCAAGCACGTCGCGCTGAACCTTCATAATTACCCCGGCGTGATCAGAGACCATTTCGGGGATGGTTCGAAATTCGGCTTGTCGATACTTTATTCGTACGAGAAAAAGCTGCTGGGCACGGCAGGCGGCGTAAAAAAAGTGCAGAAGTTTTTCGATTCCACGTTCGTGGTTATGTCCGGCGACGGGCTGACGGACATAGACCTCACGAAAGCCATGGAATGCCATAAAAGAAAAAATGCCCTGGCAACCATGGTGCTGAAACCGGTCGATTCGAAATTCGAGTATGGAGTGACGATAACCGACAAGGAAGGAAGAATAAGGGAGTTCATCGAAAAACCGAAATGGAGCGACGTTTTCGCGAACACGGTCAATACCGGCATATACATATTTGAGCCGGAGGTGCTGGGCCACATACCGGCGAACCAGTTTTATGATTTCGGCCTGCAGCTCTGGCCGTTGCTTCTCAAGAAAAGAAAGAGGATTTTCGGCTACGTGATGAACGAATACTGGACAGACGTGGGGAACCTCTCGGAATACCGGAGGGGCGTGCGCGATGTGCTGGACAGAAAGGTCAGGATAAGCCTTCCCGGAGAACAGATACGCCCCGGGGTCTGGGTCGGAAGAGGGACAAAGATAGAAAAAGGCGCCGTCTTGAAAATGCCCTGCGTGGTGGGCAGGAACTGCCTGATAGGGAAAAACGCCGTGATAGGCGATTACACGACCATAGCCGACGGGTCCAAAATAGAGCCCGGCGCGGTGGTCAAGAACTCCATACTGTGGAGAAGGGTTTCCGTTTCAAGGAACGTGAAACTGGACAATTGCATCATAGGCCACGGGGCGAGGATATCGAAGGATATAACGGTTTTTGAAGGAACCGTGCTTAACATAGAATAAAGGAGGAAGGAAAAGATGAGTGTTTTGGAAAAGGGCAGGGATTTTGTTTTCACGTCAGAATCGGTGACGGAAGGGCACCCCGACAAGGTCTGTGACCAGATATCGGACGGCGTCCTGGACGAAGTATTGAGCCAGGACCCGAGAGGGCGCGTAGCCTGCGAGACGTTCATAACGATGGGGCTCGTAATAGTGGGCGGCGAGATAACGACGAAGGCTTTCGTGAACATGCATAAACTCGTCAGGGACATCATAATGGATATCGGATACACACACCCCAAATATGGTTTTGATTTCGAAACGTGCGCGATACTTAACGCCGTGCATTCCCAGTCGCCGGACATCGCGCAGGGAGTCGACGTTGGCGGCGCGGGCGACCAGGGGCTAATGATAGGTTATGCCTGCAAGGAAACGCCGGAGCTCATGCCGCTTCCGATAAGCCTGTCCCACAGGCTCGCCGTGAGGCTTTCGGAGGTCAGGAAAAAGAAGATACTCAAGTACCTCGGCCCTGACGGCAAAACCCAGGTGACCGTGCAGTACAAGAACGGCAAACCCCACAGAGCCGACACCATAGTGGTTTCGTCCCAGCACACGGACGAGATACTCGACAGGACCGGCAGGAAGATAACCAACAAGGCCAGGGAAGAAATGATAGACGAGATAATAAGGCCGATAGCCGGCAGGTGGATAGACTCCAAAACCAAGTTCTTCATCAATCCGACGGGCAAGTTCGTGGTAGGCGGCCCCCAGAGCGATACGGGCATGACCGGAAGGAAGATCATAGTCGACACCTACGGCGGATGGGCGGCTCACGGAGGCGGAGCTTTTTCCGGCAAGGACCCGACGAAGGTCGACAGGAGCGCCTGCTACATGGCAAGACACATAGCCAAAAACGTCGTCGCGGCGGATCTGGCCGAAAAGTGCACGGTCCAGCTGGCTTACGCCATAGGCGTGGCTGACCCAGTTTCTGTCATGATAGACACCCACGGGACTGGCAGGATAAGCGACAGGCACTTGAGCGAAATAGTGAGGAAACACATCCCGCTCACTCCCAAGGGGATAATAGAGTATCTAAAGCTTAGAAGGCCGATCTACAGAAAGACGGCCTCATACGGCCATTTCGGCAGGAAGGGTCCGGAATTCACGTGGGAGCAGACGAACCAGGTGAGGAACCTCAAAAACGCAGCGGGAATATAAGAAGTCAAACTGTAGGGTCAAGTTCTTAAAAACAATTCCTGCTTGACCTTCTACTTAAAAGTTAAAGGAATTTAAACGGCCGCCTCCACGGCGGCCTGCCGAAAAGGCAGGAGGAGAATGGTGAAATACGACGTCAAAGACATGAAACTCGCCGGACACGGCAAAAAAAGGATTGAATGGGCCGAAAGGGAAATGCCGGTCTTGCGGCTCATAAGGAAAAGGTTTGCCTCGCGGAAGCCGCTCAAAGGAGTGCGCATGGCGTGCTGCCTGCACGTTACCACGGAAACCGCGAATCTCGCGGTCACGTTAAAATCGGGCGGAGCCGACGTCAGGCTTTGCGCGTCCAATCCGCTTTCGACGCAGGACGACGTCGCGGCGGCTCTCGTGAAGCACTACGGGATACAGACCTACGCGATAAAAGGCGAGGACAACAGGTCCTACTACAAGCACATAAACGCTTCGCTCGACCACAAACCGCAGATCACGATGGACGACGGCGCCGATATCGTCTCGACGATACACTCAAAGCGCAGGAACCTCCTTGACCATATAATAGGAGGGACTGAAGAGACAACGACCGGCGTCATACGCCTGCGGGCCATGGAGCAGGACGGAGTACTGGCGTATCCCATAGTCGCGGTCAACGACGCGCTGACGAAACATCTTTTCGACAACCGTTACGGCACGGGGCAGTCCACGATAGACGGGATACTCAGGGCGACGAACGTTCTGCTAGCAGGCAAGAACGTGGTGGTAGCGGGTTACGGCTGGTGCGGCCGGGGCGTGGCGATGAGGGCTAAAGGCCACGGCGCGCAGGTTGTCATCACCGAGGTGGACCCTATGAAGGCGCTTGAAGCGACAATGGACGGTTTTGCCGTGATGCCGATGGCGAAGGCCGCCAGGATCGGCGACATCTTCGTGACGCTGACGGGCGACATCAACGTGGTAGACGCGCATCACTTCAGGGCGATGAAGGACGGCGCAATTGTCTGCAATTCGGGCCACTTTAACGTGGAAATCAACCTCACGGCGCTAAAGAAGATGTCGAAGTCCGTGCGCCAGGTCAGGGATTTCGTGGACGAATACAAGATGAGAAACGGCAGGAGGGTATTCATCCTCGGAGAAGGGAGGCTGATAAACCTTGCGGCCGCCGAAGGGCATCCCGCCAGCGTGATGGACATGTCGTTCGCCAACCAGGCGCTGTGCGCCGAGTATATGGTCAAGAACGCGCGGAGTCTTGAAAAGAAGGTTTATCCGGTCCCGGAGAATATCGACAAGGAGATTGCCAGGCTGAAACTCCTTGCTATGGGTACTGCCATTGACAAGCTGACCCCTGAACAGGAGAAGTACCTGGCTTCGTGGCAGGAAGGAACGTAACTCGGAAGCAATTTTTTGCGGAACGTCCCTCGCCACATCCTCGGGACTCCGCGATGCCGCTCCAGGTGAGCGCAAGTCGCGGCATCAATGTCCGCATAAAAATTCTTCCTCGTTACTAATGGGATTTAATAGAGTCGAATGCTCGAAAGCAATTTTTTTCGAGATTCGAAATTGTTGTTTCGAAATTTTACGTAGAAGGAGGAAGAAATGAAAAAGTTTATTGCATTTGCGGCGGTTTGCGCGGTATTCGCCGCGCCGGCTTTGGCCAAGGACCCGTTTGACGAGTTCAATAATGTTGTTTCTCTGGGGGGAACTATCGCCCAGGAGGCTTTGGACAACCTTTCAAAGGATCTCGGCATGCTTATGGGCGGAGGGGCGGTGCACCAGGGCGCGAACCTCGGAGTGCCGGGCTTGGACATAGGCATTCACGTGCCGATGAAAAGCGTAAAAGACGAGAACACCATAGTAAAAGCGGCCGATGTGGACAACATACTCCTTCCGATACTTCAGGCCGAGGTTGGACTTCCCGGAAACATAGATGTTATAGGAAGATACACCGGCTACGCGGGAGCCTCCATGGTGGGCGGGGGCCTGCGCTACGGTATACTGAAACCCTCAGTGCCGGGGCTTCCCTCGGTATCAGCTCAGGTCGTGTATAACGCTTTGAACGTTTCTTCGAACGGCAACAAGTTCACGGCGACCACGATGTCCGCCCTTGCCACGGCATCCATTGGTTTCCCGGTCATTACTCCATACGCGGCGGTCGGGTTTGATCAGACGGCCATAAAGCCTGATTCGACCATATCGGACAAGGAAGGCGCGGCTTCGGGCCTGCGCATCGAAGGCGGGGTCAACTTGAAGCTTATACCTCTTACGTACCTGCAGATGGGCGCTTCAAGCGTGTGCGGCGAAACCGGATACACTGTCGGCCTTGGAGTGAAGTTCTAAAAAACTCGATTACCGTCTAAAAATATGAATTAGCACCCGTTACTGGCGGGTGCTAATTTTATTTTAAATATTTTTTAAAGGGGTCTTGACAGGATTTCAGTTGTATGTTATAATTAGCACTTACAAAAGGCGAGTGCTAATTCAATTTGGCGCTGAAAAAACTCGGGTTGGACCCCGAAAAAAGCAGGAGGTGAATTGTTATGAAACTGAAACCGCTGGGCGACAGAGTGCTCGTGAAGCCTCTGGAAGCCAAAGAAGTCAAAAAGGGAGGCATAATCATCCCTGACACGGCAAAGGAAAAACCGCAGGAAGGAGAAATAGTCGCGGCCGGCAAAGGAAAAGTCGGAGACGACGGCAAGCTCGTTCCAATGGACGTCAAGGTAGGGGACAAGATCCTTTACGGAAAATATTCCGGAACCGAAGTGAAGATCGATGAAACGGAATACCTTATAATGCACCAGGACGACATACTGGGCATAGTGGAGAAGTAGGAAAACACACCAGGAGGTGAGGTTCAAATGGCAAAACAGATACTATACACGGATGACGCGAGAAAATCCATAAAGAACGGCGTGGACAAGCTTTCTAACGCCGTGAAGGTCACTCTGGGTCCCAAGGGCCGCTACGTGGTGCTTGACAAGAAGTTCGGCTCCCCCACGGTCACCAACGACGGCGTGACGATAGCAAAGGAGATAGAGCTTGAGGACCCGTACGAGAACATGGGCGCTCAGCTCGTGAAAGAGGTCGCCTCGAAAACCAATGACGTCGCTGGCGACGGAACGACAACGGCGTGCGTTCTCGCCCAGGCGATAACAGCCGAGGGCCTCAGGAACATAACAGCCGGCGCCAACGCCATGCACATAAAGCGCGGTATCGACAAGGCCGTGAACGCGGTCGTTGCCGAGATTAAGAAGATAGCCAAGCAGGTAAAAGGCAAGGAAGAGATAACCCAGATAGCCTCGATATCGGCCAGCGACAAGGAGATAGGTTCTCTTATCGCCGACGCGATGGAAGCCGTCGGAAAAGACGGCGTTATTACCGTTGAAGAGGGAAAGTCGGCCGATACCACGAAGGAAGTGGTGGAGGGCATGCAGTTCGACCGCGGTTATGTTTCGCCGTATTTCGTCACGGACGCGGAGCGCATGGAAACCGTTCTCGAGAACGCCTACGCCATAATAACCGACAAGAAAATATCCTCGATGCAGGAGATACTTCCTCTCCTTGAAAAGGTCGTCCAAACCGGAAGGCCTTTCATTATAATAGCAGAGGACATAGAGGGCGAAGCGCTGGCAACGCTCGTCGTAAACAAGATACGAGGGACGCTCAAGGTCTGCGCGGTAAAAGCCCCCGGATTCGGCGACAGGCGCAAGGAGATGCTTCAGGACATCGCGATACTCACCGGCGGAACAGTGATATCGGAAGAGACAGGCCTCAAGCTTGACAAGGCCACGCCGGACATGCTCGGCCAGGCAAAGCGCATCGTCGTTGACAAGGAGAACACGACGATAGTATCCGGAGAGGGCGACAAAAAGGAGATCGAAAAACGCATAGCCCAGATCCGCAAGCAGATAGAAGAGACCAAGTCTGATTACGACAAGGAGAAACTGCAGGAACGCCTCGCTAAGCTCGTGGGAGGCGTTGCAGTGATCTATGTCGGCGCCGCGACCGAGACCGAGATGAAGGCCAAGAAATTCAAGGTCGAGGACGCGATGCACGCCACGAGGGCCGGCGTCGAAGAGGGGATAGTCCCCGGAGGCGGGGTTTCGCTTCTTCGCGCTCAATCTGTCCTTGAAAAGCTCAAAGGCGAAGATATGGATGAGCAGACCGGCATAAACATAGTAAAAAGGGCGCTTGAAGAGCCCATTCGCCAGATAGCCGAGAATGCCGGTTTCGACGGCTCTATCGTCGTCGATAAAGTGCGCAGCGGAAAAGATGCAAGCCAAGGATTCGATGCGGAGACCGGCCAGTACACCGACCTTCTGAAGACCGGCATAGTAGACCCGGCCAAGGTCACCCGTTCGGCGCTCCAGAACGCGGCGTCCATCGCGGGGCTTCTTCTCACGACCGAAGTACTCGTAACGGACATACCGGAAAAGAAACAGGCCGGTCCGGCGATGCCGCCGATGCCGCCAGAGTATTAATGGTGAGCAATATCGAACCATAAAGCATAACTTTAAGAACTATAAGGCTCCCGGAAGCCCCTTCAAAAGGGCGGCCGGGGGCTTTATTTTTTGGGCAAAATTTGATATAATGTAAAACTAAGATTATTTAATGAACGAACAGAAAATCAAATTGATAAATCAACGCATATCCGAATCGGCCGCCAAATCCGGGCGTCCGGCTGAGGACATCACTCTCGTTGCGGTGACAAAGACGGTCCCGCCCGAGGAGATAGCCAGGGCTGTCGCGTCCGGCGTCAGGGACATAGGCGAAAACAAGGTGCAGGAAGCGATGAAGAAGTTTGATGCGATGGGGGAATCTTTAAAAGGCGTAAAGAAGCACTATATCGGGCATCTTCAGACGAACAAGGCGAAGAAAGCGGTTGAAATATTCGACGTGATACAGTCGCTTGACAGCATACCGCTTGCGGAAGAGATACAGAAGCACGCGGCCGGGATCGGAAAAATTCAGGACTGCCTTGTGGAGGTAAAAGTGTCCGATGAAGAGGCCAAGTACGGTCTTGCCCCGGAAGGATTGGGCGAGTTCGTGGAAAAAGCGGCCCGGTTCGGCAACATCCGCCTCGCGGGCCTGATGACAATGGCGCCTTTTTTCGAAGATCCGGAAAAAACAAGGCCGTACTTCAAACGGGCCAGGGAAGCTTTTGAAAAGATAAAGGCAGGGAACGGCGGTTTCAGGTTCCTTTCGATGGGAATGTCAAACGATTTCACCGTGGCGATAGAAGAAGGCGCGAACATGGTGAGGATAGGAACGGCGATATTCGGTTAAATGGCTAAAAAGAGAACTATTACGTTCATCGGCGCAGGCAACATGGCTGAGGCCATGGTGGCCGGGTTGCTAAGGAGCGGGGTCTATTCCTCTTCATCCGTTTCGATTTCTGACGTCAGAAGATCGAGGCTTTCTTGTTTAAAAAGAGAGTACGGGATAAAAGCCCATTCCGGCAACGCCGCGGCCGCCGCGAAAGCGGATATAGTGGTGCTGGCCGTGAAACCGGGACAGATGCGCGCCGTGCTGGGCGAAATAGGCCGCGTGCTTTCGCCGAAACAGCTCGTGATTTCCATCGCGGCGGGCATAACGACCGGGTTCATTGAAAAAGGCGTCGGGAAGAGGATCGCGGTGGTAAGGGCGATGCCGAACATGCCGCTCGTTGCCGGCGCCGGGGCGACCGCGCTGTCAAAAGGAAGACACGCTTCAAAAAGCGACATGCGGAAAGCGCAAAGGGTTTTCGACGCCAGCGGCAAGGTTTTCACGGTACCGGAAAAACTAATGGATTGCGTGACGGCGGTTTCGGGATCCGGCCCGGCCTACTTCTTTCTTTTATGCGAGCTTCTCGGCAAGGCGGCGGCGAGGCTCGGTATCCCGAGAGGAACGGCGGAAGAACTGGCACGCCAGACTTTGCACGGCGCCGGATTAATGCTTTCCGCGGACAAACGTACGGCGGAGGAGCTGAGAGCCTGCGTCACGTCGCCCGGAGGGACGACACAGGCCGCAGTCGAGCATCTGACAAAGAAAGGATTTCAGAATATTTTTACCGAAGCCGTGAAAGCGGCCCGAAGAAGAGCCGGAGAACTGACACGATAGGCCCCGTTAGAGATACACGAACGGATACGTATCAACGAACTGCGATATACGGGGCACGCGCTGCAATAAAGAAAAAACTCAAGAGATTACGTCCCGCCTACGGCGGGACTATCTCTAACGGGGTAAAGGAGAGCCGAATTACATGATGATTAAAGTCCGTGTCATACCAAACGCGAAAAGGAACGAAGTTGTCAGCAGGATAGGTTCCATATTAAGGGTGAAAGTGCACGCCCCTGCCGTTGAGGGGAAGGCGAACGACGAGCTGTGCTGTTTTCTTGCGGAATTCTTCGAAGTCAGAAGGTCCACGGTTTTCTTGAGAAAAGGCGAAAGAGGAAGGGAAAAGACGATAGAGATCCTCGGCCGGAGCGAAGAAGATCTGGACGAAGTCCTCGAAACTATACCTTGAGCATCATACAAGAGGAAAAATCTCTTTAATGCGTTATGGCAGAGTAAAGACATTTTATTGGAAGAACGGTTCGCTTTACGTGTTGAACCAGCTCCTGCTTCCCGGGAGAACCGCATTTGTCAGGTGCTCAACCCACAAAGATGTCGTTAAAGCCATAAGGGATATGATCGTCAGAGGCGCACCGGCGATAGGAGTCGTCGCGGCGTTCGGTGTCGCGCTCGCGGCAAAAAGGGCCGGCGGAAAAAGAGGGGCGGCACTTAAAAAATACATGAGGTCAGCCATAAAAAGCATTGCCGCGACCCGCCCCACCGCGGTCAACCTTTTCTGGGCTCTTGATAGGATGGGCAGGCTGGCGGACGTCCGAGCGGACGCTGAACCAAAAAGGTTTTACTGGATTCTTGAAAAGGAAGCCCTGAGAATACTCAAAGAGGACGTGGACGCCAACAGGAAGATAGGGGAGAACGGCGAAAAACTGATAAAAAGGGGTTCGTCCGTCCTCACCCATTGCAACGCGGGCGCGCTTGCGACCGCAGGCTACGGCACGGCACTCGGGGTTATAAGGTCTGCGCACAACAAAAAGAAGATAAGGCGCGTGTACGTGGATGAGACGAGGCCCTATCTCCAGGGTTCGAGAATAACGGCTTTTGAGCTTAAAAAAGAAAGAATACCCTACACGCTCATAACCGACAGCATGGCGGGCCATTTGATGAAGAACGGGGATATAGACGCGGTGATAGTCGGCGCCGACAGGATCGCGGCTAACGGCGACGTCGCCAACAAGATAGGGACTTACCCCCTCTCGATACTCGCGAAATACCACGATATACCATTTTACGTGGCCGCGCCGGTTTCGACTGTCGATTTCAAGACCGGCAACGGAAGCAGAATCAGGATCGAAGAGCGTTCTCCGGAGGAGGTGCTCAGGATCGGCGGGGTTATGATAGCACCCGAAGGGAGCGCGGCGAGGCACCCGGGGTTCGACGTCACGCCCGCCGGAAATATTACGGCGGTAATCACCGAAAAGGGAGTATTCAAGCCTGCCCGGCTTAAAAAATTGAGAGGTGTAAAATGAACTTGAGAAAAAGTCTCCTTGTCGACAAGAAATTCCAGTATTCGATTATCGTGGGCAACGTGATACTGCTTGCCGTGATGTTCTTCACCATACTCATCGCGGTGCTTGTCTGGGAGAAATACCAGGTTAAACAGGGCTTCCTGCTCCGGCCTCCCCCTAACAGCGAAGTGATAGCCTGGGCGCAGTCCAACAACGTCAAGGAAAACAGCGTCGAGTTCCTCACGCAGTTCATAAAGATGGCCAAGGTCTACACGTTTTTTGACCTCATCTGGAAGCCTATGCTGATAGTCTTCTTGATAAACATCGTGATACTAGTGACGGCAAACCTCTATTACACGAACAAGATCGCCGGGCCGATATACCGCCTCAAGACCCTGCTGGAGAAGAAGCTCGCGGGCGATGAGGTGGAGCCTATAAAATTCAGGAAGGGCGATGCCTTTCACGAGCTTGCCCTGCTCATCAACAAGGTTTTATTCAAGGAACAGGATAAATAGCGCGGATGGATTTTTCAAAGACGGTAAATCTTCCAAAGACCGATTTTTCCATGAAGGCGAACCTTCCGCAGAGGGAGCCGGAATACGCCAAAAAATGGGACGAGTCGGGCATATACGCGAAAATGCAGGCGAAAACCGCCGGCGGGAAAAAATTCGTCCTGCACGACGGGCCGCCTTACGCCAACGGGCACATACACCTTGGCACGGCGCTGAACAAGGTATTGAAGGACATAATAGTCAAATACAAGTCTCTCGCCGGGCATCACGCTCCCTACACGCCTGGCTGGGACTGCCACGGCCTTCCGATAGAGCAGCAGTGCATGAAGGAAATGAAGGTGGACAAGCACAAGGTGGAAAAGGTCCGCTTCAGGAAGGACGCCGCGGCCTTCGCCAGGAAATTCATCGATATACAGAGAAACGAGTTCAAGAGGCTCGGCGTGCTGGCCGACTGGGAAAAGCCATACCTTACGCTCGAGGAAAAATACGAAGGCACCATAGCCAGGGTGTTCGGGGCCCTCGCCAGGGCTGGCTACATATTCAGGCAGAAAAAGCCGGTATACTGGTGCCCGACCTGCGAGACCGCGCTTGCCGACGCCGAAGTGGAGTACGCGGACCACCTTTCGCATTCGGTATACGTCAAGTTCGGGCTGGAGGAGTTCAAGGGACTGAAAACCGGAACTGACGGCGCATCAGTGCTGATATGGACCACGACTCCCTGGACGCTCCCGGCTAACGTTGCCCTCGCGTTTCAGCCCGAAGCGGAATACGTGAAGGTGCAGGTGGGCCAAAACGGCAGAAACGAGAACCTGATAATCGCCAAACGCCTCATGCAGTCCGTATTCGAGCGTTCCGGCATAAAAGAGCATAAAATAATCGAGAGTATCAGCGGCAAGGCGCTCGAAGGGATAAAATGCAGAAATCCTCTCGTTGACCGGGTGTCCGTCGGCGTGCTCGCGGATTTCGTCAGCATGGAGGACGGAACGGGTGTTGTCCACATAGCTCCGGGCCACGGCCAGGAGGACTACCAGGTGGGGCTCAAGTACAAACTGCCGATAGTCTCGCCAGTGGACGAGCGCGGCATTTTTACAGACGAGGCCCCGGATTTCAAAGGTCACAAGGTTTTCGCGGCAAACCAACTGATAATCGAAAAATTGAAAGAGAAGGGGGCGCTTCTTCACGATGACAAGGTGTCCCACTCTTACCCGCACTGCTGGAGATGCAAGCGGGCCATAATATTCCGCGCCACGCCGCAGTGGTTCATGAGCGTGGAGCATAATGCTTTAAGGCGTAGGATGCTAGATACGATAAAGAAGGTCAAATGGGTGCCGGCCTACGGCGAGAACAGGATAACCGGGATGACGGAGACCCGGCCCGACTGGTGCCTCAGCCGTCAGAGGTTGTGGGGCGTGCCTATACCTGTTTTCTACTGCGCGAAGTGCAACGAGCCCCTGCTTGAAGAAAGGGTGATATCGCACATAGCCGGGATCTTTGACAGGTCGGGTTCCGACGCCTGGTTCGAGAAAAACGAGGCGGAGCTTCTGGCGGGCCTTGACGTGAAATGCGGGTGCGGGTCCGCGGATTTCAGAAAAGAAGAAGACATACTTGACGTGTGGTTCGATTCGGGCGTGTCCCACGAGGCGGTGCTGGCAAGCGGCAACTTTCCGGAGCTTTGCTGGCCGGCCGACATGTACCTAGAAGGTTCGGACCAGCACAGGGGGTGGTTCCAGACCTCGCTTCTGCCCGCGGTGGCTTTGAGGGAAGCGGCGCCCTACAGGGCGGTGCTGACTCACGGGTTCGTGGTCGACGGCGAAGGCAAAAAGATGTCGAAATCCCTAGGAAACGTCATAGCGCCGGAGCAGATAATATCGCAGTACGGCGCCGACATACTGCGCCTTTGGGTGGCCGTGTCGGACTACCGCGAGGACATAAGGATATCGCAGGAGATAATAAAGGGGCTTGTCGACGCCTACAGGAAGATACGCAACACCTTCAGGTTCATTCTGGGGAACCTTTCTGAGTTCAAGCCGTCGGAAAAGGTCCCGCGCGAAGAGATGAGGGAAGTAGACAGGCACGCCCTTTCAAGCCTTCAGGACACGATAAGGCAGGTCACGTCGGCCTACGAGAATTACGAATTCCACAAGGCCGCGGTGGCGATAAACGGCTATTGCACGGTGTACCTTAGCGGTTTTTACCTTGATTCGCTCAAGGACACGCTATACTGCGATACCAAGGGATCTTCGGCGAGAAAAAGCGCGCAGTCCGCGCTCTGGGAAATCATAAACGCCCTGACGAGGATGCTCGCGCCGGTATTGTCGTTTACCTGCGAAGAAGCGTGGCAGGAATTGCGAAAGATAGACGGTTCACTGGCGGAATCCGTTTTCATTTCCGATTATCCGAAAATAGACGAAAAGGCGGTTTTTGGCAAGAGCGACGCGGCAAGGTGGGGCGCGTACTTCGGTTTAAGGGAACAGGTCCTGGCGGCGTGCGAAGACTTGAGAAAAAACAAGAAGATCGGCTCGAACCTCGAAGCGCGCGTCGTGATAAACGAAACAGGGCAGCTTAAAGGCGTGTCACGGGACGAGCTTTCTATGATACTGGGCACCTGGGACGTGAGGGTGAACCACGTCAAGGACCCCGGCGGCCCGGATAACGGGATGGACGTTTCAGCGAGCCCGTCTGATTTCGCAAAATGCGAGCGCTGCTGGAGGAGAAGGGAAGACGTCACGAACAACAATAAACACGGAGCGCACCTATGCCCGAGGTGCGTCGAAGCCCTTGGATGAATGCCTTGATATTGAAACTAGGGAAGTTCAACAGTTTGATGATAGCCGCTCTTGTCATAATTGACCAGCTGACGAAATACCTGATAAGAAGCAGTATGTATATCGGGGAAACAAGGGAGGTCCTGCCCTTTTTCCAGCTGACGTATCTGACCAACACGGGCGTGGCGTTCAGCATGTTCCAGGGCAGGAACCTCTTTTTCGTTTTTTTCGCGCTGGCGGTCTTTGCCGGGTTCATTCTCTGGTTCAGGAAGCACCACGCGCAAGTGAGCGCGTATTTGAAGTTCGCGTTTTCTCTAATAATTGCCGGCGCGGCTGGCAACTTCATCGACAGGGTGTTTTTGGGTTCGGTTGTGGATTTTCTCGACTTCTACGTCAACGATCTTCACTGGCCGGCGTTCAACGTCGCCGATTCGTGCATATCGGCAGGGGCCGCGATGGTATTTTTGGGTTTCATAACGAACAAGAAAAAGGGCGTTCTGTAAATGACTTCCAGGGAAAAGATAGAGGAAATATCGGCGCTCCAGAGTTTCGGCATCGTCCTGGTCGTGATAGGTCATTCCTTCGCTGAGATTAACACCTATCCGCAGGACTCCCTGCTGGCGTGTTTCTACTGGCTGCACGGGCTGATATACAGTTTTCACATGCCGCTTTTCATGTTCATTTCGGGTTTTCTGTTCTTTTACACTAATATCGGGCGGGACAACCGGGATTACGGGCAGTTCATCATCAAGAAATTTAACAGGCTCATAGTCCCCTATCTGGCAATAAGCCTCGTCGTGTTCCCGATAAAAGCAGCGATGTCCAGATTCGCCTTAAGGCCGGTTGACTTCAGCGTGATGTCCATTGTCGACATGATTTTCTATCCCACGCACAACGCGATACTGTACTTCTGGTTCCTGCCGACGCTTTTTATTATTTTCATCATATCGCCGGTGTTTTTGAAGGCGGTCTCTAAGAGGTCTCTTGTCGTGATATCCCTGCTCACGGCGGCTTTGCTGCTGGTAAACGCTTTTAATCCGGTGAAAACCCTTTTTCTGAACCTTAACGGTGTCGTGAACTACGCGCTTTTTTTCTGGCTGGGATGCGTTTCGTGCCTGTTCAAGGAACAGTTGCTGCCGGTGGTGAGGAACAAGGCGGCGGCGGTGCTGTTCACGGTGTTTCTTCTGGCGATGAATTACTTTAAGATGAAGGCCGGGTTTTTTTACGCGCTGACCGCCGTGTCGGGAATAGCGGTGTCGATGCATATCGTGTTCAGCTATCCGGCGGTCATAACAAAGATGTTTTCGTTCATAGAGGGCTATTCGTACCAGATATACCTTGTTTCGTGGTTTCCGCAGGTGTTTTTCAAGCTTCTGATATACGATTATCTGGGATGGGGCTTCTATCTCACGTTCGTGCTGGCCCTGGCAAGCGGTCTGACGGTGCCGGTAATAGTGTCCAAGTACGTTAAAAACAGGCTGCCGCGGCTCAAATTCGCCATAGGACTATAATGTTTCCTTCGATTCTGAAGATCGGGCCATTTGCCATAAGGACTTACGGGGTTTTAGTGGCGCTCGGGCTTTTCGCAGCGCTGGAATACGTGGTCTTGAGGTCGAAAAAACACGGCATTCCGGAGAACAGGATAATCGACCTAGTTCTTTACACGATAATCTCTGGACTGGTGGGCGCTCGGCTTTTTTACGTTCTTTTGAATCTGAAGTTTTATTTTTCACGGCCGTGGGACGCCCTGAAGATCTGGGAAGGAGGCCTTGTTTATTACGGAGGGTTTCTTTTCGGCGCGGCCGCCGTCATCTATTACGTAAGAAGGCACGAGGAACTGGATTTCTGGATGATGGCCGACCTGATGGCTCCCGCACTCGCGCTGGCGCATTTTTTCGGAAGGCTGGGCTGTTTTTTCGCGGGATGCTGCTATGGCACGCCGACTAGCCTTCCCTGGGCTGTTAAATTCACCAATCCGGAATGCCTCGCGCCGCTCGGAGTGTGGCGGCATCCGGTGCAGTTGTATGAAGCTGCGGTGAACCTGTCGATTTTCTTCCTTCTGCACAAATATGACACGGGGCGCCATCCGAAAGGGTTCGTTCTGGCGGCGTACCTGGGAGCGTACGGGGTCGCGAGGTTCGTTCTGGAGTTTTTCAGGGGCGACGACAGGGGCGGCACGCTGCTTGCGATGTCGCCGGGCCAGTTATTGTCTATAGCGCTGGTGTTATCGTCGGCCGCGCTGTTCTTTTTAAGGAAAAATGAAGATAAAGGTTGACCAGGACGGTTTGAGAATCGACGTTTTCCTGGCGAAGCGCCTGCCGGACTATTCCAGGGGGTATCTGCAGAAACTGATTAAATCCGGGAACGTGCTTCTTGATTCCACCGTGCCTTCGCCGCACAGGATCGTCAGGGCGGGTGAAACCGTGGAGCTCACCGTGCCCAAAGAGGAGAAGAAAACGGCAAAAGGGTTCCATGCTGCGCTTGACGTGATTTTCGAGGATGAAAACGTTCTTTTAATAGACAAGGCTCCCGGAATGGTAGTCCATCCCGCGGCCGGGCACGAGGACGACACGCTGTTAAACGCGGTCGTGGCCTACGCCGGTGGAAAATTCGTGCCTTACATGGTGCACAGGCTCGACAAGGACACTTCGGGTGTGATGATAATCGCCAAGAACGAAAAAGCGAAACACAGCATCGTAAGGCAATTCCAGAATAAGGCGGTCAAGAAGGTTTATCTGGCGGCGGTGAAAGGGTTTGTCGGAGAAAACAAGGGCAGGATCGAGGCGCCGCTCGGCAGGGCGCCCGGCGACAGAAAGAAAATCATCGTCGGTCCTCTTGCGAAAAAGCACGGTATCACAGAGTTCCTGGTGAGGTTCAGGGCAAGGGAATTTTCGATACTTGAGGTGCATCCCATGACGGGCCGGACGCACCAGATAAGGAGCCACATGCTTTACATAGGCCATCCCGTGCTCGGCGACGTTTTCTACGGCGCCCCCTGTGAAGCGGCCGGATACAGGTTCGCCAGGCAGATGCTGCACGCGTACAAGATAAAGTTCAGCCATCCCGAAACGGGCGGGGCGCTTGAGTTCACCGCCCCCGTTCCGGATGACATGCGGATCATAAAAGACAACATAAAAACTTGAGGCGGTTGTTCGGTGCTGAAAAAAATAATTGCGGTTATCGTGTTGCTCGCGCTTGTGTCTCCGTCGGTTCCGGCCCGGGAAGGTGAACTGGGCGTTACCACGGTCGAAGAAAGCACGTCGGCGCCGAAACAGGTCGGAAAGGCGGATTCTGAATACAGACTTCTGAACACCGCCATAAGCGACCTGAACTACAAGCTTGAGATGATAAACAGGAAGTGCGACCTGCTTTCTTCGGATATCGAGGCCGTAAGGGCGCAGGTAAGCGCCCAGAAGAAAATGCTGGGCGAAGGCCTGATGAACATTCCGGACAAGAAAAAGATAGAGTCACTGGAGAACGAATCGGCGCTTATGCGTTCCGAGATAACTCAGATACGGGAGGACATTTCTGTTATAAAGCGCGGGAAGAAGGACGTTTCGGTTGCGGACGAAAGAAAGGAAAAAGTATCCGTGAAGTGGGTGGCTTATGCAGCTCTCGGGCTCGCACTGGCCGCGATAATCGTTCGCAAATGAAATGCGTTTATGTTTAGGCGTTTTTATTCAATAGTCGGGAAATAAGGATAGGGTATGAAAAGAAAAGGGATAATATTCGTGGTTTCTGCGCCGTCTGGAGCTGGCAAGAGCACCCTTTCCGGCCACGTCGTCGCAAGGATACCGGACCTTAAGTATTCCATTTCATGCACGACGCGCGCCCCGAGGCCCGGCGAAAAGAACGGTGTCCACTATTTTTTCGTCACCAAGGGCAGGTTCTCCGGCATGGTGAAGAAAGGCGAGTTCCTGGAATGGGCGAAGGTGCACGGGCATATGTACGGCACGCCGAAATCGTATATTTCAAAATGCGTGAAAAACGGCAAAGACATCATACTCGATATTGACGTGCAGGGCGGATTGAACGTCAGAAAAATTTACCCAGATTCCGTGATGATTTTTGTAATGACGCCGAATTTCGCGGTCCTTGAAAAACGGCTGAAAGAGCGCAAGAAAGATTCCCGGGAAACGATAAAGAAGAGGCTTGAGAACGCTAAAAAGGAAATCACGTACATCCCGAAGTACGATTATCTGATTATTAACGACAAACTTGACGTTGCCATATCCGAGCTTAAGGAAATTATTTTGGGAGAAAGAAGAAAGACAAAACGCGCGAAAATACCGAGATTTAAGTGAGTTAATTCCCAACAGGAGGAAAAATGAGCCAGGCAAAGCAGCAGCAGTACAATGTATTATCCAGCCGTTACAGCGTGGTCAAACTGGCAAGGCAGTGGATCAGCGTTCTTAAAAGAATGGACGATTTCAGGCATTTCAGCCAGTCGGAGATCATAAAAAAGGCCATAAGCGATATTACAAGCGGAGACGTGACGCCCGAAGACATCGCAAAGGCAAGGTCGAAAATGAAACCTGCTGCCGAACAGGAAGATGATCTGAAACTCGCGTCAAAGGAAGAGTCAGGAAAAAATGGCAAATCTAAAAAATAAGAACGTGATTGTCGGCGTCTGCGGCGGCATTGCGGCGTATAAAGCCTGCGAGCTCGTGAGGATACTGGTCAAATCCGGCGCCAGCGTAACTTGCCTACTGACAGAAAACGGCGCGAAGTTCATAACGCCGTTAACATTGAGGACTTTGTCGAAGAACAAGGTATACTGCGACATGTTCGAGGACGCCGAGTGGGACATCGAGCACGTGTCGCTGGCCGATAAGGCCGATGCCGTTATCATAGCGCCCGCTACGGCGGATGTTATGGCAAGACTGGCCTCGGGCCGGGCGGAAGACCTGCTTTCGAGCGTCGTTTTAGCGTCAAGGGCGCCAGTTGTGATATGCCCTTCCATGAACGAGAATATGTGGAAGCATCCGGCTACAAGAAAGAACGAGAAGACCCTCGCGGGCTACGGGTATGTCATTGTCGAACCGGACAAGGGAGAGCTCGCCTGCGGCAAAACCGGCGAGGGCAGGCTCGCCAAGCCAGAACGCATAGCGCAAAAAGTGTCAGAAGTTTTGTCCGCTAAATAACCGGAGATACCGCATACCCGTTTAAGAAAAATAATGCATCCGGTCTGTCGGTAGAAAATCTGGCAGTATCCCGCCGAAAGGAATTCGGTCAAAAAACAGAAAGGAACGCGCAAAATGGCTAAAGTCAGACCTTTTTACGGCATACGGTACGAAAGTGGAAATATTACCAAACAAATATGCCCTCCGTATGACATAATATCGAAAGCTGAAAAGAAGCGCCTTAAAAAAATGTCCCCTTACAACATGGTAAGGCTTGAACTGCCGGATAAGGCCGGCGGGCTTGACAAGTACAGGCATTCCGCGAAACTAATGAAGCAGTGGCTTGATAGGGGCGTGCTTGTAAGGGACGATGCGCCCGCTTTTTACGCCTACGAGCAGGTTTTCAGCGATCACGGCAGGAAAATGACGCGAAGGGGATTTTTCGCCTGCCTCAAGATCGAGAACCCGCACAGGGGTTCTGTGAAACCGCATGAAAGGACCCTGTCAAAACCCAAGGAGGACAGGCTTAAACTGCTTAAGGCCACGAAAGCGAACCTGAGCCCCATATTCGGTCTTTTTAACGATAAGAATCGAAAAATGGTCCGTTTATTGAGGAAAATATCTTCACAAAAAGGTTTTGTATCTGCAAAGGACGGGGAAGGCACGCTTCACAGGCTCTGGCAGGTAACGGAACCGGAATTCATAGGAACGGCGGAAAAAACCCTGGGTTCGCAGAAAGTTTTTATCGCCGACGGGCACCACAGGTATGAAACATCATGGAATTACCTTAGGGAAAAGAAAAAAGCGGACAGAAAATATTCCGTATCGTCCGAATACAATTACGTCATGATATTCTTGTGCCCGATGGAGGACCCGGGGCTTTCGATATGGCCTACTCACAGGGTCGTGCGGGAACCGCGCGACCTGGAGGAAAGGATAGAGAAGTATTTCAACGTTCTCCCGGCAAGCGCTTACGACAGGCTTAAAGGAAGGCTTCCGCAGCCGCTTCTTCTGGTAAAGGGCGGCAAAAAAAGGACGCTCGTGATAAAAAAAGGCGGCACGCTCGATGCGGCCATGCCGGGCAAGTGCAGGTCTTACAAGGAGCTGGGCGTGAGCATACTGCACTCGATTCTTTTAAAGGACGTTCCTCCTGAAAATATCACGTACGTCAAGGACGCGGGAGAAACCGTTGCCCTTGCGAGAAAAAAGAAATGCCTTGCCGTCATCGTCCCGGCCACGCCGATAGAAGCCGTGAAGAATATCGCTCTTGCGAACCAGACAATGCCCCAGAAGTCGACGTACTTTTTTCCTAAAGTGGCCAGCGGCATTGTCATACACGGGGTGAAATGAACTACTGCGACTGGCTGTTTATCGGGCTAATCGCCGTTTTCGGGGCTCTCGGCTACGAGACCGGGATAATAACAAGCCTTATATGGATCCTGAGCGGTTTTTCCGGCATGTGGGCGGCGCAGGACCTTTCAGGAAGGATAGGCGTGAACTTCTACGCCGCTTTCTTCGCGGCCTCTGCGGCGGTCATCGTAGGCGGGTTTATCCTGAGCAGGATGGTCAAGATAGTGATACCCAGGCTGATAGACGGTATAGTGGGGGCGGGCCTGGGGCTCATTCTCGGATTGACGGTCGTCGGGCTTGTCATCATACCTTTCTCCTCTGGCTGGCACGCGGGCTTGAGAAAGGGTATCGTCAAGTCATACGCGGCGAAGAAAATGGTGCCGGAGCTAAAAAAAATCTTCCCGAGAGTGAAGGATTTTGACATAAAAGGGCTCAAGGACGAAGCCGACTTTCCGCCGGTGCCCGAAGAGGTGACGGAAAAGGTCAAGGGGCTTAAAAAAGCCGTCAAGCGTTGAAAAAGACGGATTAAAGATGTAGAATAGAACCACTTTAATTTCAGAGAGGATAAAATGAAAAAATTGAAAATAGGTTTTCCAAAAGGCAGCCTGCAGGAATCGACAGCCGAGATATTCAAGAAGGCCGGCATAAGGATATATTGCTCCGACCGCTCGTATTTCCCGGCCTGCGACGATGAAGAACTTGAGATAATGATGGTGCGCTCGCAGGAGATGGCAAAATACGTCGAGGACGGCGTCTTCGACGCGGGGCTTACCGGATACGACTGGATATGCGAGTCCGGCGCCGACGTAAAAGAAGTCTGCGAGCTCATATACGCGAAATCGGGTTTCAGGCCGGTCAGGTGGGTGCTTGCCGCGCCGAAGGATTCGCGGATAAAGTCGGTAAAAGACCTCCGCGGGAAACGGATAGCCACGGAACTGGTTAACTACGTCAGGAAATACCTGAAAAGCAGAAAGGTGAAAGCGGACGTCGAGTTTTCTTGGGGCGCGACTGAAGCGAAAGCGCCGGCGCTCGTCGACGCGATAGTGGAGCTCACGGAGACGGGTTCGTCCTTGAGGGCAAACAACCTCAAGATAGTCGAGGAAGTGCTGACTTCCACGACGAGGTTCATCGCCAACAAAAAGGCCTGGAACGACCCGTGGAAAAGGAAGAAGATAGAGAACATCGCCATACTCCTCAAGGGCGCGCTTGCCGCCGAAGGGATGGTAGGCCTGAAGATGAACGTTGCCGAAAAAAACCTGGAAAAAATAAAATCCATACTTCCGGCCTTGAAAAAGCCCACCGTATCAAGGCTTGACCTCAAGGGCTGGGTGGCGCTTGAAGTGATACTGGAGGAAAAGACGGTGAAGAAGATCCTTCCGGAGCTCAAGCGCGCCGGCGCCGAAGGCATAATCGAGTATCCGCTTAACAAAGTAATTTACTAATGAGCGTTAGAGTCCGATTTGCACCATCACCTACCGGTTATTTGCATATCGGGGGAGCAAGGACAGCCCTGTATAACTGGCTTTTTGCCAGGCAGAAAAAGGGAACGTTCATACTGCGCATTGAGGACACCGATGAGGCGCGTTCGACGGACGAATCCGTCGGCGCCATACTTGAAAGCATGAAATGGCTCGGCCTTGACTGGGACGAAGGACCGGAAATTCAATCTCGAAACACGAAACTCGAAACTCGAAGCAAGGGCAGTTTTGGGCCGTATTTTCAGATGGAGGCGAACGAGCGGGGCATATACAAAAAATACGCCGAAAAGCTGGTATCCGAAGGCAGGGCCTACAAGTGCTACTGCACTCCCGGAGAAGTCGACGAGATGCGCAAGAAAGCGCAGGCAGAAAAGAAGGTGCCAAAATATGATGGAAGGTGCAGGGAACTGACGGCCGAACAGCGGAAAATAAAGGAAGCTGAAGGCAGGAAGGCGGTAGTTAGGCTCAAAGTGCCGAGCGAAGGAAAAATCGCGGTTGACGATGTCATACGCGGCCGGGTAGAGTTTGACAACTCGATGCTCGATGATTTCGTGATAATCAAGGCTTCTGGTGTTCCGACGTACAACTTCGCCGTCGTAATCGACGACGTGAGGATGAAAATATCCCATGTCATCCGCGGCGACGACCATCTTTCGAACACGCCGAAACAAATGCACATATACGACGCGCTCGGCTGGAGGGCGCCTGTATTCGCCCACATATCGATGATACTGGGCGCCGACGGCGCGCGCCTTTCGAAGCGTCACGGGCACACTTCCGTGCTCGAATACAAGGCGGATGGATACCTTCCAGAAGCATTGGTCAATTACCTGGCACTGCTTGGATGGTCAACTGAGGATAGCCAGCAGCTGTTTGGCAAAGACGAACTGGTTTCCAAATTTAGTCTTGAAAGATGCGTGCCTAACGCCGCTGTCTTTGACCCGAAGAAGCTCGAATGGATGAACGGCGAATATATGAGAAAGATAGAACCGTCGAAACTGCCGGACGCCTTCTACAAATGGGCGGAAGAAACCGGCAGCGGCGACAAGGTAAAGGGCTGGGACAGGGCGCTCGCGTCAAAAATAATAGAAATGGAGCGGGAAAAGTTCAGGCTTTTCAGCGAAGTGCCCGGACTTATTGACTTTTTCTTCGCCGATAGTGTAGAATATAAACCCGAAGCCGTCGATAAAACACTCAAGGCGCCGACGGCGAAGGTGGTCATTGAAGAAAGCGCCAAAAAACTCAAAGAACACGATGATTTTTCGGCCGAAGGGCTCGAAAAGTTCGCGAGAGGCCTGGCCGCCGAAAAAGGACTGGGGACGGGAAAGGTGTTTCATCCCATCAGGGTCGCGATCTCCGGCAAAACAACTGGCCCGAGCCTTTTTCATATGATGGAAATACTGGGTAAGGACAAAGTAATAGCGCGGCTCGAAGAATGCCTGAAAAAGTGTTTTTAAACGCGTGAAAAAGGGGTTATGTGATGGAAAAGAACGTAAATTCGCATTTCGCGAGCATAGTGATGATGCTGGCTTCCGCCTGCTGGCAGCAGCTTGGCAAGATACCGAATCCGATGTCGGGAAAGACCGAAAAAGAGCTCCAGCACGCGCAGGTTACCATTGATCTCCTTGTGATGCTGCGCGATAAGACAAAGGGGAACCTCACCAAGGACGAAGAAAGCCTGATCGCGAATACCATATCCGACCTTCAGCTTAATTACGCGGACGAAGCGGCAAAAGGCGGGGATGCTAAAGTCAACTGAATGTATATTGAAACATTCATTAAAAAAGAAACAATGTTTTAGAAAATAGCTTTACTAGTTAGTTGCCTCGTGGTGTAATGGTAACACGGACGGCTCTGGACCGTCAATTTTAGGTTCAAATCCTAACGAGGCAGGTTTCTTGTAAAGCTATTTTCTATTAGGAGTGGTGCCCGCCTCATCGGCGGGTCAGCCGACGAGGCTGATAATGGTAACACGGACGGCTCTGGACCGTCAATTTGTTTGGAAGGTTTCCGCCCACGCAAGTCATCCCGCAAAAAGGCGCAGCTATTCGCTGCAAATGCGGGATTGCTTTGGCGGACCAGCCGAAGTTGTTTCGCAAATACAGCGAATAGCTGTGGTTATTTGCGAAACGGTTAACGCAGGCTGGCAAATCCTAACGAGGCAGCCAGCTAAGCAGGCAAAGCAGCGGGAAACGGGCCCTGAAAACGAGCCTTTTTTGTTTAAAAGTATTTTTAAATAAAATGTTGAAAATGTCATATAATATGTTATACTATTCCACAGTAAACTCCGTTGTTACGGGGTTTAGATTAATCATCCCGCCTCAGGCGGGATCAGAAAAAAGTAGGTGAGTAAGTAATGGCACGTGGTAAAGTCAAGTGGTTCAATGATGGAAAAGGTTTTGGCTTTATTTCCAATGATGACGGCAGCGGAGATGTGTTTGTGCATTTCTCGGCTATAGCATCAGAAGGATTTAAAACTTTGGCAGAAGGCGACACCGTCGAATTCGACGTTGAAAAGTCTGACAAAGGACCCAAAGCGGCTAATGTCAGAAAAATATAGTTTTTCTGAAATTTAGTACAAATAAAAACCCTCAATTATTAGTTGGGGGTTTTTTATTGCCCGCAAAAAAATACACGATTGACCTTGGTCAGAAAAACGTTCCGCCTCTAAAGTAAATCTGTTTTAATAATTAATATAAAACTGCGGACGACCCGCCGTAGCAGAATCAGCGATGCGCCGGATAGGCGCGTTTATCACTGATGCGTCTTGCGCAGGCGGGTTATTTTCTTATTATGTCTTTTTGTTTCTGTTTCGCGGATGGGTTTCTTTCAACGAATATCTTCCTGCCCGAAAGGTCCATCCCGCACCAGTACATGGCGGCCGAAGCGGTCGAGGGAGTGGGGGTGAATATCTGCACCTGTTCCGGGAAGGTTTTCACGCCGCCTTTTAGGAAGTCCTTCAGCTTGTACATATGCCTTGGCGTGCAGCCCGGATGAGCGGCAATGAGGTAATACGTCAAGAAGTGTTTCTTTCCCTGTTTTCTGCAGGCTTCTTCAAAAGCGGTTTTGAATTTCATTAAGGACTTGACGGAAGGTTTGTTCATAAGTCCGAGCACTTCGTTGTCGTAGTGTTCGGGAGCTATCTTTATCTGCCCTGAAACGTGTTTCCTTACCAATTCCTCGATGTATTTTGCGCCGAAATTCCTGTCCCGAACGACCATGTCGTGGCGTATGCCGCTGGAAACGAAGACTTTTTTAACCTTGGGCACTTTTAGTATACTGTCATACAGCTTTATTTGCGCGTCATGGGCCATCTTGAGTCTGTCGCAGGGGCTGGGGATCAGGCACAGCTTATTTTTGCAGGGCGCGCCGCCCTTGAGGCAGACGGTGCCGTACATGTTCGCCGTGGGCCCGCCGACATCGTATATGATACCGTTGAAACCGGGCAGGCGAGTTATCCTTTCGGCCTCTTTTATTATCGATCCGGCACTGCGTGACACGACTTTCCTTCCCTGATGGGGATAGATGGAGCAGAAACTGCACTGGCCGTAGCATCCGACGTGCGAGGTCACGGACTGCTTTATCGTTTCGAGGGCGCGTATCTGGCCTAGTCTCCCGTAATACGGATGGACGTCGCGTTCGAAATCGAGGTCGAATACTTCGTCAAGTTCGCCTGCCGACAGGTATTCTCTTGGGGGATTGTGGATGAGGTACTTGTCGCCGTGTTTCTGATAGAAGCCCTTTGAAGGGTCGTCGCAGTACTGGTAAAACCGTATGAACATGTCAAGGAACCTGTTCTTGTCTTCCTTCACTTCTTCGAACGGGGTAAGCTCTGCCAGGCCGGCGGCAGGCGATGACGACGCGTAACATATCCCTTTGATGCTTTTCCAGTCCCTTTTCTCTTTGAAGGCTCTCGCGAGCTCCAGGACCGTTTTTTCGGCCATTCCGTAGGCGATGATATCGGATTTCGAATCAAAGAGCACCGAGCGCCGCACGGCGTCGTCCCAGTAGTCGTAGTGCGCTATCCTGCGGAGGCTCGCTTCGATGCCGCCTATGACTATCGGTTTTGAGCTTTTAAAATGCCGTTTTATGAGATTGGTGTAGGCGATCACTGCCCTGTCGGGTCTTTTGTTAATTCCGCCGGGAGTGTAGTCGTCCTGCCTGCGCCATTTCTTGAGGGCGGTGTAGTTGGCGACCATCGAGTCCACGCAGCCGGCGGTCACACCCCAGAAGAGCGCGGGTTCTCCGAGACGCGTTATGTCCGAGCCGTTTTCTACGGTAGGCTGGCCTATTACCGCCACCCTGAAACCGTGTTTTAGAAGGTACTTGCCTACCATGGAAACGCCGACGTGCGGGCTGTCTATGTAGGCGTCTCCGGTGACAAGAATTATATCCGGCCTTTCCCAGCCGAGCTTGTCAAGTTCCGATTTTGTCGTTGGAAGAAAGATATAGAGCTCCTTTTACGGGCGATGATACCACGTATTATACCATTTTAACGTTCACGCGGGGCCGGCGCTCGGATTTTTCGAGGGTTGGTGTTGCTAAAAGCCGGGAAAATATATAGAATACAAAGAAATGGGACTGATCCGCATGAAACGAGTTGAAATTGCAGTATGTTTGGCATTGTTCGCGGGCCTTTTCCTTTCCGGCTGCAGGGATTTCAAGACCGAGAGCTGCTGGAAGGACAGGGAGATATCGGTTGACGGGAACGACGACGAATGGCGCGGCAGGATGGTGAAAGCCATGAACGTTTATTTCGGCGCGATGAACGACGCCGAGAACCTGTACGTGTGCATGTCGGTCACCGACAAGAAGACAAAGGCCCAGATGATGGGGCTGTTCAAGCAGACCTTTACCCTGTGGTTCGACCCGAATGGCAAAAAGGCAAAAGCTTTCGGCCTCAGGTTCTCCAATGATTCGGCGTTCATGAACGAAGTTCTCGTGGAGAAGATAAGGTATTTGAGAACGCCTCTTTTCCAGGTGATAGGAAGCGAAATGATGAACAACCTTCAGGTGGAGATTCTCGAGCACGATTACCCCGTGGCCATGCTTTCGGACGCGAAAGGCATAGACATAGGGGCCGGCATATCGATGAGCGGCAGGAAACTGACGTATGAGTTCAAGATACCGCTTGGAAAAAGCGCGGACGCCCCTTTCGCTATTGGGGCTAGGGAATGCTCGGAGATAAGCATGGGCGTTGAAACCTCCGAAATAGATATGAACATGATAATTGAGCAGCAACGGAAGAACATTGAAGCGATGCAGCAGGGAAAAGGTCCGGCCCAGAGCGCGCCTCAGGGCCGTCCGGCAGGCGGCCGTGGCGGCGGGTATTCGGACAGTCCGTTTCTGGACCCGGAGCTTGAGGCGTTCAAAACAGTCGGTTTATGGGGAACGATAAAACTTGGAAATGCTTCGGAAAGCGCGCCGTATGAAGACGCGAAGTGACAACGGTCCTGATAAATCCGGTCCCTGTGACAAAAAACACGTTGAAATTATAGTTCAAATACTTTAGAATTATATAAGAGGTTCAATCCACGCCGAGGAGCATACAACTGTGAAGAAAGGTTTTACTCTAATCGAGCTTATGATAGTCGTGGCGATAATCGGCATATTGTCCGCGATAGCCCTTCCAAAGTTCGCCGACCTGATAAGAAGGTCCAATGAGGGTTCGACAAGGGGCAACATCAACGCCATAAAGAGCGCCATTAACATATACTATGCGGAAACGGAGGGCTGGTTTCCGCGCCCGACGACCAGCGGCGAGTCCACCAACCCGAACACGCTTGGCGGGATTTTGACGATGAACAACGGTAAATTCATCAAGGAGATGCCCGTCATATACTGCCCGCCTTATCACATTAAGTACACCGACATCAGTCTTTTCGGCGACTTCCCTTCGGAAGGCCCCTGCCACTGGGGCAGGTGCGGTTACCAGGAGAACATGTACCCCACGGTGGTGGGCGCAAGGCCCTGGGGCGACCTGTACCTCAACTGCACTCACACGGACACCAAAGGCACTGTTTGGAGCACTTACTAGTACCCATCCGTCATCCCCTTCTTTCCGCATCGATAGACTATGACTTGCCCGCATTTAAAAATAATTCATTTTTATGTATAATAGTCTCTTAAATCAGGCGCAATTCAGGAGGAAATGTTAATGGAAAAGCAGAATCTAATGTCCGAATTCCAAAAAGCAAGAAGAAAATTCAAGCCCGCGCTTCCCTCGGTGCTAAGGGGCGGGCCTCAATCGGTGAAACCAAAAGCAGGCAAACGCACCGAAAGCGTGTCGGACCGCGAAACCGTGAAGAAACTTTTTCCGAACACTTACGGAATGCCGGTAATAAGTCTGGCAAAAGGCGGGAACCAGCAGGTTTCAAAGAAAACAGTCAGGGTCGGGGTCGTGCTTTCGGGAGGCCAGGCCCCCGGCGGCCATAACGTGATAGCGGGCCTCTACGACGGGCTCAAGAAAGCCAACAGGAAGAACACGCTCATCGGATTTCTGGGCGGGCCTTCCGGAATACTCGAGAACAAATGGATAGAATTGACCGGCAATATCATAGACCGGTACAGGAATACTGGCGGCTTCGATATGATACAGTCTGGAAGGACCAAGATCGAATCGCCGGAGCAGTTCGATGTGACAAAAAAGGTCCTGGTTAGCAACAAGATAGACGGGCTCGTGGTAACAGGAGGGGACGACTCCAACACAAACGCTGCGCTTCTTGCGGAATATTTCAAGAAAGAGAAACTGCCCGTCAGTTTCATAGGTGTTCCGAAAACGATAGATGGGGATCTCAAGAACGAGCAGGTGGAGACGTCGTTCGGGTTCGATACCGCGACGAAAGTATACTCCGAGCTAGTCGGAAACACCTGCCGCGACGTCAACTCGGGGAGGAAATACTGGCATTTCATACGCCTTATGGGAAGGAGTGCCTCGCACATAACGATGGAGGTGGGTTTTATGACCCAGCCGAACATCGTGCTTGTCGGAGAAGAGGTGCTCGCAAAAAAAATGACGCTCTCGCAGGTCGTGAATTACATCGCCGATATCGTGGCGAAACGAGCCGGGGACAAAAAGTATTTCGGGGTGGTGTTGGTTCCCGAGGGGCTCATAGAATTCATTCCGGAGATGAAAGAACTCATAGTCGCGTTGAACGACGTGCTCGCCGAAAACGAAAAAGAGATAAATTCAATGGCGGGCATCGATGAAAAAAGGAATTTCGTCTGCGGAAAGCTCGAACATCATCTGGCCGAGCTCATGAGGTCGCTTCCGCTCGGCATATCTTCCCAGCTGATGCTCGACCGCGACCCCCACGGCAACGTCCAAGTGTCGCAGATAGAGACCGAGAAGCTTCTGATAGATATGGTTAAAACAAGGGTTTCCGAGCTGGCGAGAGGAGGCGGGTTCAAAAACAAGTTCACGGCCGTAACGCACTTTTTCGGTTACGAAGGGAGGAGCGGAGCCCCTTCGAATTTTGACGCGAACTACTGTTACGCGCTCGGCTACAACGCCGCGGTTTTTGCCCTGAACGGCTATACCGGATACCTCTCGTCCGTACGAAAGCTCGTTAAGAAGCCCGAAAAATGGGAATGCGGCGGGATTCCGCTTACAATGATGATGAACATAGAAAGGCGCAAAGGCAAGGAAAAACCTGTCATTCAGAAAGCCCTCGTGAAGCTCAACGGTAAGCCGTTCAAGATGTTACAGAAGGACAGGGACAGGTGGGCCGTGACCGAAAGCTATCTTTTTCCGGGTCCGATACAGTATTTCGGGCCTTCTTCGGTAACTGATATGACCACGAAGACGCTTAAGTACGAACAATCCAAAAAAGGCAAGTAAACTTCATGGATGGCCAAGAGAAACCGGCAAAAAGAGATTTCGTAAGGGAAATAATAAACGCCGAACTGCAGGACGGCAAGGCGGGAGATGGAGTCGTCACGCGCTTCCCTCCCGAGCCGAACGGCTACCTGCACATAGGCCACGCCAAGGCGATATGCCTTGATTTCGGAGTGGCTGAGGAGTTCGACGGCAGGTGCCACCTGCGCTTTGACGACACCAACCCCGAAAAAGAGGAAGAGGAATACATAGATTCCATACAGGAAGACATAAAGTGGCTAGGTTTCAACTGGGGTAAACACCTTTATTACGCCTCCGATTATTACGATAAGTTCTACAAGTACGCGACCGAGCTCATCGCGGATGGAAAGGCCTACGTCTGCGACCTGAACCCCGACGACATCAGACATTACCGCGGAACGCCCACGGAACCTGGAAAGAACAGCCCCTACCGCGAAAGGCCCGCGGGGGAAAACCTAGAGCTTTTCGAAAGGATGAAAAAAGGCGAATTCGAAGAAGGTTCAAGGGTTTTGAGGGCAAAGATTGACATGTCCCACCCTAACATCAACATGCGCGACCCCGCGCTGTACAGGATAAAAAAGGTCGCCCACCACAGGACCGGGGAAAAATGGTGCATTTACCCGATGTATGATTTTGCCCATCCGATATCGGACGCGCTTGAGGGGATAACGCATTCCCTGTGCACGCTGGAATTCGAAGACCACAGACCGCTGTACGACTGGGTCCTTGACAACATAACCGTCGGCTGTCATCCGAGACAGATAGAGTTCGCAAGGCTCAATCTAACCTATACCGTGATGAGCAAGAGAAAACTTCTGAAGCTGGTCAAGGACGGCCGGGTCAGCGGCTGGGACGACCCCCGCATGCCGACGCTTTCGGGCTTAAGGCGCCTCGGCTGCACGCCTGATGCGATAAGGAATTTCTGCGACAGGATAAGCGTGGACAAAACGAACAGCACGATAGATATCGCTCTATTGGAATATTTCATCCGCGAGGATTTAAACAAAAAAGCCGGGAGGGTTATGGCGGTCCTGAATCCGCTGAAACTCGTCATTGACAACTATCCGGAAGGAAAAACCGAGGAATTCGACGCCGATAACAACCCCGAAGACCCTTCTGCCGGCACGCGCAAACTGCCTTTTTCGAGGACTATATACGTAGAGAAGGACGATTTCAGGGAAACGCCTCCCAAAGGATATTTCAGGCTGTATCCCGGCAACGAAGTCCGCCTCAAGCACGCCTATTATGTAACGTGCAAGAGGGTCGTGAAGGATCCGGCCACCGGCGAGGTTGTTGAACTGCACTGCGAGTACGACCCTTCGTCGCGCGGAGGCGGGACCCCCGACAACAGAAAGGTAAAGAGCACGCTCCACTGGGTGTCCGCCGGGCACTGCATTGACGCCGAGATAAGACTCTATGACAGGTTGTTCGGAACCGAGAACCCGGATGCCGCACCCGAAGGGTCTGATTTCACGGCGAATCTCAATCCCGATTCCTTGAAAATACTGAAAAACTGCAAGCTGGAGCCGTCTTTGAAAAACGCGAAGCCCGGAAAGTGCTTCCAGTTCCTGAGGAACGGCTACTTCTGCGTCGACAAGGGTTCAGGATCCGGCGCCCCGGTATTAAACAGGACTGTTACCCTCAAGGATTCCTGGGCAAAAATGGAAAATAAACAGTCAAAAAAGTGAGTCACTGAATGTCCAAACGGTTGTTATTCGTTCTGGTTTTTGCTTTGATCGCCGTGATGACGGGAGGTGTTCTGCATATGAAGGATACGGCCGCAGGCGGCAGGTACGAAACCGCGACCTTTGCCGGGGGATGTTTCTGGTGCATGGAATCGCCTTTTGAGGAGTTGGACGGAGTGAACGAGGTAGTATCAGGCTACACGGGCGGGAAAACGGAGAATCCCACGTACGAGGAGGTATGTTCGGGAAAAACCGGGCACCTGGAAGCCGTTGAGATAAAATTCGACCCCCAAAAAGTGTCTTATGAAAAACTTCTCGATAAGTTCTGGAGGCAGATAGACCCCACCGACGCGGGCGGCCAGTTCGCCGACAGGGGGAGCCAGTATCAGACCGCGATCTTCTACCACAGCGCGGAACAGAAACGGCAGGCGGAGCGTTCGAAAAAGCAGATTGAAGAATCACGCAAATTCTCGAAACCGATAGCCACGAGAATACTGGAAGCCGGCATTTTTTACAAGGCCGAGGATTACCATCAGGGATATTGCCGTTTAAATCCCGAACGCTACAAGAGGTACCGCGCGCTTTCGGGAAGGGAAGACTACCTGAAAAAAACATGGGGCGAAGAAGCTCCCGTCCGGAAGGATGTGAAAGATCTTAAGAAAAAACTGACGCCCATGCAGTATAAGGTGACTCAGGAGTGCGGGACCGAATCCGCTTTCAACAACGAGTTCTGGGACAACCACAGGGAAGGGATATACGTGGACGTTGTGTCGGGCGAACCTCTTTTCAGCTCGACCGACAAGTTCGATTCAGGCACCGGCTGGCCCAGCTTCACTAAACCCGTAGAAAAAGGCAGGGTGACAGAACACGGGGATTCAAGCTACGGCATGGTCAGGACGGAGGTCAAGAGTGCCGGGGCGGCCTCTCATCTCGGACACGTGTTCGGCGACGGTCCTGGGCCCGAGGGCCTGAGATACTGCATAAATTCCGCGGCGCTTCGTTTCATCCCCAGGGAAGACCTTGAAAAAGAAGGGTACGGACAATATAAAAGGTTGTTTGACAACAAGAGAAAACGATGAAATTGAATGATTTCTTGCTTTGGCAGAGATTGATTTTGCTCGGTGGGATTTTTACCGTCATAATGGGAATGGCGATGTCCTTGTTCGGTAACACGGGGCCTTTCATCGTTTATGAAAAGCTCGTAAATCCGGTGTTTTGGCCTTCCGGCGCGCCTGAAGGTGTCGCCTTTTTCCAAAGGTGGGTTTACGGGGTTGTCGGGGCCGTAATGGCGGGTTGGGGTGTTTTTATCGTTTTTATAGCCCAGGTGCCCTTCCTGAAGAAAGAAAACTGGGCGTGGCAATGCATATTCTGGGGGATGACGGTCTGGTATGTTCCCGATACTCTTCTTTCGGTATGGTACGGGGTTTATTTCAACGCTGTATTGAATACCGTTATGTATCTTTTTGTGTTAGTCCCTCTGCTCCTTTCGAAAAAGTACTTCATAAAAGCTTGAATTTTGACCCAGAAACCGCACCTAAGCCTTCTTGACACGACTGTCTTAATTAGCTAATATTCATACTTGTCCAAAAAAATCCATACACGGAGGAAGACAATGAGCGGAATTAAAAAACTTGCCGTTATCCTTTGCATCGTTTTGCTCGGCGGATGCGCCCAGAGGGTGTTGGTAAACCCGAACGCGGACCTCGGCGCCGTCAAGAGAATAGCGGTCCTGCCGTCCAGGCCCGAACCGCTTTATTCGGTTATAGCGGCCATGTGGGAAGCGGACCTTCTCTCGGTAGGTTATGAAGTGGTAGACCGCACGAGTATCGAATCTATACTGAAGGAAACCAAATTCTCGGCATCGGGAATGACCCAGGAACAGAGCGTCGAACTCGGAAAGCTTTCCGCGGTTGACGGCATACTCTTCGTGGACGAGGTTCCGGCCGCGTACGGTGATAACGGCAAGGGCCACATAGTGGACGTCGCGACAGGCCGCATAATATGCACGATACAGCTCAAGTATAAAGACATCCTTGCGAAGGTAATGAAAAAGCCCCTGAAGAAGTCTGGATGGAAGAATTTTTACAGAAGCTACAAGGCCGGCGGCACTTCCGGTCCGCTCCTTGTCAGGTTTCCTTCGTTCGACCAGCAGTCCATCAAGAAGGTGGCTATCTCTCCCACGTCGAAATACGACCTGACCAATCAGCTGATAAAGGTGGGATACGATCCGATCGAAAGAAAGGCGTTCGAGAACATACTCGCGGAGCAGAAGCTGTCGATTTCAGGTCTTCTGAACCAGGAAGAGATGGAAAAAATAGGCAAACTTTACGGGATAGATGGAATGGTTTTCTCCGGTTTTTACGAAATACCGGAATACGGCAGGTTTTATTACGCGAAAATGGTCCATATCGAGAGCGGGCGCGTCGTATGGTCAGTAGCGCGCCTCAGCGGTTTTCTCGAAGAGTTTGAATTTACGCCGAAGCTCATCAAGAGGGCGATGCAGGGTAAGCAGGAATAAACGGCAAAAAGGCGGCCGAAATTGGACTTGAGAGATTTGTTCACGAAAATATTTTTTGACAGAGAATACAAAGAGAAGATAACATTCTTTAGGACTGTTTCGCTTTTTTCGGGGCTTTCCGACAGGGCTCTGGGAAACGTTTTGGGCATAGTCCACTCGAAAATATATCCGGCAGGGGAAACGGTTTTCAAGGCTGGCCAGGAAGGAAAGGCCCTTTACATCGTAAAGACCGGGGAAGTCAAGGTGTCAAGGGACGGCAAGGAAGTCTGCCGGCTCGGGTCCGGGGAATTTTTCGGCGAGATGGCGCTTCTCGAGGAGATTCCAAGGACGGCCACCGTCGTGACGTCAAAAGAAAGCCAGCTTCTTTTAATATACAAGGTCAGGTTCGATGAGCTGGCCGAAGACACGCCCCGCACGGGAGTAATGCTCCTCAGGAATCTCGCTTCAATCCTTTCGGCAAGGATCCGCGATCTAAAAGACCTGGACACCAAACCGTTACAAACAAAATGAGAGATTTGACGGCAAGGGAGATATTCATAATAGCTGTTGTAATCGGCGTGACCGGATGGTTCCTGTATCTCGTGCGGGACATTCTGCTTCCTTTCGTGCTCTCCGCCTTCTTCACTTACCTGCTTTCTCCGCTGATATTCAGGATTGAGTCTTTCGGGTTGAAAAAAATAATCTCCGTGGTGATACTATATCTCTGTTTTTTCGTGGTTTTTGCCGGGATACTGGTGTACCTGGTGCCCAAGGCGATAAACGAATTGGCGGTGCTCAGGAATAACGCTCCCAGGTATTTTTCCGAAACAAAAGGCCTTCTTTCCGATTTTCAGTTCAAGATAGAGGACAGGTACCCTTTCGTGAAAGAAAAGCAGATATTCGACACCGCGTCGAAAAAAGTCGAGGAACTCTTCGAATCGGAGGTCGCCAGGATACCCGGCTATGTCCTCGGCATTTTTTCGCTGTTTTCCATAATCGTGCTCATTCCCGTTCTTACCTTTTTCATGCTTCTGGGCTCGGCGGAGCTGTTCCAGAAAATGATGGAAGCCATACCGCCCCGTTACGTGGAAACCACCCTGTCGCTTTTTTACGAGGCGGACTCGGTGCTGGGAAGGTACATACGCGGGCAGATGGTCGAAACCTCGTTCGTGGGAGTGCTTTCTATCGTTGGGCTTCTGGCTCTTGGAATCGACTACGCGGTGCTCATAGGGGCCGCGGCCGGCATAGCGAACATGATACCCTATGTGGGCCCCTTCGTGGGTTTCATTCTCGCCGCGTTCGTCGGCCTGCTGGAATACAAAACGGCGATGATAGTGATAAAGGTCGCGGTGCTTTTTTCGGTCATACAGTTCCTGGACAACAACCTGATACAGCCGATCGTGATAGGCCGCGGGGTTAACCTGTCGCCCTTGACGATCGTGTTTTCGCTTCTTGCCGGAGCTCAAATTTTCGGGATTCTTGGAATGATAATAGCGGTGCCGGTGGCGGGCATTATCAAAACGGTATTGACCATCATATTCAAGCCGCGCGCCAAAAAGATCGAAGAAAAAGCCGTTATAATTTAAGAATCCCTTCGCAGGCATTTCCCAGAAATCCGGTATGAAAAAGTACAGCTTTCTTGAAAAAAAATACTTCCGGCCCAGATTCCTGCAGTTAAGGCTTTTCGTTCTCATTTCAGCCCTTGAAGTTCTCGCCCTCATAACGCTTTTTTCCGACATTTCGCTGACAAGGAACAACCTTTATTTCGCCACGCTGATCCTGACGGTTTCAGTATTCGTTGCGTGCCTTGCGATAGTGATGAAGCTGATATCGATCCTCAGGGAAATCGAAGAGCTGTATCAGCTTCAAGGCGAACAGAACAACGTGATACTCAGGGAAGTGCGAGACGGCGTGATAGTGTGCGATGACAAGGGAACGATACTGAAAGCAAGCACTTTCCTGTTCGAGACGCTTCATTACACGGAGGAATTCCTGAAAGGAAAGGTATTTTCGGCCTACCTGGCGCCGCAGACAGGCGTCGAAGGATTTTGGAAGCAGCTTAAGGAAAGAAAAAGAACCGGGGTAAAGATGACCGCAAGGAGGAAGGACGGGGTGGAACTGCCGTGCGAAGCGCATGTCGTATCCGTAATGGAAAAAAAGGAATTGAAGGGGTTTTACGGTTTCGTGCAGTTTCCGCAGGAAAAAAGAATCTGGGACGTCGTTAAAAAAGACATGCTTGCTTCGCTGTACGAAGAAATAAGGGACGACGTAGAAACCCTTTCCGTGGCGGCTTCCGCCCTTCCGCGGGAGATTTCGGAAAGAATCGGCAATATAGCAAATGAAATCGCCGGACGGGCGATGCCGGATTTCGCGGATAGGATGCGCGCCAGTTACAGGCCGGAACCCTACGAACTACAGGCTATACTCGAACAGCTGAAGAAATGGGCGGAGCCGCTGGCCAGGTTAAGAGGCATAAATCTCATAATGAAGAACGAGGAAAACGTGACGTTCGTGGGCGACCGGGATAAAGTGTACAGGGCGCTGAAGAACGTTCTTGCCAACGCCTTGAAATACACTCAGTGCGAGGGAAACGTCAGCGTCGGGACTGACCTGACTGAAGGGGGATTCCTGATAACGATAAGCGACAACGGCCCCGGCATACCTAATCAGGATCAAAGCTTCCTGTCTCAGCCTTTTTTCAAGTCTGCTCAGCCGGGACGCGAAAAGAACCTTGGCCTTGGGATGGGGCTCTGGCTTGCCAGCGAGTTCATCAAACTGCACAGGGGCAGGATGGAAATAGAATCACAGCAGGGGAAAGGCACGAAAGTAACCGTGCTGATACCGAGAAAAAGGACCGAATAGGCATGCTTCAAATCAGCAATTTGACAAAGAAGTTCGGTAAATTCACGGCAGTCGACGATATCAGTTTCGGTATCGACCGTCCGGGGATAATCGGACTGCTGGGCCCGAACGGCGCCGGCAAGACGACGACCATCTATCTGATACTGGGGCTGATCAACCCCACGTCCGGAAGCATACGGATATTCGGAAAGGATAACGTGAAGCACAGGCAGGAAGTGCTTTCAAAAATGAATTTTTCTTCGGCCTTTGTCGGACTTCCGTCTAACCTCAAGGTGCGCGAAAACCTGAAGTTTTTTTCGTATCTCTACAACGTCGGGGAATGGGAAAAACGGGCGGACTACCTCCTTGAGCGGTTTCAGATAAGGGAATTGAAACACAAAAAGGCCGGTGAGCTTTCTTCCGGACAGCTCACGAGGCTGAACCTAGTCAAGGCGCTCCTCAACGACCCGTGTTTCCTGTGCCTTGACGAGCCCACGGCGAGCCTTGACCCTGTATCAGCGAAGATCGTCAGGAATCAGCTCAAAGAGATCTCTGCTCAGGAAAAAATGACGATCCTTTACACTTCGCATAACATGTATGAGGTCGAAGAACTGTGCGACGAGGTGATTTTTCTTCACAAGGGAAAGATAAAGGCCAAAACGACTCCCAAAGAACTGATGAGCTCGCTGAAACTTGCCAGCATGGAGAACGTGTTCTTCGAACTTATGAAAGAGGAAGAATGAAAAACGGCAGATACTACGTTTTCAACGAACTTCCCGACAACCTGCTTCTCTGGGGCAGGGCTTTCGTCCTGCGGATATACGGGCTTGTACTGAGGCACATGTTCCTCGTCCCGAGGAATTTCGCGAGGTGGCTGGACCTTTTCTACTGGCCGCTGATCGACCTGCTTTTATGGGGCTACACGACGGTCTATCTTAACAAGAGCGTTGCCGCGGGCGGCATCAATTTCGTGGTTCTTTTCATCGGCGCTCTGATCTCGTGGGACGTTCTTTTCAGGGCGCAGCAGGCGGTCACGGTGACGTTCCTTGAGGACGTGTGGTCGCGCAACATACTGAACCTTTTCGTTTCGCCTCTGACTCCGGCGGAATTTCTGCTGGGAGCGCTCGCGTACGGCGTCATAAAGCAGTTCATCACCATAAGTTTCATGGCCCTCGTGGCGTTCTGGCTCTACGACTATAACTATTTCAGCCTGGGTTTTTATCTCATACCGGCGATATTCAACCTGCTTTTGTTCGGATGGTCGCTGGGAATAGTGACTACGGCGCTTATCTTGCGTTTCGGTCAGGCGGCCGAGGTCCTGGCGTGGGGGTTAGCATTCCTTGTACAGCCTTTCGTCGGCGTCTTTTATCCCATTGAAACGCTTCCGAAGCCGTTCATGGCGGTTTCGGTCATTCTTCCTCCCACGTACGTCTTCAACGAGTTGAGATCAATTGTTTTAAAGAAGGAATTCGCGGCCGACCAGATATTCTACGGGTTCGCGTTAAACATCCTGTATTTTGTGGCGGCGATACTTTTTTTCAACTGGCTCTGGAACGTAGTCAAGGACAAGGGTTATCTCACGAGGCTGGGAAATGAGTAATCTCCTTCCGAGATTTCCAGAATCTCTTCCCGTGTCCCGTCACAGCAGGGACGTTTTTTTAGAAGCGTACGAGAACGGGGGGCCTCCGGTATCGGACCTCGCGTTCAACACGCTTTTCGCCTGGCAGGAATATTTCAAGTACGAGTATTTCGAGCTCGAAGGGTTTTTGTTCGTGTTTTATGAAAAGGACGGCAAATATGTAGTTCTTCCGCCTCTGTTCCTTTCGAAACAGGATTCCGGGAGCGGCTGGCCGGCAAGATTTGCTATGGCGGCGAAAGCAGTAGCGGAAAACGCCGAAAATAACGGGTTTTCAATTTCGTTCGAGTTCTTTCCTGAACTTTACTGCCGTCAATTGAGACAGATCGGGGTCGAAACGCGCCCTTCCCGCGATGCTTTTGACTACGTGTACCTGAAGGAAGACCTCGCGTCGCTGAAAGGCCGCGGATATGACGGAAAAAGGAACTTCGTGAAGCAGTTTGAGCGAAATTACGGCCTCACCTACAGGAACATAACGAAGGAAAATTTGAACGAAGCGAAAATATTCTTGAAAAGCTGGCATGCTCCGAAAGCGAAAAATGATATAATCGGTAGTGCCGCGTACTGCATGGCGTGCAGGCTGGCGGACAATTACGATTTCCTGGACGTATGCGGCGGGATCCTTACCGTCGATGACAAGATAGTCGCGGCGACCTTGGGAACCATAACGGACGATTTCGCATATGAAAAAGGGCCCAGCTCCACCGTCATCGTGCACCACGAAAACGGCCTGCTGGAATACAAGGGCGTGTATCAGGCAATAAACCAAATGTTCTGTCAGAACCTCCCGGAGAGGGTTGTGTACGTCAACAGGGAAGAGGACCTCGGTATTCCGGGTTTGAGGAAGGCAAAGATGTCGTACCATCCCGCCATGATGGTAGAAAAAAGCGTATTAAGCGTATAAGGACGGGTATAGAATGAAGCCGATAAGCAGCATGGTGATAGAAAAACTTAATAAAGTCGAGAATTTCACGCTCAGATACGACGGCGGGCGGAATATCCTGTGGGACATAAACGCGCCCGGCCTCAACGTTCTTCTCGTCGCATATCAATACATTAAATACACCGGCGAAAAGGGAAAGGCGGCCCTCGTTCATCACAGCATAAAGGGCGACTTCTTCACGAAGGCGTATGATATCTTTGGCAGGGCCGGGCTGACGCGGAGCTTCCTGCCTGAAGTCTGGGGTTATATGAGGGAGCTGAACAAATACGCCGATATAAGCGGCGATCCCGAGGTGAAAGCGAACGCGAATATCCAGCTTCTGAGGTTTATCCAGGAATTCATGGAAAAAATAATTTACGAAGATTTTATTTCAAAATCAAACGAGGAAATAACGGAATACAGCGATATTTTTAAAAAGCTCCTTGTGGCCGGTGATTCCTTCGTGGCGGCCACTACCGACGGCAAAACGCAGATTTTTGCCGGTTATCCCTGGTTCGACCAGGCCTGGGCCAGGGATACGTTCGTCAGCATGAACGGCATACTGCTGATACCCGAAAGGTACAATTACGCGAGGAGCGTATTCGAATGCTACGTGAAAAACCAGAACAGGGAAGGGCTTCTGCCCAATACAATATTCGTTTCGGGAAGGAAGGATTACAACACCGCGGACGGTTCGCTCTGGTTCATCGAGGCGCTGAACAGGTACAGGATCGCCCTTAAAAGCAGGGAATCGGACGTCTTCATCAAGAAGATGATCCCTACGGTCAACAGGATACTCGATTGTTACATCAAACCGGCGGGCGACATACATCTTGACAAGGACAGCCTTGTCGTCGTCCCGGCTCAATGGACCTGGATGGACGCCGCCCCGAAAGGAAAACCGGTCACGCCGAGGAACGGCAAGCCGGTGGAAATACAGGCGCTGTTCTACAACGCCCTCGCGGTGGCCTCCGATTTGAATTATTTCCTCGGCGACAGGAGAAGGGCCGAAAAATACGAAGAATTGAAGAAAGCCGTCGCGAGATCCGTCAACGCGCGGTATTTTGAACATGACAGGGTGTATCCGTATGATGTTCTCGACGGCGACGAACACTGCGATACGGTGCGCCCGAACGCAGTTTTCCTTCTTTCGCTCAGCAAAGTCGAGGATCTGCTCCCGATGGAGCGGAAATTGAGCATACTGGACGTGATAGAGAAAGAGCTTCTCACCCCGTACGGGCTGAGGACACTAACGCCGCACGACCCGAAATACATAGGAAACTACGATACTTTCGCTTCCCAGGACGAAAAGGACCTTGCCTACCATCAGGGGAGCGTCTGGCCTTATCTCTTGTCGCACTATCTTTTGGCCAAGATGAGGGTTTCCAAAGACGTGCAGGAAACGACCAGCTACGTTAAAAAATGCATAAACAGTCTCATATACGCCGTTAAGGACAAGGACACGCTTCCCGAGCTTTTCAGCGGCGACCAGCCCCACAAGATGGGCGGAGCCGTTTCGCAGGCCTGGTCAGTGGCCGCTTTGACGGAAATGCTGTACTTCCTTAACATAGAAGCGAATTCAAGAAGGAAATAGTCGAAGCCCGATAACGTTTGCAAAGGGATGTGATTCAAGAAGAAAGCATCGACAACATAAAAGGAGAACGAAAAAAATGAGTGGCGAAGCGGAGAAACTAAAAAGAATAAACGTGCCGGAACTCGACGCGATACTCGGCAAGCCCATTAAAGTACTGGACGACGGTTTCGTGAGGGTGATTGACTACATGGGTTCGGATGAATCCATAGTTCAGGCTGCCCGTGTTTCCTACGGCAAGGGCACGAAATCGGTGACCGACGACAAGGGGCTCATAAGATATCTGATACGCAACAGGCACACGAGCCCTTTTGAAATGTGCGAGGTAAAAATGCACTTGAGGGTCCCTATGGACTGCTGGCGCCAATGGGTCAGGCACAGGACGGCCAATGTCAACGAGTATTCAACGCGTTACTCGGTCGCCATCGATTCGGCGTATAAGACGGAGCAGGGCCGATGGCGTACTCAGGGGTTCGTGAACCGCCAGGGCAGCGAAGGCGTGCTTGAAGCGGATAAAGGCGAAGAACTCACGAGGACCGAAAAGGAGCTCCACGACCTCTCAAGGAAGATCTACAACAAAAGGCTCGAGATGGGAGTGGCGCGGGAACTTGCGCGAAAAGACCTTCCTCTTTCGACGTATACCGAGGCCTACTGGAAGATCGACCTGAACAACCTCCTGCATTTTCTTGAACTCAGGATGGAACCCAAGGCCCAGCACGAGATAAGGATGTACGCCAATACCATCAACGACGAGGTCGTCCGCAGGTGGTGCCCCGTGGCGTGGGAGGCTTTCAACGATTACCGCCTCGACACGGTTTTCCTGTCCGAAGCGGACAGGAAGATACTTCTCCCGGCCGCAAGGGGAGAAAAAGAAAAGGCCATCGAGTTGGCTGTAAAAGAGGAGTTTATCAGGAAAACCGAAAGCGGCTACAAGCGCAACGTTGAATGCATGGAGCTTGAAGAGAAGATGAAAAAGATGGGACTCGAGATACCCTGGGCGGCCGAAAGCAAATAGCCTAAATACCTTTCCTTTCCATTTCACCCCACATTTTCTTGCCTGACAGCCAGTCGATCATCCCCTTCCCGCGGACCAAGGTCAAGTACTGCCTGTAGCCGAAATTTTCAAGTATTGCCGCCAGAATGAGTTTCGCGAGGTCACGGAGGTTCGGGTAGCGGTGAAACGTTATCTCTTCGAGAAGCAGCGAGAGCAGCGACAATACGACGCCGAACCCTATCGCGAACAGGAAAAAAGCGGCAACGGCGTAAATGTCCACCGCTCCGCGAACGTACGCCGCCGCGAAGATGAAATATCCGACGAATTCGACGGCTGGGCTCAGGAACTCGATAAAGAAAAAGAACGGCATCGAGATCATTCCCGTCGTGCCGTAAAAAGGGTTGAGCAGCATCGATATGTGCGCAAAAAGGCTTTCAGCCAGCCCCCTCTGCCACCTGTTCCGCTGGCGCGAAAGTATCTTCCAGCTTTCCGGGGCTTCCGTCCAGCAGACAGGATCGGGCACGAAAACGATGGCCGCCCGGGATTCTTTCCTTCGGAATTGGCGGTGAAGGCGCACCACGAGCTCCATGTCTTCTCCCACGATGTCGGTGCGGTAGCCGCCCGCCTGTATCACCGGTTCCTTTTTAAACAGCCCGAAAGCGCCGGAGATCACGAGCAGGCATCCCAGCATGCTGAGTCCCATCCTGCCGCTCAGGAAAGCCCTGAAATACTCGACTATCTGGAACGCCGGCAGCCATTTTTCGGGGGTCCTGACCCTGACGCATCTTCCCTCTTCGAAAGCGCATCCGTTGGCGACGCGCACGAGCCCTCCCGTCGCCGTGACCCGCGAGTACGCTTCCATGAAGGGGTGAACGATCTGAAGGAGCGACGTTCTTTCGAGCGCGGAGTCGGCGTCGATGCAGCAAAACAGCGGATACAGGCTCACGTTGATGCCCGCGTTGAGCGAATCGGCCTTTCCGCCGTTTGACTTGTCAACTACGATTAGGTTGCTTATGGTCTGCGATTTGTATATAGCGCGGACTTCCTTCGTTGGTATCTGGGGATGGTATTCACGGGCGGTCTTCCTGAGCGTGAACTCCCTTTTTAACGTTTCAAGCGTGTTGTCAGCCGAACCGTCGTTGACCACGATAACTTCGAAAAGCCCGTATTTCAATGCAAGCAGAGAGTAAACGTTGGAGACGATGCCTTTTTCTTCGTTGTAGGCAGGGGCGATGATGGACACGGGCGGGGTTATTTTGGCCTTGAGTATTTCGTTCGGGGTGGAAAAACGGTTTTTTATCTGATGGTGCAGGAGACCGAAAAACGACAAAATGAAGAGGAACACGTAAGTCAGGCTTACGGCAAAAAAATAAATCAGTATTAACAGGCTAATCAGCCGCAGGAAGATATCCAATTTCGTCAAGCCATTGCGCCGCCATTTTTCCAGAGGGCGACTTTTTCTGTTCAATAAAAAGTTTTTTTAGAGCCTCGACGCCTTTTATGCCGGTTTTCGTGAGCGCTTCACCTGCGTTCCTCCTGACCCACCATTTCGAGTCGCCCACGCTCTTTGACAGATGCTCAACCGCGCGGGAGTCGCCTATGAGACCAAGGCTTTTTGCCGCCTGGGCCCTTATCTGCCAGGCTTCGTCGGAAAGCCAGTTTACGAGGCAGTCCAAGGAAAGGGGATCTCCTATCGTGCCGAGGGCCTTTAGCGCGGCAAGACGCACCTCAAGGTTTTGCGCGGGTTCGGTCAGCTTTTTTATGCTTGATATCGGGCGTTTGTCCGCCAGTTCGCCGAGCAGGTGCACGGAAAGTATTTTAACTGCCGTGTCGGGATTTGACAGAAGTTCCGTCAGCGGCGGGACGGCTTTTCTGCCCAGCTCGAAAACCGTTGACGAAAGGCGCATGCCGGCAAGGCGCGAAGAGCGCGCGAGCGATTCTATGACAGGTTTGATTATTTCCGGGTTCCCGATCCTTCCCAGCGCCCAGGCGGCTATGAGCCTGACCTCGGTGACGGGGTCGCGCAGTTTGCTCAGCAGGCGGGATTGCGAGGACGCGGATTTCATCTGTCCCAGGCACCTTGCGCCTTCGGCCCTTGTCCACCAGAACCAGCTGTCCAAACGCGACAGATCGTTTTTGACGAATCCGAGGCTTTCGTAGGCATCGGTTATTCTTTTAAGCGCTATACCGTCTTTACCGAAGCTTTCGTGTATTATGACATATTGCAGGATCTTCCTGAGAGGCCAGCGCAGCGTGAATAGTTTGTTGGGGAGCTCCCGGATGCCGCCGCTGACGAAATCCCTGATGTGCGGGAGCATCCAGCTTTTCGCTGTTTCCTTGTCTTTTTCCCAGAGTATTATCGTGAATTTGATGGTTACGAGAACCAACACAAGAACCGCAACGGTCAGCATGAAGAAGAAAGAGGAACTGACGATTAACGGCAGGAGGTATACTGCGACGTCGTTGACGGAATTCAGGAATGCCATTTTGTGTTTGAAATTGAAAATGCTCGCTACATTTTAGTAAAAACACCCCGGTTTATCAATATACTTTTCAATAATAATTATATATAATCAAGATACGGTTTTCATATTGCACGGACACTGGAAAGGAACGCAACGGCGATGGGAACGGGCAAGGAAAGAAGAAGGTATATCCGCCATCCTTCGGACATACCGATAGAGATAAACGTGGAAGGCGCGGCGCCGGGGCAGGAGAAACTCAAAAACGTCAGTTACGGCGGGATCTGTTTCAGGACCAAACAAGCGATAGAACCCGGCACAGTGATAAGCATAAAAATATCCCTGGTACACCCGGAATTTGAATCAAAGGCAAAGGTGGTGTGGTGCAGCAGGATGAACGATCATTTTAATGTCGGTGTCGAGTTCGTCGAAATCGAGGACGCGTTCCGCGTCAGGATGGTCGAGCAGATATGCAGGATAGAAAAATACAAGGATGAGGTAAAGCGCAAGGAGGGCAGGGCGTTGACCGGCACGCAGGCGGCCCTCGAATGGATAAAGAAATACGCGAAAAAATTCCCTGGCGGCTGAAGGCGGCGTAAATTGAATCCGTATCTGGCGGCAATACTATTAATTCTTTTCGGGGGGTATTTTTTCGGCATCGTGGTCGAAGTGCTGAACATGCGTTCGATCTCACCGGACCTGCCGGGGGAATTTTCCGATCATTATGACCCCGAACGATACCGGCTCTCGCAGGAATACCTGAAAGAGAACACGGTCTTCGGCCTCATCCGCGAGTCCGTCTTGCTCGCGGCAGCGGTCGTTGTAATACTGTCGGGGGTTTTCAACAACCTGGACGGTGCGGCGAGGGTGTTGGGCCGCGGGGGAATAACGTCCGGACTGGTTTTCATAGGATGCGTCGTGTTCGCGTTCAGCCTTTTAAACCTTCCTTTTTCGGCGTACAGGACGTTCGTAATTGAGAAAAAATACGGTTTCAACAAGACAACGCCAAAGACGTTTGCGCTCGACGTGTTGAAATCCTGGCTGTTGACGCTTCTACTGGGAGGTCCGTTAACCGCGCTTGTCCTGTGGATTTTCGAGGCGCTGGGAAAATCCGCGTGGATTTTCGGCTGGGCGGCCGCGAGCCTTTTTTCGATATTCATTGTTTTCGTGGCGCCGGTCGTCATAATGCCGTTGTTCAACAAGTTCATACCCGTAGAAGAGGGGCCGCTAAAGGACTCGCTTGAGCGCTACGCCAGATCCCAGGATTTCAGGATGAAGGGTCTTTATAAGATGGATGGTTCGAAGAGGTCCACGAAGTCCAACGCCTTTTTCACGGGGTTCGGCGCATCGAGAAGGATAGTCCTGTTCGACACGCTCATCGCAAAGCATTCCGTTGACGAACTCGTTTCGGTTCTCGCGCACGAGATGGGGCATTACAAGAAAGGGCACATAGTCAAGTCGGTTGTCTTTTCGGTCCTGTCCACCGGGGTCATGTTTTTCATCTTGAATATCTTCATAGGCAACAGGCTGCTTTTTGACGCGTTCGGGGTTGAAAGGTTTTCCATCTACGCGAGTTTCGTGTTTTTCGGGTTCATTTACGCCCCGGTCGGCGCGGTGATATCGGTTCTGGGGAATGTCATTTCAAGGAAACACGAGTATGAAGCCGACCGGTACGCGGTCCAAACTTACAAAAAACCCGCCGAGTTCATAAACGCGCTAAAAAAACTCTCAAGCGACAACCTTTCGAACCTGACGCCCCACCCGCTGAAGGTTTTCATGGAATACAGCCATCCGCCGGTGCTTGAGAGAATAAAGACTATAAGAAAGATTGTTGAATAATCCCAGCGAAATATGTTATAATTACGGCGTATCATAAAATACAGGAGGATCTCTAATGGCAGAAGCAAGATGCATGAAGTGCAAGAAGCAGGTAGAAGTGAAAGACCCTAAGGAAGTCGTTATGAAGAACGGCATGAAAGCCGTTTCCGGTGTCTGCGGCACTTGCGGAACGAAAGTTTTCAAGATCCTTGGAAAAAAATAAGATATTCCGGATTTCAGGCCGGGGTTAAGAGCACTGTCTGCTCCCTTGAGGGGCGGAAGCCCTAACTCCGGTCTTTGCTTTTTGAGTGACACGGCGGACGTTCACGGAGTTCCTTAATCGTTTTTCGAAAGATCAGGAAACAGGACAGAACTGTTTGTACGGTCCGGAAACGGTGTTTTTACATTAGCAATCTGGAGAGACATATGAAAATCGATGAAATCATGACCAAAAAGGTCATTACCGTAGAGCCGTCCATGAGCATACAGAAGCTCGCCGAAATGTTCGTTAAAAAGAACATAAGCGGGGCGCCGGTGGTTGACAAGGACGGCAAGTTTCTGGGCATCGTGCTTGAAGAAGGGCTCATCATGCAGGACAAAAAGGTCCATCTCCCGACCCTTTTTTACATACTGAGCGGAGTGATTACCATAGGCGAGGATAAATACGAGAAGGAGCTTAAAAAAGTGTCCGCCACGACTGTTTCCGGCATAATGGAGGATAACGTGACGGTTCTTTCTCCCGACACTTCCGTGGACGAGGTCGCGACCATCATGGTCGAAAAGGGCATTCATTACTTCCCGGTGTGCGAGAACGGCAAGATCGTGGGCGTGATAACGAAAAAGGACATCGTCAAGGCGATAGCCCGGAAAAAAATCTGAAATTTTCAGGAGATGACATGGCGCAGAATTTTTCTTTTGACGTCGTTTCTGAAGTCAACTTCATGGAAGTGGAGAACGCGGTGAACCAGGCGCAGAAAGAGCTTGCCAACAGGTTCGATTTCAAGGGAAGCAAATCCTCGATAGATTTCAACAAGGCCGAAAAAAAGATAACGCTGATCGCAGATGACGACTATAAGCTGCGCTCGTTGAGGGATATAGTGGACGGGCGTCTCGTCAAGCGCGGGGTTTCTCTCAAGGCGCTGAACGCCAAGCCCCCCGAGAAGGCGTTCGAGGGAACCATAAGGCAGGTTATCGAGCTCGTAAGCGGACTGCCGGCCGAAAAGGCAAAAGAGATAGTCCGCACGATAAAGGACGCCAAGTTCAAGGTCCAATCCCAGATAGAAGGGAATAAGGTCCGGATATCGTCGCCTAAAAAAGACGAGCTCCAGGCCGTGATAACGCACTTGAGGAATTCGAATTTCAGTTTACCCCTGCAATTTACTAACTACCGGTAGGATTTAATGCCATCCATCAGACATTCGGCACTATTAGCGCTTTTTTTTATGGCAGTATGCGCGGCGCAAGCGTGGGCAAGGTTCCCGGACTCCGAAGAAATAGAGCGCATGAAGGAAAGGCTGCCCGAGCTCAAGATAAAGGAAATGGTCGTGAACGTTTCCCCGAAAACCCAGGTTTACCTTCCGAGCGGCGCGCTTGACCTCGGGCTCAAGCAGGAATTCAGGAAAACTTCCCTCGAGTTTAATTCCAGGTACGATTTCGTGGACAGTTTTATGGGGTTCAATCTGGAGCTTTTGTACAAGCTCACGCCGGCTGCGGTCGGTTTCGACCTGTACGACAAGGTCGATTTCAACGAGGTGTATTCGAACGTGGAGTACATCCAGCGTTCGCAGGCCGTCGCGCCCTTTGCCCAGAGGTACATATCGAAGACGACCAAGATAAGGGGCTCCCTGGCCTTCGAAAACACCTACACTAGTTCGCTTTCCACGTCTTTCAAGCTGGATCAGGGCAGAAACGTGCTCGGACAAGTAGGCATGTACAACAACACGGTCGAAGAAACGACGTCGACCCCCAAGGGCGGGATGCGTTCGATAGTTCTCATGAAATCGTTCGAGGTTTTCGGCAGCGACTACGATTACATGCAGAGCGAATTGTATCTACAGCAATATTTCGGTTCTTTTTCAGACCATTATCTGGGATACGAGTTCAGGGCCGGTTATCCCATTGACGCCGCGAAACGCCCTTTCACGTCATTCTATTACGTGGGGGGTTACAGGATACTGCGCGGTTACGATTTCAAGGAGTTCATGGGAGACGCGCTGCTGTACCAGAACCTCAGTTACAACATTCCTCTGGCAAAATCCAAGATAGACCCCTCGAAAAGCCTTGCTTTTTCCATACTGACGTGGAATTTTTTCTCGGAAAGCGCGAAAATCGGGGACAAAAAAATATACGAGTTGCCGGAAGATGTGAAGGCGAATTTCGGCACGGGCGTCGCCTATCGCATCATGCTTTTCAGGATATTCCCCGTTCAGCTTGAGTTCTCGGTCGCGAAGGCGATGGAACCGAGAGATCCCGAGTATTACGTGACACTGTCGACGATATATTACACTTGGCAAAATTGATTTAAAAAGGAGGGCGCGATGAAAACTATTATTTATTACTTCTCGGGCACCGGGAACTCGCTGAAAGTGGCAAAGGACGTGGCCGAAGAGCTCGGAAACACCGAGGTACTGCCGATAGCCAAGGCGTTGAAGGGCCAGGTCAGGACCGACGCGGACGCGATAGGCGTGGTTTATCCCGTCTATATGTGGGGCCTGCCGCTGATGGTGGCCGAATTTTTGAAGAGGTTCGAGAACACGGGGAACAAATACTTTTTTTGCGTAGCGACGTTCGGGGGCGATCCCGGCGCCGCGAACCTGCAGGTGAGCCGGATACTCGCCGAGAAAGGTATAAAACTCTCTTCGGGTTTCGGCGTAAAAATGCCGGGCAATTACATTCCGCTTTACGGCGCTTACAGTCAGGCGAAGCAGGACGCAATGTTCCGGAAGGGGAAAGAAAAGGCGAAAATCATCGCGGATACTGTCAAAGAAAAAAAGGAACAAAAAATAGAGCAAGGCAACTGGTTCATGAACAGTATCCTTTCGAAATTCCTGTACCCGGTGTCGGCTCCAAGAATACCCATGATGGATGAAAAATTCAGGGTTAAACCCGAGTGCAATTCCTGCGGGATATGCTTCAAGGTATGCCCGGCTTCCAATATAAAGCTCGAAGCCGGCAAGCCGGTCTGGCAGCATAAGTGCCAGCAGTGCATGGCGTGCATCCAGTTGTGCCCCGTTTACGCCATAGAGTACGGCAATAACACTGAAGGAAGGAAGAGATACCGCAATCCCGCGGTGAGAGTGGACGAATTGTTCGTTAACTGATAAGGGCGAGGTAAATATGAAGATACTTGAGAAATTGATTGACGAGGCGAGAAAAAGAAATGCCACGGTCATCTTCGCGGAAGGCGACGAGGAAAGGACCCTCGAAGCCGCTTTGAGGGTCCAGCGCGAATCCGTGGCAAGGGTGGTGCTTGTTTCCGACAAGGCGGAGAAGATAACTTCCCTTGCCAAAGCAAAGGGCTGGAAGCTTGACGAGTCAAGCGTACTGGTGCCGTCCGAAAAAGCGCTCCCCGGAGATACCGTCGAGTCCTTTGTTTCGTCGCGTGCGGCGAAAGGCGTGCCGGAAAACGAGGCCCGGAGACTCGTGCTTGATCCTCTGTATTTTTCGAGCCTTTATCTTGCCTGCGGCAAGGCCGGGGCCTGCGTTGCCGGAGCCCGCTCGGACACAGCCGACGTTTTGAGGGCCGCCTTGACGGGCGTGGGCACCTCTCCAGACGTGAAGTTGATCTCGTCTTTCTTTTTGATGGTACCGGGCGAAGCTAACCCGGTACTCCGGTCCCCGGTTCTCTACGCGGACTGCGCGGTGAACCCCGCTCCGGGCGCCCTGGGTTTGAGGGACATCGCCGTTGAGACCGTTAAAAGCTTCAAGAAGATATTTCCGGACGAAACAGCCCGCGTGGCGTTCCTTTCGTTCTCCACTAAAGGCAGCGCTGACCACGTTTCCCTGAAGAAGATAAAAGAAGCGGTCGAACACACTAGGGATTTTTTCAAGGGCAACGACGGTATCCGGATCGACGGTGAGCTGCAGTTCGACGCGGCGGTGATGGAGAAAATATCCCAGAAAAAGGCGCCGGGATCGCCCGTCGGCGGGAAAGCCAACATTTTCATTTTTCCGGATCTAAACGCAGGCAATATATGCTACAAGATGACCGAGCGCCTTGCGGGGTTCAAAGCCATCGGGCCCATAATACAGGGCCTCAAGAAACCGTACAGCGACCTGAGCAGGGGGTGTTCGGCGGAAGACATTTACTATGTTACGGCGGCTACTTTGCTGAGAGGGTAACGCCTCCCGGCAAGTTGCCACGTCCGCTAAGTGTTCCGCATTGAAATATTGTTGATTTTATAAGTTTTTTGCCTATATTCTCACCGCCACTGACCAAGTTCCCAAAATACCTTACGCCTTGCTTGATTTCTCCATAAAAATCTGCTATATTTATAATCAAAATTGGTTTTTTAAACGGCAAAAAAAGCCGCGGTAGGGAAGGTTACGCCCGCGGCACAGAAAAGTGGTGTTTTTTGTCTTAAAAGGTTTAAGAAAGGAGAAGAAATTGTCAATCCGAAAACCATTGCTGGCGGGAAACTGGAAGATGTACAAGAACACGGGCGAGGCGGTTGAGCTCGTCGAAGGTCTCAAGAAAAACCTCGGAGGCGTGACGGACAGGGAGATACTGGTCTGCACGCCTTTTACTGCGCTTTATGCCGTCGGCAGAGCGCTGAAGGGGTCAAATATAAAGCTTGGAGCCCAGAACCTTTTCTGGGAACCCAAGGGGGCCTACACCGGCGAAATAGCTCCCGGGATGCTTGTCGATACCGGATGCTCGTACGCGATAATAGGCCATTCCGAAAGGCGCCAGTACTTCGGCGAAAACGACGGAAGCGTGAACAAGAAAATGAAAGCGGCTTTTTCGGCGGGCTTGACCCCCATTGTCTGCGTGGGAGAAACTTTGCAAGAACGCGAGCAAAATGTCACATTCAAGGTTATAGAGCGCCAGGTGAACACGGGGATAGAGGGACTTGACGAGGAACAGGCGAAAAAACTAGTGATCGCATATGAGCCGGTCTGGGCGATAGGCACGGGTAAGACGGCAACGCCCCAGCAGGCCGAAGAAGTCCACGCGTATATCAGAAAGCTTTACCTGAAGTTGTACGGCAACGCCGCGTCGGATGCCGTCAGGATACTTTATGGCGGTTCGGTGAAACCGGACAATACCTCCGAGCTTATGAAGGAGCCGAACATTGACGGAGGCCTTGTGGGCGGCGCCAGCCTTGAAGTGGATTCATTCACGAAGATCGTCAAGTACAAAGTATGACGCGTGCGGCCGCGGCGGGCAGCGGTGTTTAGATAAAATGCATCAGTGACGGGTGATTAAATGTCAACAATGGGCGAAGAAAGAAGGAAGCACATCCGTATTTTTCTGCCGGGGGGGCAGATACGGCTCGTATCCGGCATACTGCTTGTCCTTGTCGGGCGCGTGGTTGACATATCCCTGGGTGGCATAAAGTTTGTTTGCAGCGCGGATTTCAAAATCGGGGACGAGGTAGACCTGGAGGTCACTCTGCCCACCGGGATGAGGTTCAAGTGCAACGGCAGGGTGTGCCATATGGAGGAGATACAGGGCAACGAGAGCGAAAGGATATTCGGCACCCAGTTCGTCAACCTGGGCGTAAGAGAACAGTTTGAGCTCGGTGAATACATAATGAAGAAAAGAGCGGAGCAGGACGATATCCTGCACGACAAGCTGAATTAAAGGAACTTTCAAAATGAAGATAGCGTTCGGGTGCGACCACGCGGGTTTTGAACACAAGAAAGGCATTGTCGAATTTTTAAGAAACGAAGGGCACGAGGTGCTCGATTTCGGATGCAATTCGGCGGATTCCTGCGATTATCCGGACGTTGCGGCGGACGTCGCCAGGACCGTGTCTTCGGGAAAAGCGGACAAAGGGGTATTGACTTGCGGCACAGGCGTCGGCATGTCTATAGTTGCCAACAAGTCGAGGGGCGTGAGAGCCGGAGTGTGCTGGAACGAGAAGGTCGCGGCGTTGATATCGGAACATAACGACGCGAACGTTATATGCCTTCCGGCGCGCTTCGCAAGTACCGATGAAATGAAAAAATGGATAAAGATATGGCTCGTGACCCCTCAAAGCCCAGAAGAGAGGCATAAAAAAAGAGTTGAAAAGATCTTGAACATAGAGAAAAAGTAAATGAGTACCGGCAAAAATCCATCGGGTTTGAAAAGTTCTTTGAGCAAGTCATACGCTTCGTGCATTGACCACACTGTCCTGAAGCCCCAGACAAGCCGCAGGGATATCATCCGTGTCTGTAGGGAGGCAAGGAAGTACGGTTTCTGGTCGGTCTGCGTACCGCCGGCCTATGTTTCTCTGGCAAAGAAACTTATTTCAGATTCCAGGGTAAGGGTATGCACGGTAGCCGGATTCCCGCTCGGTTTCTCGGCCGCGGAGACAAAAGCCTATGAAGTGAGGAAAGCGGTCCGCGACGGCGCCGATGAGATTGACGTTGTCGTGAACGTGGGGCACGTGAAATCGAATAAGTCCAAAAATCTGAAAAAAGAGCTGAAGAGACTCAGAAAAGCCGCCGGGAAAAAGACGGCAAAACTGATTTTGGAAACGTGTTATCTTACGGAACGGGAGATAGTCGGGCTCTGCCGTATGGCCAAAAAAACTGGATTTGACTATGTGAAGACCTCTACGGGTTTCGGCCCGCGCGGCGCGACAAAAAAGGATGTTGAGACAATGAGGAGAACAGTAGGGCCGGAAACCGGGGTGAAGGCATCAGGAGGCATCAGGACCTTGAATGACATCAAGACGATGCTTGCCGCCGGAGCTTCAAGGATTGGGACATCTAATGCAGCCGCTATCATGCGGAGCCTGAAAGGAAGGAATGAAGCATGAACGTGAACGAACTTCTTCAGTTGATGGTGAAAAAGGGGATATCGGACATTCATTTCAAGGCCGATTCGGCGCCCCTGCTCAGGATGAACGGAAAACTGGTGCCCACGGAATTTGACAGGTTTTCGTCTAAGCACATCGAAGAGCTGGCCAATTCCTTCATGAACGGCGAACAGAAAAAGGTTTTTGAAAACGAGAATGAACTGGATATCGCGTACTCCATTGACGAGCTTTCCAGGTTCAGGATCAACATGTACCGGCAGAGGGGATCGACCGCGCTGACCTTGAGGGTCGTGCCCCTTGACGTTAAGAAACTTGAAGAACTCAACCTGCCGGCGGAGGCTCTCAGAAAGCTTGCCGCTGAATCAAGAGGATTGATACTTATCGCGGGGGTAACCGGGGCCGGCAAGACCACCACCATGAACTCCATACTGAACTACATCAATGAAAACTTCCAGTACAACATCGTTACCGTCGAAGATCCCATAGAATATTATCACAAGGACAGGAAGTCGTCCATATCGCAGAGAGAGGTTGGTGTTGACACAAAATCGTACGCGAGGGCGCTCAAATACGTTCTGCGCCAGGACCCGGACGTGGTAGTTATCGGCGAAATGCGCGACTACGAGGCGATGTCAGCCGGCATAACCGCCGCGGAGACGGGGCACCTAGTGCTTTCGACTATCCACACTATGGATGCCGTTCAGACGATTGACAGGCTGGTCGATTCGTACCCGCCGCACCAGCAGGCCTCGGTGCGTTCCCAGCTCGGCAATGTCATAAAGGGAATAGTCGCGCAGAGGCTCATAACGACCAAGGACGGCAACGGTAGGGTCCCGGCGACAGAGATATTGATAGGCACGTCCTTGATAAGAAAGCTCATAAGCGAAGGGAAAATCTCCGAGGTCTACAAGGCCATGGAACAGGGCGCCTACTACGGTATGCACACTTTCGACAACGATCTTTTTGAACTGTGCAAGAAAGGCGTGATAAGCGCGGAAGAAGCGCTTGATAAATCCACGAACCCGGACGACCTTACTTTAAAGCTCAAAGGCATAGAAAGAGGGGAATAGACCCCGTTAGAGTTATAGAAAAACAGGCTTTATTTAAAAGCGAAATACTGATGAACCTAATAGATTTACGATATTCAATGACTGTTTCAAGGGATTGCGTCCTGTCGTTGGCGGAACTATATCTAACGGGGTAAAGGAACAACATGCTGCAAAAGTGGGAACTATCCCATTATCCTTCAGATAAAGACAAGAAGAGATGGAGGCTGAAGCTTAAAGTAGAAGAGCGCCATCTTTCGGATATCCTCGCGAAAATTTCCGGGACGGTCGGCAGGCCGTTCATGCTGGAGCGGGAGGATTTTGATTTTGGCATATATATCTACGATATGAAGGACCAGGACGTTGACGCGCTCAGAGCTTCGCTGCAGGAGGCGTGCCCCGACGGTGTATTCAAGGGGCCTTCGAAAGAGGAGAACCTGGATTCGCTTCTGGACAAGGTGGCAAAAGGCATAGACAACCTTGCTCCTTCCAAGCTCCGCAAGGAAAAACGCCACGCGAAGGATGACGGGCAAGAGGTGGCTGACGGCGCGCGCGAAGAGCCTCCGCGACAGCCCGACGCAGAAACGGCCGGCGCGCCCGAAGCGCGGGACGACGCCGACCAGAAAGCCCGTACTTCCAGGCAGAAAGCGCCCCCGCAGGAAAAAAGCTCCGATTTCCACGACCTTGAGCTGAATGCGAATTATAAGTTCGATGAGTTCATAATCGGTCCCAACAACAGGTTCACTGCGGCGGCGGCTCAGGCCGTGGCGGACAATCCGGGCAAAATCTACAATCCGTTTTTCATTTATGGGGGCGTCGGGCTGGGCAAAACTCACCTGATGCACGCCGTGGGCCATTATGTGAACAAGAAGAACTCAGAACTGAACCTTCTCTACGTTACCACGGAAAAATTCATGGGTGACGTGATAGATTCGATCAGGAAGGGAACGCTTCAGCAGATGAGGGACCATTACCGTCAGGTCGACTTGCTCCTCGTGGACGACATACAGTTTCTGGTGGAATCGGAATCGACCCAGGAGGAGTTCTTCCATACTTTCAACGTTCTGCATCAGAACGGAAAGCAGATAATAGTAACTTCCGACAGGCCGCCCAAGCAGCTGACGACTCTCGAGGACAGGCTCAGGAGCCGTTTTGAATGGGGGTTGATCGCGGACATAAAGTCTCCCAATCTCGAAACAAGAGTGGCGATACTCAAGAAAAAAGGCGAAATAGAGCACCTGAAACTTGACGATAACATACTTCTCTACATAGCGTCGAAATTGAAATCGAACATAAGGGAGCTGGAAGGTTTCCTTAAAAGGATAAACGCTTACGCGACGCTCACTCACCAGGAAGTCAACATGGAGCTCGTGCAGACCCTGATGAGCGACCTGCTTCCGGCGGAAGAACTTGAGGAAAAAGAAGAAAAGCCCAAAAAGCAGGCGCCCGAAGAGGCGCCGGCCGCACCGCCGCAGGCGCCGGCTGCCAGACAGGAACAGGTCAAGGCGCCACCGCAGCCTCCGGCAGCCGAAGCCCCAAAACAGCCGCAAGAAAAAGAAATCGAGGAAATAAAGATCGTAAAAAGGCTGCCGGAACAGCAACCGCCGGCGACGAAGCCGGCCCCGCCTCCGCCCCCGTCCGATTCGGAATCTTCATTGAAGGTCGTGGAAGTCGCGTTTTTCTATCCCGAGGGAAAAGACGCGGAACTTGGCAAGGTGAAGGAGCACTTCCGTGAAGTTATAAAAAAGCATAAACTGAAATTCCAGCTCAGGGGCATGTTGGAGAAATCCTACGTTTATGCTGGAAAAGCAAACCACGCTTTTTTCATAGATTTGTGCAAAACGAACAACATATCGATAGCGGTTGTCCTGGGGCCGCCTACGGAATCCACTTCCGAGGCGGAAGATTTTGCCAACCTGTTGTCTACCGTGATGGATGACGAAAAGATATCGCTTCAAATGGTTCCGTGGGCCGAATTGAACAAAGACTACAGGTACCTGAACCTGGCCCTGGATATCACGCTTCTCAAGCACAAGATGTAGCCCGTTTCTGGATAAAAAAATGAAAAAATTCATCATCAAGTATTTCGTGGTGCAGGCGTCGTTGTTGTTCATAGTGACGTCCATATGGCTGACATATAATTATTTCTGGGTGCTGTCGGCCACGAAGAGATATTTCTCGAACGCCTGCGAAGATTCCACCACAGTGCTGTCCGATATGATAACGAATAAACCGAACAGGAAGAGAATAAACAGGCAGCTTGACAAGCTTTCCGGCAATGAAGACATAGTGATGTCCGCCGTCATAAATGAGAGGGGGCAGATAATATACGCCCGGGGCATGCAGAAAAGGAACCAGGTGATATGGCCGCTTTACGCGAAGCTTCCCATAACGAAAGACAAGAAAATAGTCGGCTGGCTCAAGATCTGGCCGACCCCCGAGTTCATGTTTAAAAAATTTATCGAGCCGTCGAATATAGCCGCGATAACAACCTCCGTGCTTATCTGGTTTCTCGCGCTCCTGTTCTTTAATTACTTTTATTTTAGAAAACACGTGTTCGTTCCACTGAATGCCCTCGAATTGTTCGCCAAGAACATAGACAACGGGAACATGGAGGCCATCAAGGAGATCAGGACGGGCGAGTGGAGGAGCATTTTCGGCAAGCTTGACGTGCTCAGGGACAGGATAACGGACACGGATTCCACCCTGAAGATGCTTTTTTCGGTCTCTCAAACGCTCACGTCGAAAAGCGAGGTCAGCGAGATTTTCAATCTCGTTCTGGACATTATCAGGAAAAAATTCGCGGACATTACCTGCGCCATTTCAATGATGGGAGAAGACGGCTTCCTGAGGATCAAGAGCTACAGGGGGCTGACGCTGGATTTCGCCAGGTCTGTCCACGTGAAGCCGGCGGACGGTACGTTTTCGCAGGCTTTTAACAAGCAGCAGGTGGTAGTGCAAAACGACATACGAAAAGCGGAATCGACGCTGGCGAAGGTGGCGAGGGAACAGTATAATATCCGTTCTTTCGTGCACATACCGCTTGTTATCGACAACAACAGGTGCCTCGGCATCCTGACAGTCGCAAGCACCGAAGAAGGCTTTTTCAAAGATGAAAAGATCAACACACTGACGACGCTGGCGAAATACCTTTCCATCGCGCTCAGGAATTCCCAGCTTTACGAGCGCGTCCAAGAACTCAACAGGCGCCTTGAGACCGAGGTGTCCATAACGACCAGGGAACTGATTCAGACGAATTCCAAGCTCATCCACAAGGTCAGGGAAATGAAGGCGCTTTCGGATATCGCCTCTTTTGCCGCGGCCAAGACAAATATGTCAGATATACTTGAGATGATAGTTGACAAGATAAAGGAGCTCATAGGGGTGCAGGCGGCCGGTTTTTTTCTGTACTACCCGGAACAGGATGAAATAAGCCCGTGCCCGCCGTTTTTCGGCATAGTCGACCAGGACCTTTCGGCCCTAAATATGAAGGTCGAGGAAGTGAAGGCCATCAAGACCGTCATAAGGGAGAACAAGAGCCAGATTTTCAACAACGCCGCGGAATCGTCGGATGCCGTGCCCACGTTCTCGAAGCTGATAAGCATACATTCTCTGATACTGCTACCGTTGCGTTCGGGCAAAAAGAACATCGGCATACTCGGAGTGGCCAACAAGCTGAATTCTCCTTTCGCGGCAGACGACCTCAGGATACTGGAATTGATAGCCGACAGGATATCCGGCATAGTCGAGAACGTAAGGCTTTACCAGGAACTCGAAAAAAGACTGCACGATCTCACCGTACTGCAGGAGATATCTTCGGCAATATCGAGCGAGCCCGTATGGGAAAAGACCCTTGCCAAGGTAATTTCCGCTACGACGCGCGCTTTCAATTCGGACCTTTGCGCCCTGCTTATGTTCAACGAAAAAACGAAGGAGCTCGTGACTCAGGAAGGCGCATATTTCACGGGCGGCGACGAAGCGGTATTGCTGAGGATAAGGGTTGACGACGCGAATTCTATGTCGGCGCAGGTGTTCCGTTCAGGGGAGCCTTTCATAAGCCCGGACGCGCAGATCGATCCGCGCATAAAAAGCCAGAGCGCCAGGCTTTGGGACGTGAGGTCGCTGATAATAGTGCCCATGGTCGTCGAGAACAGGGTGATAGGGGTTTTAAGAATAGGCAAGCATCACGCGAACGCGTATTCGAAGGACCACCTGAGGCTTGCCACGCTCATCGCGCATCAGGCGGCCATCATAATCGATAACGCGAAGCTTTATGACTCCCTCAGGGACGCCAAGAACGAACTTGAGAGGCTCAATCAGATTAAAAACGAGTTCATCTCGATGGTGTCCCACGAGCTGAGAACGCCGCTGACGGCCGTCAAGGGTTTCGTGAGCATCATTCTGCAGGGAGACGCGGGAGAAGTGAACGAGCAGCAGGCGAAATTCCTGAAAATCGCGGACCAGTCGATTGACAGGCTGACGACCCTCATATCGGACCTGCTCGACATATCAAAAATAGAATCGGGCCAGATGAGGCTTAAGCGGACAAACGTCGAGGTAAGCGAGGTACTGAATTTACTGACCGAAAGCGTTGGGCGCGAAGTGAAGGACAAGGGATTGAAGTTCAAGACTTCTATACCGGAGAAAACGCTTGGGATATTCGCCGACAGAGCAAGGTTGATACAGGTTTTTGAGAATCTGGTGCTTAACGCCGTTAAATTCACTCCCAGGGGAGGCGCCATCAGGATAGAAGCCAAGGACAAGGGCGATTTCATCCTCTTCAGCGTTTCGGACACCGGCATAGGGATAGAAAAGAAAGACCATCAGAAAATATTCGAGAAATTCTATCAGGTGGATTCAGGTTTCACAAGGACGACCAACGGTACCGGGCTGGGCCTCTCCATCGTTAAATCTATAGTCGAGATGCACGGAGGTGAAATCTGGGTTGAAAGCGAGCTGGGGAAGGGTTCGGTTTTCAATTTCAGCGTGCCGAGGGCAAGGGGGCCCGTCGCGGGCATTGAAGAACAGGCGATAGAGGCACAGGGAATAAAAACGGGTAAAAGCGCCGATATGTGAAACAGTGCAATATACGGGCAGTAAACTAGAACGGAGGCAAGATGGAAGTCGAACAACTTAAAGCCGTATCAAAAAACGTTCGGAAGGATATCCTGACCATGCTGACAGAGGCGGGTTCGGGTCATCCCGGCGGAAGCTTGTCGGCGGTCGAGCTTCTTGTCGAGCTTTATTTCAACCAGATGAAATTTAATCCGGACAATACTACGGACCCCGGCAGGGACTATTTTATCCTGTCCAAGGGCCACGCGTGCCCGGTCCTGTATTCGGTGCTGTCGCAGTTGAAATGCGTTGACAACAAGGAATTATGCACGCTGAGAAAACCGGGAAGCCGCCTGCAGGGGCATCCCGCCAAGGACAAGAACCTGCCCGGAATCGAAGTATCCACCGGTTCGCTGGGGTACGGCCTTTCTATAGGGGTCGGCGTGGCGCTGGGCATAAAATCGCGGCAAGGCGCCAACAGGGTTTACGTGATGATGGGCGACGGCGAGCAGCAGGAAGGATCGATATGGGAAGCGGCGATGTCGGCCGGGCACCTGAAGCTTGACAACCTGTGCGCGATAGTTGATTACAACAACCTGCAGATAGACGGAAAAATATCTGACGTGATGGGCGTCGAGCCGCTGGCGGACAAATACCGCGCGTTTGGCTGGCACACCGTAGAAATTGACGGGCATGATTTCAAGCAGATATCGAAAGCCTATGCGGAGGCGAAGTCGACGAAAAGCAGGCCGACGATGATACTGGCCCGAACGATCAAAGGCAAAGGCGTGTCTTTCATGGAAAACAACGTGGACTGGCACGGGAAGGTCCCGAGCAAGGAACAGAGGGACATGGCGCTGAAGGAACTTGAGAAATAATTCCGGTTCAAGGATTAGAAAGGAAAAATATACAATGGTTGAGGTTTTAGGAAAAAAAGCTACAAGATTCGGGTTCGGCGAAGGGCTTCTGGAGTTGGGCAAGAAAAATCCAAAGGTTTTCGCGCTGGGGGCGGACACGGCCGCGTCGGTCGCCCTGAATATTTTCGCCGAGGCGTTCCCGGAAAGGTTCGTGAACGTCGGGGTTGCGGAGCAGAACATGATGGGAGTGGCAGCGGGGCTTGCCGTTGCGGGCTGGATACCGTATGCCGCCACGTACGGCGTTTTTGCCGCGGGAAGGCCGTGGGAGCAGATACGTACCACGATATGCTATTCGAACCTTAACGTGAAGATCGGCGGTTCGCATTCGGGCGTGATGGTCGGTCCGGACGGAGCGACCCATCAAGCCCTTGAGGAAATAGCGATAATGAGATGCCTGCCCAACATGACGGTCATCGTGCCCTGCGACATGGTTGAAACAAAAAAGGCCACGATGGAGGCCTCCAGGATAGACGGCCCCGTCTACATCAGGTACGGCAGGGAATCCGTTCCGATTATCACGTCGGAGAAAACGCCTTTCAAGATAGGCAGGGCCGAAGTCCTGACCGAAGGAAAAGATGTCGCGATAATGGCCTGCGGAACTATGGTTTACGAGGCCCTCGTCGCGGCCGAGGCGCTTGAATCGAAAGGTATCGGCGCGCGGGTCGTGAACGTTCACACGATAAAGCCCATAGACGAAAAAACAATAGCGGACGCCGCCCGCGAATGCGGGGCGGTGGTCACCGCGGAGGAACACCAGATCCACGGCGGTTTCGGTTCGGCAGTCGCCGAAGTTCTCGTGAAGAACGCTCCGGTGCCCGTGGAAATGGTGGGAATAATGGATGTCTTCGGCGAGTCGGGAAATCCCGCCGATCTGATGAAGCATTTTAAACTGAAAGACACGGACATTGTAAGGGCGGTCGAAAAGGTTCTGAAAAGGAAGTAAGAGCCGGTTTTTGCTTCGGGATACAATTAATGGGAAAAACCGTAAACCGTTGCGTTTTGATAGTCATTGACAGTCTGGGCGTCGGGGCGATGCCCGACGCGGCGCAGTACGGGGACGAAGGCAGCGACACGTTGGGGCACATAATGGAAAAAATGGGGAAAGGGTACGCGCTCCCGAACCTGTCAAAGCTCGGATTGTACAGGCTCGCGGGTAAGAAGCGCGGGAACGGCATCGTCGGAGCATACGGAAGGATGGCGTGCAAATCTCCGGCGAAAGATACCACCGCCGGACATTGGGAATTGGCGGGGCTGGTGCTGGAAAAGCCTTTTCCGACGTATCCGAAAGGTTTTCCGCCCGGGATAATAGTTGAATATGAAAAGAGGATAGGAACGAGGATTTTGGGCAACTACCCGTCATCGGGAACCGAAATCATAAACAAGCTGGGGGATGAGCACTGCAGGACCGGATATCCCATCGTCTACACGTCGGCCGATTCCGTTTTTCAGGTAGCCGCGCATGAATCGGCCTTCGGGCTCGAGAGGCTTTATTCCGTATGTAAAACGGCGCGAGAGATGCTTGTCGGGAAACACGCGGTGGGACGGGTAATCGCCAGGCCCTTTGTCGGCGCGAATGGCGATTATACCAGGACATCGAACAGGAGAGACTACGCGCTGTCGCCGTTCGAACCCACGGTGCTTGATATGATAAAGGAAGCGGGCGGCAGGGTCGTTGCAGTGGGTAAAATCGAGGACATATTCAACGGGCGCGGCATATCGAAGGCGGTCCATACCGGGTCCAACGGCGAGGGAATGAAGGCCATAATCCGGGAGATAGAGAGCACGGATATTTCAAAAAAAGCCGAACGCACGCTGATATTCGCCAACCTCGTGGATTTTGACATGCTTTGGGGGCACAGGAGGGACGTGAGATCATACGCGCTGGGATTAAAGGAATTCGACGAGTTCCTGCCTTCCGTTCTTTCGAGAATAAAGGACGGGGATATCCTGATAGTTACGGCCGATCACGGCTGCGACCCGACCTTCACGAAACATACCGACCATACCAGGGAGTTCGCGCCGGTTCTGGTATACGGCGGAAAAACGGCGGGCCGCGACCTTGGAACGCGCGAGAGCTTCGCGGACGTAGCGCAGACGATTTCCGCGCTTTTCGGCCTTAAAAAAATGAAGCACGGAAAGAGCTTCGCGGACGAATTGGGGCTGAACTGAAAATGGAAACCCTTCTAAAGCTCAAAGAGACGGAAAGTTATATCAGGAACAAGACCGATTTGGTCCCTTCGGTTGGCCTGATACTCGGCTCCGGCCTGGGAGACGTTTTCGAGAGTTCCAGGGAAGACGTTGTTTTCAACTACAACGAACTGCCTCATTTTTCCGGTTCGACCGTCGAGGGCCATTCGGGCAAGCTCATACTCGGCAAACTGGACGAGGTGAGCGTCGCCGTGATGCAGGGAAGGCTGCATTATTACGAGGGCTATTCGCTGGAGGAGGTCGTGTATCCTATAAGGCTGATGAAGCATCTCGGGATAAACTTCTTGCTCATAACTGCCGCCGCCGGGGCGCTGAACGTAAAATACCAGGTCGGCAATATCGTCATAATAAAGGACCATTTGAATTTCATGGGCGTCAACTGCCTCAGGGGAAAGCATTATCCGGAATTCGGCGAGCGCTTCCCCGATACGAAGAATATTTACGACGCTGATTTAAGGCGAAAGGCCGCCAGAACGGCCGTGAAACACAAGGTAAAGACGCGCGAAGGCGTGTATCTCGCCGTACCGGGGCCTTCTTACGAGACGTCAAGCGAGGTTAAAGCGTACAGAAAGCTCGGGGGAGACGTGATAGGCATGTCCGTTGTTCCCGAGGCGGTCTGCGCCAAACAGATGAGAACGAAGGTGCTCGCCCTTTCGTACGTTTCTAACAAAGCGGGAAGCGAAATGAAGCATTCCGACGTGGTTGAAACCGGGAAGGCCGTGAGCGCGAAAATGGCGAAGATAATTTACGATATCGTTAAAGAGCTTGGCTGAAATGACGGCATACGGCATAATATACAAGAAGAGGAACGGACAAGCGCTGGACAGGGGCGAAATAGAGTTCATGGTATCCGGTTACGCCGGCGGAAGGATACCCGATTATCAGATGTCCGCATTCCTGATGGCGTGTTTCATAAACGGATTGAACGACGGCGAGACCCTGGAATTGACCGCGCAGATGCGGGATTCAGGAAAGGTACTGGATCTTTCGGACATTCCCGGCGTGAAAGTGGACAAGCACTCGACGGGCGGAGTAGGCGACGGAACCTCACTTGTCATAGCTCCCCTGGTCGCCAGCTGCGGTGCGGTTGTTCCGATGATGTCCGGCCGGGCGCTCGGCCACACGGGCGGTACTCTGGACAAGCTTGAGTCGATACCCGGATTCAAGACCGATATGACCGAAAGCCGTTTCAAGGAGCAGTTGTGCCGCATAGGCGTCGCGATGATAGGCCAGACCGAGGACATCGCGCCGGCCGACAAGAAGATGTACGAACTTAGGGACGTCACTGCGACCGTGGATTCAATCCCGCTGATATGCGCGAGCATAATGTCCAAAAAGCTGGCCGAGGGCAGCGACGCCCTGGTACTGGACGTGAAAACGGGTTCGGGAGCTTTTATGAAAAAAGAAAAGGACGCCCGGACCCTTGCGAAAAAGATGAAAAGCATCGGCGAAAAGTGCGGAAAAAAAGTAAACGTTTATATAACGGGGATGCACCAGCCGCTCGGGAACGCGGTGGGGAATTCCCTTGAGATAAAGCAGGCCGTCGACGTGTTGAAAGGGCGCGGCCCGGAGGATTTCAGGTTAATTTGCCGCCAGATATCCGCTAAAATGCTCGTGCTGGCAAAAAAGGCGAATAGCATGAATGAAGCAAGAAACTTGGTTGACCGATCCATAGGTTCGGGCAGCGCGCTGGCGAAATTCAGGGAAATGGTTTCGATGCAGGGGGGGGACCCCGAAGTGGCGGATAACCCGGCGGGGGTATTGCCGAAGGCGGGTTACCGGGAAGATATAGTGTCTGAAAAAGGTGGTTACCTGGTTTACACTGAAACGGAAAAACTGGGTTTGAGCGCAAATATCCTCGGGGCGGGAAGGGCTAGGAAGGAAGACGGGATAGACCATTCCGCCGGATATGTCCTGCACAAGAAGACGGGGGACCGTGTGTCAAAAAGTGAACCTGTTGCCACGGCGTATTTCAATGACAAGGGTGCCTACGAGTCCGCAAGAAAAATGTTTATTTCGTCATACGTGGTTTCGACCAAAAAACCCGCGAAAAAACCACTGATGCAGTCTGAACTATGAACAAAAATCGGAAGAAGTGGAGATTGTTGTCTAACGATAACGAAAGCGCGATAACTGAGATCGCGTCGGCTATCGGTTTATCGAGAACCGCCGCCATGGTGCTCGTGAACAGGGGTATCCGCACGGCCAAAGAAGCCGAAGAATTCCTTTCCTCCGAACTCAGCCGGCTTCACAGCCCGTTTCTGCTTCCCGATATAGAGAAGGCGGTAGAGAGGATACGCAAGGCGATAGACAGCAATGAAAGGATCCTCATATACGGAGACAGGGACGTTGACGGCATCGCGGCGGTCAGCATAATGGTAAGGACGTTTCGTTCGCTGGGGGCTGATCCCTTTTGGCACATACCTTCAGACGAAGGATACGGATTGCACAGGGACGTCATCGATAAATACATTCAGAGGGGGATAACGTTCCTTATTACGGTTGACTGCGGGATCTCGGCGCTGGACGAGGTGGCATACGCTAAGAGCAAGGGGATAGACGTGGTAATAACCGATCATCACGAAACTCCGTCGTGCGGGATGCCAGATGCCGTTGCCGTTGTTAATCCCAAGAGGGAGGATTCCTGCTATCCTTTCAAAGAGCTTGCCGGATGCACGGTGTCTTTCAAGGTTTGCGAAGCCCTGATGTATACTTTCGGGAAAAGTTACAACAAGAACATAGTGGCAGTGGACGTGAAGCAGGCGGGCCCGGGCGTGTTCGAGCTCGGCGCGGCTGTCTACAGGAACGGCGTGATGCAGGATAAACGAAGGTTCGCTCTTGACGCGGCAGGCGATTCCGCGGAAACGAAGAGAATAATCGAGGCCATGTTTTTGAACAGCAGGGTAATCCTGCGTGAAAGCGGGGCGCTGCGGTCGGCGGGGCTGGACGGAGAGTATGACACGGTTGAAATCACGGTTTTGATGAAGCAGTATTTGACTGGAGACGTCAAAACGGTCGACGAAGCGGTCAAATACTTCAAACTGGAAGAAAAAAATGGAGAGCCGGTCGTCGATGGGGCTGAGATGATATACGAGCTTTACAGCCGCCTCGAAAGAATGTCGGACCTGAGGATGAGTTTCTACGTGCACAGCCACCTTGACCTGATAGCCCTAGGCACGATCGCGGATATAATGCCGCTCAACGGCGAGAACAGGGCGCTCGTGAAACACGGGCTGGTTTATATTGCCAATTCGAAAAAGGCGGGCGTGCAGAGGCTTTTTGAAAAGGCTTCGAGCAAGCATAAAAACAAGTGCATAACTGCCAAATTTATTTCATGGAACTTGACCCCGATACTCAATGCCGCCGGCCGCCTGGGGAGGGCGGATCTCTCGTGCGAGTTGCTGATAACGGAAGACAAGGCCGTCGCCAACAAACTGATTTACGAGATAATGAAGCTTAACGATGAAAGAAGGGAGCTGCAGGCGGCAAACTACGAAGTCTTCCTGCCTCTTTTAAAACAGCAGTGCGACGTGGAAAAGGACAAGATATTCGTCGTGACGGCCGAGGGTGTGGAACACGGTGTGACCGGCATTATAGCGTCGCAGCTGGTGCGGCTGTATCACAGGCCCTGCATACTTCTGATAATTGAAGGCGAAGAGGCGATGGGCGCGGCAAGATCGGTTGAAGGATTCGACATAGCGGCCGCGCTGGATAAAATGAGCGACATATTGATAAAACACGGCGGGCACAGCCTGGCAGCCGGCCTTACGGTATCGGTCGACAAGATAGGTGAATTGAGGTCGCGGCTGAAGGAAACCGCCGAAGAAACACTGAGCCGGGCGGATCTCGTCCCGTCGTTCGAGATAGACATGGAACTTGATTTCGAGAACCTGAACAAGAAACTGCTTGACGAACTGCTGATGCTTGAACCCTTCGGAATGGGGAATCCTTTCCCTCTTTTCTGCGTTAAGAACGTGAAGATAAGCGAATACGCCAGGATCGGCAACAACGGGGACCACCTGCGGATGAAAGTCACGAAGAACGGCGGGACGCGGATAGGCGCTATCGGCTGGGGGCTGGGGTACCTTGAAAAGGAAATAAACGAATACGGATATATGGATATAGCGGTTCAGCTCGAATACAACAGCTGGCAGGAAAAAAGGAACCTTCAGCTTCTGGTTTGCGACCTCAAGCCCAGCGAGATATGAAAACAGGGGAAAGCGAGGTAGTATAAATGGCAAAGACGGCGGAAAACAGACCAACGGCTTCCGTGGCGGTTATAGGCGGAAGCGGGCTTTATGAGATAGACGGCATCGAGGACGTGAAAACGGTAAAGGTAAAAACTCCGTTCGGCAGAACTTCCGACGACATCGTGGTAGGTTCTCTGGGCGGTGTCAGGTGCGCCTTCATTCCCAGGCACGGGCGCGGGCATTACATAATGCCTTCGGAGGTGAATTCCAGGGCTAATATTTTCGCTTTGAAGACTCTCGGCGTGGAAAAGATACTTTCGATCTCCGCCTGCGGTTCACTCAAGGAAGAGGTAAAGCCCAGGGATTTTTTGATACCGGACCAGGTCTTCGACAGGACAAAGAACAGGCCTAGCACCTTTTTCGGGGGCGGCATCGTCGTTCACATAGGTTTTGCGGAGCCGTTCTGCGGCGAAATGAGAGACACGGTGCACCGCACCGTCAAGGAACTCGGGATCACGCATCATTTCGGGGGGACGTACGTGTGCATAGAAGGCCCGCAGTTCTCCACTAAGGCGGAATCGGAAGTGAACAGGAAAATGGGGTTCAGTATTGTCGGAATGACGGTTCTGCCCGAAGCGAAGCTCGCCAGGGAAGCCGGGATGTGCTATGCGACGGTAGGCCTCGTGACGGACTACGACGTCTGGAAAGAGGGCGAAGAGGTCAGCGTCGAAAAGGTGCTGGCCGCCATCAATCAGAATGTCTCGAACAGCAAGAGGCTTATCAAGCACGTGGTGCCGGTGCTTGCCGCCGGGCAGAGGCGTTGCAGGTGCGGCTCGGCGCTCGAGAACGCCCTGATGACAAAGCCGGGAAAGATCAGCAGGTCCGTATTCAATAAACTGAAACCGATAATAGGCAATAACATCAAACTGTAAAGAAAAGGATGACCTATGAGCATACTTGTGGTTGGTTCCGTGGCGCTTGATTCGGTAAAGACTCCTTTCGGCGAGAAGGATGATGCGCTGGGAGGCTCGGCGGTGTATTTTTCAGTTTCTGCCTCCTATTTCACGGACGTGAGAATGGTGGCGGTAATAGGAAGGGATTTTCCCGAAGAGCACGTGAATCTGCTTAAAAAGCACAAAATTGACGTTGACGGCCTTCAGAAGGCTGAAGGAAAGACGTTCAGGTGGAAGGGAGAATACACCTATGACCTGAACCAGGCCAACACTCTGGACACGCAGCTTAACGTTTTCGCGTCTTTCAAGCCCGAGATCCCGGAAAAATACAAGAATTCGGAATTTATTTTTCTTGCCAACATCGACCCCGAATTGCAGAAACAGGTCGTGAAACAGGTAAAAAAACCGAAGATCGTCGCGTGCGACACGATGAATTTCTGGATAAGCGGAAAAAAGAAAGAGCTTCTGGAAACGCTCAAGCTCGTTAACATACTGATAATAAACGAGGCCGAAGCTCGGCAGCTGACGGGAGAAACGAACCTCGTGAAAGCGGCGGCAAAAATCCGTTCTTACGGACCCGAGTCGGTCGTCATCAAAAGAGGCGAATACGGCGCGCTGCTTTTTTCTAAAGACCACGTATTCTCGGCTCCGGCGTATCCCCTGGAGGTGATTAACGATCCCACCGGTGCGGGCGATTCGTTCGCGGGAGGGTTCATGGGGTACCTGGCGGGATGCGGAAAGACTGACGAGCAGAGTGTCAGGCAGGCAATGATAGTCGGAAGCGCGATGGCTTCTTTCAACGTTGAGGATTTCAGCCTGGGCAGGCTCTCCGGCCTGTCTCCTGAAATGATAAAAACGAGGTGCGGGGAATTCAGAAAACTCACGAGTTTTGAAATAATAAAATAATTCAGGTCACGGATTGGTCAAGATGTCATATTATTCTATTGTAGCCTTGATAAACGGGCTTGCCGGCGTAATAGTCTTGATCGTGTTGATGTTGAGGGATCCGGCATCAAAGGTCAACAGAAGGTTCGCCGTTTTCTGTTTGAACGTCGCAGTCTGGTCTTTTTGCTACCTCTTCTGGCAGAAGTCCACGGATTCGAGAACGGCGTTCCTGTGGTGCCAGATTCTGATGGCGTCATCAGCCTTCATACCCTCCACATTCTTCCACTTCAACATAACGCTTATAGGCCAGCCCGTAAAATACTCCAGGCTCACCAAGGTATTCTACGCCGTATCCTTTCTTTTCTTTCTTTCCGTGTTCAACCAGTCCTTCATCGCTGACGTCAGGCAGAGGCTCTACTTCATGTTCTGGCCGAGCGCCGGGGCGCTCTTCTTTCCTTACATGCTGTTCTACGCGGCGGTGACGATTTTCACTCAGGTGAAGATGTTCCTGTATTACAGGACGCTGACCGGGCTTCCCAGGAACCAGATAAAGTACCTGTTCATGCTCTCGATTCTTTTCTTCCTGGGATGGATGTCAAATTACCCTCTCTCATACGACATAATGGTCCCGCCCGTGGGCAATCTTCTCGTTTTCGTGTACATACTCCTGGTGCCGTACGCGCTTGAAAACTACAAGCTTCTCGATATCAGGATAGCCGTGACGCGGGCCGGCATCTTCCTCGTTGTATACACGCTTATTATGGGCCTGCCGTTCCTGATAGGGTTCAAAACCGGCGGTTGGATCTGGTCGCTGCTGCTCATGGGAGTGCTGGCGAGCATCGGGCCTCTCGTTTACCATTTGCTTAAAAAAAAGGCGGAGAACATACTACTCGCTCAGCAGAGGCGCTACCAGCAGATTCTGCTGCAGGCGTCCTCCGGGATGCTCAGGGAGCACGACCTGAACAAGGTCCTTAAACTGATCGTCTACATCATCAAGAAGGCCGTGGACATAGAATTCGCCGCCATTTTCCTCGAGAACAGGGAGGAAGAGATATACTCGCTCAGGGCCTCGAGGGGGCATATAAAATTCCACGAAAAATTCTATTTCACGCACAATCACCCTCTGGTGCTGTACATGAAGAAAAAACGGGATCCCTTCGCGATAGAGGAAATTTCTAAATCCATGGAAGGCTTCATGGACGTCGACCTCGGGATACGGCTCGTGGTGCCTTCGTTAATAGAGGACAGGATGCTGGGTTTCCTCGCTCTCGGAGGGAAACACAACAAGAAACCGTATTCACAGGACGACCTGAACGTTTTTGTCACGTTGTCTAACCAGTCAGCCCTGGCGATAGAGAACTGCATGTTCATGGAGGAATTCAGGCAGGCCCAGGAAAAGATATTCAATGCCGAAAAGCTCGCTTCAATAGGCGGAATGGCGGACGGGGTTGCTCATCAGATAAAGAACAGGCTGAACCAGTTCTCGGTGGTCGCGGGCGAGCAAAAGTACGAACTGCAGGATTTCATCGAGAAGAACGCCGCGCTTCTCGAGTCGAACAGGGGCCTCAGGGAAATCTTCGACAGCCTCACGGTTATGTCGGATTCGATGATAGAAAACGTCAAGAAGACAACCGGCATAATTCAGGGGATCTTGAGTTTCGCGAGGATGAAGGAAAAAGAAGGGTTTTTCGGCGAAATCCCGATAATGGACGTCGTAAAACCTTCCATTGAGCTTCTCTGCATAAAGCACCACATCGCCGATTTTCCGATAGAGATGCACTGCGAGGACATCCAGACGGTTTACGGCGTGAAGTCCCAGCTAATGGAAAGCATGTATAACATACTCGACAACGGTTTCGAGGCGGTAAGGGAAAAGGTCAACTTTTACCTTAAGGGAAAGGAAAAAGAGGAGTTCAAGCCGCTGATAAGAATGAGATGCACCCAGAAGGAGGATTCGTACTTCATCGAGATAAGCGATAACGGCATAGGCATAAAGGACGAGAACAAGAGAAAAGTGTTCGCTCCTTTTTTCACGACAAAATCCTCGTATAAATCTGGTACGGGCATCGGTATGTACGTGGTCAAAAGAATGATTGAGGAGAACCACAAGGGCAAAATCTGGTATGAGTCCGAATACATGAAGGGAACGAGGATATACATTCAATTGCCGAAGGCGGGCAAAAGCCTGGCCTGAGTTTGCGGGGAGTCTATGAAGAAAGCATACGAAAAACTGGTAAATTCGGCGAAAGCGGCGCTTAAAAACGCGTATTCGCCGTATTCGAAGTTCAAGGTCGGGGCGGCTGTTTTAACGGGTGAGGGCAGGATATTCACGGGCGCGAACGTCGAGAACGGTTCGTTCGGATTAACGTGCTGCGCCGAAAGGGTGGCGATATACAAGGCCGTTTCGGAAGGGTACGGGAGGATAAAGGCGGTCGCCATCGTGTCTTCCGGAAAAGGTTTCGTGACGCCCTGCGGCGCCTGCAGGCAGGTGATCGTGGAATTCAACGAAAACGCCGACGTGGTGCTGGTATCCAGGGGTGGCAGGACAAAAACCCTTAAAGCCTCAGGTCTCCTCCCGAAAAGGTTCTCCTTTAAAAAATGAAGAAGCGGATAATCGGATTATTATTTATAGTTCTGTTCGCCGCGGCCGGTGCGCACGCGGTTCAGAAGATAACGAAAGTATCGGGCGACGGTCAGACGGGAATAGAAGGATATCCTCTGAAGGAAGATTTCGTCGTCCGGGTGTTGGACGCTAAAGGAAGGCCTCTGAGCGGAGTGCCGGTGGCGTGCGTGGTCTTGTACGAAAAAAACGGCATACCGGACAGCATAACCAGAGCTGAGAGCTGCGTCAGCGCGCCGCTGACAATTACTGACGACGACGGCACGGCCAGGATGAGGCTGCATCTGGCTTATCCCTACAACGGCAATGTTACCACGATACTTTCAACGCGCGACACGGTGGGGAATCCTGCGATATTCAGGACCCGGGCGCATTCTAAATACTGGTTGGTAATGCTCATTTTCGGGTTGTTCGGCGGCCTGGGCGTGTTCCTGTTCGGGATGTTCTTTCTAAACGACGCACTGCAGAAACTCGCCGGGTCAAAGCTGAAGGAAGTGCTGGTAGCCCTGACGAGCTCTCCGGTGAAGGGGATGTCGACCGGGCTTTTCGTCACGTTTTTCAACCAGTCCAGCTCGGCGACGACGCTTCTCGAGGTGAGCCTCGTGAGCGCGGGCCTTCTGACCTTTTACCAGACGATGGCGGTGACCATGGGCGCGGAGGTCGGGTCAACGATAACGGCGCAGCTCGTCGCGTTCCGCCTGGACGAATACTCGATACTGATAGCCGGCCTGGGTTTTTTCGTGTTTTTCATGTCGAGGACGAAAAAAGGGCAGAGCATAGGCAACGCCATACTGGGTTTCGGCATACTTTTTTTGGGGATGAAGATAATGGCAGACCTCGTTTCGCCCTTGCGGGACCACGCGCCGTTCCTGGAGTTGATGGAAGGATTCAAGAAACCGTATCTCGGGATCTTGGTCGGGATGCTTTTTGCGATGCTCGTGCATTCAAGCGGCGCGGCGAGCGGCGTGGTTATCGCCCTTGCCCTTGCCGGGGCCGTGAGCCTGCCGCAGGCGATCCATCTCAATCTCGGCGCTCAGATAGGAACGTGCATAACGGCGGGCCTGGGTTCCATAGGCAGGGGAAGGGAGGGAAAAAGGGTAGCGTTGTGGCACGTCATTCACCAGACGGCCGGGGTACTGATGGTATATCCTTTTCTGACGGTGATAACCTTCAACGGAGAGGTGTCGTGGGTTTATTTCACGAGGTGGTTCACCAAGACTTTCTTTTTTACTGAAGACCTTGCCAGGCAGATTGCCATGGCCCACACGCTGGTAGCCGCACTGAACGCGCTCATCTTCCTTCCTTTTCTGGGAATCGCCAGAAAATACATACTGAAGCTGTATCCGCCCCTAGAAGAAGAAAAACCGTTCGGACCCATATATATCGACGATGGCCTCATTTCGGCGCCGTCCATCGCGCTCGAGCAGGCCAAAAAAGAAGTGACACGCGAAGCGGAGATAGCCCTTGAAATGGTAAAGGATTCCATCGAAATATTCGAATCTCAGGAACTGAGGCTCTGTGAGATAGTGTCCTTGAAGGACGTCAGAGTGGACGTGCTGAGGAACGCCGTGGTACCTTATCTGACAAGAATGGCCCAGGAAAATTCGCTGACTGAAGAGCAGTCAAAACAGGAGCTTCAGCTTATCTATTTGGCAGACAACTTGGAGGGCATAGGCGACGTAATCGACAAGAACGTCATACCCCTGGCGAGGAAAAAGCTGGAGAACAAGCTGTGGTTCTCGGACCAGGGTTGGAAGGACATCGTTGAACTGCATTCAAGAGTGACAGGAAACATAGAAAAGCTGATTAATACATTGAAGAGCGGGAATCTGGAACTGGCGAAGCTCATCGTTGAGACTAAGGGAGATTTCAGTCTTTTTGAATCCGAGCTCAGGAAGAGGCACGTGGGGCGCCTGCATTCCGGGCTCCAGGAATCCCTCGAAACCTCGAGCGTACATCTTGACCTCATCGATCAGCTGAAACGCATAAATTCCCACACTGTCGCGGCGGCCTACACCTTGCTTGGAAGGTTCAAGTAGCCGGCAGACCAAAGACCGGTAAAAACAGGCGGAGAAATGGAAACGGGAAAAATAAAGGAAAACGAATCTAAATACCAAAAGTTAAAGAGCGCGATCATTGAAAGGATTTCAGGCGCCATGGGTGAAGCCGCAGTGAAGGCGATGCTTGCCGCGCTCGAGGCTTATGAAAAGGAAACGGCCAGGGATATAGAGCTGTCCAGAAACGAATCGGCCGGCGTCAGGGAGGAAAACATCATCCTTCGTTCGATTTCCGGTGTCTCGGAAGACGATATGAAGGCGATGCTGGTAAAACAGGGTAAGGAGCTGCAGTTCCTGCGAAGCGAGCTTCTGGCCTCGAAAAAGGCGCTTGAAAAAATCCGCGAAGAAAACGACGTCCTCAAATACGACAAGGAAGTTCTTTCGAGGGTCCTCAAGGACACCGAGGATAAAAAATCGGATGAAGAAAAACATTTCGGTAAAAACATCGATGATGTCAATGTCAAGATGAAGGGCTACGCGGAACAGATCGAAAGAAAAACCAAGGAATGCGACAAAATAATGGGGGAATACGAAAGAAAAACAGCGGAACACGACGCCGAAGTAAGAAAGAGGGCGGCGGAAGAGGTAAAGGAGATAGCCGTAAGGTTCAACAACATCTGCGCGGACCTCACGGGAGAATCAGCAGGGATAAGAGAGAGGATGGAAAGCGTTAAAAAGGAATTGATGAAACCTCCCAAAAAAGGACTGGCGGCGATATTCGGAAAAAAAGAGACGAATAACGAGCTGATAGCGGAGATCCAGGGCGGCATAGACACGGTAATGGATGGATCGAAACGGATAGGTAATCTGATAGGAGAGTATCTCAAGATATTCAGCGTTCAGGATCCGTCCATCGGGAACGTCGAATGGAAAAGCGTAGTCGACGGCATAAGGAAAAAATACGACGGCATTGCAGGCGTGAGAAGGGTACAGATAAACGCTCCGAAAAACATCGCGGTTCCCGCGGTCAGGTCTGACAGGGATGTCATAACACAAATACTGAATATATTCATGCAGAACGCGATGGAAGCGGTGGGCCAAAACGGCGGCATCAGCATAAGAATCCATTCGAACGCCGAAAAGGTGGCCGTGGAAATCGAGGACAACGGGCGCGGCGTGAAGGAAAATGAAAGGAAAAAACTGTTCGGCCCGTTTTACACGACGAAATCAGGGCATAACGGTCTGGGCCTTGCCTACGCCGAAAGACTTGCGGAAAAAATTGGCGCGAAGGTTTCCTACAGGCCCCTGGATCAGGGGAGTTCGTTTTCACTCGAGATTGCCGTGAAAGAGGAAAAGCCATGACCGCGCAAATAAAATCAAAAGTGCACCTGCTGTTTCCGTTCGACCTGGGACTTGAGCTTGATTTTACGGGGAAAGACGCATCGCAGTTTTTCAAGGAAATATCCACCAGGCGCATGGGGATGTTGTCGATTGAAGGCAAGAAATTCACGGACACTGAATTCACCACGCAGGTCTACAGGTTCGGCGTGGGGATGATACAGATATCCTTCGAACTCGAAAGCGACCTAGATTACCTGGCGAACCTTTCCTGCAGGATAGAAAAGATATACGTGGGAAAGACCGGGATAATTTCCTATTGCCAGTCTCTCGTTGAGGGATTGATAGGCAGAGCGGCAAAATACGCGAAATACCGCTACGAGAAGCGCTTCAACGAAAGCGAGCTGTTCCCGATAACGGTGTTCAAGCAGCAGCCGGCTGACGACGCGAACGCGTTCATAAAGAAGCATCAAAAGGCGTTGTTCGGACTGCTGTCCGGTGAGTCAAGATACGACCTCCTTTCGGCGTTCGTCCTTGAAAAGGACAAGATAGTCAACTACGGGTACTACGAAAACGAGATCATACTCATAAAGAGGTTCGGCGCGGCGGTCTATTCCGGGGAATCGTCGGTGATAATCGAAATGATAAAGCTCGCTTTCGCGCAGTACTGGTCGCTGAGGGCGTACAATTACATACTCGACCTTGAGCTTGACACGAGCCAGAAGCTCCTCGACAAACTGCCGCCCTACTACAAGTTCTGGCTCATCCCGAACGCCTACCAGATATTCTCGAACGAGGCCCTTGGTTTCGACCGTGACAAGATAAGCATAGTGGATTCGCTCTACAACGTCATATCGAACGTGCCCGCCGTGGAATCGGACTGGCACCTGAGGACTCTGCATCAGGACGTGAACAAGGTTTTCAATATCGACGAACTGCACAAGACGGTCGAAACCAAGATCGAAAGGATAGAAGAGTCCTACAATTCGGCGCGGGAATACCTGTCAACGAATTTCTTCATACTCCTGGACATAATATTCTTCCTTTCGCTTGTTTGGTCAGTAGTGGACACCTTCCTTCTGTGGAGAATAAGCGCGAAATAACAATAAAACGACAAAAGGAGAGCTTTATGAACCCGGAAATCAGGAAAAAAATAGTGAAAACAGCCGTCACGGTGCTTTTGTGCGTGATTGCCGTGTACGGGCTGGTCTATATTGACGTGGTTATGAGGGCGAGGAGCGCGTACCTCGAGGGTGAAAAGTACTTGTCCTGGCACGAGAACCCGTCCCTCAAGAAGGCGGAGATAGAGAAAAAATACGAGAAGGAAAGGCAGAACCTTGAAAAACGGCTGAACAAAGATAAAATAACGAAAGACGAGTACGAACAGAAAATGCAGGTGCTTGGGCTCAAGAAATCCGAACAGCTCAGGGAAAGTTCCGTCAAATACGCTTACATATGGTACCAGACGGCGGTGGAGCTGTTCTCTCCGCCCGAATCGAAGTGGGTAAAGCTTTCAAGGGAAAAAATGGAAAAAGCCAAGGATATGTGGAAGAAGGAGCTCAGGGCAAAGAAGATACCTTTCGAAGATTACATGATAGAATGACATGAAAAGAACCGTAAACGACGCAAATGAAATAGAGGGGCTAAAAAACGGGATTTCCGACTGGCTGAACAAGAGCACTAACGGCCAGCTGAAAGACCTGTCCTTGAACGTGTCGGAGGTTACTGCCTATCCGAAATGTTCAGTCAAAACGCGTTTTCTTTCCGAAACAAGGACCGTCGTCAAGTTCACGAAAACCGGAGATGAGAACGTCACGACGCAGAAAGCGCCTTCAGGCGACATCGACCCGTGGTCGGTAAAAGACGAAACCGCCGGCGGAGAGGTAAACTACAGGCGTCTCGTGGAGATAGAATCTAAAACGGAAGTCTCGCAGTGCAAGACGTGCTCGGGAAGCGGAAAACTGCCCTGCGGTGAATGCCAGGGCCAGGCGACGGTGTACTGCAAGGCCTGCCGCGGCGACGGCAAGACGGTTTGCCCGAAGTGCAGGCGCTCGGGCAAGGTATACTGCCCGAAATGCGAAGGCAGGGGTCGCGTGTTTTCCGAATCGAAGCAGGAATACGAGACGTGCCCCGACTGCCAGGGCAAGGGCAACATCCCCTGCTCGGAATGCACCGGGGGAGTGATAATATGCTCCGCGTGCGAGGGTAAGGGCAGGATCCCGTGCGCTGATTGCGGCGGTACCGGCACAAAGCAGTGCAAGGACTGCTCAGGTGTGGGAAAAATAACTTCCGGCTACGGGATAGAGATAATACGAACGCCTCTTGAAGAAAAGAAGGACGTGCCGAACGATGAACTTCCGGCGGAACTGACCGCGGGAGCCGTGTACCGGAACGCGGTATCCCAGCGGAAGGTCCTGGACGCGGGCAGCGGCGAATCGCTCGAACAAGGGATCTCCGGAGAACCCGAGGAGCTTAAAGGCATAATACGCGCGGCCGCGAGTTCCAGCAAGGACTCGCCGGACACGAAGGTGGTACAAAAGGAAGTCCTGCTCGAAGAAAAGCTTATGTACCGGGTAGCATGCAGGTTCGGCGAGAAGGAAAGGACGTTCTGGGTCTCGAAAGGGGAAAAAGGCGTCAACTGCGACAAAGACCTGATAAGCCAGATTTACTCGGACAGTCTGGCCGAGATAAAATACGCGTTCCAAAAAGGCGATGTGGCGCGGGCGGATGAGCTGATGGAGAGCCTTGGCAAGGTAAAGGCGCTAGAGGTCGAGATAAAGAACATAAAGAAGTCTGAAACAAAAAGGTCTCTTGCCGTGTACATGTCGGGTTCTTTCGCCGGGCTTGCCCTGTTCTCCTGCGCCGCGCTGCCGGTGCTGTACTCTTGGAAGTCCGGGAGCCCTCATGTCGCGACGATGCTTGTGATGTCTTCGGCGTTCAATGTCGCGGTCGCGGTGTTGGCCGGGCTGGCGATGTTTCTTCTAAACTTGAAGAATCTTAAAGGGACATTGAAGAAGGCCTGCGCGGGCGCGCTGGTTTCGGTAGTGCTTCTTTCGGCCGCGTATATTGTCCTATACATCAACAAGGTTGACCCCGCGAGGGGGATGGACACCCAGACTATTGAGAAGGAATACAAGCAGTATTTTCCGTTCGGTTTGAGGACGCTCGCCAGCAGTGAAGACATAGATTTTCTCGAAAGCCTCTTAGCCAAGTACGAACCGACGGGCGTTGACCTTTCGAAATATGAAAAAGACCTCGCCTGGCTCAAGGGCAAGCTGCACAAGGACGAGGAACAGCTCAAGAGCATCGAGGCGACAAGGAAGCAAATAGAAGGCATGCAGAACAAGAAAAAATCCAGGAAGGCCAGGAAGTCTTCCGGAAGAAAAAAACGAATAATCATAAAGTCCGCGCAATGAACTCTGAATATCTCTTTTCGGAAAAAGAAATCACCAAATTCAAGATCGGTAGGGTAATAAAACGCGACGGCCGCGTCGTGGCGTTCAACAAAAACAAGATAACCGATTCCATATTCCGCGCCGCGGTCGAGGTCGGAGGGGCCGACAGGGCCCTGGCTGAATCCCTCGCCGGCAAGGTGGTAAAAAAGATAAACGAGGCATACAAGAAAGACTCCCTTCCGTCGGTCGAGGAGATACAGGATATAATCGAACGAGTGCTCGTCGAGAACGGCCACTACAAAACGGCCAAGGCCTATATCCTGTACAGGGCCGAGCACCAGAGGATGCGCGAGGAAAAAACGGCGCGTATCGTCGTCGAGGACAACATTCCCTACAAGACCCTGTGGAAGGTGTTTAACTGGAACGCCGAGCACGGCTGCGAGACCGTGGAAAAGTTGAACGCGCACATAAGGAACGGGACATACGGAAAGCTGGTTTCCGAAGCGGAGGCGTACTACCACAACGAGATAAAGTCGGTGGCCGAAAAAATAGCAGGACAGGCCGGCAGGGTGCGGCTCGTGATAATTTCCGGGCCGTCTTCTTCGGGAAAGACTACGACCACGATAAAAATAGGCGAAAGGCTGAAAGAAAAAGGGCTGTCGCTCGCGGTGCTGAACCTCGACAACTACTTCAAGGACATAGACGAGCACCCGAAGGACAAGTACGGCGACCACGATTTCGAAACTCCCCAGGCCCTCGACCTGCCCCTGATAAACGAACACCTTTTCAGGCTGCTTAACGGCGAAAAGGTCGCAATGCCTGAATACGATTTCATGACGGGCAGAAGGAAACTCGGCATTAAAGAAATGAGGCTTAAACAGGACCAGCTGCTCCTCATCGACAGCCTGCACGGGCTCTACCCCGAGATGACATCGAGCGTCCCCCACGAGATGAAATTCAGGTTCTACATCGAGGCGCTCTGCCAGATAAAGGACAAGAGCGGCGAGTTCATGAGGTGGGCGGACTTAAGGATGATGAGGAGGATGGTCCGCGATTCTCTGCACAGGGGCTACAGGCCCGAGCAGACCGTCGGGCACTGGCACTACGTCAGGCGCAGCGAGATGAAGAACATAGTGCCTTTCATAAACAAGGTGGACTACGTTTTTAACGGGGCTCTGCCCTATGAGCTTCCCGCCTACAAGAGCCACCTGTGCGGCAGCATACGGGACATAGTCAGGAAGTTCGAAAAGGACCCGGGAAAGCTTGACGCCTGCATGCGCGCTAAAAGGGTGGGGGCACTGCTGGACGAGGTCTTGGAGCTTGAGGATACCGGCGTAATACCGAAAAACTCTCTGCTCCGCGAGTTCATCGGGGGAAGTTCGTACAAGTATTAGAAGTTCATTCCGACAGTTTCTTCAATATCTCTTCCGCGAAATCCCTGGCCGCCTTGGGGCCGTTGGCGGTTATAATTTGCCCGTCAACTTCCACCGGTTTGCCGGTGTAATCCGCTCCGCCGTTTATAAGGTCGTCCTTGCCTGATTCAAAAACAGTAGCCTTCTTGCCTTTTAAAACGCCCGACCTTGCGATTATAACAGGCGCTATGCAGATGGCCGAAACCAACTTGCCTTTTTCGGACATCTCTTTGGCCACGGCCTGCGCCTTGGCGTTGTCGAAAAGCACCTTCGCTCCGCCTCCGCCGACGTAAACGACCGCGTCATAGTCGGCACTGTTGATATCGTCGATCAGAAGGTCGCTGGTAGCTTTTCCGCCTTCAATGCCCGTTATCCCGCCTTTTTTGAGGCTTGCCGTGACGACTTCCGCTCCCGCGCCGCTCAGTATTTCCCTGGGCACGAAGTATTCGTGGTCGCGGAACTTCTCGGGCGCCACGATTATCAGTATCTTCTTTCCTTCGAGAGCCTTGGTTTTTTTCTCCATCTTGCCCTCCTTGCCGCCGACCCGCTCTATTGCGAGATGTTTTATCAATATGTCTTTTACCGGTTTGTCCCTCATGCCTTTTTCCACCCTGGCTATCTTGTTCACTAATTCCTGGCCTTCGACCACCTGGCCGAATATCGTGTGCCTGCCGTTTAGCCACGGGGTGGGGACTTCGGTGATGAAGAACTGCGAGCCGTTGGTGCCGGGCCCGGCATTTGCCATGGCCAGCCTTCCGGGCCGGTCAAAAGCGAGAGATGGGACAATCTCGTCCGCGAATTTGTAGCCCGGACCTCCGGTGCCCATGCCGAGCGGGCATCCGCCCTGTATCATGAAGCCGGGAATGACCCTGTGGAATATCAAACCATCGTAGAATTTATGCTTGGTCTTCTGGCCGGTCTTGGGGTCCGTGAATTCCCTGGTTCCTTCGGCCAGACCTATGAAGTTTTCAACTGTTTTAGGGGCCTCTTTGTCGAAAAGCAGGCACACTATCCTGCCCATAGAGGTCTCGAAGACCGCGTACGTGCCGGGCGTGTCCTTCCAGGCCGCGAAAGAGACGCTGGCGGCCGTCATCAGCGCGAAAGACATCAAAAAAAGCTTGCCAAGATCCATGTTGCTGCCTCCTTTTAGGTGTGTTTTTAAGCCTTTTTCATTATACAAATTTATGAACAAAATACAAACGGAATTCAAGTTGTGTTGGAGCGCGGTTCCGGGCCGTTTTATCTTGACTAAACACTTCTAATAGGATATAATTCTCTGAGTCAAAAAACGGCCGAAAAAACAACAGGGAGGCGCGTATAAATGGCGAGGGTTTTACTCAATAAAATATGGAAAAAGTTCGGGGATACCGAGGTCGTCAAGGATTTCAACCTTGAGATACCAGACAAGGAGTTCTGCATACTGGTCGGCCCCTCGGGCTGCGGCAAGACGACCACGCTGCGCATGGTGGCCGGGCTTGAGGAAGCGACGTCCGGCGACATATATATCGGAGACAAAAGGGTCAACGACCTGCCCCCGAAGGACAGGGACATCGCCATGGTTTTCCAGAACTACGCCCTTTATCCTCATATGACGGTCTACGACAACATGGCTTTCGGCCTGAAACTGAAAGGATACTCCAAAAAAGAGATAGACCAGCGCGTCCGCGAGGCGGCGGATATTTTGAGCATAGGCCACCTTCTCGACAGGCGGCCGAAACAGCTTTCCGGGGGCCAGAAGCAGCGCGTGGCAGTGGGTCGGGCCATAGTAAGGAAGCCGAAGGTTTTCCTTTTCGACGAACCGCTTTCGAACCTCGACGCGAAACTCAGGGTCCAGATGAGGGCCGAGCTCAAGAAACTCCACGAGAGGCTTCAGAGCACCATGATATACGTGACGCACGACCAGACCGAGGCAATGACAATGGGCGACAGGATATGCGTAATGAAGGACGGCGTCATCCAGCAGGTTGACGGGCCCTTGAGCCTCTACGACAAGCCGACGAACAAATTCGTCGCCGGTTTCATAGGCAGCCCTCCGATGAACTTCGTCGAAGTTGAAGTTCTCTCGAAGGACGAGGACGTTTACCTCAACGAATCGATGTTCGAGCTCAAGCTTCCGAGGCCGATGAGGGAAAACGTCCTGCCGCACTGCGGCAAGCGGATGATACTCGGCATGAGGCCGGAGGACATATACGACAAGCTTTTCTACACGATGGGCCCCAAGGACGGCAACAGTTTCAGCGCCACGGTCGACGTGGTCGAACCGCTGGGCAGCGAGATATTCCTCCACTTCAACACGGGAAGGAACACTATGGTCGCCAAGGTCGATTCGCACAATCAGGCCAAGCCCAACCAGGTGATAGAGATGGTCGTCAACATGAACAAGGTTCACATTTTCGACATCGAAAACGGCCAGGCCGTAATTTAATTAAAAGGATGCGCATATGCATTGGTCATTCTGGGTTATAGCGTCGGTGGTTCTGTTGATAGTCGAGATAATCACGCCGGGGGCTTTCTTTTTCGCGTGTCTCGGCATCGGAGCGGCGGCGACCGCGCTCGTGTCGGTATTCAAGCTGGGTATTTTCATTGAAGTGCTGACTTTCTGCGCCGCGAGCATACTCTCTATTTACATGATACGCCCGATAGCCAAGCGGTTCTTTGTCGTTTCAAGCCAGAAATCGAACGTTGACGCCCTCATAGGCGAAAAGGTCCAGGTCACGGAGAAGATAGACCCTCCGAACCACGGTTTCGTGAAGGTTCAGGGCGAGCTCTGGCGCGCGGAGTCGGACGCGAAGCACGAACAGGGCGAGATGGTCGAGATAACCGCCGTAGAAGGGACAAGAGTTAAAGTCAAATAGACACCCTATACGTCAGGGTGTTGATTACACAAATTGAAAAAGAGATTACACAGATTAATAGAGTAAAACCACCTGAAGTCGACACGCCCGAATCAGTGTAATCGGTTTTAGGAATCCGTGTAATCAAAAAGGAGTCAATTTATGATGCCGCCGGGCTTAATTGTAGTATTGGTAATCATCGCGGTAATTTACGTTACGAGGGCGCTCAGGATTGTCCAGCAGTCCGAAAAGGGGATAGTAGAGACCCTCGGGCAGTATTCAAGGACCGTCGGTGCCGGCCTTGCGGTAATATTTCCGCCCTTTCAGCGCCTGAGGATAGTGGATATGAGGGAGCAGGTCATCGATGTTCCCCCGCAGGACGTTATCACGAAAGATAACGTCATGGTCACGGTTGACGCCGTCATATACTTCCAGATAACCGACCCGGTAAAGGTCGTGTACAACGTGGCGAATTTCGGCCTGGCGTCCCTCAAGCTTGCGCAGACCAACCTGAGGAACGTGCTCGGCGACATGGACCTGGACTCGACGCTCACGTCGCGCGAAAAGATCAACAACCAGCTCAGGCTGGTGCTCGACGAGGCGACCGACAAGTGGGGCGTCAAGGTCACGAGGGTGGAGATACAGAAAATTGACCCGCCGCGCGACATAACCGACGCGATGTCAAAGCAGATGAAGGCGGAACGCGAAAAACGCGCCGCGATACTCGAGGCGGAGGGATTGAGGCAGGCCGCGATTCTCCGGGCCGAGGGTTCGAAGCAGTCAGCCATACTTGAGGCCGAAGGGAAGGCCGAGGCCATACAACGCGTCGCCGACGCCGAAAAGTACCAGATATCCGTGGTCTATGACGCGATACACACGGGCAGGCCCACGAACGACCTTATTGCCATAAAATATCTCGAAGCCCTGGAAAAGGTAGCCAACGGCCAGGCGACTAAAGTGTTCCTGCCTTTGGAAACCACCGGCGTGCTCGGGTCCGTTGCCGGTATTACCGAATTGTTCAAGGGAAAAGAAGCCAAGGAAAAGAAATAGCAGCTATCTCGAACTGACTGTTAAAACCTAATCATGATGTATGGTCTCTACGTTCACATACCCTTCTGCCGCGCAAAATGCAATTACTGCGATTTTTGCTCCCGCCCCCTGACAGACGCGGGCCTTGCGGACCGCTATATCACCTCAGTAATCCTCGAAATGCAGCGCTACAGAAAGATACCTCTTGCTACCCTCTATGTCGGAGGTGGGACTCCGTCCATGCTGGCCCCTGAATCGTTCAAGACTCTTTTTTCGGCGATAAAGCAGACGTTCGACTGCGATTTAAGCGAGGTAACGGTCGAGGCGAATCCCGAGTCCCTGAACGAGGAAATTCTTGCGGTTCTCAGGGAACTCGGGGCGACAAGACTCAGCATCGGGGTGCAGTCGTTCGACAATGAAGACCTGAAATACCTGGGAAGGGTGCACGCGGTCGCGGATTTTTGGGACTCCTATGCCTCCGCGAGGCGTCTCGGTTTCAGGAACATCAGCGTCGATCTCATATACGGCCTGCCAAGCCAGTCGCCCGAGGCGTGGCAGGACGTGTTAAAGACCGCAGTCATAGCGCATTCGGAACACATATCCCTCTATCCGCTCGTGATAGAACCGCGCACTCCGCTGCACGACCGGAACGTGAGGATAGACGAGGACGCGCAGGCGCAGATGTACGAGTGGTCGCTGGATTTCCTCGAAAACGCCGGTTACGAGCACTACGAGATATCCAACTGGGCGAAACCTGGTTTCAGGTCGGCCCACAACATGATCTACTGGCAGAACGGGCAGTACATCGGCCTCGGCGCCTCGGCGGCTTCGCACGTGGGGAACAAGAGGTGGAAGAACCACGCGGACGTCGATAAATACATGAACTGCGTGTTCAGGAACGAAAACATAATCGGTGAAACCGAAGAATTGAACGAAAAAAAAGTGATGTCGGAAAACCTCATTCTGAAGCTGAGATGCCTCCCGGGGATGTACGTGTCCCCGGAGATAGACAGCAGGTACGGCGGCAAGATCAACGAGCTCGTCAAGAAGGATCTCCTCCAGCGTTCGGGCAAGAACATCAGTCTCACGCGCAAGGGGATGCTGTTCGCCAGTCAGGTGATGAAGGAATTCGTATAGACATCGATGGATGTCTTGATTACACAGATTACTAAAAGAGATTACACAGATGGAACAATTGGACAAGATAACTTAAAAGTCTGATGGATTTTGCATTAATCTGTGTAATCTGTGCTTTATATCTGTGTAATCAGGTATAAGGAACTTATACCAAGAGAGGAAAGAATGGCTGAAGTTTCGGTCGTCATACCGTGCCTCAACGAGGAACAGACCATACGCAAGTGCATAGAAAAGGCGAAACAATCCTTTGCCAGGGACAACCTCGACGGCGAAGTGGTCATAGTCGACAACGGCTCTACCGACGGCTCGGTAGAGATAGCCAAAAAGGCCGGAGCGCGCGTCATCCGGGAGGACCGGAAGGGCTACGGCAGCGCGCTGAAACGCGGGATACAGGAATCCGGGGGAGAATACATCGTGATGGGCGACGGCGACGATACCTATGATTTTTCGGTTGCCGGGGAGTTCGTCAAGAAACTCAAGGAAGGCTACGACCTCGTGATGGGCTCGAGGTTCAAGGGAAATATCCTTTCCGGCGCCATGACGTGGTCCCACAGGTACATCGGAAATCCCATACTGTCTGGCATGCTCAGGCTTTTTTTCGGCGGCGGCGTTTCGGACGCGCACTGCGGCATGAGGGCCTTCACGAAGTCGGCCTACCAGAACATGAACCTCCACACCACGGGAATGGAGTTCGCTTCGGAGATGGTCATTCACAGCCTCAAGAAGAAGCTGCGGATCGCGGAGATCCCCATCACATATTACGCGAGGCTGGGCGAGTCGAAGCTCTCCTCGTTCAGAGACGCGTGGCGGCACATACGTTTCATGCTGATATATTCTCCGGGTTACATGTTCCTTTTGCCGGGGCTTGCGCTTTTCCTGCCGAGTTTCCTTGCGACCATACAGTTTGTTTACGGGCACATTTTCATTTTCGGAAGGCCCTGGGGCATACACGTCATGGTCTTCACGTCTATACTAGCGATACTGGGCTGGCAGATACTTAACATAGGCGTCGCGGCGAAGATTTTCGCTTTCACCATATCGCTTGAAGAGGACAAGCTCGTTTCTTTTCTGTTCAAGGTAATCAAGCTCGAATACGCGCTCATTTTCGGATTCGCCCTTTTTGTTTCGGGCCTGATAATAATGGGCAGGATAGTCTATGTCTGGTACGCCAACGATTTTGGCGAGCTGGAACAGGTCAACGCCGGACTCCTGGGGCTGACCATGATAGTAATGGGGCTTCAGACCGTTTTCACGGCGTTCCTTGCCGGGATGTTCAGCATAAAGTACAGATCTTAAAAAACTGCACTGCACGGGTACATGGCAAAGATCGCCTTCTATCAAAACATATCTTATCCGAACCTTGGGGTCATGTACCTTTCCGCCTACCTAAAAAAAAACGGGCATGAAACCGCCCTGTTCCTGAAGGAATCAAAAAGCAACGAGGACCTGGTCAGCGAGAGCATTAGAAGCTTCGCCCCGGACATAGCGGCCTTTTCGGTCACGACCGGCAGCCACCTGTGGGCGCTGAAGGTCGCCGGGCTCATAAAGTGCAGGGCCGAGGGTGTTCTTACGGTCATGGGCGGGCCCCATCCGACCTTTTATCCGGAGGTCATAGATGATAAAAGGCTGGACGCTGTCTGCTTGGGCGAAGGGGAACGTTCGTTCAGCGAGTTCGTGAGCTCCGCCTCGTCGGGCCTCAAAAACACCGCGATAGACGGGTTCTGGATAAAAAAAGACGGCACGGTCCGAAAAAACGATATCGCGTGTTTGACGGAGGACCTGGACGGTATCCCTTTTCCCGACAGGGCGCTCTATTCGGCGAAATACCCGTACCTGTCGTTCAGCCACTGCGCGTTCATATCGGGCAGGGGCTGCCCGTACGAGTGCACGTACTGTTTCAACAGGACGCTCAAGAACCTTTACAGGGGCAAGGGCGCCTACGTCAGGTCAAGAACCCCGGCGAACCTCATTGCCGAGATAGAGGATGCGGTAAAAAAATATAACCCGAAGACGATATACTTCCAGGACGACGTTTTCGTCCTGAACAGGCGCTTCATTGACGAGTTCCTCCCGCTCTACGCGGACAAGATAAGAAAGCCGTTCATCTGTCTGAGCAGGATAGAGCACCTGGACGAGAGTTCGGTCGGGCTTCTCAAGAGGTCCGGCTGCAGGAGGATATTCTGGGGTCTTGAATCCGGAAACGAGGATATCAGGAAGAAAATACTGAAAAGGCAAATATCGAACGCCCAGATAGCTGAGAAGGCGGGGCTTCTTAAAAAGCACGGCATACCTTTCAGGACATACAACATGCTCGGAATACCCGGCGAGACGCTGGAGAACGGCTGCGAAACGCTCGACATGAACGTCAGGATAAAGACCGATTATCCGTGGTGTTCGGTGCTGATGCCGTATCCCAGGACTGAGATAGCCGATCAGTACGAGGCGCAGACTGGCAGGAAAATAGACCTGGATTCCTTCGCGCCGACATTTTTCAGGTCCCAAAGCAGGCCGGATCACCCGGAATATTCAGGGATGGTGAACCTTCAGAAACTTTTTTACTGGGCCGTAAAAATGCCGTTTATCATTCCTTTCGTGAAGCTGCTAGTCAGGCTGCCCCAGAACATTGTTTATGACTTGCTTTTTCTGGTTTCATACGCCTACGGCATGTTCAGGAGCGAAATGCTCAGCGTGAGGGACGTGGTTTCCGTCGCAAGGTACAATTACAGGAATTTTTTCGCAGGGAGCGACTAATTGAATAAATACCTGATTCTAAAGAACATCGACAACGGGTTCGGCAGTTTCCTCTGCGCCGTGCTTTCCGCATTCCACTCCAGGAAAAAGAAAGCCGAGATCAGGAAAAACCCGAAGGTACTGATTATCAAGTTCTGGGGGATGGGCAGCATACTGTTGTTCGCGCCCGCCGTCAAAGCCCTGAAAGACAGCCTCGCGCCGGAAGAGCTGATGATACTGACGCTCGAATCGAACAGGGAGGTCTGCCGGTCGCTGGGGCTTTTCACGGATGTGCTGAGCTGCAGGCTGTTCCCGCTTCACAGGTTCGTGTACGACCTCTTCAGGAACATACTGCGCCTCAGGATGAAAAAGGTCGACATACTGTTCGATTTCGAGTTCTTCACGAATTTCACGGCAATAGTGACATTTCTGATAGGGGCAAGGACAAACGTCGGTTTCTACGCGCACGACCTCACGAGAAGCAATTTCTATGAGCTCACGGCACCTTTCAACCAGTACTGGCACATAACCGACATATACATGAACCTGGCGAACAAGGTCCTCGACAGGCAGCTCGACAAGAATTACGTCTTGCCGGATACCGATGACGCGGTGCCGGGACGCTACGGGCTCGAAAAGGGAAAATACATCGTCATCAATCCAAACAGCGAGCCGATATCGCTTGAAAGAAGATGGCCCAGGGAGTATTTCATCGAACTGATCGAGGCCATAGGCGGCTACGGCGGCAGGATAGCGCTGATAGGATCGGCGGCTGAAGCGGAATATAACGAACAAATAATCGGGAAGATAGCCGGCAAGGGCAATATAGTCAACCTGGGGGGAAAGACGTCGTTTGTGGAGCTCGCGTCGGTAATAAAGAACGCGAAACTCCTGATAACCAACGATTCCGGCCCCCTGCACGTGGGTGTTATATTCGGAACGCCCACCGTGTCGTTCTTCGGGCCCGAAACCCCGGTTATTTACGGCCCGAAATCCGGCAGGCACCACGTATTTTTCGAGAACGTCGAGTGCAGTCCCTGCATGAACATAAGAAAGGCCAAGGAAGTGAAATGCAAGAAGGGCAAAGCTGACTGCATTCTAAAAATAACTCCAGACAAGGTGATAAAGGTCGTGCGGGAGTTCCTGGTTTAGACGGCAGAAAAAAGTTATGGTTAAAAAAGAGACCGCTGTAACCGTCAAGAAAACGGATAAACTGAAAGGCGCGGGTCTTTTGTTGATCCCCGCGGTTGTTATCCTTTTCGCGAAGCTTTCCGACTTGTCGTTTTTTGACGTGAAGTCCGATATTCTATTTTACGTGGCGCTTCTGACCTTGATGGGATACATGGTCCAGTTCCCGCTGTCAAAGGAGTCGTTTGCGGTGCAAGGATGGGACGAGAAGTTCGTTTATTTCGTCGCGATAGGGATGCTGAACGCGATGTGCGTTTTCGTACTGCCTGCGCTTGCCGGATATGCGTTCAAGCTGACGATGATGCAGCTCCTGCTGTTTTATCTTGCCGGGTTCGTGGTATTCGGGCTGGTAAGGGAATACGCGGGAGTCCGGCCGTTTGAAACGAACAGACGGGAGAAAGAGAAGGATGACGGAATCGTTAATCTGTTGTTCTGGGTAATGTTCGCGGCGTCGGTACTGATAGGTGTCCATTACGGATGCTGGCTTAGCGGCGACTACACCTGGCACGGAAGCGCGATCAGGAAGCTCAAAGAGCTCCAGCACGTGTATTTCGGCAGTTATCTGGTCAGGGACGTGCACTTTCCGCAGTACGGGCACAATATCTGGTACCTGTTCCTGGCTTTCCTGAGTTTCCTCACTGATAAGGACACCGGCTACGTCTGGGTCAATTCCCAGGTCTTTCTGGTCCCGTTCAGGGTATGCGTGGTGTATTTTCTTTCAAAGGAGCTTTTCGGGACGAAATACTGGGCGAAGGTCTCCACGATCGTGTACCTGTCCGTGCACTTCGTGCTCGGTTTTGACGTGAACGGTTTCACGGCAAAGGCCAACAACGCCTGGCCGCTGGACGTGATGGCCTACCCTTCCGTGATAGCGAGGGATTTCTTTATTTTCGCGGCGGTGGCCTACCTTCTTAAAACCATCAGGGAAAAAAAGGCGTACTACGTCGAGACGTTCTTTCTGATAACCTGCGTGACCTTGACGCATTTTTACTACTGCTTTCAGTACATCTACATATACGCGGCGCTTTTTATAGGCTCGCTCTTGTTCCCGGGCGGCGAGAACGCGTATTTCAAAAAAATATTCTTGAAATACGGCCTGCTTTTCGTGCCGGCGGTGCTCTACGCTTTTTTTTACAAGAACGCGCTTGACGTGCCCACCATCAATCCGTACTTCTTGAATCCCGAAGGGATGGGCGACCCCCTCTCGAGGGTGAAACTCCTGTTCGGGAAATACCCGTACGTGCACCCGTGGCCGGGGTTCTTGAAAAACGCGTTCTTCGCGGCGATACTTGCCACGCTGATACCGATGGCGCTGACGCTGAAGAAAAACGCGGCCAACTGGAAGCTGTTCATTGTCTCGGTACCGGCAGGCCTCGCTCTGATACTTTTCAACCCGCCGTTGATGTTCATAATGCAGAAGTTCAATCCTGGGCTTGACAGGATCTGGCGTTTTGACGAGATAATCCCCTACGCGCTGACACTGGCCGGATTCATTTATTTCCTGCAGGAAGAGAAGAAGCTTTATTCGAAGAAGGCGGCAACGTGGATCCTGGTGGCGTATCTCATTGTTTTGGCACCTTTCGTCAAGGTAATGCACAAGGACGCGGTATTGAACGCGAAAAACTGGGAGAGCACGCTTGATTCCCAGATGCCCTACAAGCAGCTCATAGAAAGCAGGGTGCCGAGGGGCAGCGTTGTTTTTCCGGACCCCAAGATAGCCTGGACCTGGACCACTCTTTTTTCGCATTTCATTTTCATACACCCGCTGCCGGCCGGTCTTCCGCCGAACTTCGACCCGATGGAACGGCTCAAGATATGGAACGGTTTCTTCGAGGGCAAGATAGACGGCGAGGTGCTCGACTACATAGACCGCTACGGCGTGGAGTATTACATCCTGACGGCGGATTCCTACGCCCGGCTGAAAAACAAGCTGGACAGGTATAAAAACCGGTTCCAGCCGCCGGAGGTTCTTGGGGCCGTGAGGCTCGTCGTGATGAGACCGGCGGAGAAAAGGGAAAATAATGAGCCGTAAGATAGGCACTTTCATAGACAGGTACTTCGGCATACCGCTTCTTTTGCTGTTATATCCCCTTGAGTTCATTTTTGGGAGCGCAAAACGGGACGGCGTGAAACGGATACTACTGATGAAGCTGGCGCTGATGGGAGACAGCATACTTCTCTATCCCGCGGTCAGGGCGATAAGAAAGAGGTATCCCGGCGCGCAAATTGATTTTGTCTGTTCGCCTATAAACGGGGACATAGTGAAAACATGGAAAGAGGTGGACAATTTCTACTCGTTCGATTTCGCGGCGATGCTGGCCTCTCCGCTGAAGCTCCTGGGATTTTTCGGGATGATGCGGAGCAACGGTTACGACCTCGCGGTGGACTTCGAGCAGTGGTTCAGGATAACCCCGATAATGGCTTTTATTTCCGGGGCGTCAAGGCGGATAGGGTTCAAGGCGAAGGGGCAGTGCAAGCACCTGCTTTTCACGGACGTCGTGGCGCACGAAAGGCAAAGGCACGAGGTCGACTCGTTTCTCGACCTTGCCGCCAGGGCCGGCGCTGATAATGCCGATCCCTCGCTTGCGCTCGATGTCGGGGAAAATAACCTGGCGGAAGTCCGGCGCAGGCTTGCGGTCGACGGTATTCCCGAGGGCGGCTACGTCGTGGTTCATCCCTCAAGCGGGAAGAACGCCTGGCAGCGCTCCTGGCCGAAGGACAAGCACGAGAATCTGATAAAGAAAATAGTCGGCGGTGGAGCGAAGGTCGTCGTGACGGGAACGCTTGACGACGCGGCGCTTGCCGACGCCCTGGTTTCCGTGTCGGCTGGTGACGCGCGCAACTGGTGCGGGAAGACATCGCTGCTCGAGCTGGCGGCGCTGGTCAAGCTCTCGAAAGCCGTGGTGTGCGGCAACACCGGAATAATGCACATGGCAAGCGCGCTGAACAAGCCGCTCGTGGCCATTCACGGCCCGACCAATCCGGCCAAGTGGGGCCCCAGGAACAAGAATTCAGTTATCGTGCAGGCGAAGCTCGAATGCGTTCCGTGCCTGTACCTCGGTTTCGAATACGGATGCGGGGCGAACAGGTGCATGGAAGCTATTTCGGTAGAAGAGGTTTTTGAAGCTTACAAGAAGGTGGTAACGACGTGATGAAACGGGCATGCCCGCCTGCGCAAAACATTCTGCCAATAGACGCGGCTATTTGCCGCATTGGCATAATTGCTACGGCGGGTCACCAGAGATTCATCAAATTGCCCAAGGTAGATATTGGTTTCAAGTATCCGCGTGGAATCTGATATTTTTAAAGAGGTTTTTCAGGTGAACATGTTTTTTATCGATCCCAAAACCGATGTTAACGCGAACGTGCCGAATTTGGGTTTGGCTTATGCCGCCACTCACCACAAGGTTAAGGTTGTCGATCAACACGTGCTTCCATATCCTGCCGACCGTTTTCTCGGGATTAAAGCCGAAACCGTCGGAGTGTCGATAAAATCATTCACGGCGGCGGAGGCGGAAAGAATAAAAAGGGTTTATTCCAAAAAATACCCCGGGAGTAAAGTCGTTTCGTTGACCGGTTTTCTCGACGTGCAGTGCTGCTATCCGTACGTCGCCTGGGACGGCGGCATCGAGCACGCGGAGCCCTTTTCCGACAACTATCCTTTCCCGGAATATGAATTGTTCGATTCATTCAGGTACCTGAGGGCGAATTGGGAAACCGGTTTCTGGGCCTATCCCGTGATGACCTCCCAGGGGTGTCCGTATTCCTGCCTTTTCTGCGCTTCGCGGAACAGGAAATGGATGGCGCGCAGCGCGCAAAACTGCGCGGACGAACTTAAAAATGCGAAAGAGAAATACGGCATAAAGTCATTTGACGTGATAGACGACGCGTTCAACATAGACAGAAAAAGGGTCATCGAGTTCTGCGAGCTGATAAGGCCGCTGGGTTTGCGCTGGGCTTGCACCAACGGCATACGCGCCGACAGGTTCGACGAAGATACCGCCAGAGCGATGAAAGCGGCCGGGTGCTACCACGTCGGTTTCGGCGTGGAGAGTTCGGACCCTGGTATACTTGAAGCCATAAAAAAAGGGGAAACGATCGGGCAGATAGAGGACGCGGTTGTCTCCGCCAAGCGCCATATCCCGATGGTCAGCGGGTTTTTCGTGATAGGCCTTCCGGGCTCGACGTACGAAAAGGACCTCGCCTCGCTTGAATGGGCGAAGAAACTGGGGATACGGGCGCATTTCAGCTACTTCGTGCCGGAGATGCCCGCAAAAAACACCGGCAAGACTTTCTACGGACCGGATTCAGGGCCGGGGTCGGAGCCCTACTCGAGAGAGCGGCAGGTGAAGATCTACAAGATGTCGAAAGAACTGCGCAAGAAGTTCTACTCCGGAGAGAACATTCTGCCGAAGATAGCGGTGTTCACTGTAAGAGGCCTTCCGAAGTACGGTTTAAACGGCATACTGACGCATACCGTCCATCTTTTCAAAAGGGGATGGACATATTTGACGAAAGGCGAACTGCCCTGATATGAGAGTTGATCACGTTATAAACGTTTTTCCGGGCGTCCACAGCCGTATAGGCGGCGGCGAACACGCGGCGCTGAGGGTCGTGAGGGGCTTGAACGAAGAAGGCGGGGGCCAGCGCGTCCTCACGCTGAAATTCGACAAGGGTAGGAAAAACCCGCACCCGTTCCCGATAGAAGAAGTGAGCGTGCTGGAGGACTTCCTGCCGTTTATTGGCAGGTACGTTGAAGTGCTCAAGTGGTACGTCTTCCAGTTCGATCCGCTTGTGTATTTCCAGGTTCTGTCCAAATTGAAGAAAGATAGGCCCGAAGTCGTCAACATACACAACATGTACAAGCTGACATTCTCGGTGTTGGCCGCGGCCAAAAAACTCGGCATCCCGGTGTGCCTGACCATATACGATTACTGGTACTTCTGCCCGCTGTCCATACTGCTCGACGACAATAACAAGATGTGCAGGCGGTTTCACGGCGCGCACTGCGCCGAATGCCTTCCGAGACTCCTGCGGCCGGTACAGGGGTTCCTTCTTTCTTTCAGGAAAAGTCTCTTCGACAAGTACCTCGGAATGGTGGACAGGTTCATAGTCTTGTCTGAATCGTCAAGGCGTATCCTTGCCGATTACGGCATACCACCCGGAAAGATAGAGAAGATACCTGTAATAATACCGGAAGAGTTCTCGCAGAAGAAATCCGGCTCGCCGGATTCCGGTACCGCAAGTGCAGTGCTTTTCATGGGCTGGATACAGAAGAGAAAAGGCCTTCACGTCCTTCTGGACGCGATGGACGAAGTGTGGAAACAATGTCCGGGCGCGAAACTCAGAATAATCGCGCAGGAAGTCAAATGGGAAAAAGAGTACAATAAACAGCAGCTCAAACGCGTGAAAGGCATCGATGCCGGCAAGTGCGAACTTGTCGTGGGACACGTTCCGAGGCGGGACATAGAGAAGGCGATAGCAGACGCCGCGGTGATAGTGATACCCGAACAGTGGGAAAACATGTCGCCGCTTCTGGTCATAGAGGCGATGTACCTCTCGAAAGCGATAGTCGCAAGCGGCATAGGCGGGATCCCGGAGTTCGTCGAGCAAAAAACCACCGGAATGCTGGCAAAATACGACGACCCGAAGGACTTTGCGGAAAAAATATGCTATATTTTAAAAAATCCGCGGGACGCGCGGCGGATGGGCGTAAACGCCCGGGAAAAGATACTGAAAATACAGGCGGATTCAAGTCCGCTCGATAAACTTAAGGAACTATACTCGAAACTGTAAAAGGAGTACCACGCCTCTTAGGCTGGGCAAACGATAGCCTGGCTGGAGCCGGGTTCGTAATCGTGGGAGAATTTGCCGGAAAATCAGAAGAGAGAAGAGGTGCGTTCGTTTGAATAAAGCCATAGTTCTTGCCGGAGGCAAAGGCATTAGAATACAATCCTGCGCGGAAGACCTTCCGAAGCCCATGCTGACCGTGGGCGGAAGGCCCATCCTCGAGTACATAACGGCTCTTCTTAAAAAAAGCGGCATAAAAGAACTCTACATGATCGTCGGCTACAGGCAGGAGCTAATCAGGGACCACTTCGGCGACGGCGGCAGGTTCGGCGTGAAGATAGAATACCTGGAAAACAGGAAAGTTAACGACAAGGTTAAGAGCGGACTCAGCGACGCCGTGCTTCTGGTCGAAGACATCATCAAGGAACCTTTCATTACCATACTCGGAGACGAAATATACGCCGGGACCGACCACGCCGGCATAGTGAAGGCCTTCGAGAATTCCCCGGACTGTGAATGCATGATAGGCGTGATGCGCGTCGGCGACAGGGAAGCGATAAAAAAGAACTACTCGGTGAGACTCGAAGGCGGAATGAAAGTCGCCGACCTTGAAGAGAAACCGGAGGCGCCGTTCAACGATCTTCTCGGGTGCGGGACATACCTTTTCAGGCCGTCAGTTTTCGGATACATAAAAAAAACACCGGTGTCGGCGAAAAGCGGCAGGAAAGAGCTCGCCGACACGATGAGGATGATGGTAGAAGGAAAAAAAATCGTTAAAGCGTACGACCTCGGCGGAAAATACGTCAACATCAATTACCCGGAAGACTTGAAGGCAGCCGAAGGCCACGCGGAAAGATTGGAACAATGGATAAAATGACACAAAGAAAGCCGTTCTGGATGAGGTTCATCCCGGGCGGGCTTCACACGACAATACAGCTTTTCGGGGTTTGCTACCTATTCAGGCTCGTATTCAAGAGCGTGTACGAATACTTCACGACGTTCTTCTACATATTGTTCACGAAAGGCCCGAGGCAGGCGTACAGCTTCTTCTACACCAAGGCCTTCGTTCCGACCGGTGAAGGCGCGGGTGCGGGGATATATTTCTTTTTCAACCCGCTTGTGAGAAAATTCCCGTTCCTTGCGCCGTTCCCGAAATACATAGAGATAGAAGTGACCACGATATGCCCGAGAAAGTGCATAATGTGCGAGCACACTTACTGGAAGGACCAGCCGGAAAAACACCTGACCTACGACGAATTCAAAAAGATCGTGGACAATTTCAAGGGGATACACTGGCTGCAGCTCACGGGCGAGGGGTCGGCTTTCATCAATCCCGACTATATGAAGATGCTTGAGTACGCTAAGGAAAAAAGGTCCGCCGTTTATCTCGTTGATTCGTTTGACATGATAAACGACGATATCACGGAGAAGCTGATAGACCTGAAGATCGAGGGCATATACGTTTCGATAGACGCCGCGACGGCCGAAACCTACGAAAAAATAAGGATAGGGTGCAGTTTCGAACGCGTGCTGAAAAACCTCAACAGGTTCCTTGAGATGAAGAAACAGAAAAGGAGCCTGTTACCTGAAATCAGCTTCCGCTACACGATGCTCAAACCCAACGTACACGAGATGCCGGATTTCGTGAAACTGATAGGTTCCCTCGACAAGAAGCTCATCGGGCGGGGGGCGCGGCTTGATTTCGTGGGGAACCTGGAGTTCGAGCAGACAAAATCGCTCACGGTCGAAAAGGTGCCGGAAGAGATAATAGCAAAGACCATGGAAAACGCGAAAAAATACGACGTTAACGTGTTCTTCAGCCACATTGAGAAGCAGAAGAATACCTGCATAGACCAGTGCATAGCGTGGCTCGAGCCCTACATAATGATGGGCGGCTACGTCATACCCGACTGCTCGATAATGATGTCGAATTCCAGGGAAACACTGCGCAGGCACAGTCTCGGCAACATTTTCGAAAAAAGCATGAAGGAAATATGGAATTCCGAAAGATACAAAAGATTCAGGAAAACCGTGAACGACCCTAAAGCCAAGGTGCCTTTCTTGTGCACCCTTTGCAGGGGTTACGATTTTTCAGAACGGAAGAAAAAATACGGGGTGGATGAAACGCTATGAACAACAATGAAAACTTGAAGATCCTTGACGTGGGGCCGGGATATCATAAGTATCCCGGAGCGGTCGGAATCGATTCGAACCCGCTCGCCAAACCCGACGTAAGCCACGACCTCAACGTTTACCCTTGGCCGCTCAAAGACAACGAGTTTGACATGGTCTATACATCGCACTGCCTTGAGCACCTTTCCGACCCTAAAAAGGCCGTGGAAGAAATCTGGCGCGTTGCCAGGCCGGGCGCGGACGTTATAATACAGGTCCCGCATTTTTCAAGCCGCGTGGCGTGGACGGATATCGAGCACACGAGGGCCTTCTCGATACATATGCTCAGGGGATTCACCGGAAAAACGGCCGAGCTTGCCGGAGCGAAGGTGAGGTTCGAAGTCCGGAAGGTGATACTGCGCTGGCACCAGAAGTTCGACATGGAACTCCTGCCGGGCTGGGTGAAGGTGTTCGTTCCGGCGCTGATTGTAGTGAACGCGGTAATAACCTTTCTTGCGAACCTGAACACCGAGTTCTGTGAGAGGATCTGGTGTTATTACGTCGGAGGAATGGGCGAAGTCGAGTTTCACTCAAAGGTGATAAAGAACGGCAAAAGATGAAGATTCTTCTGATATTTCCTCCAAAAGAGACCATAGCTCTTGTCGAGACACAATTCCACAAGCACATTGACGAAGAATCGGGCGACTATCCGGCGCTCGGCCTTATGTACATAGCAACCTACATCAAAAAGAACTCGCCTCATACAGTCAAAATAATAGACGCTCCCACGCTCAGGCTCGGCCACGATGACGTCCAAAAAAAGATAGCGGAAGAGAAACCGGACATCGTGGGCGTGTATTTCAATACCGAGTACCTGATAGATTCGTTGAAAATCGCGGCGGCGGCCAAAAAGGCCGATCCGAATGTAAAGGTGGTCGCCGGTGGGCCGCACGTGATAGTGTACCCGAAATTAACGATAGAAAAGCCGGACGTTGATTACTGCGTGTACGGCGAAGGTGAAATAGCCTTCAAGAAACTCGCTGACGCCCTCGCGGGTTCCGGCGACGCTGAAAGCATTGAGGGCGTGATTACGAAGAAGAACAAGGACGGGGCGCACAAACTGCAGAAAATAGAAGACCTCGATTCGCTTCCTTTCCCGGACAGGGCTTTGCTCAACGTAAAAGAGTACGGGAGTTTCATAACCTACGCGACGCCCGTGACGACGATGATGACCTCCCGGGGCTGTGCTTTTAACTGCTACTATTGCAACAACATAGAGAGGGCGCAGAAGGTAAGGATGAGGAGCGCGGATAACGTGGTCGCCGAAATGGAGGAAATAGCGAAACTCGGCGTGAAGGACATAATATTTTTCGATGAAAACTTCACGTTCGACATAAAAAGGGTCGATGAGATCTGCGACAGGTTGATCGGAAAGAAGCTGGGCGTGCGCTGGCACTGCAGGAGCCGGGCCGACATGAAGCTCGACGCGCCGATACTGGCGAAGATGAAAAAGGCCGGATGCAGGATGGTGCAGTTCGGCATAGAGACGGGTGTCCAGCGCCTGCAGGGAGTGATAAACAAGAAGCTTGACCTGCAGAAGGTTAAAGAGACCGTGAAGATGGTAAAAAAGGCCGGCATACTCGTGTACGGGAACTTCATGCTGGGTCACCCTTCCGAAACAAGGGAAGAGATGCTGAAAACCGTTGATTTCGCGCTGGAGCTAGGGCTCGATTACGCGCCGTTCAGCAATTTTCATCCTCTTCCGGAAAGCGTTTTCTACCTGAATGCTCTCAAAAACGGTGCCATAAAAGAAGATTACTGGAGAAAGTTTGCGGCCGACCCGTCGAGGCAGATCGAGAGGTACTGGTGGCCGGAGCAGGATATCGGCGCTTTGAGGGAAATGAACAAGCACGCGTTCAGGAGGTTCTATTTGAGGCCTTCATATATTCTGAAATCCCTTTTGAGGCCCCAGTCGTTCCGCCAGAAACTCTGGCAGGTAAGGTCGGGTCTGAAACTGCTCGTGTTCGGAGGTTAAGGTCACGATATGAAGAAAAACAGGAACAAGATCCAGCCGCCGAAAAACAAGGATATTGCCGCCCGGCCCGAAGCCGTCTTGCCCGCGTGGATATTCTACTCGTTGTTCGCGGCTTGGGCCGTGTTCGTTTTCACCAACTATTCGAAGCATTTTACCATAGCGCCGCTCTCGTCCTACTTCGTCAATATAAGCACGCAGAACGCCGGCAGCATGGCGGCAGTGCTGTTCGGTCACCTCAAGAACGTATTGTCCGCGCTGTTCATTTTCACGGCCGGCCTCGGGTTGGGGAAGATAGGTTCGGGCTTGCTGAAGAAAACGGGTTTTTTCGGATTGAAGGACGAGCGGTCGGGCGGAGGGGAGGATCCCACCTCTGGAGCCGCCCTGCGGGAAGTACCCGGCAGCGCCTTCACCGACCTTGTCCTCGGAATGGGAATGTTGTCAATAATGACATTCGTGTTTTTTCTCGCCGGGATAACGAACAGGACGTTTATTACGGCGTTGATGCTGGCGCTTTCGATTTACGGTATCTACGGGATAAAGGGCTACGGGCGCGCGGCAAGGGCCTCGGATGAAAAAACCGGTTTTGCCGGATACATTCTGATACTGTTTTTCGCGGCAGTGGAGATTTCCGTGTTTTTGTGCGCGTTGTGCCCCGAGATATTCTATGATTCGCAGTTCTACCAGCTCGGCGTGCCCAACGAATGGATACAGAACAGGACAATGGCGAACAAGACCTCTAATCCGGCGCATTTTTTTCCCTTCAACGTCAACATGTATTTTTATCTGGCGATGCTGATAAACAACGAGATAACGGCGAAGCTCGCGCATTTCCTGTGCGGATTAGTCACCGCCTGGGGAGTGTTCCTTTGCGGGACGAGGAATTTCAGTAAAAGAACCGGCCTGATAGCGGCGCTCGTGTTTGTTTCGGTGCCGTTCGCGATGCTGGTGTCCACAAAGACTTCGGTCGAGATGGGCATCGGAATGTTCGTGACGGCGATGATGCTTTCGCTATACGGGTATTTCGAGAACTGGGACAGGCGAGCCCTGGCGCTGGCCGGCATATTCTGCGGGTTCGCGGCCGGTTCAAAATACACCGAGCTCGCGTTTACCGTCATCCCGGCCACGGCGACAGTCGCGGCATACAGTTTCCTCAACAGGAAGGATGTCAAGAAGACCGCGGTCGATATGATGGTATTCTTCGCCGGGCTGGCTGCGGCCGCGTTCCCCTGGTATTTGAGGAACATCATAGAGACCGGCAACCCGTTCTTCCCGTTCTTCGAGGGCATTTTCGGCGGGACCGGGCTCAAGGTCCAGTACGTCCTGGGCGCCGACCCCGCGCCTCCAAAGTTCACGTTCATCAACTACTTCCTGTTCCTTTGGCCGCTCACGATGGGCACGCTTCAGCAGGAGGCGATAACCGGGCCGGTCTTCCTGCTTTTCCTGCCTTTTATTTTCGTTTTCTCGAAGAACATGGACAAGAAGATTAAGTACTCGCTTTTGTACGTGTCAATAGCTGTCTTGATGTGGGCTAAATTCGGGAATTTCTACGTAAGGTATTTCATCCCGACCCTCGCGGTGGTCAGCATCGTCGTCGCGTATTTCATAGAGATGCAGAAAACGGGCGGTTTTATGAAGACATTGTGCCTGCTTCTGCTGTTCTACGTCGTGTACCAGAACATCGCGTTTTCAAACACGATAATAAAGATAAGCAACGATCCGCTGCTGTACGTTCTGGGCATCAAAAGCGAGAAGGAATATCTTTCAACGGCAAGGCCGTCGTATCCGAACCCGTATTTTCAGGTCCTGGACTACGCCAACAAGCACCTGCCAGAAGACTCGAAGATCCTGTTCATAGGCGAGACCAGGGGTCTCTACTGCAAGCGCCCGTACCTCATAAATGCCGCCGGGGAAAGCTCTTACTTCATCGAGCCGCTGAAGGAATCTAAAAACGCCGACGAGTACTATAGGCTTCTCAAGGAAAAGGGCATCACCCATTTCCTGCTGAACGTTCCGGAGCTCAAGCGGCTCTACGTGTACGGCAACCTTTACTGGGACAGGCGGGAGTTCGGCGTGTTCAACGAGTTCTGGGATAAGTACGTTGCGGAGGTGTACGCGGACATCGCGGACATCGCCGTGCCCCAGCAGGGGATACTGTCTTTGAAGGCGCAGAGCCCCCAGTGGTGGGCGGGCTATTCCAGGGATCCGTTCAATTACGTGTACCTGTACCGGCTGCTTTCGAAAGAAGAGGCTCAGAAACCGCACAGGGTGCCTTTTAACATACTCGCCAACAGGAAAATGTATTCTGAAAAACAACAGAGGGAGTTGTTCCCCTGATGGATCTTAAAACGGTAAAAAAATGCCGGGAGGCCGGATGAAAAAATACGTCAGCGGGGCGATAGCGAAGATATTCGAGATGTTGAGCACCAGGGTATGGCGCCACAAGTGCGGCGGAATGCGCTGGGAAGACGACAAGTGGTTCATGGACGCGTTCCGCGAGATACAAAAAAAGACGCTCGTGTCGGTTGACAGGCTGTTCCTGCTCTATTACCTGGCGAAGCGCGCGAAAAGCATTCCCGGCAGCGTGGCGGAAGTCGGTGTTTACAAGGGCGGCACGGCAAGGCTGATTTCGGGCGTGTACGAGGGCACCGACAAGAAGATCTACCTCTTCGACACCTTCGAAGGGATGCCCGACACGGACAAGGAGCTTGACTGGCACAGGAAAGGTGTTTTTGGCGACACCTCTGTCGAGTCGGTCAGGAAGTTTTTGTCCGGGCGCGCCAACGTCGAGGTGCACAAGGGCTATTTCCCGCAGAGCTCAAATCCCACGGACGATAAAAAATTCTGTTTCGTGCACATAGACGTGGACATATACGCTTCGGTCAGGAAATGCTGCGAGTACTTTTACGGCAGGATGGAAAAAGGCGGGCTGATGGTCTTGGACGACTACGGGTTCATATCCTGCCCGGGCGCCAAGAAGGCCGTGGACGAGTTCATGCTCGGCAAGCCCGACATCGGGCTTTACCTGCAGACCGGCCAGTACGTCATCATAAAGGCGTAGTAGAAACGGGTTCACATATCAATATCGCGAGGTGGTTATGATATCGGTAATAATGCCTTGTTACAACGAAGCGGAAATACTTGATAAGGTTTATTCCAGGGTAAGCGCCGCTTGCGGCAAGCTGAAAGAAGACTACGAAGTGCTCATAGTCAACGACGGATCCGCGGACAACAGCAGGGATATACTCGAAAAGCTCAATGCCTCCGACAGGAAATGAAAATCCGTCCACCTTTACCGGAATTTCGGCCAGCAGACCGCGATATCGTGCGGGCTCAAATACGCCTCCGGCGACTGCGTGATGATAATGGACATAGACCTGCAGGACCCGCCGGAGCTAATGGGCGAGTTCCTGTCAAAATGGAAGGAAGGGTTCAAGGTTGTCTACGGCGTTAGGACTAAAAGAAAAGAGAATATATTCAAGAAGCTCGCATACAGCGTTTTCTACAGGGCGCTCAAGTTCGCTGCAAAGATAGACATACCGCTTGACGCCGGCGGTTTCTGCCTGATGGACAGGGAAGTCGTCAGGAGGACAACCCCGTCCTTGCCAAGGTGGACTACGGCGTCAGGAGGGAGAAGCTGCAAAAATACTACAAGTACGCGTAACTGCCGCTTGCGGGAGGAGTAATAAGGCATTTCCTCGATATGGAAAAAAAGAACATAGACGAGCTGGATGTCCGGTACGCGTACCGCAAGTACACCAAAAAGGAAGTGCGCGATTTTGCCGGGAATACCCTGAACCTGGGCTATGTCGTTTTCCACGACACGGACCTGGGCGACGTCACGGTGTCCAACGAAGCGGGCTGCGGCGGCATAGACGCGATAGATACCTCGTCGGCGAGGAAATACATAACTTCAAATCTCGAGCTCGAAAAAGTGTGCGGGGAAGACGGCGTCGAGGTATTCAGGGTCAAGTACTGACCTTCCGGGATGGCAGGGCCGGCCCGCCCGGGCCCGGTTTCCGGGGCCTGAGACCCACTTGACAAAAAATCGAATAGGTGTTATAATGTTAGCACTTAGCTAAAGGGAGTGCTAATTTTAATTTCAGGGGAAATATATGAGGCAGATAGACCCGAAAGTCGTGAAAGACAGGAAGGAAAAGGTCCTTCAGGCCATAATACACCACTACGTTAAAACGGGCAGGCCGGTCGGCTCTAACATACTGACCGAGGACTACAAGTTCGACCTTTCGCCGGCCACGCTGAGAAGCCTTATGTCCGAGCTCGAGGAGGAGGGTTTCCTATCTCACCCGCACACGTCGGCCGGCAGGATACCTACGGACAAGGGCTACCGCCAGTACGTGGATTCGCTCCTTGAGTTCCAAAAGCTCCTCCTTCACGAGGAGGAAAGGGCGAGAGGCGAGTACGACAACAAGATAAAGGAACTTGACGGGTTCCTGCTCCAGACTTCGCACATACTGTCGGCTCTTTCGCACTACAGCGGTTTCGTGATTACCCCGAAGGCCGAAAAAAACAAGCTGCAGTATCTTGAGCTTGTAAGGCTTTCGGAATCCAAGATACTCGTGGTGATGGTCACGCAAACGGGCATGGTCAAGAACAAGATAGTGGACGCGTCGGTCTCAAGAGAGCGCCTGGCCGAGATATCGAGACTTCTTAACAGGAAACTCAACGGAATGACGCTCGAGGAAGCCCGCCAGAACATCATCCGCGAGATAGAGGAGTCGGAGCGCGAGGAAAAAGAGATGTTCAGCATCGCCAGGGCTCTTTCGCGCAGCCTTTTCGACCTGGACGAGCAGATATTCATGGAGGGCGCATCCAACGTCTTGACCCTGCCGGAGTTCCACGACTACGAGCCGATGCGCTGCCTTTTAAAGATAAACGAGGACAGGGACATGCTGGTGGACATACTGGAGAAGAACATAAATAAGGAAGGCGTGAGGGTCCTGATAGGTTCCGAGGCGCATTGCAGGGAGCTCAAGGACCTGAGCGTCGTCAGCTCCGTGTACAAGGACGGGGACGCTTCGGTAGGGGTGCTTGGCATAATAGGGCCCAAGAGGATGGAGTACCCCAGGATGATGGCGCTCGTGGGCGCGGTCACCAAGATAGTCAACAGGTTCTTCGAGAAGATCGGCAAATAACAAAACACGCATTTCACGGAGGCATTGAAAGTGCATCACGACAAAGAAGCGGAAAAAAAAGATACGGTGCTGGAAACGGCGAGGGACGAGAAGGTTTCCGAGCTTGAAATCTTGAAGCAGTCCCTCGATGAAAAAAAGAAACAGGCCGGCGACTACTACGATCAGCTCCTGCGCCTCAGGGCCGAGTTCGATAACTTCCGCAAGAGGACGGAGCGCGACAAGAAGAACCACCTGGCCTGGGGAAAAGAGGAGATACTGCTCAAGCAGGTGAGCCTTCTAGACGTCATAGAGCAGGCGGCGTCCATAAAGCTCACGGAGAACAATGCCAAGAGCATCCAGCAGGGGCTTGAACTGATAAAGCAGGAGTTCGTGAAGATGCTCTCAAGCGAAGGGATAGTCGAGATAGAATGCCTCGGCGGTAAGTTCGACCCCAACCTGCACGAAGCCATCGAGCAGGTTGAAAGCGAAGACGAAGAGGAAACGGTAAAGGAAGTGTTCCAGAAGGGTTATATGCTCAACAACCGGGTCATAAGGCCCGCGAAGGTGAAGGTTTCCAAAAAAACGGCTAAAAAAGAATAATAGAAAAAGGAGGAAGACTCAAATGACTAAAATCATCGGAATTGACCTTGGAACGTCAAACTCGGCGGCGGCGATTATGGAAGGCGGCAAGTCGACCATAATACCCTCGGCCGAAGGCACGACTCTCGGCGGAAAGGCCTTCCCGTCCTACGTGGCTTTCACGAAAGACGGCCAGCTTCTGATAGGCGAGCCGGCAAGGCGCCAGGCGGTCACGAACCCGGAAGGCACCGTCACGGCGTTCAAACGCAAGATGGGCACGGACCACAAGTACAACATACATGGCAAGGAGTTCACGCCGCAGCAGCTTTCCGGCTTCATACTCCAGAAGATAAAAAGGGACGCCGAAGCCTACCTCGGCCAGCCGGTCGCCAAAGCCGTTATAACCGTTCCGGCGTATTTCAACGACAACCAGCGCCAGGCCACCAAAGACGCGGGCGCCATAGCCGGGCTTGAGGTGGTGCGGCTTGTCAACGAGCCGACGGCCGCGTCTCTTGCTTTCGGCATAGACAAGTCGGGCACGGAGCAGAAGATACTAGTGTTCGACCTCGGCGGAGGAACGCTTGACGTCACGATAATGGAGATGGGAAAGGAAGGGACTTTCGAGGTCCTTGCCACCTCCGGCGACACCCAGCTCGGCGGAACCGACATGGACAATGCGCTTATAGACCATATCGCCGAGGAATTCAGGAAAGAGAACGGTATGGACTTGCGCAAAGACAAGATGGCGATGCAGCGCCTCAAAGAGGCGGCAGAGAAGGCCAAGATCGAGCTCTCCAACGTTCTTGAGACTGACATCAACCTGCCGTTCATCACGGCGGACTCGTCCGGCCCCAAGCACCTTACGATGAAGTTCACGAGGGCGACGCTCGAGAACATCGTTCGCCCGATAGTCGACCGCTGCAGGGCCTCCATAGACCAGGCGATATCAGACGCCAAGCTCTCAGGAAACCAGATATCGAGGATAATCCTCGTCGGCGGCCCGACCCGCATGCCCATAGTACAGAAGTTCGTCGAAAACTACGTGGGCAAGAAGGTGGAGCGCGGGATAGACCCTATGGAGTGCGTGGCACTGGGCGCCAGCATCCAGGCCGCGGTGCTCACCGGAGAGGTGAAAGACATCCTTCTTCTTGACGTCACGCCTTTAACGCTCGGCGTCGAGACGCTCGGCGGTGTCAGGACTTCCATCATAGACAGGAACACGACGATACCCGTGAAGCGCTCGCAGGTGTTCTCGACGGCGGCGGACAATCAGCCGTCGGTCGAAGTGCACGTCCTTCAGGGCGAACGTCCGATGGCAAAGGACAACGTGTCGCTGGGCAAGTTCTTTCTTGACGGCATACCGCCGTCGCCGAGGGGCGTGCCCCAGATAGAGGTCACCTTCGACATAGACGCAAACGGCATACTGCACGTTACCGCCAAGGACCTCGGTACCGGCAAGGAGCAGTCGATAAGGATAACCGCCTCGTCAAAACTCTCCAAGGATGACGTGGAAAAATACGTCAAGGAGGCCGAGAAGTTCGCTTCAGAGGACAAGCAGAGGAAGGAAGAGATCGAGGTCAAGAACGAAGCGGACAACCTCGTCTACGCCACCGAAAAGGGCTTAAAAGAGCACGGCGACAAGATATCGTCGGACGAGCGCCTCAACATCGAGCGCGCGCTGGGCGAAGCCAAGGAAGCCCTTAAAGGCACGGACATCGAGGCGATAAAGAAGGCGAAAGAGACCCTCACCAACGCTTCGCACAAACTGGCGGAAGCGATATATAAGGAAGCCCAGAAGAAACAGCAGCCGGGCCAGGCCGGCCAGGCAGGCGGACCGCAAGGGTCCGCAGACGGTTCGGAGCAGGGCGCGCAGGGTCAGGCGCCTCAGGGCGACAACGTTGTCGACGCGGAAGTCGTCGACGACAAAAAAGGATAAAGATTAGCGTGGAGCGAATAGCGGATAGCGTATAGTTCAAGGCAAGAGCTTTGATTATATGGTCTATCCGCTAAAAGCTATACGCTATACGCTAACAATGAAACGCGATTATTACGAGATACTCGGCGTCGGAAGGAACGCCTCGGCGGACGACATCAAGGGCGCCTACAGGCGCCTTGCGATAAAATACCATCCCGACAAGAACCCCGGCGACAAGGCGGCCGAGGAAAAATTCAAGGAAATAAACGAGGCCTACGAGATAATTTCCGACCCGAAAAAGCGCCAGCAGTACGACGCCTTCGGGCACGCCGGCGTCGGCACGGCTCCTCCGCCTCCGGGCGGGGGCGGCTACGGCAACGCCGGCGACATGGGCGACCTCGGGGACATCTTCGGCGACATGTTCGGCGACATTTTCGGCGGAGGGAGGCGCTCGTCGAGGGGAGGAACCCGCTCAAGGCGCGGTTCGGACCTCCAGTACGAGCTCGAACTCTCGCTTCAGGAAGCGGCTGCCGGAAAGGAAATACCGCTCGAGGTGCCACGGCAGGAACCGTGTTCCGCGTGCGGAGGTTCGGGCGCAAAAGCGGGAACGTCGCCGAAAACCTGCCCGCAGTGCAAGGGTTCGGGGCAGGTCCGTTTCTCTCAAGGGTTCTTTTCGCTCAACCAGACCTGCCCCAAGTGCAGGGGACAGGGACAGATAATAGATTCACCGTGCCCGACCTGCCGAGGAATCGGCAGGATAAAAAGCAAGAACAAGATAACCGTCCGCATCCCTCCCGGGGTGGACACGGGCACGTCGCTAAGGGTCACTGGTGCCGGTGACGCCGGTTCGAAAGGCGGGCCGCCCGGCGACCTGTACGTCGTGATACGCCTGCGCAGGGACCCGAAATTCAAGCGCATAGGAGACGATATTCACACTGAGATATCAATAAGTTTCACGAAAGCCGCTTTCGGGGGAGAATCCGAAGTGGATACGATCGACGGCAAGGTAACGCTGAAGGTGCCGGCAGGCACCCAGCCGGGCACCGTGTTCAGGGTCCGCGAGGCGGGTTTTCCCAAGCTCGGCCGGCGCGCAAAAGGGGACCTTCTTGTCAAGGCCAACGTCTCGGTCCCCAGGAATCTGAGCGAGAAACAGAAAAAGGCGCTCAAGGACTTCGCCCACACAATGGGCGAGGACGTCAAGGATTCCGGCGTGTTCAAGAGAGTATTTGGATAAATAAGCCCCCTCACCCTTCCCTCTCCCTTGAGGGGAGAGGGGAACCCGAAGGGTGGGTGAGGGTGAGATGTCGGAGCGTATATGCCGCATTTTTTTGTCCCACCCAGCCAGATCCAGAATGACAGATTCACCATAAAAGGGGAAGACGTCCACTACCTTGCCAACGTCCGCCGCTACAAGGCGGGGGACAAGATAAAAATTTTCGACGGCAGGGGAAAGACGATGCTCGGCCAGATAGAGCACGTCTCGAAGGACGAGATAAAAGGCAGGATAGTCGGCATGGGGCAGGCGCACGACAACAGGGTGCTGGTGACGCTTTACCAGGCGGTTCCCAAGGGCGGTCGTTTCGACTGGCTGGTCGAGAAGTCCGCCGAACTCGGTGTCTCGCGTATTGTGCCCCTAATAACGGAGCGCTCGGAGGTAAGGGCCGTTTCGGGCCCGAAGCTCGAGCGCTGGCGCAGGCTTGCCAAGGCGGCCGCCCAGCAGTGCGGAAGGCCGCAGGTCACACAGATAGAGGAGCCGCAGAAGATGCACGATGCTGTCAAGTTCGTCCCGAAAGACGCGCTCAACCTCATCCCCTGGGAGTCCGAGAACAACAAAACTATAAAAGAGATAATACTTCAGAACGCGAGCTTCATGCACATAAACGTTTTCATAGGCCCCGAAGGCGGTTTTTCCGTCCGCGAGGTGGAGAGCGCGCAGAAAAACGGCATACTGCCGGTAACCCTGGGCGACAACATCCTGCGCGTCGAGACCGCCGGCCTTCTTTCGGTGGTACTCATACTCAACTCCTTTGGCGAATACGACAAACACCCTTCATGAAAAATGAAACCCGCCTGTGCAAGACGCGCAATCGATAATCGCACCTATTCGGTGCATCAATTGCACTGCTTCGGCGGGTCAAACGGGTAAGAGGTTAATTTTCTATTTGAACGTGCCAATAATATTTGCCGCCTAATCTGCCATAAATCGAGGTTTGATCGTTTGAAAAAACTCGCCGTCCGCACTTTCGGATGCAAGGTAAACCAGTACGAAACGCGGATACTTTCAGATGAACTCTCAAAAAATGGCTGCGTCCCCTGCGGTGAGCCGGACGACGCCGATATACTGCTTGTCAACACCTGCACGGTGACGGCCGAGGCCGGCAGGCAGGCACGCCAGCTCATAAACCGTTCCCTCAGAAAAAACCCAAAACTTCAGGTGTTCGTAGCCGGCTGCTGGGCAAAGCTTGAGCCGGAGAAACTCACCTCGCTTTCGCCCCGCGTGAAGATATTCGCAAACACCGAGCAGCTCCTGAAAAAAAGCCCCGGCATTTCGCGCTTCGAGGGACACTCGCGGGCGTTCGTCAAGATACAGGACGGCTGCGACGCTTTCTGCTCCTATTGCATAGTGCCTTTTGCCCGGCCGAAGCTCTGGAGCAGGCCGAAGGCCGAGATTCTTGCGGAAATCGGGAGGCTTGCCGCCAACGGTTATCCCGAAATAGTGTTGTCGGGCGTGCGCCTCGGAAAATGCGAAGGCCGGCTCGTCCCTCTGCTTGAGGAAATTGCCGGCATCGAAGGCGGTTTCAGGGTGCGGCTTTCATCGCTTGAGCTGAAAGAAATGAACGGCGCCCTCATAGACTTCTGCGCCGAGAACCCCGGCAAGATATGCCCATATTTCCACGTTCCCCTGCAGTCCGCTTCCGACAGGATACTCAAAGCGATGAACAGGCCGTACACCTCCGCCGAATTCGCTGACGCGCTTGTAAGGATACGCCAAAAACTGCCCGACGCGGGCATAACGACTGACGTCATAGTCGGATTTCCCGGTGAAACCGAAGAGGATTTCAGGCTGACGCTTGATTTCGTCAAGAAGCACGAGTTCTCGCGGCTTCACGTATTCAGGTATTCGAAGAGGCCGGGCACGAAGGCCGCGGATTTCCCGGGCGAGGTCCGGCCGGAGGCCGCCAAGAGGCGTTCGAAAATTTTAAGGGAGCTCGGCGGACGGCTTGAGGAAAAATTCTGGAGAAGTTTTATCGGCAAGATCCGCCCCTGCACCGTTGAAGAGGGCACGGGGAAGCTGATGACCGACAACTACATAACGCTTGGCGCCGACACGGACGCTTCGGCGTTTGCCGGGGGCATAACGCCGGCAAGGATATACGAGAAGAACTCAAAACCATTCGGGGCCCTCTATTGTTCCGTGCCGTCAAAAAAATGATACAATTGAAGCGTGCCACGGGGGTTTCTAACCAGGGAAATCTAATGTTAAAGACAATTATGAAAATAGCGGCGGTAGCCGCCGTGCTCTTGCTGGCCGCGGCCGGATACGTCTGCGGAAAGTTCTGGTGGATGTCCGGGGTCACGAAAGGGGAACAAATCCCCGCCTATTCGCCGGGCAGATCCGCGCTCGTGGTAATAGACATACAGGAAGGCATAACGGGATCGCTTTCCAAGAACGAAGGTTTCAGGGGCCAGTCGGAGGAATTCATCGGGGCGGTCAACAGGGTAGCGGCGGAAGCAAAAGCGATGAGGCTTCCAGTCATATACGTGAAACACGTGAACACCGACCCGGTTTTCAACTTCCTTTCGGGCGGATTACTCGCCAGGGGCTCGCCCCAGGCGGAGATAGACGGCCGCGTGATAATATTGAGCAAAAATGTATTTGCCAAGCAAAAGATGGACAGCTTTTCCAACCGTGAGTTCGGTGCCTTCCTGAAAAAGAACAAAGTCGAAAAGCTTTACATAACCGGTCTTGACGCCGCTTACTGCGTGGACCGCACAGTGAAGGGCGCGCTGAACCGCGGCTACGCCGTCACCGTGATAGAGGACGCGGTAATATCGGACACGGAGCACAAGAAGCGCAGAAAATTGCGGGAATACGCCGCCCTCGGGGCCGGCATAGACTCTTCGGCAACGTGGAAGAAGGCGGAAATCCGAAAAAAAGGAGAAGGAAAATGAGCGACGAGAATATTCCGGCCAGCGTGAAGATGTGCGGAGAGTGTCCCACTTGCAGGTACACCCGGAGCGCGGAAAAGCCCAATTTCCGGTACAGGGTTTCAAGGTTCATACAGAAGAACCTTTGCCCGGCCTGCAGGGCGGCCAACAAGAAACTCGGCAGGGATTTCCAGAAAAGCACGAAGTTCGAGGAGTGAGAAACGGTATCTCGTGTCTGTTGTCTTGTATCTAGTGAAATACAACACAAATAACGCACACTGTCGGGGATGATTATATCGGGAAAAGGGCGGCAAATACCCCTGATTGTGAATAGAAGATTTTAGAAGCACGTCCCCCGGAAAGGGGAAAAAGGAGGTGGTGGTTAGTCGGGTTGTCGGCAGTCAAGCAGCAGCTAACGGCCAGGGAAAGGGAGTTAAAATGAGGTACATCGTTTGCGCAGTGATGGTAGTAGGATTGTTGATGTCTGGAGTATTGCTTGGCCTTGCGGCCGAGGAAACGGCTACGGCGGCCGTGCAGGTCAAGCAGAAGAGTAAAAAGAAAAATGCAGTGAAGACCTTGAAGTCCCGGGAGATAATCTCGATTGACGGGGAATCGCGGTTCATTATCGTCGCGGACAAGGACGGCAAGGAGCTGGAGGTAGAAATTACCGACAAGACGAAGTACAAGAAAGCAAAGGAATTCATCGCGCTTTCCGACCTGAAAGCCGGGCAGAAGGTGACCATATTCCTTAAAAAGAAGCCGGGGGCGCCGGAGGCCTCCACGGTGATGGTGCTTAAACCCGAGGTCAAGAGCCCCAAGGCCAAAAAAGGCGCGAAAAAGGAGAAGATGTTGAAAGAAGAAAAACCGGAATAGCCGTTCTGACGACAGGAACGAAAGACCGGATTGAAGCATAAATGGCACGTGCGCGGATCTGGCGCAAAAAACGCCAGGTCCGCCGCGGAGCCAGCCGTTACCGATGCGGGATCGGTAATGGCAATATTAAAATAGGGACAGACACCGATTTTTACGTTTTACAACAAATTAAGGGAGGTTTTATGTTTAAAAGTATCTTAAAAGTATTCGTTTTATTGTGTGTATGTTCAGTCGTTTTAGTGGGATGTGGAGGTAGGGGAATGTATGTTGTACCGTTTAAAGACTATAAACTCTCACACGCAGAACTTGGCAAAGACAAAATAAAGAATATTGGTATTGCTATACAGTATGGTAGCAAAACGTCTCATAGGAATGTTAAATTTACACTTCTCGGTATAGATGAGTTGTTGATAAATCCGCTTACTTTTAAGCCTATAAAAAGATATACTGAAACAATCGAATTCAATGAGTTTTTTGATATCCCTTCTTATATAATGACTGAATTGAAATCGCGGGGATATAATGTCAAAATGGTTGAAGTCCCGGGGTTTTCAATCCAAAGAGGTGAGAAAGTGGATGCGTTTTACAAAAACAACGACATCGATACGTTGATTCTGATTCATATAGGAGCGCAAATAAGCCGAGATTACTATGCATTTATCCCGGTTGGTGCTCCAAAAACAAAAGTTTTTATGGTTGGGATGTTGGTAACACATATGAAGGATGATTATTATCCACTATGGTCCTTTTTTCCTAAGCTTGATTTAATAAGCGATGATTATTCAGTTTATCCAGATTCTGGCTGGAATAAAGGCCCGAAATATCCCAAAATAACTCTAGCTTTAAAACAATCATCCGATATATATAAAAATAGGATGATAAAAGACTTGCTTGAAAAACTGGATACGATGGGTGTAAAAAAGTAAGTCATAATATATATTCGAGCAAATTAAAAGTTTTCAAAAGAGGGACAGGCCCCGATTTTCACGGTCTACAACAAATTGTTGTAAGGAGTCAATACTATAGAATTAAAGGAGAGGGAGATGCGTTTAAAAGTCTTATTTTTTTTCGTGCTGTCTGTGCTGTTGTTTAACGGTTGTGCGAGTCTAAAGAAAGCTGATGAATGGCTTTTAAAACCTTCCGCTAAACCCTCGGATGTAACTTCAAAAGATTATCCAATCGTGATCATTGATTCAAAATTGGAAAAGAAAATTGTGTCACAAATGCCTGAGCAGACCGAGGTAATAATTACGGGGACCGCCAAGTGGGTGCCTGGCCCTGGTGGTCCGGCCGACAAATTCAACCATCTGGGGCTTATTCATTTTGAGCTGTTGGACTCGGGCGGAAAACTTGTGGCAAATCACGAAACCACTTTCTGGAGTCTTGGTCAATACGACCAACCGTCGAATATTGTCCCGAATGAGCCGTTCCCGTTCAAGGTTTCTGCTTTAAAATCTACCGAACTGATGAAAAACGTGGTTTCTCACAGGTATTTGCGCTATAGAGTGCCGTGAAAAGTCTTACAACAAATTGTTGTAAGGAGTTATGGGGCGACAATTGGTCCATTACCGATGCGGGATCGGTAATGGCAGGATGGCAGGCTAGGGATTTTCATAACAAAAGGGCAGTACAACAAGCTCAGAAGGAAGTGGAGGGGTTAAGGCGGGTTAAGATATCTGCTAGCTTGTGAAAGGTAGTCAAGTCTGACACCGTTTACATTAGTCAAGAAAGTCAAGTCTGACACCATGCCAAAAAATTGTCATAAGGCGGGATAGTGCCCGGTTAAAAGCGCAGGGCAATGCTGTGGGGCGGGGGAAGGGAATGCCGGGCGGGACGATTAGTCAAGAAAGTCAAGTCTGACACCGTTTAGTTGTTATATGGCATTTTACGACAAGGCTTATAGGGGGCGGTGCAGGTTAAAAATGAAAGCGTCCAATTTACGAGCAAGCATTGACAAAAAGACAATAATGTATTATTATTAAGTTATAACTAAATAATAGGACATATATAATGACACTGAACAGCCTTCAATCCGTCGAGATATTCCACATCGAGTTTCTCAGGGCGTTCTCGAAGAAATTCAAGCCGGATTCCTACGCCCTGAAGGGCGGCGTGAACATGCGACTTTTTTTCAAGAGCGTGAGGTATTCCGAGGATATGGACCTGGATGTCATTACCGGCGGAACAGTGACACTGCGCGAAACGGTAATGAAAATACTCTCTTCGCCGTCCTTTCTCGGCGCGTTGAAGTCGTACGGAATAAGGGAAATCCGACCGCCGGATCTCTCAAAAGCCAAACAGACCGAAACAACCCAGCGATTTAAGGTGCACCTTCTGTCCGCGTCAGGTGAAGACATCCCGACAAAGATAGAGTTCTCAAGAAGATGCCCCGCCGGTTCGGCCCGGCCCGTTGTCGGCCAGGTTTCAGACGAGGTCCTGCGCACCTATAAGGCGCTTCCTCTTATGGTCAGCCACTACGGTGCCGACGATGCCGTGGCGCAGAAGATAGGGGCGCTTTCGGACCGTAAGGTCACGCAGGCAAGGGATATTTTCGACCTGTATGTCCTATCAACCCAGTACAGCGGTGCCGCAACAGGAGGCGAAACGGCCAAGCGCGCCCGCGACAACCTCTTGGGCGTCGAATTCGGGCAGTTCAGGGACACGGTGCTTTCATACCTGTCCGAAGAGGACCGCTCCGTTTACAACAGCCCTTCCGCGTGGGACGATATTAAGCTCAAAGTGAGCGCGATGATATGCCCAGAACGTCCGTAATAAAATACATCAAGCAGATGAACAGGCCCGTTTTCTCCACGCGCGAGCTTTCGGGCGTTTCCGGAAAGTCGCCGTCGGCCGTCACCCAGGCGCTGAACCATCTTGAAAAACACGGGGTGGTCAAAAAGCTTTACAGGGGGGTGTGGGCTGAAACTGCCCCTGCTCCTTTGAGCCCCTACGCGCTCATACCGCACCTTTTCGGCGGCGCCAGGGTTTACGTTTCTTTCCTGTCGGCGCTCCGCCTGCACGGGATAATTGAGCAGATACCGCAAGACATAACGCTTGCCTCGACATCGCATACAAAGAAGGTAAAAACGGCGTACGGCGTCTTTGTCGTCCATCAGATCGCCCCGGAGTTCTTTTTCGGGTTCGACTGGCACAAAGGCACCGGCGGTTTCCTAGTGGCCGAGCCGGAGAAGGCGCTTGCCGATTCGCTGTATCTTTTCACGAGGAAGAAGAAGCAGTACGGCCACTTCCCGGAGCTAAACTTAAAGAAGCCGTTTGATACGGCAAAGGCAAAAAAGTACATCAATAGAATACCGGACGAAAACGCGAGAAAATCCGCGTTAATGAAGTTCGAAGAGGTGCTCCGGCAGAATGAATAGGGACAGACACCGATTTTTGAGCCTTACAAAAAATTGTCATAAGGCGGGATAGTGCCCGGTTA
>JAFGGC010000025.1 GCA_016930715.1 Endomicrobiales bacterium
CCTTTCGTTATTTTCGCGGTTCCGGTAGGCCTTATATGGACATTCCCGTCATTGGTCACGTGCGCGTAAACGTCACGGTCGTAATCCAGCCTTTTTTCCTTTATTTCCAGTTTTTCGATGCCCCATGAGAGTCTTTGAGTCCCGTCCACCGTAACGTATATTGAAACGCTGATCAAAAGGCTTATCCCCTGCATGCCCGGGTCTCTCGGTATGAATGAGACCATGCCGACAAGCGTTCCAACGGCACTCGTCGGGACGACTACCTCGTACGGGATACTCATCCTCTCGCCCGGACCCACGACGAATTCCCTTTTAGAGATGCTGTACCAGTCGTCAATTTTTATGCCTTTGTTCTCTTTAAGCGTGAACCAGTGCCGGGCCTCCACGCTTACGGTTATCGGTTCACTGTAGTCGCTTGTTATTATGTATACACCCGTGCCCTTGCCTCCGGGTGGTATGCATTTTTCTATCCTCTGCGGAAAGACGCTCAAGCCCCCAAAGGACGCACTACTCGCGCAAAGAAGAAAAAACAGTGTTAAAAATGCGTTTTTTAACATTTTTTCCTGCCCTTTACCTTTCCCCGCCTCAGTCGCGGGGAAAGGCTTATTTTTTTAAACCTGCTGTTTTGCTATTGCGTGTACCTTTCTATACGCATTGTCGTTGTTCTGTACGTCTCGCCGGCAAGCGCGTCTGTGAACTTCGCGCCGAAATAAATATAGTCGGGCGAAGACGCAGACCCGAAAGTGTCTGCCGCATGCTGTATTCCATTGCCGGCCTGCTTGATGCATACGTAATCCATGCCGTCCGTGAATGGATCCACGTTTTTGGTGGGAACGCTTTGGTCGGCCCGGTCCTTCATATAGATAAAACACGGATATCCTCCAGACTCGCCTCCGAGTTCTGTCGAAAAAAGGCTGTATGGAGAACCCGTCTGCTGCTCTATCGTGAGGGAATCCGTTGAGACATCCACGACTCTCCAGCACATCGGCAGCGGCGTGTAGGAACTGTCGTTGAGCGCTATGAGTCCCGCAGGGTTCGTAGATGATACGTGGGTAATGTTGATCTGCGGCGTCGCGTCGGCGGCCATGTTGTCAGTGTAGATCTGTATGCCGCTTCCCGCTATCGTCACGGTCGACCACATTATCATCATAGCGTCTGCCCTTCTCCATTCGGTGCTGCCCACTATTATCTGGGAAGGATCCCACCATATGGACGTGCACGTTGTCAATTCGTCGCTTAGATGCCTGACGGCCAAGTTGACGTAAACCGTTCCGCCCGCGGTGAGCGTGACTCCCGCGGTGTAGGTTGACCTTGTCACCGTCGTGAATGCGAACAACGACGACATACTGCCTGCTGCCAATACAACAAATGCCATAATAAACAGCAACTTCTTCATTGCACTAACCTCCTTTTGTTTTTTCCGCCTGCGCCAGAGACCCCAATTTACTGCTTTTCAATGCTGACCAGTTATATCGCCACAGGTAAACCGTGTTTTTTCAAAACGCTTATGGCGGTTATCGCGTTTTTCAGGGTTTTGCATATTTACCAAACCCCTTTTTTTGCAACCTTTCCCTCCCTCCTTTCTTTTTTTATTAAGCACGCATATCCCTTTTGGGCATGCTTTGAATATTTATTATTTTTTCAATGTGAAATTTTGTTGAAATAACGGTGAAATATCATTAAAACCGTGCAGCAAATTATTTCGATGAATCCTACAATACCTATTGAAATAGCCGGTATTTCACGTTTTTCGTGTCAAGCGCCAGCGGATTGAAACCTAGAATCGCGTAGTACCTCCATACCGTTGACGAGACAGAAGCCACCCATTGCCCCTTTGAACCCCTCGGGACCTCCCATTCATATGCGAAGGTGTACATTACCTGTTTTTCAGCCGGGCATTTCGTCGTGTACGGAAGAGCATTGTCGACTATCTTAACGGCTTCTGAAACCTTCTCTATTTCGTCTGAAAATTTTACCGCTTTGTTAAGATATTCCTTGGCCTTTGCCTTGTTCCCGGTTCTCGCGGCATAATCCGACATTACCTGGTAGGCGACCGTGTGGAACGCTGTCCCTTCTATCCATACCATCTTCAAAGAGCTCTTCCTTCCCGAATAGTCGGTAAAGTCAAACCCGTTGACTGTTTTATCCTTTATCCCGTTGGTCACTGAAAAGTACTTTTCCGCGAAATCCATCAAACTGTACGGGTCCACCCCCAATTCGACAAGCTTATCGGGACCCAGAGAGGCTATCGTCCATGAAACCGTATCCAGGGCCTTTATTGTGTCAAGCCCGTTTTCATTATAACCGCAGTTAAATCTTTTTTCGTCGGAGTCATACGCGATTTCTCTGAGCCATCTCTCGACAGCTTCCATTTCGGCGTCTATGTCCCGTTCGTCAAGGCCGCTTCTTGCAAGAATCCCCTTGACCTGTTCATTACCGGATTCCCCGACTATTTTCTTTAGCATTTTCAGCACCGCGTAATAGTCCACGTTGTTTTCAGTTGAAAATACCCTTGACCAGTCGGGTCCCCAGCCAAAACCCATCGAGGCGCCTCCCCTTTCGCCGTCCAGAAACGTGAAATGCTCCAAATGCTGCGCCCATTTCACCGTATCCACAATGAAGGAAAAAAATTCCGTATCCCCTGTTATCGCCGTGTACTGTATTGCGGCTACTGCCACCCACATCACAGGACCTATGTGTATCCTGTTGCCGTCTATTCCAGCCGCGAGTGCCCCTGAGCTTCCCCTGATATCCGTCCTGTACGAATTGTATAGCCCTACTCCGCCTTCCTTTTCCCTGTAAAACTCTTTCTGATAGGCCCTGAGAATCTTTGCTGCCTTGTCAAACTTTCCCGCCAGCATATATGCCATCGCCGCCACGGCGCTGTCGTAAGTGAACGATTGGCAGTCCAGAGCCCCGCCCCTTCCGTAGCAGAATGACCTCGTAAAAAGATCGTAGGCGTAAGACGACGTGCCCCTGAAACTCTCGACGAGCCCGTTGACGTCGGACTGCTGCCTGTCAAGAAACATCACGGTCTGGACTTCAATCTTATAGAGATTTTTTTGAAGATAAGGCGAGATAAAACGTTGCCAGTGGCCTCTGTCGACGAATTTATTCGCTGAAGCTTCAACAAAAATAAAAGCTAATACAAACAATGCGACAAAAACATACAATACGTTTCTTTTGCCGTTCTTCTTTTTCTTTTCACCAAAAAACATTTTCTGCCTTATTTTTCCCAGCGTATATCATCCAGCCAGAATTCTTTGTTCGTTTGCGCTCCGATTTTCGAGCCCACCGCGCTCACGACAAAAAGGTCCCTCATTTTTGTCAGATCAAGGCTCGGCTCTTTTAACTGAAAAGAACTTATATTTATCGAAGCCAGCTTGAAGGTACTGCCGTCTGCAGTATATCCCGCTTCGGACAGGTATATCTTCGCCGAATGGGTGTCTGAATTAAGATTAGACGACCTTATCGCGATCTGAAGGTCGTAAGCCGACCTGTACATAAACATTATTTTGCCGGAACTATAACTTGACATGTTATAATCCGCGTTTTTTCCAACGTACCATCCCGCCCAGCCGGCGGCCGTAACGGTAAACTGGCTTTTCCATGACTTTGTTCCCTGATAGTAGGTGGAGGTGTCCTCGCCCGGGGTGAGAGCGCATCCGGCTACCACAAAAACATTCACCTTGTCCGAAGGAGGGCTGATGATGTCCAGATCCGCGCCGAAAGCGTCATCGAAAATCGTGAAAGATGCGGACGTACTACCCCCGCCGTTGGACGTCGTCGTGCTCACGACAGTAACTGAAACACCGCCCCTGACGCTGCCGTACGAAGCGTATATCGTGCCCGTTCCCGGCGTCCTTGCCGTGAAAACGCTGGTTTTTCCAGATGCGGAGCCGAACGTGCCGAGATCGGCAGTGTCAGAGACAACGCTCCAAACCGGATTTATGGCGACATTGTCCGATTTCGCGCTTCTGCATATTGCACTTAGACTCAGCGTTTCTCCCGCGTTGACGTTTTGCGCTGTCGAAGGATCAACGGTTATCGTTAGCGTGTTTGAAGTCAGGCGGTCCTTTTTTGAAGTGCACGCAATCACCCCCGCGATGAGCACGGCGCTTACAGCCAAGATTTTCCAGTTTTTCATTTTATTCCCCGTCCCTAAAACTTCACAGAATAGTACAAACCTGTCTCCGAATTCTTTCTGGCGATTATTAACCCGCGAGCCTTTGTAAACTCGTCATACACGGATCTGTTTATCTTATCCCTTGATATATAAGCGTCCACGGCGGCATAAATCCACGTTCCCGCGCATAAAAGCGATGCATACATCGCGTTGTCCGCGTTTTTCTCATAGTCGTCATAAAGCGCGCTGTCCTTGAGCCCTAACTTTTCGTAATCATCGTAACTCGTGTTTGATTCGGAATAGAAATAGTACGCTGTAAAACCTAACACGACCACGGCTCCGCCGGTTATGTATGCCTTCGTTTCCTGTTCGTTGAAATACTGGCCCCATCCCGGAAGTATTACTGATCTTATGCACGCGTTCACCGGTTTTTTCTGTCCGAAATCATATGTCACGGGCCCGGCGTGCACCAGCGTCGCCGACAACATTATCGTCAACAATATGGCGGCACATTTTCTCGGCATTTTCATTCCTTTCGATGCTTCAATTCATTGCGATATTTTAATCTCGTCAAAATAAACCGTCCCGCCATTCCCCCGCCCGGCGTTGGCAGTCTGCGGATCCCCGTCCTCATCGTACACCATCAGAATCTTCGCGTAATCCTTTATTACCGCAATGTCGTAATTGACGTCGTATTCGTAATATACCCATTCTTGCGACGGCAACAGCTTGATTGAGGTCGCTTGACCCGACGTATTCTCGATTTCAATTTTTACCGACACGTCCGTGTTTAACGATCCCTTTGCCCAGAAGGATACTTTTCTGAAACCGCCTTGAGACAAGTCTTTTGTTGTCTCTTCATAGTCCGATACCTGCTTAGCCACTATCAGGCCGAAACCCACGAAATCGCTCTCACGGTAATCTGATGGATATTCTGGCGGGTTAGAATAGGCCGTTACTTCCCTTCCGTCCCACGAGAACTTCAGGCATTTCGAGCCCACGCGGGGCGCATCAGTATCGTTGAAATCTATCTCTACCCCGTCAGTTTCCGTATACAGCATTACCGCTCCGCCTGTTTTCAATTCATCATCGTACAGCGTCCACGAACCCGTCCAGCTTCCGATCGTATTCGAAGAAGACGGATTGACCAGCTTGCTGGTAGGGTTTTTTTCGCACCCCGCCAGGACAATGAACGATGAATAGAAAATACAAAACAAGACAACTGAAAGTCTTCCGCGGCTTTCGTCTTGAACATTGAACATTGAACTTTGAACTTTGAACTGATTCTTATTCATACTTTATCTCGTCAAGATAAAACGTGCACCCCGACGGGTTATCTACAGCCAGCACCGTGAAACAGAATCCGCCGATTATATACTTCAGGTTTTTGCCGCGAAGACTTATCTTGTACTGCCTCCATTCTTTTCTCAACTTGACAGGCCCTATCCAAGCAGTGTCAGAATCCGGATTTTTTCCCGTAAGGCCTCCCATTTTGAATTCTGATATTTTTTCACCGCCTTTTTCGCCTTTCGCCCAAAAAGTCAGGTACTTGGCGCCCCCCAAGTTATATCCACCCGTGGCGTTTCCCCAATTATTCGGAGGGTTCTGCCAGTAAACCCCCGCCCATTCTTTTTTCCCTCTCGCGAGATACGTGACCCTCAAACATGTATTGCCCAGGTTTGATTCATTAGGATTTGCACCCGAAAATTTTATATCCTGCGTGTCGCCCATCCAGCCCGAAGGAGCGAAATGGCTTACATTGAAACTGTCTTCAGTATAAACGTAAAAATCCTGAAATCTTTCTTCCACGGCCTTCGCTCCGGACTGATCGGAGTTGTCCAGCTTTGCCAATTCTTCGCAAAAGGCAACGCTTGCCGTCAGCCACAGAAGGCCAACGACGGATAATACTATTCGAAATAAAGCTTGATTCCTGTCTTTCTTCATTGGCAGGTGTCTGGGAACCGCCGAAAACGCTGCGTGCGCTTCCGGCGGTTCCCTGATTTTGTTCTATTCAAATTGAATGTCGTCGATATAAATCGTCATTCCGTTAGGATTGTCGTCTTTTGACGCTGACCAGCAAAAACCGCCGATAACGTTAGTCAGGTCCTTGCCCTCAAGCTCGATGGAGTATTTTTGCCATTTTTTCGTGAGCTCTACGGGCCCTATCGCGGCCGAGTCTGAATCCGGGAATTCCCCGGTGATGCCGCCGACCTTGAACTCTGTTACGGTTTCGCCGCCCTCTTCGCCCTTTGCCCAGAACGTCAGACGCGATGCGCCGGTAAGATTGAATCCGTCCTTTTTATCGCCCCAGTTGCTCGCCGGATGCTGCCAGTAAACGCCCACCCAGCCCGCGTTCTGCGTCATCTTGGCCGTATAAACGAGCTTGATAGACGTCTTTCCGCTGTGAACCGTTTCTTTCCAGCCCTGGTTTATCCTTATGTCACCGTAATCACCCATCCAGCCGGACGGAGTGAAATGATTCTCCTTGGCTTCGTCGTCCGAATACACAACGAATACCTGAAATCCGGACTTTTTCGACTGCTTGGACTTCTCTGACTTTGTCGACTTGTCATCCTTCGTTTTGCTGGCTTTCGGAGCAGCCATCAGACATCCAGCCGAAATCGTCACCATCAAAGCTACTGCGATACCTAGAACCCTTTTCATCTTTCACTCCTTTCATTTTTTTGCTTCGTGCCGTGTTTTATTGCGCTATTTTTTCAGTATTATCACCTCGGTTTGCCTCTCTTCCGGATTTCGTGGAGTTATCAGCGACCGGTTTGTTATCGCCGAAACCCTTCACCGTTATCCTTGAAGGGTCAATGCCGGACTTGATCAGATAACTAGCCACGCTCCTTGCTCTTTTCTCTGAAAGTTTTTGGTTGTAGCCGGCCCTGCCTCTGTTGTCGGTGTGTCCTTCGACCGATATGTCGTTTTCTTTATACGTATCGAGCAGGTTGACCAGCTCGTCGAGAGACTTGCCGGCACCCTGCCTTAAACCACTTTTTCCTGATTCAAAAAGAACTTTTGACGTGAAAGAAACAATGAGGCCTCTCTGCGTTTCTTTGACCTTTATCTCTCTTGTAATCTCCTTGTAGACTATCTTTGGATTTGATACGACGGATATCTCGACGGGTTCCGTTGCAGCTTCATTTTCGCGGGCGTCCTGGGCTTTCAGCTGGGCGTTGTATTTACCCTCAGGCACGACGGAACCGTAGACATCGTCGATACCGTCCCATTTGATCTTGTACGGCGGCTGGCCTTCGCCCCTGAAAATCTTGGCTGTCCTGTTCTTTGAATCGGTTATCTTTAAAAGCCACTTCTTGACACCGGAATAGTCCGTCGCAAAAACCTGCATCTCGATTTCCTGTCCATCCATGGGTGAGAACGTAGGGTTCTGTATTTTCAATGAAACCTGAGGGGGTTCGGTGTCTGACTCCGGGCTTTCGCCTATGAGCCCTTCCGTTGCGGGCCTCGCTCCGGAGTAAGGAATAACCGGCCCGAATTTCAATGCTCCCGTCAAACGGATTTCGTCATAATCCCCCAGCTCCACCGCGTAGTACTTCTTGTCTATTTCGCGCGCTGCTACATAGCCCGCGCCAAACTCAAGGTATTCTCCGAAATCCCTGCTTATGTCAAACATGTACAATTTGTCGAAGGTCTGGCCGTACCTCTGGTGCCATTCCTCCGGCCCCCATACGTCCTGCCCGTAATAAATCCTGGTTTCATACGGCTTCCTGTCTATGCTCACGGCGGCTTCAAAAAAACCCGTGATCGGTTTTTCCCTTTCGGTCGAAGAGGTATAAGCAAAACTGTTTATCGCCGGCGATTCGCCCGCTCCCACTTCGAAAACTACTTTGCAGGTTCCGCTCACAACCTTGCCCAGGAGGGTGAGAACGCCCAGGTAGCCGTCAGTGGCCCAGGGGCCAGTCTGAAGGGCACCTTCCCATATCATATGTCCGTCTTCCGTCCAGTACAGAAGCCTGTCCGTGCCTGAAGGGTATTCGCTCAAGTCATATTTAGCGGCAAAAGAAAACGCGGAATTCTCGTCCGGGTTCAGGTTCCATTTTTCAACGGTCGCGGGCTCATACTTGTAGAACCATGTTCCTGGCGTCGGGTCGAACGTGAAAGCAAACGAAAAGATTCTGGCCTCCCTGTTCTCCCAGCCGGTCGCCCTGTTCTCCCAACCGACCCAGAACGGGCTGGTCTGGTCCCTCGGTTCAAGAAGCGCCGGGCCCAGACTGCTTTGAGTGCCCTCGTACACCAAAGGAACCGCGCCTAACAGTGGTTTCCTGTGCTTGTACCCGAAATTACCGGTGATATCACGGGTAAATTTCTTCGTCAGCTGCGTGTTGACCTCCTGCTTATTTCCCGCGCAAAGACCCTCGTACGTGTACTGCAGGAATACCTCATTGACGATGGGGGGCCTCAAGGTGGTTCTTGCGGACGCGCCAAGGGCGTCCTCCACGGCGGTCTCGCCGGTTTTTTTCAAGTACCTCGTGCCTGCAGTTCCCGCGCCGCTTTCGACGTATTCTACGTCGGCGTACGTCCGCCCCAGCCTGAAGGGCTGGTACAGCACGCCGAACTCGAAATCCTGATCGCCCGCGGCAAAACCCGAAGATAATTCAAACGAGTTCATTCTCTCGTCCTCTTCGCCGTAAGGCACGACGTGGCTTCTGAATATGAAATGCGAATTAAGCCCTAAAACATAAAAATTGTAATTACCGTAGAAACCGTTCGTGTAGTCCCATATTACTTCCGGCCCGTATATCAACTCGAGCTTCCCCGCCGCTCCGTCCATATTCAGCCTGAATCCTTCCGGCACGGGCCTTCCCGAAACCCTGACGTATCTTTCCTCCTCGAATTGCTCCTGAAAAAGGTCGAACAGATCGCCAGCATACCTCCAGTTGTAATGACCCTTGTTCCTGAAATACTCCAGACTCCACCAGTCCTTGATGTAGCTGATATCAGCTTTTTTCCAGATTATTCTCTTGTCGTCTATCTTCATCCTGTGTTCCAGGTTCACCGGCATCCAGTACCTGTCGGCGTAGTCGCCTATCGCCTCCAGGTTGATCTCTCCCTTTAGTTCTTCCGTAGGATGAAAACCTATGTCAATGAACAAGGTCTGGCCGAAAACACCCTCCCAGCTGTTGGCCGCCGGAGTAGACTCGCTGAAGGAATAGTTCTTGTTTATGCCCTTGTAACCGGATTCCGTTACGGTCCAGTTGTCCGTGATTTTGTGTTGGTAGTATTCGAACTGAAGCTTTCCCCCGATGATGAAGGTTCCGGTCTCAAGTTCTTCCTGCGCCAAAGATTTTCCGGTGGCAAAAAAAAAGAAAAAAACCCCAAAAAGAAACAATCTGCGGCTCATAATGATAACATTATATCTTTTTGGAGCGGATGAGTCAAGCTCATAAAACCCACAATAAATCAACGATATTTGGCAAAAACATACTCGCATAGGAACCAACCGCCAGGAACGGCCCGAAAGGTATGTATCCACGCCTTTCAAGCCTTTTTTGCAGTATTAAAACAAGACCGAAAATGCTTCCCAGAAGCGAGGCCGCAAAAAGAGACATTACGACTTTTTGCCAGCCGAGAATCGCGCCGATGCCGGCAAGAAGCTTCACGTCGCCGCCGCCCATCGCTTCCTTTTTCATTATTTTTTCACCCGCAAAACCCACGGCGACAAGTATCCCGCCCCCCGCGAGCGTGCCGACGACAGAATTCAAAACTCTCTCCCTTATGGAACCGCCTAATTCCGGATTGACGAAACTTGTCAGAAGCCCCATCGCGATGAGCCCGTACGAAAGAACGTCGGGTATTATTCTATGATAGTAATCAATGCCCGACACGATTACGAGCGCCAGCGTGAAAACGAGATAAAACGGCATCATAGGATGGAACGGGTATTTAAGCGCGACCAGCGTGAATGCAACGGCCGTAACTGCCTCGACAACCGGATACACTACGGGAATGGGCGTCCCGCAGAACCTGCACCTGCCCGATAACACTACATAGCTTATGACCGGAATGTTATCATACCACAGGATGTGCTTTCCACAGGAAGGGCAATGGGAAGAAGGCTTTATTACCGATTCGTCCTTCGGTATGCGGTATATGCACACGTTGGCAAAGCTGCCGAATGCGAGACCCAGGACGAAAAAACAAAGAAGGTAGGCAATCATAATCACACTATTTCTATCAGAAAATTTTGTTCATTATACAATAAAAAACCCTCCCTGTAAATAGAGAGGGTTTTCTATTGATGCAATCCTAAAAAGACTAATAGATGCTCCAAGCTGTTCCCTTGGAATCCGTATGGGTGCAGTTGACCCAGAGGTCGCCCCACTGTTTGTCAGTGGAAGCGCTAGGATCATTGCGATAACCCCAAGCACCGGCACCGGCGCTTTCGTTGCCGCTTGAAACGGTCACTTCGACGGAGGTAGTCTTCGCGTGATACGGCGGACAATAGCAGTTCGCCATTTCCTTCAAGTACTTACCGTTTTCCATCGTAAGCAGGGCTCCGAGCTGGGGAGCCGAACCGTCTTCGGCGGGCGACGGGAACCATCCTTCCATTTCTCCGTAATAGATGGAGATAGCGGAACGGATTGCTCCCAGGTTACCTTTTGTTGCACCTTCGTTTGATTTACGGATGAGGTCGGCAAATTTAGGGATTGCAATCGCTGACAGAATACCTATGATCGCGACAACGATCATGAGCTCTATCAAGGTAAAACCTTTCGATTTCTTCATAGTAATCACCCCCTTTCTGGAAAGAATTCCATATTAATGTTAGTATATTTACCCATCCTTGTCAAGTTGATTTTAGTCACAAAAAAACCCGCCTTTTCTCGACGGAGATCATCCGGTTTCTGACGCAAGCTGGCTCATCTCGAACATCGGCAGGAACATAGCAAGAACGATGGCCCCAACAACGACGCCCATGCCGACCATTATCAGCGGTTCTATCATGCTCGTCAGGCTCTTGACCGCGACATCCACTTCCTGATCGTAAAAATCGGCTATTTTTGAAAGCATTGTGTCCAAGTTGCCCGTCTCTTCGCCAATGGCTATCATTTGAATGACCATGGGCGGGAAGACATTGGTCTTTCTTAGGGGTTCGGCCATCCTTTCGCCTTCTTTTATCGAGTTCCTCGCCGATTCGATGGCTGATTCAATCACCTTGTTGCCCGCCGTTTTCCCCACCGTATCCAGCGCCTGCAGTATAGGAACGCCGGACTTTATCAGGGTGCCGAGGGTCCTTGAGAACTTGGCCACCGCCACTTTTTTAAGCAGTATCCCGAACAACGGAAGCTTGAGAGCGTAGGTATCGGTTATCTTCTGGCCCTTGTTGGTAGCCCTGAATTTATTAAAACCCACCACTAGTCCTACTATGGCGGCTGCGAGGACAAAGAAGTACTTCCTTAAGAACTCCGACAAACCGATCAACATGGCCGTCGGAAGAGGAAGCTCGGCGCCGAAACTCTCGAATATGCCCTTGAAAGTCGGTATGACGAAAACAAGCAGGAACAGCGTTATGGTTCCCGCCACGCACGTTATGACCGCGGGATAGACCATGGCCCCCATTACCTTGCCTTTAAGCTCCTCTGCTGACTCAAGGTAGGCCGAAAGGCGCTCAAGTATGGTGTCAAGTATGCCTCCGACCTCGCCGGCCTTTATCATTGAAACATACAGTTCGGAAAAAGCCGCGGGGTGCTTCCTCATAGCGTCCGTTATCGAGATGCCCTGTTCGATGTCTTCCCTAACCGTAGTCAGGATTTTTTTGAACAAAGGCGTTTCGGCCTGGTCTACCAGTATCGACAATCCCTGGACGATCGGCACGCCTGCCGTCACGAGCGTCGAAAACTGGCGTGAAAACAGGACGAGCTCCTTAGAACCCACGCTTGGCTTGAACGGACTTATCTTCTTGAGTAACTCGTTGATCGGATTCGATTTGGCCTCGCCTATCTCCATCACGATAAGCTTCTGGCCCTTCAGCTTATCCATGGCGCTTTTCTGGTCGGTAGCTTCGATGGCCGCCGTGATGACGTTTCCGGTCGTTGAACGAGCCTTGTAGTTAAACTGCGGCATTTTTCATCCTCCGGCCCTATATGGGGGTTTTTTGCATCATTCTTTTCAGATCGTCCGGGTCCGTGCTTGCCTCCAGCGCGGTCTGATAGGGTATCTGCCTTTTGGAGTAAAGGTCAAACAACGACTGGTTCATCGTCTGCATGCCGAACTTGCCGCCGGTCTGTATTGCGAGATATATCTGTTCAGTCTTCATCTCTCTGATGAGGTTCCTTATCGCGGGCGTGACCATTAGCGCTTCGCACGAAAGGACCCTGCCAGAACCGGAAGCGTGGGCAAGCAGCTGCTGGCAGAAAACCGACTGGAGCACCATCGACAGCTGGGCGCGCACCTGCGCCTGCTGATGGGGAGGAAACACGTCTATTATCCTGTTGATGCTCGATGAGGTATCCGTGGTGTGAAGCGTGGCGAAAACAAGATGACCTGTCTCGGCGAGGGTCAACGCGGCCGAAATCGTCTCAAGGTCTCTCATTTCGCCGACAAGGATAATGTCAGGGTCCTGCCTGAGCACGTATTTTAGGGCGTTGACGAATGAATTCGTGTCCGATCCGACCTCCCTCTGGTTGATGATGCTCTGCTTGTGCAGGTGCACGTATTCTATCGGGTCCTCGATAGTCACTATGTGCCCGGTCCTGTGGTCGTTCAAATAGTCTATCATCGAAGCCAGTGTCGTGGATTTTCCCGAACCGGTCGGTCCGGTGACGAGCACGAGCCCCTTCTGCAGCTTCATCAGCTCATAGACCACCGGCGGAAGGTTCAATTCCTCGAAAGTCATTATTTTCTGGGGTATCGAACGAAGGGCCGCGGCGATCGAACCCCTCTGCCTGAAAACGTTCATCCTTACCCTGCCGACGCCCTTTATGCCGAAAGAGAGGTCAAGTTCGTTCGTCGCTTCGAATTTCTCCTTTTGAGCATCCGTAAGAAGCGAATACACGAGCCTCTGGCACACGTCAGACGTCAGTTTTTCGTACTGCGTCGGCATTATCTCGCCGTCGACCCTCAGCACCGGCGGAACGCCCACGGTTATGTGAAGGTCGGAAGCCTTTTTTTCCATCAGCATCAGCAATAAATCCTGCATGTTCAGCATATCGTTCTCCCGTTCTTTATACAGAGATCTTAATTAGCCTCAGATATTCTTCGACCGTTGAAATCCCGGATGAGACTTTCTTATACGCGGCATCCTTGAGCAGGGCTCGTTTCGAGTGTGTCATCGCCTCGTTCATTGTCTTTTCAGAAGCCTTTTCGAGTATCATGTATTTTATTTTGTCGCCCACTTCTTCCATTTCGTAAATTCCAACCCTGCCTTGATAGCCCGTGTTCGAGCACGCCCGGCATCCCTTGCCCCTGTAAAACCTGGCCTTTTCGTTTTCTTCCAGGATCCCGGCGTTTTTCAGGAGGTTCTTCGGCAAAGCGTATGATTCCTTGCACGCCGGACATATGACCCTCATCAGGCGCTGGTTCAGAACGGTCGAAATCGAGGTCGAAAGGGCTCCCAGATCAACGCCCAGGCTCATGAACTGCCATATCGCGTCGTAAACTGACGTTGCGCACACGGAGGCAAAGACAAGCTTGCCCTCGATGGCGCACTTCAGGCAGAAATCGGCAAGCGCTTTCGTGGACGCTCCGTCAACTGCGACCACGTCCGGTTCCTGCCTCAAGACGAGGCGCGAAAGGTACTCATGCGTTTCGTCGCCGGCGTTCTGGAGCTGCACCTGCATCACCCCGGGAATGGAATACGATATCTTTTCGGCTATTGAAAGGATGCTCCTGTCGGAAAAGTTCAGCGAGGAAATCACGGAATTAAGCGTGGTTGTCTTTCCGGAGTCTGGCGGACCCGCGACGATGACCAGCCCTCTGGGGATATCGATATTTTTCTTGAGCACCGACAGCGTTTCCGGTTCAAAACCCAGCTCTGAAAGCTCGAGAGGCGCGGTCTCGGGGTCGAGAATGTCTATGAAAGCGCTCTCGCCGGCGAAAGTCGTTATCATGGACACTCTCGTGCGCACGCTCCGCCCTCCGTATTCCGACCTTACTTCTTTTTCCCTCATCAGGTAGGGTTTGTTGTCGAAATGCGCGAGGCTTTTGAGTTCATCAAGCATCTGGGGCAGGAGCTCTTTCTTGAAGTAGGACCTCTCCTGCAGGTATCCGTCCACCAGGAAGCGGACCCTGATCTTGTCCGAATACGGTTCTATCAGTATTTTTTTCGCCCTGGCGTCGATGGCGTCCTTTATCAGCCGGTCGACCATCTCGCGCTGCTGTTTCTGGCCCGCGGAAACCTCAAAATCCAGGGAACGCGAATAGTACTTCTCTATCGCAACGTCTATCTCGCTTTCCGAAGCTATTACGACCTGCACGTCATAGCCGGTCATCAGCTTTATGTCGTCTATCGCAAAAATATTGAAGGGGTCGGACATCGCTACCGTTACGGTATTGTTGTCCTTTGAGATCGGTATCAGGTTCTGGTGCCTTACTATGCTTTCGGGTATGGACCTCAGGACTTCCGCGGGAATCGCGCCGTACTCCGACAGGGACACGTACGAAACCCCACACTGCTTGCCGAGGAACGCAAGCATCACCTCTTCGTTTATTATTCCCATCTGCGAGAGGATGGCCCCGAGCTTGCCGCCGTTTCTTTTCTGTATCTCAAGCGCTTCTTTAAGCTGCGCGGACGAGATTATACCTACGTCAACAAGTATGTCGCCAAGCCTCTTTTTTATGGATGTCAGTTTCATGTTATTGTCAACGCTTGACGGCCCCGGCCGTCATCCGGATCTTTTCAGGCTTTTTTCGACGCTTTCCGGCACTAGGCCACTCACGGAGCCTCCGAGGGAAAAAACCTCTTTAACCAGGCTTGAAGACAGATACGTATAGGCTTCATCCGGCATAAGGAAAACCGCCTCGATCCTTTTGTTCAGACGCCTGTTCATCAGCGCCATCTCGAATTCGTATTCGAAATCAGATATAGCCCTCAAGCCCCTTATTATTACGGACGCCTTCTTCCTGGTCATGTAATCTACCAGAAGACCGGAAAATGTATCCACCGTGACGGTGGGATACCTCCTGACGGCCTCGGCTATCATCTTCTTTCTTTCCTGTAAGGTGAAAGTGGGGTTCTTGTTCGAGTTGTCGGTTACTGCCACGATGACTTTTGGAAAAAGGTGCGTCGCCCGGACTATTATATCCAAATGTCCGTTTGTCGGGGGGTCGAAACTGCCAGGATATACTGCCACCGGCTGTCTCATCTTTTAGAATATAGTAATTTTTGCATTTATTGTCAAATTTGACACTTTTGTTGAAGGCAAAAGCGCCGCCCTGAACGCAGTGAAGTATCTCAAAAATCGAACGAAAATGAGTATTAAGACCCATAACGACAACTCAGGGTGAGTCCGCTGACTTCGTCAACAGCTTCATTTCGGACAGTTCAGAAACGCAAAAAGCGCGTTTAGCGCAAGGGAATGCTATCCTATGTTGGCGAGCCGTATCCTTGGGCCGTGGGTCTTGAGCACCGCCTTCTTCAAACCTTCGTTTTCAGGCGACTTAAGATCGGGGTCGCCGGCAATCATCTCCGCCGCCAGTCCTTTCGCGGCCTCAATAAGACGCCCGTCCTTGACAATATTGCCCGCTTTGAAAACCGGTATCCCGTGCTGCGCGGTTCCCAAAAACTCGCCGGGCCCTCTTAAAACAAGGTCTTCTTCGGCGATATCAAAACCGCTGTTCGTGGCGGTCATTATCTCAATGCGCTTCTTCGCCTCTTCGGTTTTCGGCTCACCCAGAAGCACGCACCAGGATTTTTCCTTTCCCCGCCCCACCCTTCCCCTCAGCTGATGCAGCGTTGCCAGTCCGAACCTGTCGGCGTGCTCGATGATCATCAGAGTGGCGTTCGGTATGTCTATGCCGACCTCTATCACCGTGGTCGTTATGAGGACGTCTATCCTGGCATCCCTGAATTCCGTCATTATACCGTCTTTTTCTTTCGTGCTCATCTGTCCGTGCAGCAGACCGACCCTGTAGCCCGAGAACTCAGACTTTGAAAGCGCCCGGGCCTCGGCGACGGCGCTTTTCAGCTCGCGCTTGTCGGATTCCTCCACTAGCGGATACACGATGAAGACCTGCCTTCCGCTTTTCATCTGTTTCTTCGCAAACTCGTAGGCGGAGGTCTCATCAAGATGCAGGGTCTCTACCGCCTGCCTGTTGGGAGGAAGCTCGTCTATTACCGAAGCTTCCATATCTCCGTAGAGCGTCATCGAAAGCGTCCTCGGGATCGGCGTCGCGGTAGTCAGAAGGACATCGGGCGTTCCGGCTTTTTGAGTCAACGATGCCCTCTGCAGAACCCCGAACCTGTGCTGTTCGTCTATGACGATGAGGGAGAGGTCCCCGAAAACGACGCTCTTTTCAAGCAGCGCGTGGGTCCCTACCACGAAATCCACCTTCCCGTCACCTATCTCATTGAGCAGTTTTTCCCTCTGTTTTTTTGCTTTCGGTTCTCCGGACGTAAGAAGCGCGGTCCTCACCGGCAGTCCGTCAAGCATCCTGTTTATGGTAAGAGCATGCTGTTCGGCCAGTATTTCCGTTGGAGCGAGCATTGCGCTCTGATAGCCGTTTTCCGCGGCAAGGAGCATCGCGCATAGGGCCACGACCGTCTTTCCCGAGCCGACGTCACCCATCAGGAGTCTGTTCATGGGTTTCTTCGACTGCAGGTCGCGGAATATCTCGTTTATCGCTTTTTTCTGGGCACGGGTGAATTCGAATTTGAGTTTTTCGCGGAACGGTGTCAGTATGTCTTTTTTAACCCCGTATTCCTGACGTTTCCGGATATTTTCCGTGCCTTTTTTTGAGACCGCCAGCGCAGCGTGAAGCACAAGGAACTCGTCGAACGCCAGCCTTTCCCTTGATTTTTGGACGCATTCCATGTCATCGGGAAAATGGATGCCGTTCAAGGCCTCTTTATAACCCGTCAAGCCGTACTTCTTCAATGTTCTTTCGGCAAGAATGTCGTTAAGGTCTTTTTCTGCGTTTTTTAAAGCACCGAAGACCGCTTCCCTCATCCATTTCTGCGACAGGCCTTCGGTCAGCGGATAGACTGGCACGACTTTCCTGAACGCCTTTTCCTCGCCTTCCTTCACGACCAGTTCATAATCGTCCGGCACGATCTTTTTAAGTCCGAATTCTTCTTCGACCTTGCCGAAAATAAAGACCCGGTTCCCCTTTTCAAACGTCGCTTTAAGGCTTGAGAATATGTCGTGCTTGTGGTACGGGTTCGCTTTCCTGAAAAACTCGACCCACATAATACCGGAAGGGTCCTCCACCGCCGCCTTGAAGACCGAAAGCTTCATGTTGAGCGGCACTACGCTTGAGATTTTCACGGCTCCGCATATCGTCGCCTTTCGGCCGGACAGGGCATCGGCTATCTTCGTCACGTTTCTTCTGTCGCTGTAGTCGCGGGGATAGTGTTCAATGAGGTCTCTAACCGTAAGAATCCCCATGCGCGCCAGGATCTTCGCGCGGGAAGGCCCGACGCCTTTAAGGTACTGGACTTTTTCATCTAAAATAAATTTCATTATAGGCTCTTTTTCGTTTTGAAGCCTCTTTCCTTGACTTTAAATGAATATTATTGTATTATCTTTTTTCAACAAAACATTTTTAGAAGCCCGCCACAGAGACTTTGGCGGGCCCCGCCAATGGCGGGGGAGGCGACAAATGTCATACAAATGCTCAATATGCGGCAAGGGCTCAAAAGCGGGCAAATCCGTGAGCCATTCACATAGAGCGTCCAACAGGCTTTTCAAACCCAACCTTCAGCGCCAGAGAATCATGGTAAACGGCAAGATAACAAGGACCTATGTCTGCTCGAACTGCCTTAAATCCGGTCGCATAGTCAAGGTGGTCTAAGATTCCCCTCCGCTTTCCCTCAAGCTTTTCCTTATTTTGGATCTGGCTCTTGGCGTTATGACAAACTCAAGCCAGTCTTTCGTCGGACGCGCCGATTTCCTGGTAAGTATCTGGCACATCTCGCCGCTCCGGAGTCTATAGTCGAGCGGGACGAGCTTTTTGCCGATTTTCGCGCCGTAGCACCGGTCGCCTATCTCCGAATGCACGGCGTATGCAAAATCAACCGGGGTCGAATCCTTGGGAAGCTTTATTACCCTTCCCTTGGGCGTGTAAACGAAAACCTGCTCGAACTCGCACTCAACTTTCAGACTCTCAAGGAACTCTTTCGGGTCCTTGAGCTCCTGCTGCCACTCAAGGACCTTTTTAAGCCAGTCAAGCTTATCCTCTATCTCTCCCGCCGCGGCAATTCCAGCGCCTGTGATTCCGACGCTTTCCTTGTACCTCCAGTGCGCGGCAATGCCGTATTCGGATCTCCTGTGCATCTCTTCCGTGCGTATCTGTATCTCAGCGATAGTGCCGGCGTCATCCCGAAGCGACAGGTGCAGGGACTGGTACATGTTCATCTTCGGCAGGTTTATGTAATCCGTGAACGACCCCTCCAGCGGCGTGAAACCGTCGTTTAAAAGCCCAAGCAGAGCGTAGCAGTTCTCGACCGAGTCCGTTATCAGGCGCAATCCTATCAGGTCCTGTATTTCCGAAAACCCCTTTTTCTGGCGCGCCATCTTCCTGTGAATGCCATAAAGGCTTTTCGGCCTTGCCGAAATCCTGTATCTTATGCCTGAACCGGCAAGTTTTTCGTTTATCGCTTTCTTCCACTTTTCCAGGCTTTTTACGCTGCTTTCCTGTCTTTTTTCCCACTGCCCGCGGAGGTCTTCGCATCCCCTCGGATCGAGTATCCCGAACGCCATGTCCTCGAGCTCGTTCTTCCATCTGTATATGCCCAGGCGCTGGGCAAAAGGCGCGTAGAGGTTCAGCGATTCCGTTGCCATTTTTTTTCGTTTTTCTTCCGGAAGGGCTGACGCCGTCCTCATGTTGTGTATCCTGTCGGCGAGCTTTACCAGGATGACCCGTATGTCTTTAGTTATCGCAAGAAGCATCTTCCTCCAGTTTTCGGCCTGCGCCGTTTCCTGGTCAGAAAAGTTGTAGGAACCGATCTTGGTCACGCCTTCGACCATAGAGGTGATTTCCTTCCCGAATTCCGCCTCAAGGTCATCCTTCTTCGTCTGCGTGTCCTCGAGAACGTCGTGCAGGAGCGCCGCGGCGACGGTCGGCACGTCGAGTTTCAGCTCCGTAAGTATCTTGGCCACTTCGAAACAGTGGCTGAAGTACGGCTCGCCGGAAAAACGCCTCTGGCCCCCGTGCGCATTCCTCGCGTAGATAAAAGCTTTCTCAACGGGTTTCAGGTCTTCTTCCGGAAGGTAGCTCTTTATTTGAGCCGTCAATTCGGATAGCATAGGATATCAGATGGGAAGATTCAGGCTGAAGATGTACTTCACGACGTCGTTGAAGTCCACCCTGTATTTTTCCGCGCACAAGGCGAACTCGTAACCCGCCCTGCTATACCCCAACCCGTAGGTAATCTTGGCCTTTTCCTTGTCGTTCAGATCGTCGCCGTACATGCCCGCCCGGAGCACCATGGCACCGGCGAATTTCTGCTCCAGCCCGAAATGCGTTATCGTAACCGCGTCGACTTTCCGGTAGTAGCGTTTTTCCCAGTCGGTCGCGAAGACCATGAAACCGCCTATCTTGAACGCCAGCCCTCCCCTCATCACGAAGGGAAGCTGGTCCTTCTCGAAATCGTCCCACCACACGTATCCGAGCAGGTTCTTGAATACTATGCCGATATTGACGAACGGGCTTGGCATGAAAAGGTAGCCCACGTCCGCGCTGAACCCGTATCCGTCGCTGAGGTTCAACGACGGCACGTTGTTATTGACTCCGGATATAGCCATCTGCGCGCTGAAGTAGGTGATGTTTATGCCCGAGAACGCCCTGTCCATATTCTTGTGGGAACCAGAAAGAGTATAGGCGTTAACCTTTATCTCGGTCTCCTGCCAGTCGCTGCCTGATGTTTCCCTTATCACGGTATTGGCCAGCGGCCTCCAGGACACCGCGCCTTTCTCGGAGGCGAAACAAATGTGCTGCACGCTCCTGTTCTTGAGCACCTCCTGCGCGAATACCTCGTCCGGCGTCAGTTCGCTCTGCCGCGCGCTCTCCAGGGTCATTGAAAGATACCCGCTTTTCAGAATCGCAAGGCCCGCGGGATTGTAATAAACGCAGGACGCGTCGTCTGCGACTGCCGTGAACGCGCCCCCCATCGCGCCCGCCTTCGCCCCGGGCATGTAGCCTTCGTACGAATTATACGGCGTCGGCGCCGGTTCCCCTGCGAATAAACTTACTGCTACCAACATTGTCGCACAAAATACGGTTGCCTTTTTCATATCGTTTTCCACCCGCACATAAAATAATTTCGAAACCGCAATTTCGAATCCCGAAATACTTCAACGTCAAATATGTCTTTCAATCTCTGCCTGTTTTTTATCTTTTTCAAAATTCGAGCTTCGAAATTGTCACAATAGCTGCAGCGAATGCAGCCTATGATATATTCCTTCGCGTTCCAGTAGCTGCTCGTGCGTCCCGTCCTCCACTATCACTCCCTTGTCAAGAACGATTATTCTGTCGGCTTTCTTCACTGTGGCAAGCCTGTGGGCTATCATTATGACGGTCCTGTTCTGCATGAGTTTCTCTATCGCCTCCTGGACCAGTTTCTCCGATTCCGCGTCGAGGGACGACGTCGCCTCGTCCAGCACCAATATGGGCGGGTTCTTCAGTATCGCGCGCGCTATAGCAAGCCGCTGCCGCTCGCCTCCCGATATCCTTACTCCCCTTTCGCCGATGTACGTGTCCATGCCCTTCGGCAGCCTTGAAATGAAATTATTGGCGTTGGCCGCCTTCAGGGCCGCGCTCACCTCTTCTTCGCTGGCGTCCCTTTTTCCGTATGCAACGTTGTACTTCACCGTTTCGTTGAAAAGAAGCGTCTCCTGCGGCACTATGCCAACGAGTGAACGCAAGGAAGTTATTTTCATTTCTTTAACGTCTATGCCGTCTATCCTTATCGCTCCCGACTGCGCCTCGTAAAATCTCAACAGGAGGCTCGCAAGCGACGTCTTTCCCGAACCCGAAGGGCCGACCAGCGCCACGGCCTGGCCCTTTTTAATTTCAAGGTTCAGGTTCTTTATGACATCGTTCTTTTCCGGATAGTGGAAGGTCACTCCTTCAAAGGTGATCTTGTCCTTGAAATCGCCGGCTTCTTGCGGGTTTTGCGTTTCAACTATGGTCGGCTTCTCGTCAATTATCTCAAATATCCTCTCGGTACCGGCCACTGCAAGCTGTATATAGGAGTTGGTCTGCGAGAAGTTCTTCAGCGGCTGGTAGAGAGAAAACGCGGCCGTCAGGAACGCCACGAAAGAACCGGACGTCCAGACCCCGTCTATGACGTCCTTGCCTCCGTACCACAGTATGAAAGCGACGGCAAGCGAACCGATGAACTCCATTATCGGGCTTGAACGAGCGTCGACCCTGATAAAACGCTGCTGGGTGTGATAGAACTCGTCGTTCTCCTTGTGAAACCTCGCGACTTCATCGGCCTCGCGCATGAAGGCCTTAATCACCGTCATGCCGTGCAGCGTTTCCTGCAGTGCGGCGTAGATTTCGCCCATCTGCTTCTGTCCTTCCCTTGAGGCCTGCCTCATCTTTCTCGAGAACTGCGCTATGGGAACAGCCGCAATCGGAAATATCAGGAGCGATATTATCGCGAATTTCCAGTGCAGGTAAAAAAGTATGACTATCATCACCAGGACCGTCAGCCCGTCGCGTATTATGGCAGGCGGAACCCTGAAAAGCGCGAGCTGAAGCGCCATCACGTCGTTCGTCACGCGCGCCATCAGTCTTGCCGTGGAATTTTTCGAATAAAAATCGTGGGAAAGCGATATCAGCTTCTCGTATAGTTCGTTCCTGATCTTCAACACCACGTTCTGGGTTATGAAGTAAAGAAGATAGTTCTGGCCGTAACCCGCGATCCCCTTGACTATGAAAAGCACCGGTATCAGCCAGGTGATAAGATAGAGCATCTGAACGTCTTTGGCGACAAAAATCCTGTCGAAGATGTTTTTTATGATCCACATGGTTGCGCCCGTGAGCGCGGAAAAAACGGCCATGCATAACATGGACACAATGAAACGCGGCACGTGCGGCCGCAGGTATGATAAAAGACGCTTGAATATCATGTTCTGTCTTCCATTATAGCCGCCGCGGCCCTGACCCCTGCTCCGGGCCCGCCCAGCAGCTTCTTTACCTTCCTGAAACCCTCAACAGCTTCAGCAATCCTGTTCTTGTCGTTCAACAGCGCAGTTGCCTCATCCGCAATCTTCTCGGGAACCGCCATTGCCTGTATCAGCTCCGGGACAAGTTCCCTGCCGAGAATTATATTGACCATGGTTATAAACCGGACGTTCGCTATGAGCTTTGCCACGAGATAATTGAACCAGGAAAGCCGGTAATATACCACCATCGGTATTTCCATAAGAGCGTTCTCGAGACTCACCGTGCCCGACGTGGTTATGGCAAGGTCAAGCCCGCCGCGCTCCCTGTATTCTCCGTCAACCACCGTTTTATGCCGACCGGCGTACATACCCGCGACATTTTCGGTAAGAAAAAAAACGAATTCGGCTCCCGGCAGTCTCTGTTTTATCCGGTCGGCCGTTCTTTCCAGAAGCCCCGCGTGCCGTCTGAAAACATTCGGCCTTGAACCCGGAAAAAGCCCGATCCTGATGTTCCCATCTTTCTTTTCGGCTCGTTCCCTCTCGGGTATCCTGTCGAGGAGGGGATGGCCCACGAACAAAACGTCGATGCCTGCTTTCCTGTATATTTCTTCTTCGAACGGCAGTATTACGAGCATCTTTTTTACGCAGTCGGCAAGTTTGTCCACCCTCCCGGGCCTGGAGGCCCATACCTGCGGGCTGACGTAGTAATAGACCGGTATGCCCCTTCTCTTCGCTTCCCTGGCCACGTGCAGGTTAAAACCGTAATAGTCGACGAGAATAACTTTTCCCGGGGGGTTTTCATCCCAGGCCTTCCCGATTTCCGCGAGTATGCCCTTAAGCCTGAAATACTGCTTTACCGGCTGCCAGAAACCGAAAGCCGAAAGCTTCGTGAGGTCGTGATAGAAAACATCCGCGCTTTTCTTCAGCTCTTTTCCGCCCAGCGCGCCAACAACCGTATCCGGATGAATCGCTTTTATCGTTCTTGCGAGGCTCGCGGCGTGCATGTCCCCTGAAACGTCTCCGGCCACGATAAAAATGTTCATCTGATTGGCAGCCCCTAAAAAGTGTTCAGTTTTTTCAAGACTTCGTAGGCTATCTCGAGCGCGTCCCTGCCGTGTTCGCCGGTTACGGACGGTTGTTTTCCTTCCTTGACGCAGTTCAGGAAATGGTCTATTTCGCAGTATAGAGGCTCATCGGTCTTTAATTTCGGCTTCAAAACGTCAACATCCGAAAGACTCTTCACCACTTCTTTCCTTTTCCTGTAAACCTTCAGGCTTTTCCCCGCGTAATCTATCGAAATGTAGCTGTCGGGCTGGAATATCCTTATCTTCCTGTATTTCTCAAGCGATACGCGGCTGGCGGAAACATCTGCTACGCATCCGCCGGCGAATTTTATCCTTACCTTAGCTATATCCTCGTGGTCCGAGAGTATCTTCGCCCCGTGCGCTTCAAGCGATACTATTTTGTCCTTGACGAGCGATAGAAGGATGTCCAGGTCGTGTATCATCAGGTCCAGCACGACACCTATGTGGCTTGTCCTCGGGTCATAGGGACCCAGCCGGTTAACTTCGATGAACTTCGGATTCTTGACGTAGGGTTCCGACGCTATGACGGCCGGATTGAACCGCTCAACGTGGCCTACCTGGAGCACGGTATTTTTTGCCGTTGAAAGCGAAATCAGATCCTGCGCCTCTTCGACCGTCGTGGTAAACGGCTTTTCCACGAGGCAGTGAATCCCCGCGGATATGAGGTCTTTTGTTATTTTATAGTGCTCGGGCGTCGGTACCGCGATGACGCAGGCGCCAGCCCTGTTTATCACGTCCCTGTGCGAAAACAACGGTTCCTTCTTGCAGGCTGCGGCTATTTTCCTTGCCTGGTTTTCGTCGATGTCGACGATGCCCACGAGGTCCGAGCCCGGATGCGACGCCAGTATCCGCGCGTGGTGCTGTCCGAGGGATCCCGCCCCTATTATCGCCGTTCTGATTTTTTCCATTTCTTTTTTATACCGCCACTATAGTGACCTGATTCCGCCTTGCCTTCTCGAGCAGGATGTCTTTGTCTATGAAAAGAGTATTTTTCGCTTCAACGGCAAGGGCCCTCGCCTTGTTCTCTAAAAGCGCTTCAACGGTCCCGGGCCCCACCACGGGCACGTCAAACCTCCAGTCCTGGGCGGGCTTGGCGACTTTGACCACTATCACGTTCTCTCCCGCTAACTTGCCCGCGCGCCTTATGCATTCATCCGTGCCTTCTATAGATTCGACGGCAACCACGGCCTTGTCCTTTACGACGACGGTCTGTCCTATGTCAAGCCCCGCTATCTGCTTCGCCGTCTTGAAACCGAACTCAACGTCCGCCTTTTCCGCGGCGCTGAGCTTTTTACCCGCCAGCAATCCCGCGTCCGGCATGAGGTGTTTTAAGTAAATATGCGAAGGCAGGAGGGTGACGCCGTCCTTTTGAAGCTCTTCGGCTATCGCCCCCAGAATAGTGTCGGTTTTTTTATTGACGATTTTACCCATCAGTTTTATCAGTCTGAAGTCAAGATTCAAATTCCTGAATATCTGCGCGTGCTTCACCTGGCCTGCCATCACGGCGGTTTTGATGCCGTTATCGCGCAAATAGTCTATTAATTTTTGGAATTGCCCCAGAGAGAACCATGCTATGGTATCGGCGTGTTTTTGCAGGTCCGGGTCAGTTTCTTCCTTTATCCCTACGGCGGCGACGCTGTCGCCGCGCTTTTTTATCTCTTCAGCCACGAGGAACGGGAACCTGCCGTTCCCGGCTATGAGCCCAATCTTTTCCATGTTTTCCGCCGAAGCGCTAAAGTTCTTCTATTTCCTCTTCTTTTTTCCTTGGACGCGCTATGCCTCTTTTGGAAGCGTGTATGAAATCCAGCATCTCCCTGACCTCTTTTTTGGGGTTCATTGCTTCGAGTTGATCGAGTGCCTCTTCCATTGGAATGCCGGTAAGAAAAAGCGTCCTATAGACCGTTTTTATATCCTCCATCGCTTCCGCAGACAATTTTCGCCTTTTCATTCCCACAAGGTTAAGGCCGAGAAGCCTCGCCCTGTCGCCCTGGACCTGCGTGTAAGGCAATATATCAAGCGTCACGCATGACCCTCCCCCTATCATGGCAAGCCTTCCGATCCTCACGAACTGGTGAACGGCCGCGAGACCGCCGACAAAAGCGTAATCCCCTATCTCGACATGCCCGCCCAGTGTGGCGACGTTCGCCATTATGACATTGTCGCCTATCCTGCAGTCATGGGCCACGTGGGAATAGGCCATAAACATGCAATCCGAACCTATAACGGTTTTGCCCGTAGCGGTCGTGCCTCTATTGAGCGTCGTGAACTCGCGAACAATGCAATTATCCCCGATGACAAGCTTGCTGTCTTCATTTTTGTATTTAAGGTCCTGCGGCGCCGTTCCCACGGCGGCGTGACTGAATATTCTGCAGTTCTTGCCTATCTCGGCATGTTCGATTACCGTGTGCGAGTCCACCTTCACGCCCGAATGTATCGTCACTCCGTCCCCTATTATGCTGTAAGCGCCGATTACGACGTCCTTGGCTATGTGAGCGTTCTTACTGATTATCGCCGTTTCATGAATCATTTCTGCTCCTCTTTGTCCACTATCGCGAACATGAACTCAGCTTCCGCGACGAGATTATCGTTGACATAGGCGTCGCCCCTCACCTTGCCCCCCTTTTCCCTTACCCTGAGCGCCTCAACCCTGAATTCAAGCACGTCCCCGGGAACGACCGGTTTTCTGAATTTCGCGCTGTCTATGGACATAAAATACGCCAGTTTGTCCTTCATTCCTGACTGTGAAAGAAGAAGCACGCAGGACGTCTGTGCTATGGCTTCGACTATCAGGACGCCCGGCATTATAGGCCAGCCGGGAAAATGACCCTGAAAGAAATTTTCGTTGCCGCTCACGCACTTGTACCCCACCGCGCTCTTGTTCACCTCTTTTATCACGACCTTGTCGATCATGAGGAAAGGATAACGGTGCGGGATCGTTCTTTTAATGGCGTTGATGTCAAATACCTGGCCTTCCTTCGGATACTGCGCTTCCATTTTTCCTACCTCCGTTGCCGCCGAATTCGTTTTAACCGCTTTCTTGATTATTTCTCTCGCAAAATTTATGTTGCTGTTATGGCCGCACCTGTACGCGATCACGTGCGCTTTCAGCGGCGCCCCCAGCAGGTACAGGTCTCCTATCAAATCCAGCGCCTTATGCCTCGCGAACTCGTTATCGAACCGCAGGCTCTTGTTCTGATTGTGTATGCCGTTTAAGCCCACCACTATCGCGTTGTTGAAATCCCCGCCTTTCGCGAGGCCCTTTCCCTTCAACGCCTCAATTTCGTAATCAAAACAGAAAGTCCTCGCGGGAGCGATCTCTTTCGAGAATGTTCCCCCGTCCAGCACCGCCGAATAGGACTGTTTCTTCAGGAACGGATGGTCGTATTCGACGACGCAGTCTATCCTGAACTCATCGCTCGGATGGGCCTCTATCTTTGTCTTTCCTGACTGATACACGACCGGCTCGTTCAGCGTTAAATACCGCCTCTGCGCCTCCTGCTCCGAAAGGCCAGCGGAACCCAGCAGTTCTGCGAACTTCGAAGCGCTGCCGTCAAGTATCGGGGGTTCGTTGTTCGATATATGTATCTCAAGGTTGTCAATGCCGAGCGCGAAGCAGGTAGCCATTATGTGCTCTATCGTGGAAACGGTCGTCTCGCCCTCTCCTATCGTGGTGCCGCGGACGGCCGTGCCGCTCACGTGTTCCGTCGAAGCGCGTATTACCGGCCTGCCCTCAATGTCCGTGCGGATGAACCTTATCCCGTAATCGGCTGGCGCCGGCTTGAAGATCACCGTGCTGACGTTCCCCGTGTGCAGTCCCACGCCTTCTACCCTGCATTCCTTTGCTATCGTCCTTTGTTTTTCCATTATTTTAAGGCCCCTCATTTCTTTTCTTTCAGTTTTTTCACTTCTTCGAACAGCTTTGGAAGCTTGTGTATGAGCGCCTGGATCCTGAGGTTTTCCTTGTGGGGCCTTGCGGGAAATCCGGAAAGAACGGAGTTATCTTCGACATTATTTGATATCACGGTTTTTCCGGCCATCATAACGTTATTGCCTACCTTGACGTGCCCGGTTATGCCTACCTGACCGGCGGTTATCACGTTATTGCCGATCCTGGTAGAACCAGCTATGCCGGTTTGCCCGGCAAGCATGCAGTTTTCGCCTATCTGAACGTTGTGCGCCACGTGCACCAGGTTGTCAAGTTTGGTGCCGCGACCTATTTTCGTGGCCCCGACTGTGGCTCTGTCAATTGAAACGTTCGCCCCCAGTTCCGCGTCATCGCCTATTTCGACCGTGCCCGTCTGTGGTATCTTCATTATGCCGTTTTTTCCTGTAATGAAACCGAAACCGTCGGAACCCACTACCGCGCCCGAATGAATAATGACCCTGTCGCCTATCCTGACGCTCTCCCTGACTGTCACGTTCGGATAAATAAGGCAGTCTTTGCCGATACTCGCTCCCCTGCCCACGAAAACCTGTGCCATTATCCTGGTGTTTTCCCCTATCGCCGCGTTTTCGTCAACGACAACGTGAGGCCCGAGATGGACGTTCTTGCCGATCGACACGCCTTGCGAAACGACCGCGGTAGGATGAATGCCGTCGAACGAGGTCGTCTTCCTTTCTTTTTCCACCAGTTGCAGCACCATCGCGAAAGCCGTCTGGGCTTCCTTCACCACTATTTTGTTTCCCGGCGCCTTTTTCCTGAACTCTTCGGTCATTATAACCACGCCGGCTTTCGTTGAAGCAAGAAGGTCCTCGTATTTCCGGTTCGATATGAAAGAAACATCGTTTTGTCCGGCGTCTTCCAGGCTAGTCGCGCCCCTTATCACTACCGCACCGTCGCCTTCAAGCGCTCCGCCGACAAGCTTAGCCAGATCGGACGTTTTTATTTCCATTACCTGCCCCGTATCCTTTCCCTTACATCATCGGTGAGGTCTTTTACCGTTTTTCCGTATAGAAGATTGTTCTTGTCAAGTATGACCGTTATCCCCTCTTCTTCCGCGAGTTTTTCCAGTATCTCGTTGATGTCTTTCAGTATCTCGCCGGTCTGCCTTTCCTCGAGAAGCATCAGCTCCTCCTTGTTCTGCCTGACCCTGGCGTCTATTTCGCTCCTTTTGTCTTCCACTTCTTTTTTCATCATTTCCAGGTCCGTCTTCTTGGCCATTATCGTCTTTTCCTTTTCAGCTATCAGGCCCGGTATCACCGCCGTCGGCGTCGAAGCAGCTATCTGAGCCGGCGTTTTTTTCATTTCCACGTATTCGGTCGTCCCGGGAAGGAGCATCATCTTCGGCCCCGCTTTTTCCTCTTCAAGTATATTTTTCAGGGTTGCGACGTCGTTTTCCAGCCCCTTTATTTCCGTTGAGGTGGAAATGTAAACGTCCTGCATCGCGCACATGACCGCTTCCATGTCCGCTATTTCTTTTCTCTTGTTTTCTATCTCGCTAATGAATTTTTTCTTCAATCTTTCGGTCATCGGATGTTCCCTGAATATTTTCTCTATATCCACGTACCCGATAGCGCCGCCGCCGGATTCCGATTTCGAGCCACCGTATACCCCGTCAACAGGTATCTCGAAACCGTGCACATATGCCGACGGAACCGACAGAACCGCCAGAACGACAGAATACTTCAGGAGTTTCATGCTCATTTTCCCTCCCGCGACGCTTTAGAAAATATTGCCTATCGTGAAATAGAACTGACTCAACTCTTCTCCGGGTTTATGGTTGAGGCCGTATCCCCAGTCCAGGCGAAGCGGGAAGACCGGCGTCGTGAACCTTATGCCGAAACCGAACCCGGCTTTGAGCTTTGTTTCCTCCTCGCCCAGGCTTAACTCGAAATCATTTGCCGTGCGCCACGCCCCGCCGATGTCGTAAAAGAAGGCGCCTTGAAGGATAGTCCTCTTTTTCTCCTGCACTATCGGGAACTTGTACTCAACGTTCCCTATCGCCATGAACTTGCCGCCCTCAACCGGGCCTATCTCGCTTCTGTACTGGTAGCCGCGTATCGAATCGGCCCCCCCGACGTAAAATTTCTCGTATATCGGAACTTCCGTTGAGGGCGGGAAGCTTTCGACGGCGCCCATGGTCACGTTGCATGACAGGACAAACTTCCAGAACGTCGGAAAAAACCACGAACTCCTTGCCGTGGGCTTGACGAAATTCACGTCTCCGCCGAGCACTCCGCCGGCATACTGCACGGTAAGCGCCTGACGGTTTCCCGTAGACGGGTCAAAGATATTGTCCCTCGTGTCCCACACGACCGAAGACGACAGACTCGATGTAATGTCCTTTGAAGCGCTGATGGTCGAAACAAGGTCGGGGTCTATTTCAAAAACCTCGATATCCTCGTAACTGTACGCGAACAGAAGGCTCAAATTGTCGCTCAGTCTCGGACCTACTCTGACAGACCCCCCCTTTCTTCCTTCCTTGTAGGCGTTATAAACCGTGCCGTAATCCCTTCTTCGTTCCATGTTAAAAAGACCGAGCCCCAGGCTCATCGGCTTGTTCAGAAACCAGGGTTCGGTCCAGTCGATCTCGTAATTCTGCCTTCTTGCGCCGAATTCCCAAAGGACGTTAAGCCTCTGAGCCCGGCCGAAAAGGTTGATATGCTGAACCTGGAGCGAACCGACCAGCTTGTCGATCGATGAATAACCCGCGCCTGCCGTCAGCACGCCTGGTTTGCCCTCGGTGATGTTGAAGGAGAGGTCCATCACGTCCTTTCTTTCGGTAGGCAGTATTTCCGGCTCAACAGCGTCAATAAAACCCAGGTTGTATATCTTTTCCATGCTGCGCCTGACCCTGCCCGCAGCGAAAATATCGCCTTCTTTCAGCGTCACTTCGCGTCGTATCACGAACTCCTTCGTGAAGTTCAGACCGTCGATATATATCTGCCCCACGTACACGATGTTGTTCTCGGTTATGTCGAAATTTATGTTCATCTTTTCCTTTTGCACGTCGGGAGTGAACACCGGTTCCACCCTGCAGTTGAGGTAACCCTTGTCCGAATACATCTCAAGCACCGCCTGGCGGCTTTCGTTTAGTTTTTCCTCCTTGTATATCATACCCGTCTTTATAAGCATGGCTTTTGCCAGTTGCTTTTCGCCGTATTCCTTGTTGCCAGAAAATGATATCCTGCCCACCCTGTATTTGGGACCTTCCGTTATGGGGATCTCGATGAACATCTTGGTCCTTTCTTCGTTGTAGGTTATCGAAGGCTCCCCGACCTGCACGTCGACATATCCGTTGTTTTTGTAGAATTTGGCCACTTCCCGGAGGTCTTCCCGTATGGTTTCGTCCTTGTAGACTTTCTTGCGGCGGGTCTTCATCAGTTTCAGTATCTTCTTCGGTTTGTAAGCATTGACTCCCTTGACTTTAACTTTGCCTATGAGTATCCTGTTGCCTTCGGACAGGATGTAGGTTATCGTTATCTTGTTCTCAAGCTCGTTCAAAGTAGGGTATATCTCGAGCTTTAGGTCCGCGTAGCCCTTGTCGTGGTACAGCGTGATTATCTTCGAACGGGATTCCTCGAGCTTCGCGACGTCATAATACTCTTTTTCTTTCATTTCACTGGTGCTTCTAAGTTTCCCTTGTGAAAAAACCTTGTTGCCCTTGAAGTTCACCTTCTTTATCTGCGGTTTTTCTTTCACGATGAACGTGATCCGCATCGCGGCCGGGTCAAAAGCGACCTCGACGTTGTCGAAGTAGCCCTGCTCCAGGATCCTTTGAACGTCTTCGCGTACCTTTTCCTCCGAGTAGGCCTTGCCCTTCTTGGATTTTATCGCCTTGTAGACGACCTTTGTCTTCACGTTTTTCGTGCCTTCTACTATTATTTCCCGTATGGGGTTCGTTACTTTCTTTGCCCAGGCAGAACCCGCCAAAAGGAGCAATATACCCAGAAACAAGGCCGCTTTTTTCATTAAAAACTCTCCGTTCTAAATGGTTATTATGAACGTTAATTATATTAAAAAATTGCGAAATAATCAAATAGAAAAAGCTTATTAATTCAAAGCGTTTGGCGCATTTGCGGATATCGGCGCAAATGGGCGGGCTTTTTGGCGTTTTTTGTGATATAATATGCAATAAAACAAGAGGCGCAAAGAATGAAATACACGGAATTTATCGCTAAAAACCGGAAGCTTCTGCCTTTCATCGTGCTGGCGGTATGCGCGGTGGTCATCTTCCACAGACTGGCGGACTCCCCTCTCGGGGGGGACGACTGCTACTATGCGGAAGTCTCCAAGGAAATGTCCATGTACGGTGATTACCTGACCCCGAGAAACGGTCACCTGATAGACTTCCACACCAGCAAACCCCCGGTTCTTTTCTGGATGAACGCGCTTTCAGGCAACCTGCTCGGCTTTGACACCTTCGCGATGAGGCTGCCTTCGGCCATACTGGGTTTTCTGTGCGTCGCAGGGGTCTTCTTCTTCGCCTGGCGCTATTTCGGCCTGGCCACGGCGGTCCTGGCCGCTATCATACTTACTTTCACCCAGCAATATCTCTACCACGTCAGGAGCTCCGTCACCGACGGCCCGTTCGCGGTATTCTTCGCTTTTTCAATGATGGGCTTCTGGGTAGCCAGGGCCGAAAAAATGAACGCCTTCTACTATCTATCCGGATTATTCCTGGGCCTCGCGGTAATGACGCGCCAGATCCCCGGGCTGTTCATAATCCCTCCCATTCTGGTCTATCTGGCGCTGAAAAAGGATATTTCACCGCTCAAAAACACCCATCTTTGGGGCGGGCTCCTGCTTGCCGCGGCCGTCATCGCCCCCTGGCACCTGATCATGTACGAAAAATACGGAGCTTCCTTTGTCGACCAGTACACGAGGGTAGCGCTGAAAACGGCCGTTCACGGCTATCCGCTGAGCGAATACGCCAATCCTTCGCTCAATCCGTGGTACGCTTACTTCGAGATAATTCTCTCTAATTACGAACCGTGGCTGATACTTCTGCTGGCAGGCGTGTTTTTCTTTTTTAAACGGCTTAAAAACATGCCTTTTGAAAAAAGGGACATACTCATCTTCCTGATGTCCTACGCGTTCGTCACGATTCTGCTTTTTCAGCTTGCCAGGGTGAAACAATACCACTACATAGTCCCCGTTTACGTGCCTTTTGCCGTTATTTCGGCCTGGGCGGTGGAAAACTTCGGGGAAAGGCTGAAAACCGCGGTCACCCTGACCGTTTGCTTTTCCGCCTGCCTGCTCGCCGCCGTATACATCGCATATCCCGTAATACCAAAAACCCTCGACAGCAGGGAATTTTCCGACACGATAAAGCTTGTTCCCGAGCTTAAAAAACTCAGTTTCGAAGCGCAGGTTCTCGCAAAAGGATTCAGCCATTACAATAACTGCTTCTGGTTTTACGCCGACAGGAAGGCCGTTAGGAACACCGAAGAAGAGCTCGCGCGAAAAATTGGCTCAGGAAAAAAATACTATTTCGTGCTTTTTAAGGATGCCTTTGAAAGGATTATCAGGAAGACCGGACCTGAAAAGATAAGTATCATCAAGACCACTGACGATTCAGTGTTGTTCAAGAACTACTGACGGCTCACTTCTTTTTTTCCTTCTTCCCTCCGAAACGCCACTGCTGCTCCAGAGTTATGCGCTTGTCCGTCTGCCTCAGCAGATCCCCCGCGCCCAGTTCGTACGAGCCCTTTAGATACAGGTTTTTTCTGAGGTTATACGAAAGTTCAAGCTCGTGCCTCAGGTCAAGCTTGTTGCGCAGCATATCGAATGTCATCGAATAACCAAACAACACGTCGCTGGTCACGTACTTCTCGAGGGAGTATTTTGTCCCCTGCATGAGCTCCGTTAAAGTCGGCTTCGTCGGATCTTGCGGCTTGACCGGCTCTTTGTTGACGTACTGCACGCGGAACGTGTCCACCACTCCGCTTCGGCGCAGGATATTGCGCGCCAGCGGCGTCGTCAGGGTCGAGTCCACGAACCTGATTATGGACTTCCTGAGGTTGTACGATATCTCCGTCTGCGATAGTGAATCGGGGTCAAGCCCTGTAGCCCTGGCCATCGCTCGCTCCGGCGACAGGTTAGGGTTGTTCTTTGATATGAACTTCGGCTGTATCTTGCTTATCTCGGATTTTTCTATTATCAGCCTTATCGTATCGCTTTCATTTACGCTTGTTGCCTTTATTTCCGTCTCCGCCTCCCCTTCGATGAAAACTTCATCTTTCACTATTTCAATGACCGCGCGTCTTATCTTGAATTCCGTCCCGAAATAAACGACGCTTCCCCTGAGGGCTTCGATATGCCCGTCCACGGTCGGTTCCGAACCCCGGCCGGAGAACTTGACGCCGCCCGTTATGTTCACGCTCACAAGATCGTTGTCATACCACGTGTTCTTGCCGGCCTTGAGCTCAAGGTCCCACGAGAGCTTCGGCCAAAGGTCGTCGAGTATCGACTCCCTGTCCGAAGGCTTCGCGAGCGAAGGATAGGTAAAATGCGTGTTCGCTATCTCTATCCAACCGGAGAGCTTCGGATTCTTGAATGTCCCTGTCATTCGCAGGTCGAATTTGGGCCTTCCGTTCGACAGGTTGGTAAGGAGCCAGTCGTCCGACTTGAACAGGGGGTTTGGTATCGGAAGCTCCGGCACCTTGATCGGCACGCCTTCCTTGCCGGTCGTGAGCCACCTCAAATCGTACGTTTTTGGCCTGAACCCAGCGAATCTGACGGAACCGTAGAGCTTCATGTTTCCCTCGCCGACTTTCCCTGTGATCTCCCTTATCGACAGGAAATTGTTCCTGAAAACCGCGTCGATGTTTATTTGTGTCATTTTATCGAAGTACCTTTTCGAATTTATTTCCCCCTCCGCTACCTTCAGGTACCCGTTTATCATCGGTCTTTCGTACGTTCCCGTTACGTGAGTCTGCATCCGGAGTATCCCTTTGCCGGATTTTATGTCCGAGCTTATAAGCCTTATTACATCCAGGCTGCCTTCTTCCATGTTAATCGAAATGTCCATCGGATTTTTCACAACGCGTTCCCTGCTTTTTTGCGTCAGGAAAAATGGCATGTAACCGGTCACCACGCTCGTGAACAGCTTCTCCGAGAACAGCCTTCCCTGCACCACGCTAAGCACGTTCTGGCGCACGCTCAGTTGAAAATTGATGTTGTCATACGCCAGGTCGGACACGTTCCCGTTAGAAAGGTTGATGCTTGCTTCTATCTGCGGATTGTCCAGTGTTCCTTTACCCACTATATTGAAATCGCCGTTCCCTCCGAACGGAAACTGCAGGTTAGTAAGCTCGGTTATTGTTGCCACGGACGTGTTTTTGCCTGTGGCAAGAAAATCCCATTTGTCTCCGCCTACCGCTCCGTCCAGCACGAATTTTGCCGTAAGTCCTGTTGAAATCGAGAACCTGTAAAATACCGGGCTCGAAAGACTGGTTATATCCACCTGTCCGCTTACCTTCACCGCGCTTTTTTCCACGGGTATGAAGGTCAATACCCTGTTTGAATAATTCATGTCAACGGCAAAATCTTCAAGATTGAACTGGTTCATCCACAAGTCATCTGTCTCTATTCTTGTAATCACCATCGCCGTAGCATCAGAGCCCGTGCTCCAGCCGCCTTTCAATTTCACCGGCCCGAATATCTCTATCGGCCCGGCCGACACGTTACGCAGTTCCAATTTCCCGTCGAAGTTTCCGTTCAATATGTCAACACGAGTATCAGGCAGTATTTTTATCTCGGAATCAAGGTATTTTATCAATGCATCTTTCACCGCAAGCTTATTCTCCTCGTATTCTATCTTTGCGTTGACCTCGCTCAGCGTTTTTCCAGAAACCATTATGTTCTTGCCCAGTATTTCAGCTTCTATGCTCGGAGCGCTGTATTCGCCTTTCGCAGAAAATTTTCCCCTGAAATACCCCGACGTTTTTTCGGGAAGTTCCTGGAATTTTCCGATTAAATCCGTAGAAAGGTTCCTTATAATGCCCGTTATCTCCGGTTTTGGCCACAATTGCCCCGCTACCCTTACCGTGTTGGTTCCGCTTCTGACTTCCACCCCGTCCGCCGCCAAAACGCCGAACAAGTACTTTATTCTTCCCGAATGCGAGTATTCCACTTCGCCGTATCTAGCGTTGATGCAGTCATAATTTAAAGTAACCTGGGGATTGTGAAGGTATCCGCCCAGCGCTATGTTCCCGTTTAATATACCGTTCACTCGTTTTTCAAAATACCACAGAGGAAAGTCCGTTACCGTTATGTTGCCCTCGAGGGCCTTCGTGGGCTGATAGTACGAAAGCATGCCTCCGAAAAACGGGAACCACATCATTTCTTTCATTTCCATCTTCTTTTTCGACACGTAGATGTAGGACGAGAACTTCTTCGTGCGCCATCTTCCGGCTTTCAGTTCATTGCTTCTTATCTGGCCCGACAGGTTCCAGTCGCCACCCCTGTAAAATGTTCCGGTAAACGCGGCCCTGCCGCTGAGTTTGTTCCTGCCAGAAAGAGGAAAATCCTTGAACTCAAGGTCTATCCTGCATTCATTCGATATATCCTTCAATCCCGTTCTTCCTTGGGCGCTCACGCTTCCGTCGTTGACTTTCGCGCTCACGTATTTCGCTATCAGGTATTCAGGCGTCATTGACAGGCTCAATTTAACGTCATTTAGGATCGTGTCCTTGTACTTTATGCTCTCCGAGTCAAATTTTGCCGTGCCGTATTTTGAAGACGAATACGAAGCCGTCCCGCTTATCTTGCCTTCCAGATGACTCATCCTCTTGTCCATTCTGTTCAAGTAAGCCAGATTAAAACGTTTTACCATAGCCTTGATCTGCCAGCTCTCCGGATCATCGCTGTATTTGAAATTCACGCCGGCCTGTTTCGAGTCTATCCTGAAAAGCCTGCCCTTCGCGTTTTTCTTGCAAACGATTAAAAAATCCGCGGGCTCCAACCCGCCGTACTTCAGCCTTTCCAATCCTACTTTTAAAGTCGCGGTGGTCTGCCTTATCGACCCTTCCGCGCTGAGAACTCCGCTCATCTCTCCCAGCATGTCCCTGACGAAAGGAAGCCGTCCGACCGGCATACTTTTCACGGACAAAGACAAATCAAGCGGCCTTAAAGTACCCTCCAGCCTGCCTTTGCTGATTTTTCCAGTGGTCAGGTCCACGTTCAGCCGGCTAGAACCGTTGAGCTCGGCTTTAACGGCGCATCTTTCCCTGCCGAAGTCGGTATTAAATATCCAGGATCCCTTTGCGTCACGCGCGACATCGGCTTTCAAGTCTTTGAACTCCATGCCCTCCACTGCTATGCTCGTGCTTTTTAGCGTGCCCTTCATCTGTCCGTCTTTTATTTTCGCGTAAAATTCCACGTAACCGCTTGTTTTCCGGTTCAACTCGTCGGCTTTTATGCCGCCTTCCAGAGTTATGTCGTCGCTGCCAGAACTTTTCGCCTCCACCCGACCGGCCCTGCTCTTGAAAACAGCGTACATCCCGCTTTTGTTGTAAAGGACCGTCAATGCCGCCTTGTCCAGTGAATAATCCTTCCATCTGAACGTATCGAATGACACGTCAGCGCTGTAATTCTGCCCCATCATTTTTCTTACCCTCGCCTGCCACAGAGCATTGAAGCTTTCTCCTGATGACTTGACAATCACGCTGGTAAACGTTTCCACGCCCGCTTTCTCCGACGTAATGTCCACGTCAACTGGATTGGAGGCCAGCTCGCCCCGGATCTTTCCGGCGAGTATTCCGTCAATCGATATCCTGCCCGAGAATTTCTTAAAGCTTACTTTTCTGTAAAGTATCTTTCCTTTTTCCCAATATATATTCAGATCCGTCTTCCCCTTTGCTTTGGCGGGCCCGGCCAGCGGCAAAAGGGATTTTCTCGCATCGTCAAGTATTATGATAGGCGAATCGAAGTACAAGTTTGATATCCAAGAGGACGGGTCATTGATTCTGGTTATGGCTTTCAGAACGCTTATCCGGACCGCGGCGGACTTGGCGCTGAAATGTTTGCCCACGCAAAGGTTCTCTATTGAGAGGCGGTCAAGGGGTTTATACGTGATTTTTTCGAATGTTACCTGCTGTCCGGTGAGATTCTGGAGCAGATTCCTGACGGGCGAATCAAATACTTTGTATTTGAAGCTTAAATACCCCGCCAGCATAACCGCCGCAATCAGGGCAAGCGTTGTTAATATTAAAAGGCGTTTCCACATTAAACGTATTTTTATGATACGACTTTGGGTTTTTCCTTGAGCTTCAATTCAAGCTTTTTCCCATCGCTATGAATATCGACATTGGCCTTTATGGGGGTTTCCCCGTGGCGCTTCACGAAGTGTTTGGACAGTATCTCTTCCGCGAGCATGTCCTCGAGGTACTTCTGGATGGTTCTGTGCAGGGGCCTTGCGCCGAAATTGGGATCAAATCCTTTTTCGAGAAGAAAATCTTTCGCCTTATCGGTGAGTTCCAGCGCGATGCCCTGAGACAGCGTTTTTTCCCTTCCTCTTTCGATCAAAAGGTCGAGGATCTTCCTCATCTCGGGCTTGTCAAGCGGATGAAAAACGATCGTTTCGTCTATTCTGTTCAAGAACTCCGGGTTAAATGTCTTCTTGATCTCCTCCATCACGGTTTCCTTGATATTCATATACTCCTGGTGCATGTTGTCTTGCACCAAAAACCCGAGCGATTTGCCCCGCGATATCAGCCTGGCTCCTATGTTCGACGTCATTATGAGTATGGTGTTCTTGAAATTGACCTTATGGCCAAGATTGTCGCTGAGCACGCCGTTATCAAGGATTTGAAGCAGTATGTTGAAGACGTCTGCGTTGGCTTTCTCTATCTCGTCAAGCAGCACGACCGAATACGGCTTGCGCCTGACCTGCTCCGTCAGCTGGCCGCCCTCGTCGTATCCCACGTAGCCCGGAGGGGCGCCTATGAGGCGCGACACCGAGAATTTCTCCATAAACTCGGACATATCCACTCTTATGAGAGAATTCTCGTTCCCGAAAAGAAATTCCGCTATTGTCCTTGCCAGCTCCGTTTTGCCAACGCCGGTCGGGCCCAGAAAAAGAAAACTTCCGATTGGCTTCCTGGGGTCCTTCAGGCCCGTCCTTCCCCGGCGGATGGCGTGAGAAAGCACTTTGATGGCCTCGTCCTGGCCTATGATGTGTTTCTTGAGCTCCTCTTCCATGTGGAGAAGCTTGTCCGACTCGCTCTCCGTGAGTTTCGTCACGGGTATCTTGGTCCACTTGGATATCAACAGAGCTATGTCTTCCTGCGTGATCTTTGTGCGCACGTCTTCCCTCGTGTTTTTCCATTTTCTCGTGGCTTCCTCGAAGGACTTCCTCATCTCCTTTTCCTTGTCCCTGAGGCGCGCCGCCTTTTCGTATTCCTGTTTTGCTATGGATGATTCCTTTTCGGAGGTTATTTTTTCAAGTTCATCTTCCTTCTCCCTTAAATGCGCCGGCGGCTGTGTCGATTCAAGCCTGGCCTTTGCGCCCGCTTCGTCCAGCAGGTCTATCGCCTTGTCTGGAAGGTAACGGTCCGATATGTACCTGTCCGAAAGCTCAGCCGCGGCTCGGATCGCTTCGTCCGTGTAGCTCACCTTATGATGGCTTTCGTACCTTTCCTTGAGCCCGTTTAGTATCTCAACGGTTTCGGAGATGTTCGGAGGCTCGACGGTTATCGGCTGGAATCTTCGCTCGAGGGCGGCGTCATGCTCTATGTGCTTGCGGTACTCGTCGAGCGTGGTCGCTCCTATGCACTGCAGCTCGCCGCGAGAAAGGGCGGGCTTTAGCATGTTCGATGCGTCTATCGCGCCTTCCGCGGCGCCGGCCCCTATCACGGTATGCAGTTCGTCGATGAAGAGTATTATCTGGCTTTTTGATTTCCTGATTTCTTCCATTATGTTCTTCAGGCGCTGCTCGAACTCGCCGCGATATTTTGTTCCGGCAACGACACTGGCAAGGTCAAGGGTCAGGACCCTCTTGGAAACTAGTATTTCAGGCACCTCGGCGGAGGCGATACGCTGAGCGAGGCCTTCGACTATCGCGGTCTTGCCGACGCCGGGGTCGCCTATGAGCACCGGATTGTTCTTCGTGCGCCTGGAAAGTATTTGTATCAGCCTTTCGATCTCCTCGTTGCGCCCTATCACGGGGTCGAGTTTGCCCTCTCTCGCCTGGTAGGTAAGGTCCCTGCCGAATTCATCGAGGTTCGGGGTCTTGGTCTTGGTTCGGGGATGATGCGCGTGGGTAGCGGGCAGGTCATTACCCTCACCGAGAAGGCTTATGATCTCGTCTTTGACGTCGATAAGGCGGATCCCGAGATTCTCAAGAACCCGCGCCGCTATGCCCTCTTCCTCGCGAAGGAGCCCCATCAGCAGATGCTCCGTTCCCACGTAAGTATGGCCGAGGTTCTGGGCCTCTTCTACCGCCAGCTCAAGCACCTTCTTCGCCCTGGGGGTAAAGGGTATCTCGCCCAGAAGCATAACATTATCGCCAGTTCCTACGAGTTTCTCCACTTCGTTCCTCACCCTTCTCAAGTCAACACCCAGATTTGACAGGATTTTAGCCGCTACTCCCTCACCCAGGGCCACCAGGCCCAGGAGTATGTGTTCCGTGCCGACATAGTCGTGGTTGAGTCTTTTAGCTTCTTCCTGGGCGATTATGATCACCCTTTGAACTCGTTCGGTGAACCGGTTTGACATTTTGGACTCCTTAAATTTAATTTTCCCTGAAATGCTTTTTTAAAACCGAGATTATCGCGGCATTCGGCGTATAGTTCTTCGTCCGCCAGAAACCGGCTATTTTTTTCTTTTCTTTCCTCCACGTATCGTAATAGGCCTCAAAACCCTGCTTCAAACCGCCTCTTCTGATATACGGGCTGTTCGGTATGTACTGGTATATCCCGTCCGGCCACTGCGAATTGGCCACCGCCTTATAGGTCCAGTAAGTGTAGTCAAACCCGTATTCGTCGCATACACTGAAAAAATCCTTGAGGTACTTGGTCTCGCCGTAATGTCCTCCTCGCCAGTTGATGCCGCACTCGCCGAGGAAAAGCGTTATGCCGTTTCTTTTTGAAAACTCATGATACGGTTTTAAATAGCTCCGAATCTTTTTGTAATCCCACGAAACGCCGTCCACCTTGCCCGGATAGGAAAGAAAAGGCGTGAAATTGTACGTATAGTTCAGGGGCTCGTACGCGTGAAAGCTCACGGAAACGTTTTCGTCCAGAAGGTCCTCGAGAAATCCTATTTGCTGGGCCCATATGTTGCCTTCAAGATATATCGTGCGCTTCCTGTCGACGGCTCTTATGCGCCTTATTAGCTCGGCGTAGAAAGTTTTCAAAACGCTTATTTTCCCTTTTTCGAGAATAACAGGCTCGTTTATAAGGTCGTAGCCAATCACGCATTTCCTGCCCGCTACCCTCGATACTATGTAGTCCCACAGCGCGTACGTCCTCTTCCTGTAATTCTCGTAATTCCAAAGATCGGCCTTGCCCGAACTGTCCGAATGCCAGTCGTGGTTCTGGCACCCGGGCGCCGCGTGCAGGTCAAGTATCACGTAAAGACCGTGCCTTTCGGCCCAGCAGAGCGCTTTTTCGATATAGGCGAACCCCTCATCGGAATACCTGAAGGGCGCTTTTTCAATGAGCTTGTGGTTAAAAGGCAGTCTGACGAGGTTCGCGCCCAGTTTCGCGATATTCGAAAAATCCTTCTCCGTTATGAAATTATCCCTGAAAAGCCCCGAGAACTCCTCCAGGGCCTTCCTGGAATATATCCTTTCAAACCTCTTTTTCAATACCGACTCGGCGATGTTGCCTCCGTGAAGGATATAGCCCTCCATGTTCAGCCATCCGCCTAAATTCACGCCCTTATATCGCATCTATTTCTCGTAAATGGGAACTCCCGTGAGACTTGTCAGTTCCCTGAACTCCTTTATGAGTTTAAGCGTCAATTTTCCGGGTCTTCCGTCGCCGATGACGCGCTCGTCCACCCTGACAACCGGAACGACTTCGGCCGCGGTACCGGTCAGGAAGCATTCGTCGGCCGTATACACGTGATAAGTCGCCAGCATGTCTTCCCTGACAAGAAGCTTAAGCTTGTTCTTGGCAAGTTCCATCACGGCGCCCCTCGTTATTCCTTCGAGAGCGCCCGCCCAAGTGGGCGGCGTTATCAGCGCGTTCTCCTTAAGGACAAAGAGGTTATCGCCGGTACATTCGGCGATGTAGCCTTCGGCGTTGAGCATTATGGCTTCCTGCACGCCGGCGCGTTTTGCTTCCATCTTCGCCATGATGTTGTTGAGGTAGTTCAGCGATTTGACGCAAGGGCTCAAGGAGTTCGGCGTGAACCTCCTCGTGGAAGTCGTTATGAGCTCAAGCCCCTGAGTGTACATTTCCTCGGGATACAGCTTAATCTTGTCGGCAATGATAAAGATCGACGCCTTGGGACATTTTTCCGGATCAAGTCCGAGGTCGCCGACACCCCTGGTGACGACAAGCCTTATGTAGGCGTCCTTGAGCCTGTTGGCCCTGAGCGTTTCGATTATCGCGGCCTCTGTTTCCTTTTTCGACATCGGGACTTCAAGCATTATTCCTTTCGCGGAATTGAACAGCCTGTCCAGATGTTCGCGAAGCCTGAAAACGCGCCCGTTATACGCGCGAATGCCCTCGAAAACCCCGTCGCCGTATAATAAGCCGTGGTCGAAAACGGATATTCTGGCGTCCTCTTTTTCAACAAGTTTACCGTCGATATAAATCTTCATTTCAGCACCTCTGTATTTAAATAAGAAAATTTTAAAATAAAAATTTTCTTTGATTACAGCGATTACTAAAGGAGATTACACAGATTGAATCCTTTGATCGCTGTAATCTTTTTATAATCCGTGTAATCAAGACCGTTGTGCCGTCAGGGATACAACAGTCTTAGTTGACTATTTGTCCGTCTTTCATTTTCACTATTCTGCCGGCCTTTGCGGCCAGCTCCGCGTTATGCGTCACAAGCATGAGTCCTATTCGTCTTCTGGCGCACTCCTTGAACATTATATTCTCCACGATCTCTCCCGTTTCACGGTCAAGGTTTCCAGTGGGTTCGTCTGCAAAAAGCACTTGCGGTTCGTTTATCAGCGCCCTGGCGAGGGCTACCCGCTGCTGTTCCCCTCCCGAAAGCTCGCTCGGAAAATGCGTCGTCCTGGATTCAAGACCGAGTTCTCCGAGCAGTTCCTTTGCCTTCCGCGTTCTTCCTTCCCGTTTTTCCCACGCGGGAAGGATAATGTTTTCCCACACCGAAAACTCTGGCAACAGGTAATGGAACTGGAATATGAAACCCAGTTTTTGATTCCTCATGTCTGAATGGTCCTTTTCCTTGAAAATACTCATATCGTTTCCGTCTATCGTGAGAGTACCGCCGTCCGGCCTGTCCATTAGCCCCAGAATATGCAGAAGCGTGCTCTTGCCGGCTCCCGAAGGACCAATGATCGCTATGCTTTCCCCGGTCTTGACGGAAAGGTCCACGCCTTTAAGGGCCTTAACCTCCACACCGCTGTCCGAAAAGTAACTTTTCTCTATGCCTTTTGCCAATATCTCCATATCATCCGTACCTTATCGCCTCGAGCGGGTCAAGTTTGGTCACCTGATACGCGGGATAGACTGCCGAAACAACCGTAATGATGAGCGCGGCGCCCGCCACCATCGCTATGTCCGCCGGTATTATCCTCACCGGCAGGGTGTCTATGTAATAAACATCGGCCGGAAGATGGATGAACTGGTATTTCTTGAGCGCAAGGCTCAGACCCAGGCCCAGGAACAGGCCGGAGAATATCCCCGAAAGGCCGATTATCAGCCCCTCGAAGAGAAATACCCTGGCAATCTTCGCCTTCGCGAAACCCATCGCCGAAAGTATGCCGATATCCCGCGTTTTCTCTATCGTCAGCAATATAAGGTTCGATATTATGTTGAATGCCGCGACTATGATTATGAGCGCTAGTATTATGAACATCATTATCTTTTCGAGTTTGAGCGCGGCAAAAAGGCTCCTGTTCATCCTCTGCCAGGAGCGCACGTAATAAGGAAACATGAGCCGTTCCTGCAGTTTTTTCTCGATTTCAGACGCGTCGTTGAAGTCCTTCAGGGAAACGCCGATCCCCGTGACCGCCTCTCCCAGCGAGAATATCTTTCTGCCGCTGGAAAGGTTCACGTAAGCGAGATTGGCGTCGTATTCGTACATCCCGGAACGGAATATGCCCGAAACCGTAAGCTTTTCCATCCTGGGAACGGCAGCGCTCGGTCCCGGCGCCATTACGATTATCTCGGAACCCGTTATGGCCCCGAGGTTCGCCGCGAGCTCGTTGCCTAAAAGTATTTCCTTGTCAGCCGGGCCCTGTTTCTTTCCGTCGATTATCCTTGAGTTCAGCCCGACCACTTCGTTCTCGCCGGCCGGGTCTACACCTTTAAGCACGACTCCCGATGTCAGGCGGTTGTTCCTCAAAACGGCCTGCCCGTAGACGAAAGGCGAAGAGGCTCTGACCTGTTTCTCGGCGGATACAGTTTCACGGACCTTTGAATGTTCAGCGAAAGGCGACGATGCTTCTTTCAATATTATCAGGTGCGGCTGTATGCCGAGTATTTTTTCCTTGATATCCCTGTGGAAACCGCTCATCACTGCAAGCGTTATCACGAGTGCCGCCACGCCAAGCGTCGTGCCTCCGACCGCAATTACGGTGGTGAGGAGCGTGAAAACACCTTTCCTTCGCGCTTTCAGGTAACGCAATGCTATGAAAAGCTCAATCGGCATGATTATTTATCTTCCGGCCTCAATACCGGGAAAAGAATTACTTCTCTTATGGAATCCGTCGACGTCAGGACCATCGCGAGCCTGTCTATCCCGATGCCCAACCCTCCCGTAGGAGGAAGACCGTGTTCAAGGGCAACAACAAAATCTTCATCGTACGGCTGGGCCTCGTCATCGCCCTTTTTCCTTGCTTCGACCTGCTCGAGGAACCTTTTCCTCTGCTCCTGCGGGTCGTTGAGCTCTGAATAGGCGTTGGCGACCTCCATCCCCTTGATGTAAAGCTCGAAACGTTCCGCTATTTCCGGCGCTTCGGGGCTGGATTTGGCAAGCGGCGAAAAGACCGAGGGGTAGTCCGTCACGAACGTCGGTTCGGCAAGCTTCGGCACCACGTACGTATCGAACATCTGGTCGATTATCTTCTTGTCCGAAGCGTCCTTCGGGACATCCAGTTTCCTCTTCTTCGCGTATCCGGATATCTCGCCATCGAAAAATATTTTTTTCACGTCGTCGCCCGCCGCTTTGTTCAGCAGGTCGAACAGCTTCTCTCGCTTGAACGGACGCTTGACTTCAACGCCGAGCCTGCCGGCGCAATTAACTATAAGCGCCTCGCAGAGGTCCATCATCTCGTTATATCCGGCGTAGGCCTGGTACAGCTCCAGCATCGTGAATTCCGGATTGTGGTTCCTGTCTATTCCCTCGTTCCTGAAATTCCTGCCTATCTCATACACCTTTTCAAGCCCGCCCGCTACGAGGCGTTTCAGGTACAGTTCCGGCGCTATCCTAAGGAAAAGGTCCATGTCGAGCGTGTTGTGGTGCGTTATGAACGGTTTTGCCGCGGCGCCGCCCGCGAGCGTCTGCATCATCGGGGTTTCCACTTCAAGGAAACCCTTCGCGTCGAGTTCCTGCCTCAGCGACGATATGATCCTTCCCCTCTTGACGAAAACCTCCCTGACTTCCGGGTTAGACATGAGGTCCAGGTAGCGCTGGCGGTACCTCGTCTCGACGTCTTTAAGCCCGTGCCATTTCTCCGGAAGAGGCCTCAGGGCCTTCGACAGAAAAACCCATTTCTCGGCCTTGACGCTCAGCTCTCCCGTCCTCGTCCTGAAGGGGACGCCGCTGACACCTACGAAATCCGCTATGTCCACAAGCTCTTTGAAAACCCTGAACGAGTCCTGGCCTATTTCGTCCGACTTGAAGTACACCTGTATCCTGCCGGTGAAATCCGAAATATCTGCGAAAGTGGCCTTGCCCATCTCGCGCCTTGAGATTATGCGCCCGGCAATGGAAATCCTTTCCTCCGACATCTGTCCCGTTTCAAGAGAAGCGTATTTCTTCAACGCCTCGCCTATGCCGGTCGATGCCTCGTACCCGGCCGGATAGGGGTTTATTCCGGCGTCCCTCATTTTCTGCAGTTTCTCTTTCCTTATTTCGATAATTTGTTCTATCGGTGTCGTCGTTTCGCTCATTTTATTTCTTCAGCAATTGATTTACCTTGTCCCTCAACAGCTTGGGGTCGAAAGGTTTTTCCACGTATTCCACGACATTCTTTGCCATTCCGAAGAGGTCCTTCATCTGGCCCTTGGCGGTCAGTATAAGCACCGGTATACCGCTGGTCGATTCGTTTTCCATCAGCTTCGTCTGCACGCTGTATCCGTCAATCTCCGGCATCATTATGTCAAGTATGATGAGGTCGGGCTTTTCCGGCGGCAGGTGATATTCAAGAAGCCCGATCTTTTCAAGGGCCTCGCGCCCGTTGAAAGCCTGTATTACCTGGTAGCCCTCTTTCGAAAGTATGAATGTTACAAGTTCTACCACGTCGTTTTCATCATCCACAATCATTACTTTAGGCATAGCCCACCTCTTTTAATTCGGTCCCGCCCGGCATAGCAGGCGAAATCACAGGGTCAGACTTATTGAAAAATCAATGAAATTATAGCGGTTTTTCGGTATTTTGTCAAACAGAGAAAGGTCTTTGAAACGCTCTTTTTCTAGCTTGGCGCCTGTGGGCCTATTCTACATAAGTTTTCAGCCACTCGCTACGGTCCTTCATCATATAATCGTAGATCTTCCGCCCGATGATTCTGTGTCCTCTTTCTGAAGGGTGAATATGGTCTGCAGGAGACTTACGCCAGGACACATCGTCGATATTTTCAAAACTGCCGTGCAAATCAACGAACGTAATACCCTTGCTTCCAAGAAGATCCTTCATACTTTCATACTGTGATTTTTCTGTATCATCATATTTGCTTTTGAGATACGGAAGGATGACGGCCAGCATTGGTATCCTTTTTTCTTCTGTCAACGTCATAATTTTTTCGAGCGCCAGGTTTGCTATTTTTCTATCGTCGCCGTTTTCCACCTCCTGATCCTTCAATGAACACCGCGCAAGGGCGAAGACGATGTACCTGTACGCATTTGAGTGGAAAAAAAGCGTCTTATTCAATTTCACAGCCGGATCCTTCTCTTTCCTGAATGAGAAGGGATTCCGGTAAACAATAAATTCTCCGTCCTCTCCCATGGAAACTACCGGCATAAGCATAAAATCATTAAGACAAAACCCTATCATTACCATATCAGGATGAAACGCAAGAGCCTTGTCCCTGAGAAGATAGTAATACTGCATCACTGAATAACCCCCGACACCGCAGTTCCAGACTTCGAATCTTTTCGGAAGACCGGATTCGTTAAGCAGTTTTTCCAGGTGTTTCGCGTACCATCCTTGTTCCGTTACTGAGTCGCCGAGAACAACTATGCGATATGTATTTTTACCTTTTTCAAGCGGATATTCCTTGTCGACTAAACCACGTGAATTCACCCTGTGACCGGCATCGTTTTCTGAATAGTGGTCCGGGTCGTATTCCCACCCCAAGAATATGTTTTCCGAAACCCTAAATCTCTGCAAAGGGATATCATTCAACCCGTGATGGAATGTCCTTTGTAGCCGAGCCATACCCGTCCATCTCAAGAAAAGTTCGAAACTGACGAGAATCAGAAATAACGTGCAAATTCCGACGATACAGATCTTTATCAGCAGAAATGCAGTTTTCCCCATAGGTTATTGAGAGTTTTTTTAAGAGATTCTCTTAGCGATTTTCCATTCAAGAAAGGCCGATATGAACGGGTCGATTTCGCCGTCCATCACGTTGTCTACCTGCGGGATTTCCCTGCCTGTCCTGTGGTCCTTCACGAGCTGATACGGCATGAAGACGTAAGAGCGTATCTGGTTGCCCCAGGCGATATCGCCTTTCTCGTCGTAATGCTTTTCTATCGCCTTGCGTTTCTTCTCCTGCTCAAGCTCATAGAGCTTCACCTTCAGGAGCTTCATTGCGGTGACCCTGTTCTTGAGCTGGGACCTCTCGCTCTGCGACTGTGTCACTATCCCCGTGGGAAGATGGGTTATCCTGACCGCCGAATCCGTCTTGTTTATGTACTGCCCACCGTGACCCGAGGCCCTGTAGGTGTCGATCCTGAGGTCCTTGTCCTCTATCTTTATCTCTATGTCGTCGTCAAGTTCAGGCAGCACGTCGACAGATGAAAATGAAGTGTGCCTTCTTTTGTTGGCGTCAAACGGCGATATCCTCACAAGCCTGTGCACGCCCAGTTCCGACTGCAGGAAGCCGTACGCGTACTCCCCCTTGATTATGAAGGTCACGCTCTTTACGCCCGCTTCCTCCCCTGAAAGTATATCGACAATCTCGGACTTGAAGCCCTTTTTTTCAGCCCACCTCGTGTACATGCGCAGCAGCATCTCGGCCCAGTCGCACGACTCCGTGCCGCCCGCCCCGGCGTGTATGGCCACGATCGCGTTCCTCGCGTCGTGTTCTCCAGAAAGCTTTGTTTCTATTTCAAGGTTCTGTATTTCCCTGGCAAGCGCGGCTTCGGCTTTTTCGATGTCGGACGCCACGCTGTCGTCCCGTTCCTGTTTCGCTATTTCCTTCAATTCCCTGATATCGGAAAGCTCCTTGTCCATCTTTTCCCAAAGGCCGACCGTTTTCTTGAGATGATTTAGCTTGGTCATCGTCTTCTTGGCGTTCGCGTTGTTGTTCCAGAACTCCGGCGCCGAAGCCTCTTTCTCAAGAAGTTCCGCTTCTTTCTTTTTCTTTTCTATTTCAAAGAGACCTCCGCAAAAATTCGATCTTTTCCTTCATTTCGTCCGTCATTTTTTCCTCCGGTAAAATGGAGCGACAATACTGGCCGCTCCGATTAACACGGTGAATATTATACATAATATTGCGAAAATATCCCCGTGTTTGGCGTAAAAGGTAATCGTTTTTGAAAGTGGAAGCGTTTCGGTGAAATACTTTCTATCAAAAAGCCCGGTTGTTCTTGCCGTGCTTCCGTCCGGGAACACCACTCCCGAAACACCGGTGTTGGCGCTCACGGCGACGGCGCGCCTGTTTTCCACGGCCCGGAAAACGTTCATTATGAAATGCTGCTGCGCCGCAGAAGTTTTAAAGTACCAGGCGTCGTTCGTCTGGTTAGTCAGCAACTCGGCACCGTTCAGGACAAGTCTCCGCGAAATCGACCCGAAAAAATTCTCCGAACATATCGTTGCGCCTATGACGGCGTTTCGCGCTTCCAGTGGCGCGAACTCCGCGCCTCTTTTGAAATCTCCCAGCGTGTTCAGTATCCCGAAATACGGCTCAAGATACTTCCTGAAAGGCACGTACTCTCCGAACGGTACTAGATGGGTTTTGACGTGCGTGGCTGACAATTTTCCATCCGGCGTGAAAAGGAAAGCCGCGTTAGCAGAATCCCCGCCTTCTTCGTAATAAGGCGCGCCGACAAGGTTGAAAGCCTTCGTCCCGCGTGACAGCGATTTCACCCATTCGAAAAGATCGCTTCTCCACGGTATGTAGCCCGGCAGAGCGGTTTCAGGCCATATTATCAGGTCCGGTTTTTCCGCCGCCGCCTTGACAGAGAGCTCCTCGTAAGTGTCCAATATCTCGCTTTCATACGCATTATCAAACTTCTTGTACTGGTCGATACTGCCCTGAAGCACCGAAACCCTGATGCTATCGGCTTGCGTGCGGGAATTGTTTTTCATCAAAACGAAACCGGCCGCGTAGACCGCCAGAATTATCCCCAACAGAGGAACAACCTTCGGGGTCCTTCTTTTTTCAATGAGCTTGACAAACACGGCATAATTGAATAGTACCAGGACAAACGACACGCCGTATACGCCCGCATACTCGCTTATCTGAATCACTGGCAGATTGTTCCACTGCGAATATCCCGCCAGCGCCCAGGGAAAACCCGTCAAGGCGTACGTCCTGGCGTATTCAACAGCCACCCAGCCTGCCGACGCGAACAGCGCGCCCGATACAGCGTTTGAAAACCTGAAATACGACGTTAAAAAAGCCCACAAGCCGAAGTACAAAGCGAGATATGAACACATTACGAGAAGACATACCAATGCCTGGAGCTTCGATCCGGTGTTGAAATCGATAAGCGGAAATATCCAGTACATTATGCCGGCGTAGGCAAAAATCCCGTAAAAAAAACTCCATAGAGCCGAATCCAGGGGTTTCGACCGGAGGACCACCGATATAAGCGGCACCAAAGAGAACCACGCCAGGACCGAATAGCCGGCTTTCGGGAACGAAAGGACGTAGCCGGCCGCGCCGGCCGCCAGAAAAAGCGCTTTGATAATCACGGGATTTTTTTTGAGCATCAGGATATCTGCGTACGGCCTATTGTTTCAGGCCTTCGGAAAGAAGTATCGCCTCTGCGACCTCGCGCATCGTCCTGCGCAGGTTCATGGCCTGTTTTTGTATGAACTGGAAGGCATCCTGCTCGGTCATGTTTTTCTGCTTCATCAGCAGGCCTTTAGCTCTTTCGATCAGTTTCCTGGTCTCTAGCGCGTCCCTTGCCGCCCTGGATTCCTCGATCAGCCTCGTGTTCTCGATGGCCACGGCCGACTGGTTCGCGATTGTCTGCAGTATATCGAGTTCTTCCTCGGTAAAGTTATGGAACGCGGTCGTGTAACAGTTTATCACGCCTATGGGTTTGTCCTTGATAAGCATCGGAACGGCGAGCATCGAAACAAGCCCCTCTTTTTTGGCAATATCGGGATAGCTGTAAAGCGGCTCCTTGAGCACGTCTGGTACCACTACGGTTTTTTTCGTTATGACCGCCCTTCCGGAAATCGATTTCTCTATCTTCACGTGCGGTTTCTTCCTGTATTCTTCCGAAAGGCTCTGCGTCGCTTCGATCCTGAGTTCCTTGGCATCCTTGTCAAGAAGCATAAGCGAACATATTTTAGAATTCATCATCTGCGCCGTCATTGTTACTATCAGCTGAAGGATCTCGTAGAGATAATTCGAGGAAACGATGCTCGACGACAGGTGCGATATCGTTTCGAGCTGCCTCGCCTTCAAGGCCGCGGTTTTTATCAGGCGCGATTTTTCTATGGCACCCGAGATCTGGCAGGCAATTGCGTTCAGAAGCTTTATTTGGTTCTTGGTGAAATCCTTGGCTTTTTTATTCTGTATGTTTATGACGCCTATCGATTCGTCCTTGAGAAGTATCGGAACGGATAGGAAGGCCTCGTACCTGTCTTCTGGAAGGTTATGGAAGTACTTAAAGCGGGCGTCCTTGTAGGCGTTCTTGTTTATGATAAGGTTTTTCTTGTGGCTCAAGACCCACCCGGTCAGGCCCTCGTTTGTCCCCATCTTTATTTTCCCTATCTGGTAGGGATGAGGCGGCCACGCGCCGAGAAGTGTCAAACCGAGCGTCGAAGTCTCGATGAGGTAGATGAAACAACTGTCGCCTTTGAAATGCTCGGCGAGGACCCTTGCTATCTGCTGAAGCAGGGCGTTATGGTCCGTCGAGAGACTTATTATCTCGATTATTTGATGAAGCAGGTCGACTTCGTTCTTCAGTTCCTTCAGACTTCCGGTTTTCGGCATCTTGCGCCGCCCTTTCGGTAAGTATTGATGATTTACGGGCTCAAGCTCCGCAGCACTTCTTGTATTTTTTCCCGCTCCCGCAGGGACACGGGTCATTCCTGCCTATTTTTTCTATGTGCCTGGGTTTGTCACCCGCGAGGTTCTGCGTCCTTTGGCCTCCCCCGCCGCCGCCGGCACCGACGGCCGCCATTTCTCTCGACTCGACCGTCCTCTGCACGCGCCTGACGGGTTCCGGGGCTATCTTGATCTTGAAGATATACTCTATCGAAGCTTCTCTTATCCTTCTTATCATGTTCTCGAACATCGCGAACGACTCCTTCTGGTACTCTATCTTCGGGTCCTTCTGCCCGTACGCCCTGAGCCCTATCCCCTTTTTTATCTGGTCGAGGTCATACAGGTGCTCTTTCCACGCCGTGTCTATCATCTGAAGGAGTATCATCCTCTGTATGTGGTGCAGGAGCGGCGTGGAAAGCTCCTCTTCCCTCTTTTTATAGGATTGTTCGATTTGTTCCTCCAGCAGGGCTCTCAACGTTTCCTGCTTGGATTCTAGTTTTTCGTTCTCCGCAAGTTCAATCTTGGAATTAAAATTCCTCTGGAGCCAAACGTCAAGACTCGGCCAGTCCCATTGTTCGGGATAGAGCTTCGCCGGCGCCCACAGCTCCAGTTTTTCTTCCACGGATTCCGCGAGCATGTCTTTTATCGTCTGCGATATGTCCTCGCCTTCAAGTATCTCGTTTCTCATCCTGTAGACGGCTTCCCTCTGCTTGTTCATCACGTTGTCGTATTCAAGAAGGTGTTTTCTTATGTCAAAATTCATGGCTTCGACTTTTCTCTGCGCGTTCTCTATCGCCTTTGATATCCACGGATGCTGTATCTCTTCGCCCTCCTGCATGCCGAGCTTCTGCATTACCATAGATATACGCTCCGAACCGAAAAGGCGCATGAGCTCGTCTTCCAGCGAGAGATAGAATCTTGAGCTTCCCGGGTCGCCCTGCCTGCCCGAACGCCCGCGGAGCTGGTTGTCTATGCGCCTTGCCTCATGCCGTTCCGTGCCGAGTATATGCAGGCCGCCGAGCGACTTGATAAGCGAGGATTCCTCTTCCGTGCACGGGTTGCCGCCGAGGACTATGTCCGTTCCGCGGCCCGCCATGTTCGTGGCTATCGTCACGGCGCTCTTTTTCCCTGCCTGGGCTATTATCTGGGCTTCCATCTCGTGGTACTTGGCGTTCAGGACCTGGTGAGGCACGCCTTTCCTGCGGAGCATCGCCGATATCTTTTCGGACTTTTCTATGGAACGCGTGCCAACGAGCACCGGCTGGCCTTTTCTCCACAGCGCGTCTATCTCGTTTATTATCGCGTCGTATTTTTCCTTTTCCGTCCTGTATATGACGTCGGCGTTGTCGGCGCGCACCATAGGGTTATGGGTCGGCACCTCAATGCTGTCAAGCTTGTATATCTCCCAGAACTCGGAAGCCTCGGTCATCGCGGTTCCGGTCATCCCGGAAATCTTCTTGTACATCCTGAAAAAGTTCTGGAAGGTTATCGTGGCAAGGGTTTGGTTCTCCTCGGCTATTCTCATGTTCTCTTTTGCCTCGACCGCCTGATGGAGCCCGTCTGACCATCTCCTGCCCGGCATCAGCCGGCCGGTAAATTCGTCAACTATTATTATCTGCCCCTCTTTGACCACGTAATCCACGTCGCGCTCGAAAAGGTTGTGCGCCTTGAGCGCCTGCGTGATGTGGTGGACCCACTCGGATTGAAGGTCATCGTATATGTTTTTCACGCCAAGGAGCTTTTCCGCCTTTGTCACGCCCTGCTCGGTAAGCACTACCGTGTGGTTCTTTTCGTCGACGAGGTAATCGTAGCCGGCGCTGAGGTCTATGTTCTTGTACTTGGCCTCTATCTCCTCGGCCTCGGTTACTTTCCTGCCCTTCAAGTGCGGGATTATCCTGTTGCACGTGTAGTATTTATCTGTGGATTCCTCGGCGGGCCCGGATATTATCAGCGGGGTCCTTGCTTCGTCTATCAGTATGGAGTCTACTTCGTCGACGATGGCGTAGTTTAATTCGCGGAGCACCCTGTCTTCTTTCATTATCACCATGTTGTCGCGAAGGTAGTCAAACCCTATCTCGTTGTTGGTGACGTAAGTGACGTCGCAGTTATACGCCGCCCGGCGCTCGGCGTTGGGCATGTCGTGCTGGACGAAACCGACCGTAAGGCCCAGGAACTCGTAGACCGGCCCCATCCAGTGCCTGTCCCTTTTTGCGAGGTAGTCGTTTACCGTAACGACGTGCACGCCCTTTCCCTCCAGGGCGTTCAAATAAACCGGCAGGGTCGCTACCAGGGTCTTCCCTTCGCCGGTCTTCATCTCTGCGATCTTTCCGGTGTGAAGCACGTATCCGCCGAGTATCTGAACGTCGAAATGTCTTAGTTTTATGGCCCTTTTCGCGGCTTCCCTGACGACCGCGAACGCTTCCGGAAGAAGGTCATTCAAGGCCTCGCCTTTCGAAAGACGTTCCCTGAACTGCAGGGTTTTGCCCTTCAATTCATCGTCGGAAAGCGCGGATATCCCCGCTTCGAAACCGTTCACGGATTCAACTAAGGGCTTTATTTTCTTGAGAGTCCGTTCGTTCTGCGAACCGAATATGGAATTCATCAGCATCTTTAACATTTATTTCTTACCTCATTTCGATGCCTGGATATCCGTGCATTATACCAAATAAAGACGATATTTCAAAATATCCCTCTAAAATACCGCTCTTTTTCAGAAAATAGAAAACCCTCCCCGACAGGGAGGGTCTTCTATTATCGTGTCAAAGACTGCTAAGGTTCAGTTTAAGCTTTCTGCACGTTCGAGGCCTTCGGACCCTTATCGGAATCGATGACGTCGAACTCCACCGCGTCGCCTTCCGCCAGAGATTTGAAACCCTCGCCCTGGATGGAAGAAAAATGCACGAACACGTCGCCGCTTCCGTCATCCTTGGCTATGAAACCGTAACCCTTCTGGTCATTGAACCACTTGACTTTTCCGCGTACCATTTCGCTGCTTCACCTGCCCTTTTACTCCGCTTTTTTCGCGGGTTTAATAACGAACCGGGCCGAGCCCGGACTCGCACGACATTTTATATCAACCGCATTTAATTTTCAATACTTATCGTTTATTCAAAATTTCCTGTTCCACGCGGGGTCATGGTACTTTTCCCGCCTAAGCTGCCCGGCACTTTCCGATTCCCTTTTGGTGGGATTCTGCTTCGTCAAATCCGCCCCGAGGACGTTCCGGAAACCGTTCATTATGCGCTGTACCATTTCTTCTACATTGAATTTTTTATCGAAGTGTATCGAACCCTGCTGCAGTAGCGTCCTGCCGCGCCTCCTCTGGCAGGAGCCGAGCACTTTTTTTCCGGAAGCAACAAGATCATGCGGAAAGAAGCTCTCGACGCACAGGGCCCCCTTCCGGCTCTTCAGATCCCTGCCAGGACCCGCGAAATCCACTTGCTCGCCCATTTCCTCGAACGCTTTTTTCACCGCCGTGTGTATTATCTCGTAAGTCTTGAGCTGGTCATAAACGAAAGGACAATCCTTGCTGTTGGCGATAAAGGAGTATGACAGATCCCTGTCGTGCACGACCGACAATCCGCCCGTCATCCTTCTGGTGACGGGCAGCTTCATGCGGGCGAACTCCTCGTACTTTTGAAAATACCCAATCGTGACGCACTTCGCATTCCACGTGTAGAGCCTCAACGTCGCCGGCGTGCTGTCATTTTCGCTCTTCGCAATGAAAAGCGCTTCATCCATTGCCATGTTTTCCGGGCCGTCGCCCCGCTCCGAAAGGATAAACCTTAAAGTCTTCATTGCTTTTCCTTTTTAAGCAGTTGTTTCTTCCTTTTTATTCCGCCTTTCGCGGAATACCCTCCGAGGGAACCGTCGGAACTGACAACCCTGTGGCACGGAACAAATGGCGCGAAAGGGTTTTTTTTCAGCGCCTGTCCTACCGCCCTCGCCGCACCGGGTTTTCCGACGCGCCTGGCTATCTGGCCGTAAGTCGCGGTACTCCCCTTGGGGATTTTAAGGCATTCAAGCCACACCTGACGGCAGAATTTTGGGTATTTGAAAAATTTTTTTCTGATAGGATAAGGAAGGTTAACGGTCATTGTAAATGTTCAGGCGGCCCTCTTCGTCCACGAAGGTATAAATCTCTTTGTTCCCCTTGTACTGCCTGTAATACCTGTTTATTTTTCTGATGTATTCCCTCGTCTCCCTGTAGGGCGGAACGGAATTGTAACGCCTTACTGCCCCCGGCCCGGCGTTATAGGCGGCAAGCGCAAGCTCCGTGTCTCCGTTGAAAAGATCCAGCATGTCGCTGAGGTATCTCGTACCACCCCGAATATTCTGTTCGGGATCGAACATCTCTTCAACTTCAAGGACCCTGGCCGTCCGTGGCATCAACTGCATGAGCCCGCACGCTCCCTTGCACGAAACGTCACAATTATTGAAGTTTGATTCAGCTTTTATCACGGCTTTGACTAGCGCGGGGTCAATACTGTTCCTTTTGGCTTCCCTGTTTATTATGTGGTCGTACGGGCTGGCTTTCCTGACGGCAGAACCGCCCCTTCCGGGCGTTACCTTGTAAGAAGACAAGAACCTTTCACTCACCCGGTCCGTGGTCGAATGTATCCTGACCTTTTTTATCTCTTCCCTCTCGAACTTTATCGAACCGTTTTTCATCGTCACCCAGCAGCTGCCGTCCGGATTTTTCACGATGTCGCCTTCCAGCACGCTGCCGTTGGACAGCACGACCTTTCCGGTCATACCGAAGGCTGGCGCGGCAAACACCGCCACAAAGACCAGGACCTTGAAACCGCGCGTGAAATCAAACATTGAACGTCGCATTGTTCGCCTGCTCCTGCGCCTTTACCGGTTCAACCGGTTCCTGTTTCGCCATCATACCCATCGACGCCCTCTTCTGGAAAACCTTCAGGAAAGCGTCAACGACCCTGGGATGAAACTGTTTGCCCCTGTTACGCCTTATTTCCTCGACTGCCTCCGCCAGGGTAAGCGCCTTGCGGTAAGGCCTGTCCGTGGTCATCGCGTCAAACGCGTCCGCCACCGCTATTATGGAAGCCGCGAGAGGTATCTTTTCGCCCGAAAGCTTGAACGGGTATCCCCGGCCGTCATATCTCTCGTGGTGGTACTTGACCCCCAACAAGACGTCCTTGAACTCGTTTATGGGGTTCAGTATCTCGACACCCATCATCGGATGCTGTTTTATCGACTCCTTTTCCTTCATACTCAGCGGTTTTTTCTTGTTGAGGACTTTTTCCGGTATTCCGATCTTGCCGATGTCGTGCATCAGCGCCGCAGTGCGGAGGTTGTCTTCGAAAACCCGCATGTCGCCGACATCGGCCGTGTCGAGGTTCCTTGCTATCTCGATGGAATACCTCACGACCCGTTCCGTGTGGCCCTTGGTGTACTTGTCCTTGGCCTCTATCGCCGTCGCGAGCGCTATAACCGTGTTCAGGAACAACCTCTTGTTTATCTCGAGCTGCTTGTTCAGGTCTTCGAAGAGCCACGCGTTCTGCATGGCCATGACCACGTCCGAAGCAAGCACCGAAAGGAAACCAAGCTCGTCTTTCCTGAAGGCAGTCTTGTTTATCTTCTCCCCAATGAACAGCACGCCTATCAGGTTGTGCCTGTAGAAACCCGGGACGAAAGCTTTCGCCTGGTAGTACGAAAACTCGTTTTTAAGGTCTTCCAGATATTTGCGCATTTCGCCGGCTTTTCTGCCGCCGTATTTTTTCTGCAGGTAATGCACGTTGTTATACAGAAGGAAGTCCTGCTTGATGCTTTTCAGGTTCTTGTCCGTGAAATACTTTATGAGCGGGTTATCAAGCTTTACTTTTGTGAATCCCACGGGGACCTTTATCCCCTTTTTGCCGCGGGAGATCTTGACTATGTATTCGCCGCTGTTCTTGTCAAGGAGCAGTATCCCGGCGTGCCTCACAGGAATGTTGCGCATTATGGTACGCACTATCAGACGGGCAAGGGTGTCAACCCGGCGGACAAGTATCATCTGACGCGCGGCTTTCTCCAGATCGCTTTTAAAATTCCTTCCCACCGGCAAAAGCTCCTTTTGGTTCTGCTTCAACCCTTTAGTACGTACTTCTCTATTTTTTCCTTCAGATCCCTGAGATCGAGGGGCTTCGAGATATAGTCGATAGCGCCGAGCGCCTTTGCCCGTTCCCTGGGTTCCTTCTCCGGGCTTCCCGCGATTATGATTACCTTCGCCTCCGGATCCTCTTGTTTGATGCGCTTTAAAACCTTGAACCCGTCGATGCCCTCCATGTGTATGTCAAGGAAGACACAGTCGATCTTATCCTTGTCATAAAGGGCCAGCGCTTCCTCGCCGGAAGTAGCTATCGTGCTTGCTATCTTCATCCTCTTTAGGAAGTTCTGCATGAAGCTTACTATTTCTTCTTCGTCGTCAACTACCAGGATGTGCGTTCCTTTAGCCATTTTATATTACCCCGTCTATAGTTTTCCCTCCGACTATCTTTTTGGGAAGCTGAATCGTGAAAGCCGTCCCTTCCCCGAAGCTTGACTCGAACCATATCTTCCCCCGATGGTTCTCCTCTATCATTCTCTTGACCACGTACATCCCTATCCCTGTTCCGGATTTCGTGGATGACTTTGTCGTGAAGAATGGCGCGAATATCTTGTGTTTGTTCTCCGGTTTTATCCCCATACCGTTGTCTTCTATCCTTATTTGAGATGTCAATGAATCCTGAGACACCGTGAGCTTGACCGCCGGGCTGAATTTCTTCAGATCGTCATCGTTCATTCCGTCGATTTTCTCCTGTATCGCCTCGTAAGCGTTGTCCAGTATGTTATACACCGTTTCCATTACCTGCGCCTTGACGCCGTAGATTATATCGTTTGAAAGTTTTTCAATTGCAAGCGGATATTTCGTTAGCCCGTGTTTTATCTTCAAAAGTTCCAGGGAAAGGTCTATAACCTCGTCCAGGAAGAAGTTCGAGCACAGCGTTTCCTTTGCTTCCACGCGGGCATAGTTCAGTATCCCTTTCACGATTCCGTCGGTCCGCTTCACGTTGTTTATTATCGAATCCGATATTTTCGCCAAATACTCGAAGGTCTTCTTGAAATCCTGGTTGTTTTCTATCACGTCCTGATGATTCGACGTGAAATTCTCGATCTCAAACCGAAGTTCCCCCGAAACCATCGAGAAATGGTTCAGCCGGTTGTTTATCTGGTGCGCCACACCTTCCGCCAACCCGCCGATCGAGGCTAGCTTTTCCGCCGCGAAGATCTTTTCCTGCGCCTTGGCGAACTCCTCCACGAACAGGCAGTTCTCTATCGCCATCGACGTCTGGCGCGAGAGTATATTAAAAACATTAATATCGTCAATCGAATATGCTTTTTGATTAATTTTTTCACCAAGCAACATAAAACCCAATGACGAATCTTCGTAAAAGGACGGCACCACCAGCGACACGTGCATCGGAAAATTGATGGTCTTTACCACGTCGTGAGGTATTTCTTCGTAAAGGAATGGTTCTCGGTGCTTTTTCACGAACTCTACAAACGGGTTTTTTAAAGGAAATATGAAATCGTCGACTATCTTTTTATTCGACCTTATGGCCCTTAACCTGTAAAATCCATTCTCCCTGTCTTCTAGAAACAATGCAGCATACTCTATTTTAACTGATTTTGTCACTATCCTCACGATAAGATTTAGAAGCTTGCCTAGATTATGTTCCTTCGTCATACCGCTGGCCGCCTGAATGAGTATCTTCTGATACCTCCTCTGCTCTGCAAGAATAAGGTCTTCAGCTTTTCTTTGAAGCAATCTGTATCCGAGTGGGCCAAGTGTCGCAAATATCACGGCGTAAGTTGTTGAAAGCAGCCATGAATTTGTGTAATATCCAACAAAAAATGGCACTCCAAGGACAAGCGCGTAAAGAGTCAGAAATATTCCGAGACGTGTCACTATAACTTGTATTGATAATAAACGGTATTTAATTATGGCGTATGAAATGAATATAACATATGCGGAAACCAGTCCATTTAAAATCGGAGGTATGGGGATATTATACCAGAGAAAATAATTTGTGGACCCCCCGACATATCCTAATAACGTTCCGAACATAATACTTGATATCTGGTTATGTAGAACACCGACGGTTATCGTCCAATGCTTTGCAATAACTATGAAAGCATATATTACATACGACAAATAGTATATTACTCCGACATGAAATCCCACGCCTCCTATAGGCCAAAACGCAAACAACATCTTCTGCTCTACACCTGTCACGAAATATTCTGTATATACCGTTGTCGATATGACGATACTCAATAAATAACCTATGTAAATAACATTCTTCTTTTCCTTAAGTACGCCCAAAAATGCACTGATAAAATGCAAAAATGTTACTGGCATAAATAATACACCTATCATACATGTTCTTACCAAATAGTCAGCAAGTTTTAAGTTATTTACAGTCATCATCCACAAACAATAGAAAAATGACCACCATGCAATTGAAAGACAAAAAAGTGTGAACGTTATGTTCTTAGTATTCTTTCTGTCCCTTGTAAGCACAAACATACCAAGCAAGAAAGAAGTGAGGAAGTTTATTGCGGCTGAATAAATGTAATATTTTATTCCCATAATTTACAGAAGCTTGTGCGCTTTGACCTTTTTAGTTAGTATCAAATAGAATATGTCTTCCGTCTTGATCCATTGAAGCTCAAGCTTATACTTTCTGTCGACATCAATATTGTTGTCCCTTAGCAGGCAAAGAATATCATGCAGGTTTCTATGCACGAACACCCAGTTACAGAACCAGTCCGGCGATACAAAATTCCATATATCAAAATCCTTATAGCTTACTACAAATTTACCTCCTGGATTTAGGATACCCATGCAAAAGATTATGAACTCAATCAATATATTGCTCGGCAAATAGTCTGCTACCCCTATGTTATAAATGAGATCTTTTTTTCCAAAAACACTGGCAAAATGCTCCTTTTTATTGGATATATTCCGTATGCTCTCCTTCTTGAATCCAAATCTGACTTTTCTATTCCTATATTTTCCTAAATATCGTCTTGCATAATCCAAGGCAAGGTCGTCCTGATCTACGTTTGTGCAATTCAGCATACCTGAATATTCTTTGTGGAATCCTTTTTCAAAATATGTTCTGAGTATCCTGGCTCCACCGCAACCTATATCAAGCATTTCAATCCGCGGCTTTTTAGTTTTATTTACGAAATCCCTCATTATTTCGACCATCTTATCGCGCCTGTGTCGCACAGACACTACGCTATCGACTGACAAAAGATAATTGTCAAGATATTGACCTATTCCTTTCGACAATATTCTATTATCATACATCATTTCAAGCATTTTAAAATCCCCTGGATACCCTCTTGGTTTTTCTGAAGCCCACTTCATTATACAACTATGCTTCGTCACTTCCTTAATTACTTCCCTGAATTTCCTTTTAATTTCCTTTATTAGTAACCTTGTCTTCAAACCTTTCCTTTCTATTTTTTTCTCAAGTTCCCTTCCTTTAAAAACGACATGATCACATCTCTCATTAATCTGTCTTTGAAGATATTTGGGCCTCATTTTATACTTTTTATATACCTGCTTAATACCTTCAATAAATCCTACTACATCTTTTAAAAAAAATCCTGCAACAAGCTCCCTCTGCTTGCTGTTTTCAGTAAGTTCCATAATTGAATTGATCGCAACTTCCATTATTGACCTTTCCATTTACCCTCCATTATATGGCCTGCAGTACCACGCAGCAGTTATTGCCGCCAAAGGCGAAGCCATTGTTTATTGCGGCATCTACTTCCTGTTTCCTTGCGGAATTCGGCACGCAATCTATCCCGCATTCGGGATCGGGCGTTTCGAAATTAACGGTGGGAGGTATCACCCCGTCGCGCATGGCAAGACAGCATGATATTGCCTCGATTGCCGAAGCCGCACCCATCGTGTGGCCTATCATAGATTTTATGGAGCTGACAGGAACTTTTTTCCCGTGTTCCCCGAACACGTCAATTATCGCCTGTGATTCGTTTTTATCGTTCGCCACCGTGCCGGTTCCGTGAGCGCTGATATAGTCGATATCCGCACCCGAAAGCCCTGAATCCTCAAGAGCTTTTTTCATTGCTTTTGCCACGCCTTCTCTTTTCGGTATCGTCATATTGTAGGCGTCCGACGACATTCCATAGCCGGATATCTCGCAGTACATTTTGGCATTTCTTCTTTCTGCGTGTTCGGCGCTTTCCAAAATCAATATCCCGGCCCCTTCGCCGAGCAGCATTCCCTTCCTGTTTTTGTCAAATGGCGCGCACTTTTCAGGCGCCATCGCGTACAGCCGCTGAAATCCCTGAAAACCTATCCTCGACAGTGATTCCGTGCCGCCTACTATAGCTGTTTCAATTTCCCCTTTCTTTATCAGGTCATATCCATAACCCAAAGCGAAATTTCCCGCGCCGCAGGCGTTAGGCACCAGAAGGCTCATACCCTTGACTCCGAAATAATAGCCGACGTTCCTGACGATTGAAATGGGCAGGACATTGAGTATGGATTTTGTTTCCAACCCCTTATACCTTTTTTCGATAGCGTTGCGGGATGAATAATCAATTTCGCTGTCTTCTGGCAACGTGGTGCCTATTATTACGGCCGTCCTGTGCTTGCGATTGTCTCCGAACTCCGCGTCATCAAGCGCCATTTTCGTGGCCGCGATGGCGAACTGCGACGCCCTACCGAAATGCTTTGAGAGTTTTTTCGGCATGAACCGCGAAGGGTCAAAATCCCTTATTTCTCCGGCAAAGTGCCTGTTGTATTTCGACGTATCGAACATGGACACTTTGTTTATTCCTGATTTTCCGGCAATCAGGTTCTGCCAGAAAACGTCCGTGCCGATTCCGATAGAAGAAACGACCCCCAATCCTGTCACGACGACTCTATTATCCATATTTGATCTTTCTTTATACCAAAATACCCGTAACTAAAAATTGTATGTGGCGCCCAGCCTGAAAATGTTCAACGGATACTCATAGCTCCTGCCGTCTTTTGAAGGGCTGTTTGAGGGACAGAAAGCGTAACAAAAATCAATATTCACCTTTCCTGCCTTATACCCTGCTCCTATGGAATAGTACACGAAATCATACTGGTTTATCTCAGTAAGAGCCAGCATATCGGTCGAAAACGGCACAGGGTCCGTCTGTATGCCGGCTCTCAACGCAAGCTTTTCGCTCTGCCTGTATTCGGCTCCCAAACGCACCTGCGTCGTATCTTTCCAGTCCCTGTTGTCGAGTTTGCGGTCAACATCCGGAAACGCGGCGTCCTTGTATTTGATCGTCTCATGCATGACTGAATAGTTGTTCTGGTCAACGCACAGCCCGACAGTGACGTCATCCTGCGGCAGGTACGAAAATCCCAGACCGTACGTCATCGGATATTTGTAGTCCTCGTCATAGTCGGCTTCGGTCGGCGCCAGCTTGCTCGTGCCGGTCAGCTTTATCGTCGTGCCGCTTCTGAACACAAAGCCGCTGTTGACCTTTTCGCTAAGCTTATACATCACGCCCGTTACCAGCTGCATCCCGTAGCCAGAGGCGCTTTTTTCGTACAAAACGCTGTAGTCTGCGGGCATTGCCGACCCCGTTCCTCTCGTATAATCCTTCTTGATCGTCAGCGTGTCCGTCATATTGACAACGTCAATCCCGACGCCCAGCGAAAGCTCCGAATTCATTTCCTTCGCGACGCTGAAGTTATACACTATGAAAGCGTAAGCGGCTTCAAGGCTCGCGTCGATCGTGTCTGTGCCTGTGAGCGCATCACTCACCGAATCCTCCCACTTGCCTCCCCCGCCGCCTATGCCGTACATGTTCAACGAATACGTGATGCCGCCGCTGTGCTTGTATCCGCCCACGAAGGGTATGAGAGCGGACGTTTTGAATTTCTTGCTCTGAAACTCAGCCGGCTCGCTCGGCATCTGCGCGGCGATGGGAAAATCCCCGTCCTGCGACACGGGCGCGGAAACGTTCATCATGGACCGGTTGCTCTTGGCGTCATCCGCCAGATAAAAAACGGAAGCCTCCACGGCGGCTTCCTTCTGAAGCGCGAGGCCTGCGGGGTTATAGTACGCCGCTGTCGGCCCGTCCGCGACCGCTATTACCGCGGACCCCATGCCTCCGTCCCTGGCGCCGGGAAGTATGAATATCCCTTTCGCCCACAAAGACTGCCCAAAAACCGATAAAACAAACAGAAGCGTGCATGTCAATCTTAGCTGTTTCATTTTTTTAATGTTATATCTTCCGATATAACATATCCTCCTTTGTTATTATTGCCCCAATTTCACTCCGAAACCCAGAACCGCCTCGGCGATGATATCTTCCCCCACCTTCGCCCTGACCTTTACGATTCCGCCGGTGTCTATCACCTTGTCGGCGCTCGCTTCTATGACAAGCGTGTCCCCCGGCACCGCCGGCCTCTTGAAAACTGCCTCGACCTTCCCCAAAAAAAACTGCGGGTTTTTCTTCATGTTGTCCGATTTCACGTGCGCGTAAAGGAGTATGCCGGCCTGCGCCATCGCCTCTATGATGATGACGCCCGGCATTATGGGGTTTTCCGGAAAGTGCCCCTGAAAATAGTCCTCGTTGGCTGTGATGTGCTTAAGGCAGGTTATCGAGGAACCCGTTTTGTCGAATTCCACGACCCTATCGATGAACACGAAAGGATACTTCTGAGGAAGGACCTTCTTTACATCGCAGGAAAAAAATTGGCCGTTTTTCTGGTCTTGATGCGACATGAAATCCTTTTGAAAACAAGAAAGTTAAAACCGCCCTTTAATTCTAAAGGGTTTCCTTTATTTTTTCAATAGTTTTTCAATTAATTCATAAACGTCATTTGGCGAGCGAATGGTGGGTATTTGTTCTTCCGGAATCGCGACTTTGAACTTCTTTTCCACCGCGGCGACTATCTCAAGCGCCTTCATGCTGTCAACCCCCATATCCTCGGCAAATTTTGCGTCATCCTTCAATTCCTTTTCCGGAATCTCGGATATGTCGGAGATGAGTTTCCTTATCCCCTTGCGCATCGCACCCGCATCCTTAACTTTCGGCATCTTGAAAACCTCCTTTTGGATTTTTAGCCCCCCCTCCGGGGACCGTTTTTGTTTCTTTAACCTTTGAACTCTTGAACCTGCCCTATATCGCCAATCCACCGTCAATCTTTATTACCTCGCCCGTAATGTATCCCGCTTTTCCCGACGCGAGAAAAACGCAGAGATCCGCCACTTCTTCCGGCTCTCCGAGTCGCTTCTGCGGCACCGACTCCAGTATCTTTTTTTTGACGTCTTCGCCCAGCGAATCCACCATATCCGTCTTTATGTACCCCGGGCATACCGTGTTCACCCGCACGTTGTAGCCGGCAACCTCCTTGGCGAGCGCTTTCGAAAAACCGATTATCCCGGCTTTCGAAGCGCTGTAATTCGTCTGTCTCGGCAGGCCCGTTATCCCGCTGACGGAACTCATGTTGATAACGCATCCGCCCTTCTGCTTCATAAAGGTCGTTATGGCCGCCCTCGTCATGTTGAACGTGCCGTTGAGGTTGGTGTCTATCACGGTCTTCCAGTCGTCGTGCGTCATCATCACGAGCGCCTTGTCGATATTCACGCCGGCGTTGTTGACGACGACATCGAGTTTCTTGAATTTTTTCAGGGCCTCGTTCACTACCGCCCTGCACTGCTCGTATTCCCGAACGTCGGTTTTCACGCTGACGACGTTCTTCGCGGATTTTTGAAGAGCATCTGCCTCGTCCTTGCTCCTGTTATAGGTGAAAACCACGTTGGCCCCGGCTTTCGAGAAAGCCAGAACGCAGGCTCTCCCGATGCCCCTTGAACCGCCGGTTATTATGGCTGTCTTTCCCTTTAAAACGTTCATACTTTCTCCAGTATGCAGGCGCTGTTGTATCCGCCGGGCCCGAATGAAGTCACGAGAACGGTCTTTATCCTCTTTTTTCTGGCCCTGTTCGGCACGCAGTCAATGTCGCAATCCGGGTCCTTCTGCTTGTAGTTTATCGTAGGAGGTATGAACCCTTTGTGCATCGCTCCGGCGGACGATATTATCTGCAGGATACCAGACGCAGAGAAGGTCTCCCCGAGCATCGATTTTATGGAGCTTGCCGGTATTGTCTTCAGGCTCTCGCCGAAGATTTTCTTGAGAACCAAGACCTCTATCCCGTCCATCTCCCGGGAGGAGTTCGCGCAGGTCGATATGTAATCTATGTCTTCGGGAAGCACGTCGGCCTGCTCCAGCGCGGACCTCACCGCTTTTTCAAGGCCTAACCCTTGAGGGTGGATCCTCGCGATGCCTCTGGCGTCAAAGTAATTCGCGACTGCCCTGACCCTGGCGTATACTTTCGCCTTTCTGGCAAGCGCGGTTTTTTCGTCCTCCATCACCACCACTCCCGCGCCTTCACCCAGGACCGGGCCATTGCGCCTCTTGTCGTACGGGCACATAACTTCTTTGCCTTTTAGCCCTGCCAGGTACCCAAGCTTATTGAACCCGAAAAGCACCGGATAAGACAGGGTGTCCACGGCCCCGCAGAGGACGGTTTTTGCCCTGCCTGTTTCTATTGTGTTTTCAGCGTATTTTATTGCGTCAAGCGATGAAGTGTAGCCGGTGGAAACTGTGGTGTTGAAACCCTGCATGTTGAACTTTATCGAAACCTGGCTTGAGGCTGCGTTTATGACGGTTGAAGGGAACAGCGCGGGATTGGAAAAATTTAGGCCTTCCTTCAACACCTGCCTGTCGAACTGGACTATCGGTACGAGGTGCGAAAACGACGTCCCGGTGACCATGCCGATGTCGTCGGTGTTCTCTCCGGTTATCGATAGCTTCGCGTCGTCGATAGCCATTTTTGAGGCGGCGATCAGAAATAGGGCGCTCCTGTCGAGGTTCCGCAGGCCCTTTTCGTCGCCGAAAAAAAACATAAGTTTCGAGTCGTCGACTTCGCCAGCTGTTTTCGCCTTGATTTTTCCGACAGAAAAGTTCCGGATAGGTTTAACGCAATTCCTGCCTGCCCTAAGATTCCCCCAAAACTCTTCTTTCCCCACAGCCCCTGAAGTAACTACGCCGAGGCCCGAAATGACAAGTTTGACAGTTTTCATGGTTAAGGCATCGAGAGCAAGATTGACCCGCTGCTTACTTGGTATTCTATCTAAAATAAAAGGGATTTGTCAAGGATGGAGACCTAAGGAAAAAGTTGCACAAAAATTTTACTGGAGCATTTAACCGGAGTTTCTTGACCCGTTCCCGTTCCTGCGGAAATACACGAAAGCATATACCAAGAAACCGGCGAACGCGGCCCCTGATACGGCCAGACCAGCCTTGACAGGCCAAGGGTCGTAGTACATCCGGATCTTATGGCGTCCCGGTTTAACGGCGAGCGCCCTCAGCGCGTAATCCGCAAGCAGAATCTCGCTGTTTTTTCCGTCAATTTCGGCCTTCCATCCGGGGTAGTAATTTTCGCTGAAAACAAGCCATCCGGCGTCTTGCGAATCGACCGAAACCCGTATTTCGTTAAAGGAGTAATTCCCGATGCTGACTATCCACCTGTTATCCTTTTTTACTGAACTTGCGTCGGGTTTGAAATCCCCCGGCTTCCTTTCTGCACTGAATATGACCTCGTTCCACGGGTCAAAACGGTTTGACGACATATAATCGAGAATCCCGCTCTCCGGCAAATACAACGCCTTCGGCGCGAAGAACACCCTGGGCAGGTGCCGGTTGTTCTTGTACACGTTCACGTGTCCTTTTTTAATCAGCCGGTACGACGGGTCGCTTATTTCGCGCATTGTCAACAGGTACTTGACGTTCAAAAGGTCCAGCACCGGAGTGTACGGAGTATCTATCGTCCTCAGCAGCGAATCGTACCTCGCCGGCGTGAACGATTCCCTGCCGTCTATGTCAAAAAGCATGTAGGCACCGCCGGTGTTCCTGTGGAGCATATCCTTGTGATTGAGCCATCTTTTTAGATAGTCTTCGTCGAACTCCGGCCTGCCCGACGCCGCCTCCGGCGTAACGACGTACCTGAACAGGTCGCCGTCGCCGGCCAATAGTTCGATGTTGCCGGTCTTCGTTTCGTAGTAGGAATCGTCTATCAGCTGGTGCGCTTTGGCCCCGAACAGGAACAGTTCGGCCACGATCAGCGCAACTACAACCGTTTTAAGGCGCGTGCTTCTCATATTTCCGACGGAGTATCCCGCGAGCAGCGCGAAGGCGAACGCGCTCATCGAATTTACCTGGGCCGGGAACCTGAAATATTTCCAGCCCGGCACCGCGTGATAGAACAGCTTGTACACCGGCAGGTAACTGCCCAGGGACAGCGCCAGCGAAACGATGAAAACCCACAAGAAAAACGATATCTCGCCTTTCATCAGTTTTTTGACGGAGACAAATACCAACACTAAGGCAACGACCGAAAAATAGAACCCGGTTATGTGCGGGTCGTCGGGCCAGAAGGGTTTGAACCAGTCCCACAGAGGCAGGAAGATGAACTTGGCGAAGATTTCCGGGCTTATCGAATAAACCGCCGCGTGTTCAAACCCCATCCCGCCACCCCTGACCGAATTTTTCACCACTTCCAGCGCGGGCAGCACCTGCGCCATTGAAAAAACGGCGGTCGACGCGGCAAACAAGGCAAGATATCCCGCTTTTTTCACGATACCAGGCCCGGTGCGAGCAAAGACGGCGTAGAAAAACATCACCACCGCGCAGTAATAGGTGAACTGCGGGAATCCCGCGAAGACCTGCACCGCGGCGAAAAGCGCCGCCAGGAGCGCGTAGAACACCTTCTGGTCGGCAAGCGCCTTGCGGAAGAACAGAAAAACAAGCGGCGTCCAGGCGTACGAGCTCGCGTTGCTCAATATCCCCGCGTGCAGGACGAAGAACCCGTTGAACATGTAGACCGCCGCGGAAAGAACCGCTGCCGCCGTGCCGAATTTCATCGAACGCGAAAGAAAATACATGAAAAGCCCAGCCATGAACGCGTGCAGAACGATGCTTATCTTGATTGCGGCGGCAAAACCCGTCAGGGCATATACAATGTTGAAGGGATAATAGCATCCGGCCTGGGGATTGGCGAGAAACGGCATACCGCACAGTACGAATGGGTTCCAGAGGGGTATGGTTTTTGCGGCAAGTGCGCTCTTGTACAGCGCGAAACTCGGAAAGAAAAGTTTTTCCGTCAGGTCGAAGAACAGGACCTGGCCGGTGAAAACTATTTTATGCCAGAAGGCGGCCGACAGCAGGAAAAGAACCGCGGCCCACTTGATGTGGACGCGCGCGCCGTCCCCCCGCATTTCCAGAACCGTTTTCAGCAGACTTTTGAGCATCATTTCCCCAGAAGCGCCTTTTTACGTCTAAGGCGGTGGTACGAAACCGCGAAACGGTGGGCCTCGTCGCGCACCTTGCGCAGGTGCCTGACCGCAGCGGAGTCCTTGTCGATTTCAAGAGGCCCGCTCTTTAAAGGCGTGAAGACCTCTTCCTCTTTTTTCGCAAGCGAGATAACGGGCACTTCCAAACGTAGGGTCTTGAGCGCCGATACCGCCGCCGAAAGCTGGCCTTTGCCGCCGTCTATCAGAATCAGGTCCGGAAACGCGCTGCCTTTGCCGGATTTTGCGTACCTTCGCAGGACCACTTCCTTAATCATCGAAAAATCGTCCTGACCGGATACGCTTTTTATCCTGTATTTTCTGTAACCGCTCCTGTCCGGTTCGGCGCCCGCGAAGCGCACGAGCGAGCCGACCGGCTCAAAACCGGAGATATTGGATATGTCTATGGCCTCTATGGAATACGGAAGGTCTTTCAGGCCCAGCGTTTTCTGGAGCTCAAGCATCGCGTCGGTAGTCTTAATGGACAGGGCGAGGTCCCCTGGCCTGACCTCTTTCACGGTCACCCTTTCTTCCATCGAACCCACGGCCAGAAGCCGGTCCCTGAGCTCCGCGGCTTTTTCGTAATCGAGATCTTTGCTCGCCGAGGCCATCTCCCTTTCCCAGCGCTTCTTGAGCTCTGAATACCTGCCTTTCAGGAACATCTTCACGCCCGATATGCCGTCTTTGTATTCCTTCGACGATATTTTGCCGAGGCAGGGCGCGGGGCATCTCTTCGTGTGGTAGTATATGCAGGACTTGACCTTGGATTCCTTCGGAAGCGCGGTTCCGGAAAACTGCATGCGGCACGGCCGCCACTTGAATACCTTCCTGAGCCACCTCAAAAGCCCCTTCACCGGCATGACGTTAGGGTAAGGCCCGAAATAAAGGCTTCCGTCCCTGACTATCTTTCTCGTCAAAAAAAGCCGCGGAAAGTCCTCCCTGACGGTGAGTCTCAGGTAAGGGTAGGACTTGTCGTCCCTCCACATCGAGTTGTAGTAGGGCTTGTGAAGATTTATCAGCTGACGTTCAAGCACAAGCGCTTCGCGCTCGGAAGAGGCCGCCACGAAATCGACGTGGCGCAGGGCGCCTACCAGCGCGGCGACCTTTCCTTCGACGTCCTTCCGGAAGTACGACGCCACGCGTTTCTTCAGGTTCTTCGCCTTTCCTATGTAGATTATGCGCGCGGCCGAATCGCGCATCACGTAAACGCCGGGGCGCGGCGGGATTTCTTTTAGCCGTTCGTCAAGGGAGGTAATCATAAGGGATTTCCGTTCAGTCTTCTATGGTCGGTTCTTTTTTAAGGACTATGGCAAGCAGAGGTTTTCTTTCTTCAATTTTCAGCACGGCCGACACCGCGAAAAACACTACAAGCCCGCCTATTATGGAGGTTGAAACGCCGAGCAGGAGGTGGTCCCTGAACAATATGAACGCCGACCACCACGCGAACGCGCCCATCGCGGCGGAGGCGGCAAGCGACTTGACGAACGTGACCCCTATTCTCCTCAGGCCTAGCGCGCCGATCCTTTTCCTCAATATTACGGCGAGTATCGAAAAGTTCACGCAGGAGGACACGGCAGTAGCGAGGGCAAGCCCTCCGACCCTCATCGGCCACATAAGCGCTATGTTGAGAATAACGTGCAGCGCAACGGCGACCGCCGCGGCCTTGACCGGGGTCTTGGTGTCCTTGAGCGAATAGAAGGCGCTGGCGAATATCTTCGTGACGGCGTACGCCGGAAGCCCGAGCGAATAATAGAAAAGGGCGCTGTTCGTCATCAGCGAAGCCGTGCGGTCGAAATTTCCCCTTTCGAAAAGGAGCGATATCACGGGAAGTCCCACTATCATCAGGCCGACGGCCGAGGGCAGCATTATGAAAACGACGAGCCGTATGGAATAATTCAGGGTGTCCTTGACGGCCGACAGGTCCTTGACCGCCGCGGACTTTGACATCGCCGGCAGCGCCGCGCTCGAAAGCGCGAGGCCGAATATCGCAAGAGGCAGCTGCATAAGGCGGTTGGAGTAATACAGCGCCGTTATCGAGCCCAGTTCAAGGAAAGACGCGCATATCGTGTCGACGAAAGCGTTTATCTGGTCGACGGAAAGGCCGAGCATCGCCGGAACCATGAGAACCATTATCTGTTTCAGGCCCGGATGCTTGAAATCCATCTTCCAGCCGAGCTTCCATCCCATCGACGCCATCTTCGGCCATTGGACGGCGAACTGACCGAGCCCGCCGACTATCACGCTGATGGCAAGGCCCTTAATCTGGTCGCCCGGCGCGAACATCGGCGCGAGGGCAAGGATGTAGGTGATCTCCGAAACGCTGAGAGACGCCGACGATATGGCCGGTATGAAAAATGAATTAAGGGTGTTCAGTATCCCCAGCACGAGGGCCGCAAGGCATATGAAAAGCATGAACGGGAACATCAGGCGCGTCAGGGTTATCGTGAGCTCGAGTTTCTCCGGGTCGTCGGTGAAACCCCACGCAATAAGGTGGACTATCTGCGGGGCGAAAATGATGCCGAGGGCCGTGAGGACGACAAGAATTATCGTCAGCCCCGTTAAAACCACGTTTATCAGCTTCTGGGTTTCTTCTTTAGATTTCGTGTGAAGGTATTCGCTCAATACCGGAATGAACGAAGCCGAGAGCGAACCCTCCCCCAGGAGTCTTCTCAGGAGGTTCGGTATCCTGTAGGCTGCGTAGAAGGCGTCCGCGAACATCCCGGCGCCGAAGGCGTGAGCGACGAGCATGTCGCGCAAATACCCGAGGATCCTTGAGATCATCGTCCCGACGGCCACCCTGCTCGCGCTTTTGGTGAGTTTTTCCCGGCTCATAAAGTGAACCCTTGATTACACAGATAACTACAGGATTACACGGATTTACCGAAGAGAATAATCCGTGCAATCAGCGTTATAATCCGCGTAATCAGAAACTACTGGGTTTTTCAGTAGCCCCTAATTTGACTTTACGGGTATTTTTTTATATTATTATGCTTCGTTGTTTTTTTAGTCAAGACCAAATACTGCCCGCCGCCGGCGGGAAAAGGAACGAAAAATGGCTAAACTCAAAACAGGCAGGCACACATCGGCGCTTAAAGCGGCGCGCCAGGCGCTCCGCCGCAGGACGGTCAACCTTTCCATCAGAAGCGGCATAAAGAGCATCAGGCAAAAGGTCCAGATCGCCGTAGAAAAAAAAGACAAGACACAGGCTTCTCAACTACTGAAACTCGCCTTCTCGGAATGGGACAAGGCGGTCAAGAAGGGCGTCATACATTCCAACGCCGCGGCCCATCAGAAAGCCCGCCTTTCCAAGATGGTTCACGCGCTGTAGCCGCAAAGCGAAATAATCAGCCTTTCAAACACCATTTCTTCCGGGAGCGATGAGCTTTTCAGCTCCAAATCCGCTTCAAGCACATCCTCAAGACCTTTCTCCAGCCCTCTCATCGTGTGCTTTGACAGCCGCGCGAAAAAATTCCTGTCAAAATAGGGGTTGAGGTTCAATTCCTGCCTTATCTCCTGCTGGCTCATTCCTCTTTCCTCGGCGAGGCTCTTGGCCACGGCGAGCCGCTTGACCGTCCTGTGGATGGTGGCGATAAGCCTCAACGGGATCTCGCCTTCGGACAGGAGTTTCTCTGATATTTTCAGCGCGCTCCTGCAGTCGGACGATTCCACCGCGTCGGCAAGGCCGTTCAGGTTCGCCTGTTTGGTATGTCCGCTCAGCGCCTCCACGTCGTCAACGCCTATCTCCTGGCGCTTGCCGCAGAAAAGCACGAGTTTCTCTATCTCGTTTTCCAGGTCGAGAAGGTTCGAACCGGACTCGTTCGCCAGGTATTTTATCGCTCCCGCCGAGATTTTTTTTCCCCTGGACCTTACCTGCCCAATTATCCATCCCGGAAGTTCGCTGTCATAAAGCGCCCTGAACTCCATAACGTCCCCTGATTCTCCCGCGGCCCTGAAAAGCGAATGCTTCCTGTCGTCCTTGCGGACCCTTTCCGGCCACACAAGCACGAGGCAGACGCTCTCCGTGGGAAATTTCAGGAACTCGACGAATTTATTCAGGTCCGCGGATTTGAGCCTGTTGACGTTTTTGACTATCACGAGGCGCCTGCCGGCGAGGAAGGGCATCGTCTGGGCGGCAAGCATCACGTCATTGAGGTCCGCTTCGGGGAACGAGAATGTTTCAGTGTTCAGGGAATCTATCTTGAGGTTATCGGAAAGCGCCCGCACCGCTTCTTCAATCAAATAAATCTCTTCCCCGGCAAGCAGGTACAAATCCCTGAACTTCCCGTTTTTCCACTGGCTTAGGGCTTCCGCGTACTTGATATTTGCCATGGCGGCCCTATTTTGTCGGTACTTTTTTCTCCGAAGCTCCGCTCACGGAACCGAAACCTTCGTAAGTCCTCTTGATTATGTCCCTGGCGAAAAGGTCCCACAGCTCCTCACGGACCTCCTCCTCGGGCTTTCCGCCCCTTGAAGGGTCGTAGAATATCTGGATACCTTCCATGTTGGACTCGGTCCACATTGTAACGTTGTTGACCTTATCTACGAAATGGACGTTCAGCAGCACCCAGAGCTTGTATTGCTCAGCCACCATGTTGGAGTCATAGGTGAGCGGCTGGAGGATATACTTGGTTATCTCGCCGACCACGACGCCGTCGGCATTTTCCTCGTTCATTGCGTACTTGATCCTTCCGTCTCTGACGAACTCATCCACGACCTTGAGCGTCAGCTTGTCTTCGATGCCGAACTGGTTCGTCATGTTGACGAACTGCCTAACGTAAATCGCCTTGATGTGCGACGGTATTATCTGCGGGGCCGGAGTGTAGGGCGCCGCGCAGCCCAAAAACACCACCGCCGAAAATAGAACCGCCTTCAACAGACCTTTTACCTTCATAAACCCTCCTTTTAATAACTTAATTTCGAAACAACAATCTCGAATTTCGCCACCGCTTTCAGCGGGGTCCCGCCAAAGGCGGGAAAATTTTAATTTTACTACTTTACGATCAGGTTCGCTATCCTCTTCTGAACGTATATGAACTTCACGAGCCTGCCTTTTTCAAGATAGGGCGTAATCTTTGGGTCTACCGAAACAATCTCCTTCAGTTTTTCCTCCGTTATGTCGGCCACGACGCTTACCGTAGCGCGCAGCTTGCCGTTCACCTGCACGGGAATCTCTATGGTGTCGTCTATCAGGTATTTCTCGTCGCTTTCAGGCCAACTTTCTTCAAGAAGACTCTTCTTATGCCCCATCTTTTCCCAAAGTTCTTCGCACATATGCGGGGCAAACGGCATAAGGAGCAGCACTACCGTCTCCTGCGCCGTTTCAAGGACTCCGTCAGAGCAGGAATCTATCGACGAATAACACTCGTTGACGAGCTCCATTATCGAGGATATCGCCGTATTCAGCTGGTGCTCCCTTACTATATCGTTGGTTACTTTTTTTATTGTCTGATGAGTCTTTTTCAAGACCGCCGCGTCGGCCGAGCCTCGTTCCTGCCGCTGGCCGGACTTCTGTTTCGTCGATTTAAGCTCATCCTTCCGGGCTATGAGCCTCCATACCCTGTTGAGGAACCTCCAGCATCCCTCAAGGCCTTCCTGCGACCAGTCGAGCTGCTTTTCGGGCGGCGCGGCGAAAAGTATGAAAAGACGCGCGGTATCCGCTCCGAACTTTTCTATTATCTCGTCTGGCGTCACGATGTTGCCCCGCGATTTCGACATTGCGGCCCCGCCGAGCGTCACCATTCCCTGCGTCAGGAGCTTCTCGAAAGGCTCGCTGCTTTTGAGAAGGCCTATGTCCCTCATGAACTTGTGCCAGAAACGCGAATATATCAGGTGCATGCAGGCGTGCTCCACCCCGCCCACGTACTGGTCGATCGGCAGCCAGTAATCGGCTGTCTTTTTATCGAACGGCGTTTTTAAATTTTTTGCGTCCGTGTACCTCGCGAAGTACCACGAGGAATCCACGAACGTGTCCATCGTGTCCGTTTCCCGTTTAGACGGCGCGCCGCACTTCGGGCACTTCACTTCGATGAAATCCTTGATGCGGGAAAGAGGCGACTTCCCCTCTCCGGTCAGCTCGACGTTTTCCGGAAGAACGACTGGCAGGTCCTTTTCCGGCACAGGCACTGCGCCGCATTTTTCGCAGTGGATCACGGGTATGGGCGTTCCCCAGTACCTCTGGCGCGATATGAGCCAGTCTTTCAGCCGGTAATTGACGGCCTTCTTGCCTAGTTTTTTGGATTCGAGCCACTTCGTGACCTTTTCGGCGCCCTCTACCGACGGCGTTCCGTCGAACTCGCCCGAGTTGACCATCACGCCTTCGCCTTCATATGCGCATTTCGCGATGGACGAATCCTTGCTGTGAATGACCTCAACAATAGGCACCTTGTACTTTACCGCGAACTCCCAGTCTCTCTGGTCGTGTGCGGGAACCGCCATTATCGCTCCCGTGCCGTATCCCATGAGGACGTAATCCGCGACGAAAACCGGAATCTTCTTGCCGTTCACCGGGTTCACGGCGCCGACCCCTTCGAGCTTCAACCCCGTTTTTTCCCTTTCTCC
>JAFGGC010000026.1 GCA_016930715.1 Endomicrobiales bacterium
ACGCCCACGGGCCCGGCGCCGGGGCCGCCGCCGCCGTGCGGGGTGGAGAAGGTTTTATGGAGGTTCGTGTGTATGATGTCGAAACCAAAGTCCCCGGGCCTCGCGAAGCCGAGAAGGGCGTTCAAGTTGGCGCCGTCGTAATAGAGGAGCGAGCCGTTGTCGCGGGCCGCCTTCGATATTTCGAGTATCTCCTTCTCGAAGACGCCGAGGGTGTTCGGCACCGTGAGCATTACGGCCGCGACGTCTTTTGAGAGCGCTTGTTTGAGTTTCGAGGCGTCTATCGAACCGTCGGGCCCGGATTTGAACGGTATTATCTCGAAACCCGCGACGGAGGCCGAAGCGGGGTTCGTGCCGTGGGCCGAATCCGGGACGATGATCTTGGTCCTTTTTTCGTTTTTCGACCTGAAGTACGCCCTGATGATGAGAAGCGCGGTGAACTCGCCCTGCGCTCCGGCGGCCGGCTGAAGGGTGAACGAGTCCATACCGGTTATCTCGCACAGGCGTGCGGCAAGGTCGTGCATCACTTTCAAGGCGCCCTGTATCGTTTTCTCGTCCTGATAGGGGTGTATTTCGCAGAAACCGGGAAGAGACGCTATTTTTTCGTTTACAGCCGGGTTGTATTTCATCGTGCACGAGCCGAGCGGATAGAAATTGGTGGTCAGGGCGTAGTTGAGCTTGGAAAGCCGCGTGAAATGGCGGACGAGGTCCGCCTCGGCGACCTCCGGCAGGTTCGGCGCGGTCTTTCTCGTGTACTTTTCAGGCGCGAGGCCGCCGGTTTTTGGGGCCGGGACGTCGGTCTCCGGAAGGGAGTGCCCCTTCTGGCCCTTTTTTGACAGTTCTATCAGAAGTTTTTCCATTTTAAAAATGATTACACAGATTTTTTAAGGCGATTACACAGATTTAAGCGCCTCAACAAGTTTGTCTATGTCTTTTTTGGTCTTTGTCTCCGTCACGCAGAAAAGCAGGCAGTCCTTCATTTCCGGATGGAAATCTCCCAGTTCGAACGGCCCTATTATGCCGTTTGAAGCAAGCTTCTTCCTTATCTCGGGGATCTTTTTTGTTGTCTTTATGGCGAACTCGTTAAAGAAAGGTTTATCCGGGAAGACGGGTGTAAACCCGTTGATTTTTGTTATGTTTTCGAACGCGTAACGGCTGTTCTGGATGTTTATTTCGGCGAGCCTTCTGAACCCTTCCGGCCCCCAGCCTGAAAGATAGACGCAGGCGAAGAGCGCGTTCAGCGCGGCGTTCGTGCATATGTTCGACGTGGCCTTTTCGCGCCGGATGTGTTGTTCTCGGGACTGGATGGTGAGAACGAAACCTCTCCTGCCTTTGGTGTCGGTGGTCTGGCCGGCTATTCTGCCCGGCATCTTCCAGAGGAACTCCTTTTTGCAGGCCATGAACCCGAAAGAGAAACCGCCCAGCCCCTGCCGGTTGCCCAGCACCTGGCCTTCGCCGACCGCTATGTCGGCCCCGGCCTCGCCCGGGGATTTCAGCAGTCCCAGTGAAATGGGGTTGCAGACAACTATGAGAAGCGCGCCGGAGCTTTTTACGGCATCGGCAACGGCAGAAAGGTCTTCGATTATGCCAAAAAAGTTGGGCGATTGTATTATGAAAGCGGCTGTATTTTCATTCAATTTTGCTTTCAGCGATGCCGGGTCAACGGAGCCGGCATTGAGCTCGAAATCTGATATTTCGGTTTCGGTGCCCTGCAGGTAGGTGGACAAAACCTGCGCGTATTCGGGATGGAGCCCTTTCGAAACGCATATGCGCGTTTTCCCGGTGGTCCTTATGGCCATCAGGGCGGCCTCGGCTGTAGCGGATGCGCCGTCATACAGGGAGGCGTTCGATACGTCAAGGCCTGTTAACCCGCAGATCATGCTCTGGTACTCGAATATGGTCTGCAGGGTGCCCTGGCTTGCTTCCGGCTGGTAGGGGGTATAGGCGGTGACGAACTCGGAGCGCCCCGCCAGCTGTGGGACGACAGCGGGGATGAAATGTTCGTATATTCCGGCTCCGAGGTATGATTTGTTTTGTCCAGTTGAGGTGTTCTTGGAGGCAAGCTGCTCGAATTCGGCGGCAAGCGCCTGCTCGGAAATGCCGTCAGGTATGTTGAGTTTTTTAATCCTTGATTTTTCAGGTATTTGAGAAAATAGCTCAAGTGATTCTTTAACTCCGATTTTCTTGAGCATTTCTTCTTTTGACCGGTCGTTTGAGGGTAAAAAATCCATAGTATACTGACTTAAAGTTATGCTTTAACTTTGTCCTGGCTTATCAGGTCATCAGATCCCGGTAGCAACCTTCGGGATGACCCCGCCCCGGCGTGGTCACTTTAAAAGCTTGGAATACTCTTCCGCGGACAGCAGTTTTTCGTATTCTGAAGGGTTATTGGACTCTATAACGAAGAAATACCCTTCGTCATACGGCGACTTGTTGACGAGTTCGGGGCTGGACGAGAGCTTGTCGTTGACGTTCACGACCGTGCCGGACACAGGCGCGTATATGTCGAAAGCCGATTTGACTGATTCCACGACAGCGCAGGGCTGGCCCTTTGTTACCTTCTTGCCGGAGGCGGGCAGCTCCACGTGGACGACATCCGTGATTTCGTGCTGGGCGTGGTCGGTTATGCCGACTTTTATCTTCCAATTCTCGTTTTTGGCCCATTCGTGCGTTTTCGCGTAGCGAAGATCCTTTGGTACGTTCATTGAAACCTCCTGAAAAAGGGTCAAGTAGCCAAGGTCAAGGGGCCAGGTATGTCAAAGTCTTCCTTGCTACTTGGTGCTTGACCCTTGACCCTGTCTTTTATTGCGTTTATAAAACGGCCTGTCCGTCACGGTGGCCGTTTTGACCTGGCCGTGTATCTCTATGCCGAGCGAGTCGCCCGGCTTGTACTGCGAGCCGGTGTAGGCGAGCGCGATCCCCTTTTTAAGCGTCGGCGAATAAGTTCCGCTCGTCACTTTTCCCGCCTCTTTGTTGCCGCAAAAGACCCTGCACCCCGTCCTCGGTATGCCGGAATCCATTATCAAGGCCGTCAGAAAAGTCTTCGGCTTGGCTTGTTTTATCTTTAAAAGCTCGGTCTTGCCTATGAAATCCTTGTCCCAGTGTATTACCCCCCCGAGCCCGGCCTCTATGGGAGATATCGAGTCGCTTATCTCGTGGCCGTGGAGAGGCATGCAGGCCTCAAGCCGCAGGGTGTCGCGCGCCCCGAGCCCGCAGGGGCGCACTTTGGCGGCGGCCAGAAGGTCCCAGATTCTTTTGGCCTCATCAACCGACATTATCATCTCGAAACCGTCTTCGCCGGTGTAGCCGGTCCGCGCGAGCATCGAGAATTTAGGCTTGAAGTACTTGTACTCCGGTTTAATGAATCGGAAGTATCCGACGCTTTTGAGGTCATCCTCGACGAAGGTTTGCAGGATAAGCTGGGCTTCCGGCCCCTGCAGGGCTATCATGCATACCCCGGGGCTTATGTAGTCTATGGCGAGGTTTTTTGTCTTGTGTTTTTTCATCCAGGCGAGGTCTTTGGGGGTGTTGCCGGCGTTTATCACTAGGACGAAATCCCTTTCCCTGCGGTATATTATGAGGTCGTCTATGACGCCGCCCTTTTCATTTAAAAACATCGAGTATTTGGCCTGTCCGGGGATGATGAGCGGTATGTCGGCGAGGGTAAGGCGGTTCAGGAAGTTTTCGGCGTCGGCGCCCGCGATAACGACCACGCCCATGTGCGAGGTGTCGAACATCCCGGCGCGCTGGCGCACGGCGTTATGCTCTTCGACGATGGAAGTGTACTGTATCGGCATTTCCCACCCGCCGAATTCAACGAAACGGGCTTTCAGCTGCTGGTGTTCGACGTAAAGTGGCGTTCGGTTGGGCATCAAAACCTTCTTGATTACACGGATTCTAAACTTTGATTACACAGATTAGGTCTCTTTGTCTTTGTCGTATCCGTGTAATCCTCTATAATCTCTGTGTAATCGTCGTTATGGGGCATCACGGGTCACGCCAGGGCGGAACGGCATCTAATGAATACCCGCCTTCGCTAAACGCGGTCTTCAATTACCGCGGCTATTCGCCGCTTTGAAACCGCAGCTGCGGCGGGTTATCCGCAGTTTCCCTTTGTTGGCGACATTCGCCGAAGCGTCTTACGCATTCATCTGCGGGTAAAACCGTGGTATTCTGCGCAGGCGGATAAAAAAAGCGCACGTTTTGGGTGTTTCCGTTAAAGACCCGTGCACTGTCTGGAGTTCCTTCTAAAAACCGCTTACTGTGACGGATGCCTGATGAGAAATTATACTAATTTTTTTTCGGCAAATCAACGCACTTTCCCGCCACGTCCTCGCAGGCGCAGTGAAGCGCCTCCGCGAGGGACGGATGGAAGAATATTTCGCGCGAGATATCGTGGATTTTAAGCCCGGCCTTCATCGCCACGCAGAGGATCGATATCATATCCTCGGCGTGAGGCCCGATTATGTGGCCGGCCAGTATCTTTCCGGTTGATTTTTCGGCCGTAATTTTGACGAAACCGGCCCTCTCGCCTTCTATGAAAGCCCTGGAGTTTGCCGTAAAAGGGAACCTGCCTGTCACGAAACTGCCTTCAGCAAGCTTGTTATCAGGGATGCCGACGCTCGCGCACGGCGGGTCGGTGAACACCACCCTTGGCACGAAATCGTAGTTAATTGTGTTTTTTTGCCCAAGCGCGTTCTCGGCGGCTGTTATGCCTTCGGCCTGAGCGGTGTATGCAAGGAACCATTTACCAGTTACGTCTCCCGCGGCAAAAATCCCGGGCGTCGTTGTTTCAAGGTATTCGTTGACGGAGATACCCGTGGTCGTATAGGTTATTTTTGCCGCCCCAAGGTTCAGGCCGCTGATATTTGCTTTCCTTCCCACCGCCACGAGAATCCTATCCTGGCCTTCCGCGTACGGTTCTATGCCATCGATGCCGGTGTTTATGTGCAGACCCTGTCTTGTGAGTATCTTTTTGAGTTCCTGGGCGATCTCGGTGTCCTCGTTGGGAAGAATCTGCGGTTCTTTTTCAACAATTGTTATTTCGCTTCCCAGGCGCGAGTAAATCAGCCCGAGTTCAATTCCTATAGCCCCTCCGCCTATCACGAGCATCTTTCCCGGGACATCGGAATGAAGAAGGGCGTCGGTCGAGTCAATTACTTTTATGTGATCGATTTCCATCCCAGGGATGCTTTTAGGCGATGAGCCGGCGGCGATTATTACCTTGTCGGCCGTTACCTGTTTTTTTGTTCCGTCGGACATTGATATCTCTATGAGTTTTTCGTGCAGGAAAGCGCAGTTGCCGAAAGCAAGTTCTATGTTGTATCCGGATATGAGGTTCTGCAGGGATTTTGCGAGGAGTTCGGTGTTCTTGGTTTTTTTCTGGAATATGAGGCGCGAGTCCAGCGATTTGTCTTCGGGTTCGATGCCGAACCAGGAAGCTTTTTTGAGCCTTAACGGAAGCTGTGTGGCTTCCCAGAGGAATTTTGTGGGCACGCATCCGATGTTGAGGCAGGTTCCGCCCGGCGAAGCCCGTTCGACGAGAAGGACGGAGCTTCCAAGCTGCGCCGCGCGAACGGCGGCTGAATAGCCGGCCGGCCCGGCGCCTATGACTATGATGTCAAATTTCTTGTGGTTTTCCATTGGATGCAACAGGATTATACCTTTTTGCGAGGATAAAGTAAAATGGGCATGTATGTGTCTGAGGATAGGCTGCTATTTCACGTCCTTGAAAGCGTCGCTGGCGAGTTCCCCGCCGATGGCCCAGTTGTCCTTGGGGACGTCGGTTATCACCACCGACACCGCTTTTTCGGGGCATCCGAGGTGTTTGACCATTGCCTGAGTGATGTCTTTTGACAGGTTCTTCTTTAATTCCCTGTTTCTTCCTTCCCAGATTTCCACTCTTACAATGGGCATGTTTTTCTCCTTTATGAGGTTTTGCGCGCTATTTGAGCGACGAGATCAGATTGTAGTAATCCGCTATCGAGCGAATGGAACGGTTCATCAGGACTATCAGAAAACAGGTCGCTATTATCACAGCGGCGGTTATCAGTATCTTGTTCCTTTTACTTAGATTTGGATGCCATATCACCAGAGGCAAAGCCAGAGGCCCGGCGAGCAGAAAAGCGAATACTATGACGGAAGTCCTGAAATACCATTTCTGCCTGGCGGTTTTTACAAGAAGTTCACCGCAAAAGCGGCATTTCACCGCCTCGTCCTGAATCTCTTCGGCGCACATCGGGCATTTTTTCATGCTTTTTCCATCTTTTCGTTGCCGCGTACCCACCTCAGGGCATCGTCTTTTTTGCGGAATATCATTGTCTTTAACGTTCCGGGCTTGTCGCCGAAAAACTCGGAATACGCCGCGTAAACACGCGCCAGCCCGAACTGCACTATGTCCGGCACTATTATCAAGTCAACGGCGCCCTCCGGGCGCTCCTTCCCTAGCGTGTTGACCTGGCCGCCGAGCAGCCTCGCGTGCTCCCCGGTGAAGTTTTTCGGGAGGTCCATCATTGAAAAATCCCACAGGGTGTACTTCGTGAGCTTTCCGTCGTAGTATTCGTCTATGGCGTCCCGGATGTCCGCGTAGGTCACGTCGCCTTCGAGCGTGTAGATGGCTATGTCAAATTCCTTGTCGTGAGTCACGCCGATATTTCCCACCGGTCCCTCTCAGGGTTGATTTTCTGTAGGTGTGCGTATTAATGGTACATCTTTTGGCGGGCAGGGTCAATAGACGCGTAAAGGGTTCCGGCATAAACGTTGTTTCAGCTTCTTTTGAAAAGGAACAGGCGGTAGGATTTGTATCTGGAGAAGTTTTCGCCGTTTCTCCGTCCGCTGAAGTACTTGTCGTTCATCCTGTCCATTTTTTTTCTGTACTTCCAGAAGGCGAACTTTGAAAGCACGGGATGGCGCTCTTTCAGGAAATTGATGATGATATCCCACACGGGTTTCAGCAGGTTCTGCATCATACCGTTGACGAGGTCGAGGTTCGGGGCGGTTTCCCTTGTTATGTCTATGTCCTTGAGCATTTCAAGTGGATGGGCCTTCGAGGTTTCCCGGAACTTGGCGAGGTTATGGCCTCCGTAAAGAGGGCTTTCGCCGGGCGCGTCGGTGGCGAAGAAATCGCAGATGAGTACGTGCCCGGAAGGTTTCAGGAAGCGGATGGACTGCCGAAGCGCCTCGTTGACCGGTATGTACTGGAAGCTTTCGCTGAAGATGACGAGGTCGTATTTCTTGTCCGTGTTCAGGGTTTCGTATTTTGTCTCGTAAATGGCCGATCTCTGCCCCACTTTGGCGCGGGTCGCCTCGGTGAGAACCGGGCTCGGAGAGACGCAGTCGACCTCGAAGCCCCTGGCTATCAGCTTTGAAGCGAGCTGTCCCGCCCCGCATCCCACGTCGAGTATGGTTTTCACGCCCTGCGGTATGTTGGAGATGATGAACTCCGAATGCTTCGCCTGGGCGATCGGTATGTTTGCCGGTTCTACGGCAAGGCCTTCCGGCCAGAGGCCGTAATGGAGGTCCTCTGCCTTGAAGAGGTACCTGCCGAACAAAAGCCCTATCGCGAGCCCGACGTCCTTTGAACTACATTTGTTTTTAGCCATTTTTTCCTTTAAACGCTGCGCTTCAAGCATAGATTGTATATCATTTTATCGGAAATCTATCAAGTGCCGCCGCCGGCAATTGAATTCCGGCGTTTTGTTTACTATAATGAAGTCCGCAGACATATTCGCAATTAAGAGAGACCGATCTCACAACAACACTTATTATCCTTATGTCTTCCTGCGGACGGAATCCGCCGGAGCACATGGTAACGTATTCTATGCGCTTGTTTTTGGATAAGCGGGCGCAGGCGGATTACTATAATGCAGAAGAAATTCGAGAACGTGTTCTGGGGAGCGCTGGGCGTCACTTTCGTGATGAAGCTCGTGCTCTCGGCGGCGATACCCATCACGAGCGACGAGGCCTACTTCCAAATCTGGGCGACGCACCTGGATTTCGGCTACTACGACCACCCGCCGATGGTTGGCTGGATGCTCTATCTGATAAATTTTCTCGGCGACTACCTCGTTCTTCTGCGGCTGCCCGCCGTGCTTTTTACCTCGCTCATCGGCCTCGGTATATACCTGGTGATAAAGAGGCTGGACGCGAACAAGGCGGTGCTGATCGGGACATTCTACCTGATATCGCCTTACAACATGCTCAACGTCCTCATAAGCACCGACACTCCGGTGATTTTTTTCGTTTTTGTCTCGGTTATAGCATTGTATCTTGCCGAACAGAAAGGCGGCATCCCGTATTACCTCCTTTCGGGCGTGTTCCTCGGGTGTGCTTTTCTCTCGAAGTACTTTTCAGCGTTTCTTGCGCTTTCATACATTGTATATTTTTTCCTGGGGGTTAAAAGCGCCAAAAGGTCCGCCGGTTTCCTGCTTCTTTTCGCGGTTTCGGCGCTTTTCCTGGCGGTCAACGTCTGGTGGAACTACACGCACCTTTGGGCGAACGTGATGTTCAACGTGTTCAACAGGAACAAGGCCGAAACTTTTTCGCTCGTGAAACCCCTGCTCTTCATCGTTTCCCAGGCCTACCTTGTGACGCCGCCGGTCGTCTATTACCTGTACAGGAACGCGCGCTTCGAGGCGACCTGGCTCAAGAACACGTGCGAGCGCGTGGAACAGAAGGGGCTGAAGCTTTTCGCCGTCGTGTTCCTTCTGCCGCTTGCCGTGTTCGCCGTGCTTTCGCTCAAGAAAGTCGTGGGCCTGCACTGGGTACTGGCCTTTTACCCTTTTATGTACATACTTTTGGTGGAAGTGCTCTCGGAAGAAGAGATGATAAAATCCGTGCGCTTCATGTTCATATTCACCGCGGTGCACTTTTTCCTGATTGGCGCGGTGCTTTCGCTTCCGGTCGAGGTTTTCAAGAATAACAAGAATTACGACCTCATCGTGATGGGAACCCACCCGAAACAGGTGCTGGCGCGGCTTGAGCCCTACAGGAACGACTACTTGTTCTCGACCCCGAGCTACTCGGATTCCGCGATACTCAGCTACCATTCCGGCAGGTACTTCTTCGTTTTCGGCGGCGGCTCGCACCACGCCCGGCAGGACGACATAATAACGGATTTCCGCGGGATGGATTCCAGGAACATAATGATACTCAAGACGTCCGTTCCGGACGAGGACGATTTCAGGGAAGTTTTTGACAGGGTGAGGATAGAAAAGTTCAGCGTCAAGGGGGCGGATTATTACGTCGTTCTGGGGGGCGGTTTCAAATACGCGGAGTACAGGCACGCGTATTTGGCCGGGATACTGAGAAATTACTACAACATTCCGTACTGGCTTCCGATGCCGAAAAAGGGCTATTTCTTCGACAAATACTTTCCGGACGTGCTTGAGGACTGACCTTCACCCCGGTTTTCTCAGCCGGATATCAGGTTGTAGCCCTCTATAACGCTTTCCGAGACCATCTGCACCATGTTCGCGAGCTCGCCGGAGTCGCCCTTCGCAAGGGCGGCATAGTACTTGTAGCGGTCCTCTATCTTTATGACAGCCGGCGCGAAGTTCCTGGACAGGAGCTGGGCTATGAGGACCAGCCGGCCCACCCTGCCGTTGCCGTCAAAGAACGGGTGCACCGCTTCGAACTCGTAATGGCAACGGGCGGCGTTCTCGATGACGTCCCCGCCGGTTGTTGAAATATTCTTGATGAGCCTGCCCATCCTCAAAGGCACTTCCTGGGCCGTCGGGAGCCGCTTTTCGGTGTTCGTGAGGTTGACGTACCCAGTGCGGTATTTACCCGGAAGCTTGTTGTTGAAACCCCTCATTACCTTTTCGTGGAGGCCCAGGATGAAGTCCTCGGTTATCCTGAAATTCGGTTTCAGGGTGTCTATCAGGTATTCAAGGGCGTTCCTGTGGTTCACCGCCTCCAGGACCTCAAGGAACTCCTTGCCCCGGACGTTCTTGCCCTCAAAGGCCGCTTTTGTTTCCTGTTTGGTCATCCTGCTTCCTTCGATCGCGTTGGAATTATAGGTCATTTCAAGAAGGAATTTTTCCCGCGCCGCGCCGTTTTTCTTCATCACGGAAAGGGGGTCGGGAAGGCCCGCCGCCAGCCTGTAGATTATGTCACGTATGTCAACGTATTCCTTGAAGAGCTGGTCTATCTCGGCGGACTGCTTCGGCTGGGGCTTGATGCCAAGGTCTAGCCAGCGGTATACCGTTTTGTACCCCACCTGCAGCCTGCGGGCGAGCTCAGAGCGGGTAACGCCGGTATTCCGGATTATCTTCTGGAGTTTTTCGGTGTCGGTGAAAGTAACTTTTTTCATTTTATTGGCCCTCAAAGCCATAGGACATAATTAAACATATAACTATATAAATAATATACCATATGTCCTATTATATGTCAAGTAGTATGATAAAATATGTCCTATTGCATTCTGACGCGGGAAGTGGCGGCCGGGGGATGGTTCGGTTGAACCGGGGCCTGTTTGATACGGGTGCGGTGTGTCAGATATGGCTTATTTCTTCGATCAGTTCAACTACCTTCTTTCTGATCGTATCCCTGATATCCCTTGATTTTTCAAGCTGTTCCTCGCGCGTGCCGCGGAGGGCGGCGGGATCGGGTATGTCCCAGTGGAAGGTCTTTATGACACCCGGAAACATCGGGCATTTCTGGGCGGCGGCCTGGTCGCAGACGGTCACCAGATAGCTGTACCTCCTGCCTTGCTGGAAAAGGTCCCAGACCGATTTGGTTTTGTTGCCGGAAATGTCTATTCCGGAGTCTTTCATTACTTCCACGGCGTAAGGGTTGAGGGCACCGGGTTCGATGCCGGCGCTTTCGGCCTCCATTTTCCCCTTCGAGATGAGGTTGAAAAAGGCCTCGGCCATCTGGGACCTCGCGCTGTTGTGCAGACATACGAACAGTACTTTAACTTTGTTCATGAGAACCTCCCCCCGCCTGCGGCGGGGCCCGCCAAAATCTCAGTGACGGGCGGATTATTGGTTGAATTTCGCGATATTTCCTTCAATACCCGTTCAGCCGTTCCTTTCTTCCTGATGGTGCTTTATCACTCTGCCCTCTGTCAGGTACATCACGTCTTCGCAGATGTTCGTGGAAAGGTCCGCTATGCGCTCCAGGTTTCCTGTTATGCGCAGTACGTGCAGGGCTTGTTCCACAGTCTGAGGGTTCTTGCGCATTATCTCGGTGAGCTCCGCGGTTATCTTGTCCTTGAAATCGTCCACCAGGTTGTCGCTCTCGCATACCTTGCGCGCCACGGCGGAATTTTCGTTTATGAAGGCGTTTATGCCGTTCGACAGCATCTTTACAGTAACTTCAGCCATTTTCGGCAGGTCTATGAACGGTTTTATCTGAGGCTTGTCTATCAGAAAAAGCGCGCTTTCAACGATGTTGACCGCGTGGTCGCCCATCCGCTCGAGGTCGTTGCCCATGCGCAGTATCATAAGGAGCAGTCTGAGGTTCTTCGCCTTGGGCTGGTACTGGGCGATGAGGTTTGTTGAATGCTCGTCTATCTCTATCTCGTAGGCGTTGGCTTTAGGTTCGTCAGATACTATTATTTCCTTGAGCTTGGACCGGTTCTTTTTGAGAAGCCCGTCAATGCTGTCGGAGACCATTTTTTCAACCAGATTGGCGTAGTCTATGAGGTCTTTTTTGAGCGATACGAGTTTTTCTTCAATCATTTTAGGCTCCTTTTCAGCGTAGAGCGGATAGCGTTTAGCGTATAGAAGAACAAAAATTATTGATCACAGGTTTTTCTGGCATTGTCTTTTACTATCCGCTATACGCCGCGCGCTATACGCTATTCTTATCCGAACTTGCCGGACAAATATTCTTCTGTCTGTTTCTGCTTTGGCACGGTGAAGACCTTTTCGGTCTGGCCGAACTCGACGAGCTGGCCGAGGTACATGAATGCCGTGTAATCGGAAACCCTTGCCGCCTGCTGCATGTTGTGGGTGACTATCACGATAGTATACTCTTTTTTAAGCTCGAGTATCAGCTCCTCTATCTTTTTCGTGGATATGGGGTCCAGGCTCGCGCAGGGTTCGTCAAAGAGTATGACTTCCGGTTCAACGGCAAGGCAGCGCGCGATGCAGAGGCGCTGCTGCTGTCCGCCCGAAAGGCCTAGGGCGTTATCGTTGAGCCTGTTTTTTACCTCGTTCCACAGGGCGGCTTTTTCAAGCGATTCAATGACCTTGTGCCTGATAAAGCCACTGTCCTTCCGTCCGTTTATCTCAAGGCCGTAGGAAATATTTTCGAGTATGGTCTTGGGAAATGGGTTTGGTTTCTGGAAGACCATCCCTACCCGCCTTCTTATGTCGACGACGTCCACCCCGGGCGCGTTTATGTCTTTTCCGTCGAGGAATATCTTTCCGTCAAGCCTGGAATTCGCAATGAGGTCGTTCATGCGGTTTAACAGGCGGATAAAGGTGGATTTGCCGCATCCCGAGGGCCCGATTATGGCGGTAACCTTGTTTTCGTGTATGTTCATGTTGACGTTCGAAAGGGCGCGCGATTTGCCGTAATAGAAGTTGACGTTTTGCGAGTGCATTCTCGCGAGGTTTACACCGTTAGAGACAGCCCCGTTTTTGGCGGAACGGAATTGATTGGCTCTATCGTTTGGTCTTGCCGTGGACTCATTCCTGCCGGCATTTCCGTCAGAAGCTTCTTTTATTCCATCTCTAACGGGGCGGATGTCAATGTCCATAGATTTTCCTCCGGGACTGCCTTATGTATATTGCTATTGCGGATATTAAAAGGACCAATACCACTAGAAGCAGCGAGCAGCCGTAGGCGATGACGGTCTGCTGGTCGGGCTTTGTGCCCTCGGTCATCAGGGCGTATATGTGGTACGGAAGGGCCATCACTTCGGAGAAAACCGAATCCGGATAGCCCCTCATATAGAACGTGGCCGCGGTAAAAAGTATCGGGGCTGTTTCTCCCGCCGCCCTGCCGATACCAAGTATCACGCCGGTTAGTATTCCCGGAAGCGCGGTCGGAACCACTATCCTCTTGATTGTCTGCCAGTGAGTCGCTCCTATGGCAAGCGATGCCTCCCTCAGGGAATGGGGCACGGCTATCAGGGCTTCCTGCGAAGCCGATATTATGGAAGGAAGTATCAGCATAGCCAGAGTCAGGCTTCCCGACAGTATGGAAACGCCGAAACCGAAGAATTTGACGAACACGGTCAGGCCGAAAAGCCCGAATACAATAGACGGCACGCCGGCCAGGTTGTTTATGCTCATACGGATGATGTTCACTACGGCCCCTTTCGGGCTGTACTCGGTAAGGTATATGGCGCACGCGAGGCCGAGAGGCAGTGCGAAAAGCACTGCGCCGATCGTGAGGTAAAAAGTCCCCACTATCGCGGGTGCTACTCCTCCCTGTGTCATGGCCCTTCTCGGTACTTCGGTGAGGAACTCCCAGCTTATGGCCGGCGCGCCCCTCACCACTATGAAATATATTATGGAACCGAGAAAGAACACGGTTATTATCACGCACAGGAACAGCAGGGCGAAGCCCAGTTTTTGTATGTGGTCGTTTCTCATCTGTTCAATCCCAGTTTAAGCCGATACTTCCTGCTTATTATCTCGGCTATCAGGTTTATTACAAGGGTTATTAAAAAAAGCAGCAGCCCTATCGCGAACAAGGCGTTATAGTGCGCGCTTCCCATCACGGCTTCTCCCATTTCGGCGGCTATGGTGGACGTCATCGGCCTGACAGGAGAGAAGAAAGATTTGGGGATGACCGCGGCCCCTCCCGAAACCATCAAAACCGTCATCGTTTCGCCCACTATCCTGCTCATACCCAGTATTATGGATGTTGAGATACCGGAGCCGGCGGCGGGTATTACGACTTTTGTAAGCGTCTGCCAGCGGTTGGCGCCCAATGCGAAGGATGCCTCCTTGAAACTCCTCGGGACAAAACTCAGGGCGTCTTCGGCTATGCTCGAGACCGCCGGTATGGCCATTATGCCCAGAACAAGGCTTGCCGTGAAAGCGCAGAGCCCCGTTGGTATGTTTAAAAGCCTTTGAATGAACGGGGCCACGATTATCATCCCGAAAAACCCGAAGACTATGGAAGGGATGGCGGCAAGAAGCTCAACTGTGGGTTTCAGGACAGCTCTTTGTTTTTCTCCGGCAAGCTCGTGAAGGTATAGGGCGGTGCCTATCCCCAGGGGTACGCATATAACCATGGCTCCAATAGTGACCCAGAAAGACGCCGCAATAAGCGGGAGAATTCCGTAATCGGGTGGTTCGTAGGTCGGATACCAGCTTTCTCCGAAGATGAAGGGAAAGAAATCTATATATTTAAGTATCGGTATGCCTTCCTTGAATAGCACTATCACGATGCCCACGAGAAACGCGAGTGACGCAAATGCCGTTATCGTAAATAGCCATTTATAAATACTTTCCTTTATTTTTCTCATGTTAAACCTTTAGTATAATCGCCCGCCTTTCTATACTGTCGGCCGGGCGGTGTTTAGAAAATTTTCCAGAGGCTGTTAGGAGCTAAAAACAGCCTCTGGCCTCTGGCGAGGATGTTTACCCGCCTGCGCAATTCGTGCCGGCAATAACCACGGCTATTCGCCGTATTGCCGTCACAGCTTCGGCGGATTCCGCTACACATTTGTTTATGGCTGCATCAAGGAGCTTCACTTCAAGCCCACGAAACCCTGGTCTTCCGCGAGTCTCTGGCCTTCGGCGCTCAACACGTAGTCAAGGAAGGCCTTTACTGTACCTTGCGGTTTTCCGTTGGTGTACATGAAAAGGGGCCTTGAATAGGCGTATTTACCCGAAAGTACTGTCTCTTTTGATGGTATAACGCCTTCAATTTTCAACGCTTTTACCGAACCAGTTATATAACCTAAGCCTACATATCCTATAGCGCCCGGCGTTTTGCCTACGGTCGAAGCAACCGCCTGGTTGGACGCCTGCATCAGGGCGTCCGCGCGCACTTTCTGATTGTGAAGTGCGAGCTCTCCGAAAGCCTCGAACGTTCCGCTGGCTGAATCCCTGGAAAGTACCACTATCTTGCCGCTTTGCCCCCCGACTTTCGACCAGTCTGAGATATTGCCGGTGAATATGTCCTTTACCTGCTTTTTAGACAGGTGGCCGATGGGGTTCGAGGGATGGACTATCACCGCTATGCCGTCCATTGCCACGACGTGGGCCTTGGGCGATATGCCCCTGCCCGCCGCATTGGCTAGCTCGGCATCCTTTATGGCCCTTGAGGCGTCGGCTATGTCGCAAGTCCCTTCGATTAAGGACGTAATACCTACTCCGGAACCGCCCCCGCGGACCGTAATTTTTGCCGAGGGATCATTATTCATGAATTCTTCGGCGGCTATCTGCGCTATGGGCAGGACAGTCGTCGATCCTTCTATGACGATCGTTTTTTCCCCTCCGGCAACCGGCCCTGGAAACGTCCCGGCTATCATCAGTATCATGCTTATTGCTGTTACGAGTGTTTTCTTCATATGATTTCTCCTTTTCGTTTTTTTTCTTCCGACGGTTTTCTAACGCGTTTAGAACTTATACACCACATCGAACTGAACAAGGCTCTTCGGTGTCGTGGTGGTAGCGTTGTTTATCAGGTCCATCGAGTAGTAATCGATGCCCAGGCTCGCGGCCTTTGTCAGCCCCATAGTGAGCGCTATTTCGCTGCCGCTTGTGTTAAGCGCTCCGCCGTAGGCGTCCGAATCGCCCAGCTTGTTGAGCCAGGAATTGGCTTCAAGGCGTCTCTGGATGTATTTAACCTCCCAGGTGCCGAAGCCGCTGACCTTCGCGTGTCCGAACTTGGCGCCGTAAGCGCTGCCGCCCGTGTCAGAGGCCGGCGCGGAGTCGCCGTTGGTTACAGAGTCGCCGAAAAGCCCCAGAGTATAGGACCCGACGAGATTAGCGAACGACAGATCGATGCTCGGGTTTGTGCAGACGTAGTCGAACGCGGGTGTGCCGTAGTATCCGGTGTCCTTGCCGTTGACGTTGAAGGTCTGCATCGCGACGGCTCCCTTGATCTTGACGTTTTTCGCCGCCTTCCAGGAGAAGCCCGGCTGAGCGATGTAGGCGTCGGCCTGGTTGGCAGTCGAGTTCTTTTCGTTGAAGACGAGCCAGCTGGCGTTGGCAAAAAAGCTGAAATCGTCGCTCAGGTTTTTTGAGAAGTTCATTGCCACGCCGTCCGGGTTGACGTCGCCGTCCCAAAGCAGGTCGGTCGTGTTCCAGACGTGCGTTGCGGCTTTCATCTTCCCGGCTGTCAGGGTGACGCTTGAAAAAGGCAGATACTTGAGGTAGGCGTAGTCCACCATTAACCTTGCCTTGCCGAAGCCGTTGGAAAGGGTATGGTTGGTCGATGTAGGTTCGGAGTCGATTATGGAATCACCAGATACGTTTCCCGAAACGCTTGTTCCGGCCGCGGTGCCCGTAACGGATTTGTCGGACAGTTTTTCGCCTCCGGTGGCCAACCCGAAGCCGGCCTGCATTTTCTCAGACATAGCAGATTCAAAACCCACTCTCAGGCGTATCCTTTGCCTTATTCTTGGATAGGACTTGCTTGCGGTCCAGTCAGCCTGGCTGCGCAGGCGCAGGTCGCCTTTGATGGATATTTTCTGTGTCCAGGAGGGGACGTTTAAGGACTTGCCGCTGGCGAGTTCGCTTCTTACTGCTTCTTTGGTTTCCGTCATTATCTGTTGCGCCTCGCCGTAGGTTATTACTCCTTTTTCGGCGAGCTTTTCGACAAGCATGTCGACTTCTCCGGCCGTGCCAAAAACCGGTATCTGAACCGCGATTGATGCTGCCAAGAACAACTTCAATAATTTCTGCATTGTGTTAACCTCCGTTTAGTTTTTAGTACCTCGCCAGAAAACACGCGTCGTCCTGAACGTCTTGTTCGCCTTTTGGCCTCCTTTCCCGCTTTTAAGAACGGTTTGATTCACGTTCAATTGCCTTACGCGTGAAATGATAACAAAGGCGCGTTAAGTTCAAATAAAATAATTGTTAATTGTTTGTTAAGGGTTTTGAGGAATGATGCGATGGGTATGTCAGGCCGGTAGCTCGACGGTAAAAACCGTTCCGGCGCCCGGAGAGCTTGCAACCCTGATGCTGCCGCCGTGGAGCTGTACGATATGCTTGACTATGGAGAGGCCGAGGCCGGTCCCGCCGGATTCGCGTGACCTTGACTTGTTGACCACGTAGAACCTTTCGAATATCCGGTCGATGTGTTCGGCTGGTATGCCGATCCCCGTGTCCGATACCTCAATGACGGCAGTTCCGTCTTTCTTTTCGGCGCGCAAGGAAACGGTGCCTTTTTCGGTGTATTTGACGGCGTTGTCCAGAAGATTGATCAAGACTTGTTCGAGCTTGAAAGCGTCGCCCTTGACCGTGAGTGCAGGGTCGACTGAAATATTTATTTCAAGGCCGCTTTCCTTTATCCTGTATTCAAGCGCTGCGGCGGCGTTGTCGATGAGGGACTTAACGCTTAAATCTGAAATCTCAAGACCGCCGGATGGGCTCTCTAGATTCGAAAGGGTCAAAATGTCCTTTACTATGGAAATGAGGCGGTCGGTGTGCTGGATGATGATACGGCAGTATTGCGCGTGTTTTTTGTCTGTAACTTCGGCGAGGGTTTCAGCGTAGCCCTTGATTGCCGTGAGTGGCGTGCGTAGTTCGTGCGAAACGTTGGTCACGAGGTCCTTCTTGATAGCTTCGAGGTTCTTGAGAGTTGTGACGTCCGTGAGTATGAAAACGCATTCGTTCTTCTGCGTTATGTAGGAGGCGCTTGCCACGTAGTTCCTTGATTTTAATGTGAATTCGTCTGTTGACGATGACTTGCCGCGTATGGCATTTTCTATGAATTCGGAGACGACCCGGTCACGAATGAGCTCCCAGTAATGCCTGCCTTCAGTTTTATCAACGTTGAAAACTGTGTTAAAACTGGTATTGGAGAGTTTGGCTACGCCGTTCTCGTCAAATACCGCCAGTGATTCGCTCATAGAGCCGAGTATGGCAAGTATTTCGTTTTTCTGGAGTTCGGTTTCGGCTATCAGCGCCCTCAGGCGTTCTACCATGTTATTGAAGGACAGCGAGAGTTCGTTCATCTCGGACGAGCCTTCGATCGAAACGTGGAGCTGCAGGTTGCCTTCAGAGACCGATTTGGTGGCAGAGACAAGCTCCGATATCGGCCGTGAAAAGCGCCTGGTCGCGATGAAAGCGAAAACTATCGCGCCAAGGAAAAGAAATATCGCCAGCTGCAGCATCCTGAGGTTGAATGTGGCAAGGAAGGTTTTTATGTCTTTTAGGTGCGCGCTCACCCTCAAAAAACCGATGTGACGGCCGTTTGATTTTAGAACCGCCGCGCCGTAAAGAAAATCCTCGTGTGCCGTTGAGCTGAAGCGCATTGAAAAACCCGTGGTGTTTGTGAGGGCTTCCTGCACTTCTGGACGGCCTATATGGTTCCCCATTCCGGATACCTCGTTCTCCGTGTCCACGAGAACGACGCCCCGGGGGTCAATTACGGTGAGCCTGTACTTTGACGATCGGGTAAAAGCGGAGCACAAAGTCGTCAATTCCTTTGTCCCGCCGGTTTCGAGGAGAACGGCGGTCTGCGGGGCAAGGGCGTGAAGGAGGTTTTCAATGGACGCTTTTGACGAGGATATGAAGGCGTTCTTGAGCTCGCGAACGGTGAAGGAATAATAGGCCGAAAGTATCAGGATTATCAGGATAGCTTGAGCCGCGAGGATTTTCGTGAATAGCGTTCTTTTCATTCTTCTATTTTATATCCCATGCCGCGCACGTTTTTTATCAGTTGGCCCGCCTTGCCCAGCTTTTCCCTGAGGTGGTTGATGTGGACGTCTATGGTCCTGTCCACTACTATCTTTTCCTCGCCCCAAAGATAGTCTAATATCTTTTCCCTGGAAAAGACCCATCCTTTTTTTGAAGCCAGCAGTTCGAGTATCTTGTATTCGGTCGTCGTGAGGTTGGCTTCTTTTCCGTGCGCCCTGACGCTGAACTTGTCGGGATAGAGGGTCAGAGAGCCGCCTATGGCTATTTTTTTGCCGTCGCTTTTGAATTCGATGCGCCTCAGAACGACCTTCACGCGGGCGACCAGTTCCTTGGGAGAAAAGGGTTTGGTTACGTAGTCGTCGGCCCCCAGTTCAAGGCCGATTATCTTGTCGGTTTCCTCTGCCCTGGCCGTCAGCATTATTACGGGGGTTCTCGAAAGGGACGGGTCTTTCTTGAGCTCCTTGCATATCTCAAGGCCGTCAGCGTCGGGAAGCATTAGGTCGAGTATTATGAGGTCGGGCCTGTTTTTTGAGGACCACCTAAGGAATCCGGAGGCCGAGGCGAAGGTCTTTGTTTTAAAACCCGCCTTTTTAAGGTGAAGCTCAACAAGCTTCAAGATGTCTTTTTCGTCTTCTAAGATTGCTATGAGGGCGTTCATTGTTCAGTACTTCCTGAATAGCTGTCCCCATTCGGTTTTCATGAACTCTTTGATGCGCCCGGCGCCGACTGTAGGGTACCAGAGCAGGTCGTGGTAGACGTTTGACGCGAACGGCGCCCAGACCACCAGGGGCGTGTGCAGAAGCAGCTTTTCGAGGAACTGCAGGGGGCCGCGCCTCAGCATCTGGTCGCCCCAGATGACGAACGAGCGCTTGGTCTTAAACCCGAAGTTGACGCTGGATATGTCTTCGCCAGCTATTTCGATGTTTTTGGGGTTCCCAACGCCAAGGCCCGCCTCGTCGCACATCCGGATGTAGGGTATCTCCATCGGGTCAAAGCCCATCATCCTGGCGGCTATCGCATCTATGGCCACCGAATCGGCGCCGGCAAGTATGTAGTCCTTGATTTTGGGGATCATCGTCCTGGGGCCCGCGCCGTCGCCGCACACGGTGCCGTCCATCACCGTGAAAATGCCCGGGTGGAGCTCCTTTTGCATCAGCATCAGGTCGTAGAGCACCTCGTGCATGTACTTGTGCGAATAATGGCGCACTTCCTTTAGCAGGCCGCCGAAGGAGTTCTTTATCGAGCCGGTCGTGGTGGAGTGGCCGTGGGTCTTGACGGTCGGAAGGTGGAGGACGTTTTTGCCTATGAACATCTTGGGGATGTATATACCCTCCGGGAATATGAAATTGAGCTTCAGGAGCTTTGATTTAAAATCATATTTCACCCATTCAACGTCAGGGAGCGCTATGAAGGGTAAGCTGAATTTATTGAGTATCGGCATCCATTTGTTGTTGTTAGCGCCCTTTACGGGGTTGGTGACGACCGTCTTGTTCTCGACCGGGAATATTTTTTCCTTATCATACCCGGAATCGATGAGCGCCTTGAGGGCGCCATCGACCTGCCAGGGTTGCGAGGAACAGGCCGGGAAATATTTTGTCCAGGAGAGGTTCAGTTTTATCAGAAGGTCCCTTTCCCGCGGGATCGCCTTTTCGAATTCAGCGAGCTTCATAAGCCTGGCGTAATCGGGAAGCACCGTTTCCGGCGCGGTTTTCAAAACAGCTATCTTAGCGGTTGCCATTTAAGAATCTCTCCTATCTGTATAATATGAAGCCCGCCGCGGCTGCCCAGAGGATTATGTTTATCAGCAGGGGCATGTCGTTTATCAGCACCGTCTCGGGGCTTCCGCCGAGTTCCTTCTTGTGTATGAGGTAGAGGTACCTGAATATGCCGTAAAGGACGAAAGGTATGGTCAGTATAAGGTTTTTGGTGCCGAATTTTTCTACCGTTTCGTCCGAAATGGTGTAGAGTGTATAAGAGACCAGCGTTGACGCAGTGACCACCGATATCATCTGGTCGAGAAGCTCGGTGCTGTAGTCTTCAAGGACCTTCCTGTGGCCGTGGGCGTCGTCAAGCGTCAGGAGTTCGTGGCGCCTCTTGCTCAGCGCCAGGAACAGCGATATGAGGATAGTGCATATCAAGAGCCACGAAGATATCTCGACGCCTATGACCACCGTGCCTGCGATAACCCTGAGCACGAAACCGGCGGCTATGGTGAATATGTCCAGGATTATGATGTGCTTGAGGACGAACGAGTAGAGCACCTGCAGAACGAAGTAAAATGCCGCAACCGTAAAAAACGGCCTGCCGAGAAGGAATGCCGCGAAAAAAGAAGCGCCGGCCAGCGAATAAAAAAGTATCCACGCCTTTTTCACGGTGATCTTTCCGGAGGCGACGGGGCGCTTTGATTTAACGGGGTGTTTCCTGTCGTACTGAAGGTCTAGTATGTCGTTTAAAACGTATACCGAACCGGACAGCAGGCAGAAAACAATGAAGGACCCGATGACCAGAAAAAGCAGGTCGGCGTAAAAAAGATTCTGCGAGAAAAGTATCCCCGCGAAAATGAAAAGGTTCTTTGTCCATTGTTTCGGCCGCATCGCGTGGAAAGCGTTCAACGTGAAATCGATCATCGTGGGTCTCTCCTTCTGTGGCTTTCGTGGTATTTTTTCATTTTATCGAGTATGCTGTAGGGTATCTTCACGCTTCCCATCAGGGGTTCGTCCCCCGCTACCCCGCCGTGACAATCCGAACCGCCTGACCTTAAAAGGCCGTATGCGCTGGCAAGCGAGCTGAAGTGGTCCACCATTGAAGGCGGGTGCTTGGAATGCCACACTTCTATGCCGGCCAAACCCGACCTTATAAGCGTTTCAAGCAGGTTCTTGTCGCTGTAGTGCGCGTAGAAAGGATGCGCGAGCACGGCTATTCCGCCGGCGTCGGAAATCAGCTTTATGGCCTCTTCGGGCGACAGGAATTTTTTCGGCACGTATGCAGGTTTGCCGTGCCCGAGGTATTTGAAAAAGGCGTCGTTTATGGTCCTTACGATACCCTGTTCTATCATTGCGCGGGCGAAATGCAGCCTGCCTATCGAGCCCTTGCCGGCGCCGTCAAAGAATCTCTTCTCGTTCAGGCCAAGTCCCAGTTTCGAGAGTTTTTCAAGTATCTTGAAAGCGCGTTCGTGCCTCTTCTTGCGGAATTCTTTGAGCGTGGCGTCAAGAACGGGGTTTTTCCAGTCGATGAAGTACCCGAGAATGTGCATCTCGCTTCTCTGAGTCTGGTTCGTGAGTTCGGTGGACAGCTCCACTCCCGGCACTATTTCGATATCCCTGCCCCCGGCGTGCTTTATGGCCGGCTCGATGCCGTCGATTATGTCGTGGTCCGTTATGCTTATGGCCGAAAGGCCGACCTTGACCGCGTGGTCGACGGTCTGTTCCGGCGTGAACGTGCCGTCGGAAAACCTGGTGTGCACGTGAAGATCCACGTATTTTTTTGCGCCTGTTGAGGTCATAAAAATTCAGCGGCAAGCGAAGCCAGCGTGCTCCTTTCGCTCTTGGTGAAACTGAGGTGGCCGAAGATCTCCTGGCCCTTGAACCTTTCAACCAGGTAAGTGAGGCCGTTCGAGGCAACGTCAAGATAGGGGTCGTCGATCTGGTAAGGGTCGCCGGTCAATACGATCTTGGTACCGCTGCCGGCCCTTGATATTATGGTTTTTATCTCGTGCGGGGTGAGGTTCTGAGCGTCGTCTATGATCATATACTGGTTGGGAAGGGATCGGCCTCGGATGTAGGTCAGGGCTTCTATCTCTATCTGTCCGGTCGAGAAAAAATACTGCACCTTGTCTTCTACCTTTTCGTCGTGGTGGGTCCTGTCTATCAGGAATTCAAGGTTGTCGTAAATGGCCCCCATCCAGGACGTGAGCTTTTCTTCCTTGGTTCCGGGAAGGAACCCAAGGTCCCTTCCGACCGGGACTATGGGTCGCGCGATGAAAAGCCTCCTGAACTGCCTTTCCTCGACGGTCTTTTGAAGGCCGCACGCGAGCGAAAGCAGCGTCTTGCCGGCCCCGGGGATGCCTATGAGCGTGACGAGGTTGACGTCGTTGCAAAGGAGGAGCTCGATGGCGAAGCGCTGCTCTATGTTGAGCGCCTTGAGGCCCCAGGGGTTGGCGTTGAGGTGGAAAAGAGGGATAAGCATCTTTTTTTGAGCGTTGTATTTTGTCAGCGCGCTTTTCGAGGAACCGTTTTCGTCCCGTAGTATGACTCCTTCGTTCGGATAGAAATCGTTCTTCAGCGTGACTTTTTCCTCCTTGTAGAACTGGTCTATCTTTTCTCCGGGGACTTTAAGCTCGCGCCATCCCGTGTAGAGCTCTTCGATTTTTACCTTTTCCTTTTCGTAGTCCTGGGCGTCTATTCCGAGAGCCTCGGCCTTTATGCGAAGGTTTATGTCCTTTGTTATGAAAATTACCTTCTCACCTTTTGACTGAAGGGAAAGCGCGACGCCGAGTATGTGGTGGTCTGCTTTCGGCGTTATGAGCTCCTTGGGGACCTGGACCTCGTGGTCCAGCATTATTATGATCGTGCCGCCGTTCTTTATTTTAACGCCGGAATGGAGTTTCCCTTTTATCCTCAAAGAGTCGAGGCGGCGCGATATCAGGCGCGCGCTCCTGCCCCTTTCATCGTTTAGGCGCTTGAAACCGTCAAGTTCCTCTATAACGGTCATCGGCAGGACTACTTTATTGTCGGCGAAGGAAAATATGGCTTCAGGGTCGTGGAGCAGAACGTTGGTGTCTAAAACGAATGTTTTCACCTTTGGCACCTCATAGAGTAAATTTTAAAAAGACTGTTCCGGTTGAATGCGGACTAGAAATTAAAGCTCATCAAGATGCCCAGATCGTGAGATTTATTGGTGAGCCCGAAAAGAAGGGCGCAGGTCAGCTTTCTTTCCGCCGTCATCAAGTATTCAAGCCCCGGTGCGATATAGGCCTCGTTGAAATCCGAGTCCAGCACGTCGTTTCCCCCCGATTTGTCCTTGGCATGGCTCATTCCTTTGAATTCACCGAAGAACTTGTAACTCTCGTCGTAGTCGTAACCGGCACCGACGTGGTAATAGAAGATGTTGCCGTGTTGATAATCGTCCTTGTTCTTTGCGTTGAGGCGGATGCCGAGGCCGAAATATCCCAGCACGTCGGATATTTTTTTCTCGGCGACCCAGTGGACCAGCATGTCCACCGAGCCGGTGCCGATATTGTTCTTGGAGTCTCCCGTCGGAAGAGAAAAGGCGAACTCTCCGGCAATGCGAGGGAGGCCTTCGGAATTCTCCGTGAAAAGGTATTTTACTCCGATTAGAAGGTCGCTGGCGCCCCCGTTGCCGTCATACGTGCGAAGGCCCCACCTGCCGGCGGTTTCAAGCCGCGGGCCAACGCCGTAGGCGAACTGGAAAGGGACCTCCCAGAATTTTTCGCCCGCCGTGAAAGTCCCCGAGAGCTGATAGGTGTTTTGGGAGAGCACCTTGAGGTCGAGGCCCGGATGCCAGGGTTCGAGAATGTTGATGCGAGCCGACAGCGGCAGTGACGTGACGGTAAAAATAACGGCGATAACAGCTAAACGTTTCATCATTGTGTCCTTTCGTTTTTTGTTTTTTCCTTGCCGGTTTCGTACTCGTGCCTTCCTATTATCATCAGCACGACTATTATCGTAAAAATAAAAACGGACTGAAGTAGCATTATGAGAGAACCCCTCGTTCCGGTCGTCCTTATGACCAGGGCCCCAAGCCCGAGGCATATGTTGACCAGGATTATGAAAAATACAGTATTTGTTTCCGAGAACTTCAGGTGCATCAGGCGGTGGTGGAAGTGGTCGCGCCCGGCGTACTCGAGCCATTCCTTGAAGTTGCGGACGAGCCCCTTTCTTATCCTTGATATCGTGGTGTATATCATGTCGAAGATGGGTATGCCGAGTATCAGAAGCGGCGTGGAGAAAGCGACGGTCGCGTTGTTGTTGGCCCAGGTGCCCATCACGGCAAGGCCAGCTATCAGAAATCCCATGAACGTCGCGCCGGAATCGCCCAGGAACACGCTTGCCCTGTGCCAGTTGTACGGAAGGAACCCCGCGCAGGCGCCTATGAGCGCCATCGTGAGCCACACGAGGTGCTCCTGCCCGCTCGGCCAGGCAATCAGGAAGAAAAACAGAGATGAAACCGCCACCATGCTCGCGGCGAGGCCGTCTACGCCGTCAAGGAAGTTAATGGCGTTGGCGAGGCCTATCAGCCAGATTATTGTCAGGGCGCCTTCAATGAAGTTCGCGGCGAACCAGTCGTTGGGAATGAATGTGATGCATACCCCGTTAAGGACGACGACGAGCCCCGCGCCGATCTGTATGATAAGCCTCATCGTGGCCGGGAGCGGGCGGATGTCGTCGAGGAGCCCGAGGATGTAAATGATCGAGCTTCCTACCACCAGGCCCGTCAGCTGCTGCGAGAACTGGAAATTCCTGATGACCGTCATAATGAAGGCTATGAATATGGCAAGGCCTCCGATCCTTGGTATGGGAGACTGGTGGATCTTGCGCGCGGAATCCGGGAAGTCGAGTATCCCGAGCCTTCTGGCTATGATTATAGACAAGGGCGTGGCAAGCTGCGAGATGATGAAAGCCACTATGAAGACGTAGAGCCACCGGATATTTTCCACCCACGCCCAGGTTCCTCCTTTCGGTTGAAGGAGAAGGACTGCCAGAATTATCAGTAGGGCCGTATAGGCCTTTTTGACAGACGCACTAAAATTCATCTATCTTGTCCAATGAAAGCCTCAAAGGCACGAACCCTTCGGCGTATTTCACGCGGTTTTGAACGCCGCGGAAAAGAGCCGTCGACTTGGCCGCTTCGAGTATCGAAAGATTCGCTATTCTCGTCGCGAAGACCTGCGATTTGTGCGCCTTGAGGAGAGATACTTTTTTATCAAGCACCTTGCCGATGTCGACGAAAACGCTTGCGGGCGTGAAATCAAACGTGCTTGGCACTTCGTAAAAAAGCACGTTCTGCACGTACCTCGCGGCCGTTATCGTTGCCTGGGACACGTTGCGGTGGTCCTGGTGCGTGTCTTTCGGGTGTATGGTGAATATGAGGTCGGGTTTAATCTTTTTGATGAAAAACTCTATGGTGTTTATGGTTTCCTTCTGGAGAGGGATCTGCGTGTCGGAGAAACGCCCCCAGAAAAGCTTCGCTTTTAGAAGCCTGGCAGCGTTTTCCTGTTCCTTCTGCCTCCTGTCGGGTTTTCCGCCAAGGTCTCCGCGCGTCATGATAAGGAGACTGATATCGTGCCTGGCCTTCGCGAGCTTGTAGAGCGTTCCGCCGCATCCGTACTCAAGATCATCCGGGTGTGCACCGATAGCAAGGATCTTCATTTCCGCTCCGTTAAAGTGAAAGACTTCTCACCGTTTCGTTGACAACTTCGTCATCAATATTTTTAGAATTTTTGCCGTAACCTGTCAAGAGCGCGGAATCGCAGAGCTGGTTTATGCGCCTTGGAATGCCTCCCGAACGTTCGTGCAGTATGTTAACGGCCGCATCAGTGAAGATCTCCGGCGCTCCTCCGGAAACCTTCAGGCGGTGGTGAATGTACTGCTCGGTCTCCGACCTGTTGAGCGGTTCGAGGTAGAAGCGCATCGCTATGCGTTGGTTCAGCTGCTTGTTCGTCTCTATCTTGTCCCTGAGCTCGGGCTGGCCGAGTATGAGAAGCGTCAGCAGGAACCTGTCCTCGAACTGGAAATTGAGCAGCAGGCGTAGTTCTTCGAATATGTTCCTGTCCTCTATGGCGTGGGCTTCGTCAACGACTATCACGGTTTTCTTGCCGTCGTTGAGGTTGTTCTGAAGCACTTTCTCGAGGGTCATCAGGACGTCGGCCTTGCGGGTCGGCGGGTCGGTCACGCCGAGGTAATAGGTTATCATCCTCAGCATTTCGACGTCGTCAAGGCGGGGGTTGGTGATTATGGCGACCTTGTACACGGAGCTTTCAAGCTCCTTCATCAGGGCTCTCGCCAGAAGGGTCTTGCCGCAGCCGTACACGCCGGTCAGAAGCCCGGCGCCTTTTCTCTCCTTCACGACGTAAAGAAGCCTAGTCAGCCCTTCCTCGTGCTGCGGAGAGTTGTAAAGAAACTTCGGGTCAGGCGTGTTCTCGAAAGGTTTCTCGCTGAAGTTCCAGTATTTTTCGTACATTGTCAGGCGTTCCCCAAGATATTTTTTGCGCTTTCAGGCCCGCAGTTGAAGACAAGGTCCACGATTGAAAGGTACGGTATGAACTCGCCGAAAAGCTGCGGATACCGCGGGTGGCTGAATTCCTGAAAAACCACCTTTATGTTGTTCTTTTCGAAAAGCTCCATCTCCATATATTCCCTCCCGCCCGCTCCCGAAAGATAGGTATCGGCTCCCGCCTTGATGCAGATGTCCACGATCCTCTGGCTGGAAGTCGAGGATACGCCGAATTCAGAAGCAAAACCGCAGCGGGTCCCGATCTTCAAAAACGATGAAAAATAACCTGTTATCTCAAGGGAGACGTCCATCAGTTTTTCCCAGTCCTTGGAAAAGAGGCCGGCAAAGAAGCCTTCGTGGTCCTTGAAAAAAGGGGTGCGGCCGTAGTTGTGCCTGAGGCTTTGCAGGTGTTCGTTCTCCCAGTTTTCATCCGGATTCGTTCTGACTTCCCTGATCTGCTGGAGGTATGAATCCTTGGTGATGACCGGCACGGTGAGCCAGTGGGCGCCGTTCGGGGTCTTTATCTTGTTCCTGTTCTGGAATTCGCGTTTTTTGTATTGTACGTCGTCAAGGTACACGAAAAGGTCGCATTTGGCCATTTTGTGGAAATAGCCCAGCCACGGCATGTACTGCGGCTGGTGCACGCTCAAAATCATGGCTTAATTATAGCAGAATTTTCAGGATATTTCATCTTTTGGCAACAAAAACAGGGTTGAAGTACACGAAATTGGGGAATCGCTCCGTCACCACTACCCTGTAGTAGTGGAGGCCTTCCGTAAAGGGTTCGGTATCTTCGAATACGATCTCGGACGGCAGGGCCGCGTCTATGATCTTGAGGAGCTTACCGTCCCTTATGAAATTTAGCTTCGCGGATTTTATGGTATTTGAAGCCGAACCGATGTTAACGTATATCCTCGGATTGCCGGAATGCGCGATTGTGGCGCCTGGCAGGGCCGAGTTCTTTCCGCTTTTCACCGAATAGCCCATTACGATGAACGTGTCGGAAGCCGAGCGCCTGAGAACGAAGAAACGCCCGGCCTTAAGGGCGGACAATATATCCTCTTTGGTTTTGGCGCCGGCCCAGACCACGTTCTGTATGTCGTTTATGCTGTCGGATACTTCTCCGTAATCGAGTTCCCCGAAAGCCCACGCTGGTTTCTGCCTTTTTCCAACGCAGTATTCAAGAAGAACCTCGTCCCAGTATCCGCCGACAGAGCCGCATTTTCCCATTCCTTCCGCGAATACGGCGAAACCGGTGTAGTTGAAGGTTTTAAGCAGGCTTTCGGGGTAGGGGTTCGTGTCTATCTTTACCGGCCCGATTACTTCTCCCCGCTCCCAGTTCCTCGCCTCTGGATGCGCCCATACGGTTACCGCGCCCCTGGAGTCGGCGTAGTCAATGAGGTTCTGATAGGGTTTCTCTCCCGTCGGCCCCGAATACTGGTCGAAATGCAGATTCTTGAAAGGGTAGTTATACGCCAGCAGAAGAAGCCCGCAGGCGATGAGAATAAACCTCAATTTCCTGTAGGGTATGCCTATCAGGATAAGCAGTAAGGGCCAGAGCTTGAGAGCGCTGAATTCGCCGGCATTGAAGTTGGAGACGAGAGGAAGGTTCTTGTAATCCTCGGGATTCTCAAGGCCAATGACGAGCATGTGTTTGTGCCAGTTGTTCATCGTTAGCGTTTTCTTGGCGGGGTTCCCCGTCCAATAGTAGAATGGCGCGGACTCCACGCCGGGTATAAGGACGATACCGGGGTACTCTTCCTGCAGTTCGGATATACCGTTGAGGTATTTTGCCGGACCTTCCGAAAGGACGCTCTTTTTAGAGTACGAAACCTTGGCGAGTTTCCTGAACGGCCAAATACCGTATTCCCATTTCATTATGTCGTGGTCGTTGAAAACCACCGCGTCTATGCCGTTCTCTTCGGCTTTGGACAAGGTCTTTCGCGCGTCGACTACCTTGTCGCCGCTGTAGGTTGAGTGAACGTGCATGACACATGAATACTGTTCAAGTTTTTCAGAGGCGGCAGAACCGGCTGTTAGAAAAGCCCATATTAAAGCGGAACAGCCAAGGAACCGCGTCAAAACGCCCGGTTTCAAGAAAGATTCATTTATTTTCGATGAACAATTCATCGTACAGTTTTTCAAGAAGCCCTATCATCCTTTCCGGGCTGAAACGGCAGACGCCTTCGAATTTTTCCGTGACGTGGCATTTGCCGGCTTCGCCGAAAGCCCTGCGGAGTACGGCGTCGGCGACGAGTTTCAGGACAGCGTCGGCTATCCTTCCCGGATTTCCCGGAGGGACGAGAAAGCCCGATCTCCCGTCCAGCACGACGTCGGGTATCCCCTGTACCGAAGACGCCACAACCGGCAGGCCGCTGCCGTGGGCCTCCACGAGGGTCTTGCCGAGGCCTTCGTTTAGGGAAGGCTGAACGTATATGTCCATCGCGGACATCAGTTCAGGTACGTCTTTCCTCATTCCGGTGAATATTATCTTGTCCTGAACGCCGATGTCCCTGGCGGTTTTGACAAGCACCTGGCGCTCGGTGCCGTCGCCCACGATAAGGAACATCACCTCCTGGCGCGTGCCTTCTATTATCAATGGCGCGGCCTTGACGAGATTTATTACGCCCTTGACCGGGTCAAGCCTTGAAACGGTTCCGACCAGCACGGTATCGCGCCCGATGCCGAGGGTGTCACGCGCCTGGTTCCTTTTTGAGCGGCCCTGGTCCGGGATTTCCACGCCGCAGTGTATAACGCGCCATTGCTTTGGGGTGCCGACCCCGAATGCGATTGATTCCTTCATCTCGCCTTCGGTGAGAGCGACGAGCCTCGTTGTTATCAGCGCGGTCATTCTTTCAAGCAGAACGAACAGGGCCGCCTTCAACCGACCGAATTCGTAACCGTAAAAAACGTGACCGTGGGGCGTGTGGACGATGTTTTTTATTCCGGCCAGAAAAGCCGCCCACCTTCCTATGAATCCCGCTTTTGAAGAATTGGTGTGAACTATATCCGGTTTGAGTGTTTTAAGGATCCTGTATATGTCGTACACGGCTTTTACGTCATACAGCGGCGATATTCTGCGGACGAGCGTGGGAACGTGGATATTTTTGAAAGTTATGTCGTATGGGTGCGAAAGCGTCGAACCGTAAACAAGTATCGGTTCGAATTTCGCGGGATCGAGCCGTTCGCAGACCAGTATAGTGTTTTCGGCCGAGCCGCCTTTTTCCAGCCTTGTGATGATTTGGGCAATTTTAATTTTCGGCATATTCCTTGATGAAAAATTCCGAAACCTTCTCGAACATGACCTCGCGCGAAAAGTTCTTTAAAACGAATTCCCTCGCCGAATTTCTCAGCGATGACACGAGAGCCGGGTCGGCCAAAAGCTGGGATATCTTTGAATGTATGGGTTCGTGGCCGGTCCCGTCAATTATGAGCCTTTTGTCGAACTGCGAGAGTATTTCGCTTGTCGCGCCGGCGGGAGTACCAGCGACAGGCGTTCCGCAGGCCAAAGCTTCCAGCGTAACGAGGCCGAAACCTTCGAGTTCAAGCGTCGGAAGGACGAAGAGATCGGCCGATTCGTAATATGAAGCCAGAAGATCCTCTTTTATGTATCCCGGGAAGACCACCGATCCTGAGATGCCGAGCTCGACCGATTTCTCCTTGAGCCGGCCGAGAAGCGGGCCCGCCCCGCCCACGACAAGAAGCGCGTCAGAGCGCTCCTGAAGAAGTTGCTTAAAGGCGATGAGCAGGTTTTCCACCCCCATCCTGGGCACGAGCCTTCTTATCGTTAGTATTACGGTTCTTTTTTCCGGCAGGCCGGTTCTCCTTCTTGCCGCAGTCATTCCTCCCGAAGGTTTGAACCTTTCCGTGTCGACCGAAGCCGGTATTTTCACGATGCGTTCCTTGTCTATGGCGTGCATTCTTGTCAGGAGCTCCGCCATGAACGAGCTCAAGACTACGATTTTCGATGCCTTTTGAAGGGCGAATTTTTCAATAAGATTTCTTGCCTGTATGTTTATGAGGTGCCACGGCCATGCGAAAATGTCTGATTTCTTCAGTATCTTGTGGCAGCGGTATTCGAGCTCCCAGGGGGCCTGGAAAGAATGTACCCGCGGACATCCGTCGGTTTCCGGAACGAACCTTGCCGCCGCGGCGGGTAAGGGGTGATGGAGATTGATAACGTCGGGCTTGAATTCCGCGCAGGCGTTTTTGAGCGTTCTCAAACATATAACGATGTCCTTGATGAGAAAAGTCAGCGGATCCGAGGCGTTGTTAACGTACGTGTATACTTTCACGCCCGGTATCTCTTTTTCGGAGGGTATCCTGCCTCCAGGGTTCCTGAAAAAAATCGCCACGTTATGGCCTTTCTTGATAAGGCCCGAGGCGTAGTCGAGGAAGACGGCCCCGGCGCCGCCGTAGAAATCAAGCGTGAGGGAGTCTATCGCCATAAGTATGTTCAGGTTCTTTTTTGCGTTTTTATCCATTAGAGTTTTTCCCCGGTGACGCCGGTTTGATAAAAAACAGAAGCCGTGAAAACGCCTTGAGAAGATAGGTTAGGCCGGGCCCGGCGTCCGAAAAGCTGATTATCCCGTCCCTGACCCTGAAATCAAAGAGGTCAATCAAGAAGCCGAAGAAGTACCTGAAAAAACGCTTTCCGTTCAAAACGGAAGCGGCTGCGGCCTGGACGTCGTTGAAAAGGAACCTGAGCTTCACGTTTTCCTTGAATTTCAGTACTGGTTCAATTTTCTCGCCGGCCGCTAGCTTGTACCACAGGTACGGAAAATCTATTCCGGAAAACACGGCGAGAGGCGCTGAACCCCATATCCTCGGGTTTATCTCCATGAATTTCGGGTCGTTGTCGCGGGAGTCGTACTTGAATTCCGCCATTGCAATGCCGTACCAGTTGAGCTTTTTGAGAAGCTTTGTTCCGTACTCTATGAGTTTTTCGTCCCGGAGGCTCCTGCAGAACGTGCTGGGTCCGCCGTCAAGAGGGTATTCCCTGACCCTCCTGTGAGTGAAAAGGACTTTCGGTTCGCCGTCGGAACCGAACATCGTGAAAAAGCCGCATCCGTCTCCTTCGAGGAATTCCTGAACGATCGGACGGGACTGGAGCGAATGGAGGTATTTGTATTTAATTAAGAATTCCTTTTTTGAGCGGGCTATGGCGTGTCTCTGGCCCGGCGCGAGTTCGAGCTCGTCCCTGACCTTTATGAATACGGGATAAGGCAACCCTTCAGACAATTTTTCAATGTCGTTTTCATTCGATATGTTGTAGGTACTGGGGCAGGGAATGCCCGCTTCGGCGGCCGCCCTGAGGGCCGAGCCGGTATCGTTGGCCCTCATTAGGGTGTTGTAATCCGCGACGGCGACGCGGGTCAATTTCCTGAAAGCCTCGAGGTTCTTTGAAACGGTTTTCAGCGAGAACATCGTTATAGGGAATATCGCGTCGTGTTCGCTTGCGAGCTCCAGCAATTTTTGAAGGTAAGCGTCAGGATCTTTTACCGGATCCGGGACCAGCACCCGTCTTTTTGGGTATTTTGAAGCGAAACCGAGGTTCGAGTACTGGTCGATACGGGATTCGGTTGCCGTTATGTCCATCCCCCTGGCGCCGAGGGAGCGGATAACATACAAGGACGTGCGTTGGGCGGCGTCAGTAATAAGTACTCTCGGCATTATCAGTCTCCCAGAATCGCCTTGCGAAGGCTGTCGTAGAGCCGGTCGCGGGTATAAAGCATGGACCTTTGAAGCCCGCGCTTGATAAGGTCGTTTCTTTGGGTTTCGTTTTCAATAACCGTTTGGATTTTTTCGGCTATATCGTTCGGGTTTTTCGGATCGAAGTAAAGGCAGGCATCGCCGAGTACTTCCGGCATGCAGGACGCGTTAGAGCTTGCCACGGGGCATCCGCAGGCCATAGCTTCGAGCGGAGGTATGCCGAAACCTTCGTACAATGACGGGAACGCGAACAGCGACGCGGCCGAGAACAGCCCCGGCAGGTCTGCGTTGTCAACGTAACCCAGCAACTTGACCGTGCCGCGTATTTCGCCGGGAAGGTCAATTTCTTCCGTTCCAGCCAGCACGAGCCCGTATTCGGACCTCATTTTCTCCGGAAGGAGCGAATATGCCCTTAGAAGCGCGTTAAGGTTCTTGTGCGGCAAGGAATTCCCGACGTAAAGTACGAACCCCTTTGTTCTTATCCCGTGTTTTTGACGGATAGTTGAGATGCCGGATTCCGTTGTCCTGCCAAACCCGTGAGGAATGCAGGGATAGACCACCGAAATCCTTTTCTCTTCCACCTTGAAGGCCTCGATTATGTCTTTCTTGCTGTTTTCCGACACAGTGACAATTGCGTCGGAAGCCGATATGTAGGCGTCCATCAGGAAACCCCTGTAAACGAGGGATTTGAAACTGTTCTTCATCGGTTCCACTTTCAGGGGTATCAGGTCGTGTATTGAAATTACCTTCCTCATCGAGCCTGCCACAGGGATCTTGGGATACGGAGAAAAAAGTATGTCTATCCCGCTTTTTAACGACATATGGAGGAGCGACATCTGGTCGAAAAAGACACGCGGGCCTTCTCCTGTTTTAATGAGTTCGCAATCGAGCCCTTTCGGAAGGATGGTGTCGTTGTTACCGAAAAGGAGCAGGTCAAGACCGCCGCCGGAGGCCGACCTCTGCTGGTTTTCGAGCAGGAAATTGAGAAGAACGCTGCCGATCCCGGTTGACTTGCCCGAGAATTGACGCGCGTCTATGCCGACCCTTGGTTTGCTAGGTTTTTGTCGCATATATTTTTATGGCGCTCGTTATGTTGACCCTGAACAGGGCGTAAAAAACGCCCGCTAAAGCGTCGAGAAACACCTTGCCCGCGGAAACCTGACCGTAGTCGGGGACCGCTTTGATTACTTTAAACCCTGATTTCTCGAGCGCGAATCTGAGGGATTTTTCGCAGTAATAAAAAAGGTGCAGTTCCCTGTCTTTCGGGTCGAACAGGTGGGGAGCCCTGCCCTTGATGATCCTGTAAGCTGCGTTGTAGACATAGCTGTTAAGGTTGGGCACCGCGACGACGAAAGTACCCCCTTTTTTGAGGATTCTTGAGATTTCGGAGATAGTAGGCATCGGGTCGTGCAGGTGCTCAAGGACGTGCCACAGCGTGACCACGTCGAACTCGCCGCTCCCGTAATTCGCGTCCTGAAGCCTGCCGCAAAAAATATCGATCCCGTGGTGATTTTTCGCCACGTCGCACGCGGCAGAAGAAATCTCGGTTCCGCTGACGTCGAATCCCTCGTTCCTGGCCAGTTGGAGGAAATGGCCGGTTCCCGCTCCTATGTCGAGCAGTCTGCCGGGGTTTATGGTTCCTTTTAGTTCGTTCAGGCGTTTCTTCCATAACGCGTGCCTTGTCGAGAGCTGTTCCGCTTCCCATTCCTTGTAATAGTCCTGGTCGTAATGCGCGCCAGCGTTTATGTCCGGCAACGGGTTCACGAACGAAACGGAACAGTGCCTGCAACGAAGTATTTCGTAAGGAAGCGATGCGCCTTTCTCAGCGACAAATGAAGTGTTGGAGCAAACGGGGCAGTTTTCGCGCAAAAAAGGTCCATATATTTTTTCGACTTTTTCGGCCGTTTTTTCCGCCGAAAAACGTTTTTCAGCGTCTTTCCTGGCTTCGGCGGCGAGTTTTTCGGCAAGCCCCTGGTTGTCAAGAATCCTGAGGCACGCGTCCGCGATCGCCTCGGGATCGGCCGGTTTGACCGAGAGCCCATTTTTTTCGTTGATAATTATGTCATCCTGCCCGCCTCCGGATGCAACCACCACGGGCTTGGCGCTGGCCATTGCCTCAATTATGGTTCTTCCGAACGGCTCTCCTTCGGAAGTCGGGTGTACTACAATATCCGTCGATGCGAGAAGTGTCTCAGGATCCTTCCTGAAACCCAGCAGCATGAAACGGTTCTCAAGGGCGAGGTCCCTTATCTGTTTCTCAAGCTTCATTTTTTGTTCATCGGTCCCGGGGCCTGCTATGTAGAAGTACAGGTCCTTTCCGGTGCGCTCCAGCATTTTCCCGGCGGCGGCGACGAAATACCTGTGGCCTTTCCACGGGTCGAGCCGTCCTATGGCGCCTATTAGCCTGGCGTTTTCGGGTATTCCGAGTTCGGTCCGTATCCTGGTGCCGTCAGTATTGGGTGAGAAGAGCTCGGTATCGGTCCCGTTGTGTACTACTATTGTTTTGTCGCTTCTTTTAAATTTGTTCTTCACGGCTTCCGATATGGCCACGACCCTGCCTGCCAGCGCGTATATGGCGTTGTCCTTGAAAAACACGGGTTTCAAGACGCGGACATGCCAGATGAAAGGTATTTTAAGTATTTTAGCCGCAAGGGCTCCCCTGAAAGCGTAATATGTGGTGGACGAATTACAGTGTATGATCTCGGGGGCGAATTCCTTTATTTTCCTGAAAAGTTCTTCCGGCTCCGCCACTGCGGACGTTATGCCGTTTTGCCGCAGCGTGCCGAGATACGAACATTCATTCGAGACGAACACGCGGGGTTCGAACCGGGAGCGGTCAAGGTTCTTGAGCAGAAGAAGAAGGCTCATCTGCCCGCCACCGGGAGGATCAAGAGGTGTGTCAAGATAGAGTATCTTAAATTTTCTTTGCATATACCTTGATGCGGTTTTGCATTCCTATCAATATTGAAACGAAATAAAGCGTTCCGTAAACGATACCCCAGAAAAATCTTTGCAGCGGGTTCCTCTTTCTGAACGTTTCATTCATAAAAAAACGAAACGGCATCATTGTTTTTTCGAATCTTAACGGTTCCCATCGATATGCCTTAAGGAACCTGTCGAGTGCTTTCTGTGAAAATCCAAGACGATGCCCCCCTGGATGTTCGTGGAAAATGCCTTTCACGAATTTTTTGAGTTTTCCCCGGCTTAAGCGGTAGGTCATATAAGAAAGTTTTCTGAATAAACTGCCTTCGAACGGGACTTCTATCGTCAGCAATGAGCCCGGTTTTGCGAGTTTCGTTACCTTTTCAAGGGATTGCGCCGGATATTGCAGGTGTTCAAGTATGTCGAACATCGTGATGACGTCAAATGAACCTGCCGGAAGCTCAAGGCCGCTGAGCAGCGAGTGGACAATGTTGAGGTTTTCACGGTTTTTGGCTATTGCGGCGACGTCTCCTACCGCTTCCACGCCGGTTGCCCGGAAACCCTTTTTGCCGGCTTCCGAGATCAGATAACCGTAACTGCAGCCCAAGTCCAGCCAATTACCCGAATCTCTTCCCGAGATTTCAATGATGTTTTCTATTTCTCTTTTCCAAATTTGCCGGAGGTAATTATCCTGCTTTTCGAAAAAATCCTTTCCCCAGTAGTAACCGCTGTTTTCGATGAGCTTTTCTTCGTACAGGTTTTCCACCCACCTGAAATCGCAATCACGGCAGTAACGGACGGTATACGTGCCAAGGATGAAATCCGGTTTGCCTTCCTTAGAGCAAATCGGGCACGAAATCATTTTGTTCTGCATGTGGCTCCCCGTGTTAAGTTCCGTTCCGGGAAAGATAATCAGAAAGCGTTCCTGCCACCTTTTCCGGAAGGAAATTATGGATATAAAGACTGTGCCCGTTTTCGGCTATTTCCGCCGAGACAACGGGGTTGTCCTTGAGAAAAACGATCTTTTCGGCTATGGACTTAGAATCGGCAGCTCTGGAGAAAAGCACGTTCTTTTTATCAGTGAAAATCTCCTTCATTGCGGCGGTCTCGGAGGTAACGAGGGGCTTTTTCATCGCTATCGCCTGGTACGCCTTGTGAGGCACGACTCTTTGCGTTTTGGGCGTGTCGCCGAATATGCCAAGGCACGCGTCAGCAAGGCCAATCTCCCTTACAAGGTCGGTTTCATTCGTAAAACTTATGAAAGAAACGTTCTTGAGGTCAAGCTCCCTGGCGAGCTCTATAATTCGGGCGTATGTCTGACCGGAACCGATGAGGTTGAAATGAATGTCAGACCTCGCTCTCAATATTTCGGCGGCCCCTATTATGTATTCCACACCGTGCAGCGGTATGAATGTCCCCCAGTATAGCGCAGTGAATCTGTCGTTATCAGGCTTTGCTTTTGAGGGGCTGAATATATCATTGTCTGCGCCGGCGCGTACCAGCATAAATTTACCATCCGGAATCTTGAACAGTTCCCTGAAATATTCTATATGCGCCTCAGTGTCGAGAAGGACGGCGTCGGGCAGCGCGCATCCGATTTTTTCAGAGACATAAAGCTTCAGGGCCTTCATGCTTTTCTGCCGCACGGTTTTCCTGTCATAAACGAAAGAATCATACAACGAAAAAAACGCGTCCAATATCAAACGCTTCTTCCATAGTTTTGCCAGAAGCCAAGCCAGCGGGACGTTCGCAAATCCGGCCTCGCCCACGATGATCGCGTTGAAGTCCTTTTTTATGCCAAGCCAGCCGGCAAGAAGCTTAATTGATGTTCTAAAAAAGCCGGTGTAATCGCGCTTTAGTTCGGAAACCTCGTGCCCAAGCCTTGAAAGGCCCTTTCTGATTATCCTGTTTCTGAGGTAATTGCCGTCATACGTTCCGAAATATAGTATTTTCATTTGGCCGCTTTCATTGGTTTTTTGGCGATAAGAACGAAATATCTCGGCTCAAGATTCCTGACGGGCTTTACTGACGGGTCGGTTTTCTCGTCGGGCTTGAAGACCTTGTTGTACAGGTACCTGATGTACTTGTTGCGTATTAGCGGTCTTTGCCGCTGGCCGTAGTAGCTGCCGGGGTCCACCTCAAAACCGGCATTCGTGAGCTCCCGCGAAAGCTCTTCGCAGGTGAATTCGCGCAGGTGATGACGGTTATATGGCTTTCCTTCCAAAGATCTAAGGCCGGAAGAAGTAACCATCCTGTTCGGAGAGGATACAACCAGCAGGCCGCCCTGAACGGCGGATTCGAAAATACTATGTAGGGCTTTTTTATAGTCCGGGACGTGCTCGATGGTCTCAAAACTGACTATTACATCGTACTTGTTTTCAGAGCCAATTGCGCAAATATCCCCCAAGGCAAAATTCACGCAGGGATGGCGGTATTTGTCCTTTGCGTATTCAATATTTGCGGGGTTTATGTCCATACCGTCCACACTGGAGGCGCCGTATTCGGCTATCATCTTTGACCCGTAGCCGGTGCCGCAGGCGATATCGAGTACTTTTTTCCCTTTCACGATATCGCGCACGAAACTGTAACGGCTAAGATGATCCTCTTCTATCCGCTTAGGGGTTTTCCCAAGCAAGAAATACTCGCCCGTGAATTCAATGTCCATTTATGGTTGCTCCTTGGAGTTCTTGAGAACCGCAACGATTGAAGAAGCGAAAAGTCCGGGCATAAGTTCAGAAAGGATGGGTATGCCGTCGGCTACTTCTATTGATACTATTTCGTAGCCAATGTTTTTGGCCCAGTCGCGAAAATCCCTGAGGGTCCAAAATCTAACGTGCTCGGAAGGATGCCAGTTCCACTGTACCGGAAACCTTCCAAGAAGAAAAAGACGCAGCCTGTAGGGAAGGTAACCGGTGTTCGGAAAAGACAGAAGAACCGCTTTGTTGAACCTGTTCTTTATTGATGAGAGAATATTCTCCGGAAGGGTGATGTGCTCGATAACCTCGGATAGGATTATAAAATCGTAATTCCTTGAAAGGCAGAAATCCGGTTTAGTCAGGTCAGCAGTCTGGCAGTGTATGCCTTTCTTCTCAGCTTTTTGAACTGCGTTTTCAGATATGTCATAACCGTCATAGACCAACAGTTTTTTTGCCCCCGAAAGGTATTTCAGGAGCCTTCCGTCGCCGCATCCAAGATCAGCGACGGAGGAGCCATCCTGCAGGTAACTGGCAAAAATGCCGTAACGCTTGGGAATACCGTCGTCAAGCCGAAGGTCCCAATAGCTTTCGTAAGTGATAGGAGGACTAACCATTTTAGGGGTATGAAAGATTTTTTTGAAGAACGATTTAATTATAATTAATATTGTTTTAATAGACATTTATAGACCTCCAATGTTTCTCTGGCGCATTTTTCCCATGAAAATTCTTTTGATTTCCTTAAGCTTTTGTCCGACATCGTGTTTCTGAGTGCTGTGTCATTCAGAACACGATTCATCGCTTCGGCAATCTGTTCCGTATTGTCTGGTTCAACTAGTATTCCGGCATCTCCGGCTACTTCAGGCAGAGAAGAAACGTTTGATGTAATTACAGGGAGACCGCAAGACATTGCCTCAAGAACAGGAAGTCCGAAACCTTCATATTTTGAAACATAGACAAATAAATCTGCGGCATTATAAATAAATGGCAGTGAATCATCATCAATGTAACCAGTTACGATGATGTCTTTTTGCATAGAACAATTGGCGATATGGTCGAGTATAAATTTCTTCTTTTTTCCAACTAGTACTAGTTTGTGAGGTACCTTATAATGTATTTTGAGATATTTAAAAGCCGATATTAATGTTTTTAGATTTTTATTAGCACCCATTGTGCCAGTATAAAGAACAAACGGTTGTGGAACTCCGAGCGCAGTTAACACCGGACTATTAGACGGTTTTTGGGCATATTTTGTGAATTTTGCATCAGCACCGCAGTAAGTCACAGTTATCTTTTCTTCCGGCACCTTAAGGATATCTATTATGTCCTTTTTGGAATTTTGTGAAATCGTTATTATATGTGAAGATCTCTTTACCGCCTTTTCAATGGTTGATTTAAATAACGGTACCCTTTTAGGGTCCTGTTCGGGGTATTTATATAAAGTTAAGTCAAAGAGGGTAGTGATAACTGGTATTTTACGGTCAAAGGAAGCTCTGTAGCCCAAGGAATGCACTAAATTTGTTTTCCCGCACAGGTTTTCGATTGGGATTAGCGAGGGCAATATTTCCCAAAAAAAGTCAAGAATGAACCAAGGGATGTTTATAGTACGAAATTCAGCGTTATTCATAGTCTTCCAGATATCATGTTTAGCTCTGAAAAGCTCCTTTTTTGCGCTTGTGGCAGTGAAAAAGAGAAGCAGATATTCGTTAACCCTGTCGATTGTAAGCAGGCTATTAATAAGCTGCCTTGTATATCTGGCTCCGCCTGTCTCAATGTTAAGGAGTTGCGATGCGTCAAGGGCGATTCTCATAAAAGTAAATTGTTTTTCTACGCAATAAAATCAGGCATTATTCGTAAATATGACAATGTGATTATTTTTATTCTTTAACTGCAACAACCATAACAAGGCCATTCGGCCGGTTTCTTTCATCCAATCCAACCATATCAGCCTCGTCCTTCGTGCATGGATACCAATTGTTGTTGGCTTTGCGGAAATATTCAATCTTTTCCAGACGAAAACCCTTCAGGATGAAGTTTAGGGATTCAGAATCATATACGCGATAAGACTGATTTTCAAACTTCTTTCCATAATGAGTCGTTAAGAGAAGTTTACCTCCGGGCTTGAGCACGCGTCTAAATTCAATCATTGCCTGATAATCTGCGGAGTCTTTGGGATCACCATAAAATCCAAGACCAACGTGTTCGATAACAGATATGTTTATTACCCTATCAAAAAAATTGTCCTCAAAATCCATATGACATATATCAGATTGAACGAAAGTGAAATTGGGATGCGTCAATTCATACTTGTTGAAATCCACTCCCCATACACGAAAACCCAACGAGGCAAGCTGAAGCCCGACCGGGTTCCAACAGCATCCGGCATCCAATATGTTTCCCTTATCCAGCTTTAAATTCATAAAAACAAAGGGATATTCTACTAGGCGGGGCGACATGTAGGGTTTGTAACGGAAGAGATGTCTGGAGAGCGCCATCGGAATATGATACATTAACCTCCTGCCGTAAGGGATAATCCTAAAAAACAAGCCGATAATCAAATTCTTAGGTTCGTAAAAATATTCTACTAAGGCAGCGATCTTTGGGCGCATGTTATATGGCCCTCCTTTTAAAGAATATATTGATGAATGTCTTATACTCGTAAATTGTAAAAGTTTTTAAAGCTACCAGGGAAGCGCAATAGACAATAAAACCCGCAAAGAAACGCAAGAAAAGGTTATGGCCTGTTAGCAATTTCAATACAACAACCATAAGTACGGTTGCTGCGATGGGTTTAAAGAGTGATAAATTCAGTTTCAAGGGAGTTATTTTCATGTGAACCACAAGGCAGCAACACGTAAGAATAAAAAAATTCGTTACTGAACGTCCAACGGCAGCCCCCGTATGTCCGAAATAGACGATTAATGGAACAGCCGCGAGAAAGGTTATTAGTACTGCAGCCCAGTTTATTCTAGCTATAAACCTTTGAGATCTTGCGCTTTGCATTACAGTAACGAAAAATGATCCTAAGAATTGAAAAGCGAAGGCGACAAAAATAAAAGCCATGGTTTTTGAGGCGGGCAGGTATTGATTACCATATATAAATGTTACTATCTGTTGCGAAAGGATTATGCCCCCCGCAGTAAACGGAAGAAGAAATACGATGCTGAACCAAAAGATCTTGTTAACATAATGCCTGAATGTTTCAACAGGCTTCTCGTTAAGCATCGAAAAGAAAGGATAAAGGACTTTATTTATGTTTGATATTATAAAAAGCATACCTGTAAATATTGTTAGGACAACACCATAGTATCCTGTTTCCGCAGGACCTTTAAGCCATCGTAAAAATAGAATATCTGTGTTGGCAAAAATAACGCCAGCTAAAGCAGCGAGCATATAATGGTGGCTTTCGTGTATTATTGAATAATTGGGGGAAGGCAGAGGCCATTTAAGAGGTACTATTGATTTTGTAAGTTTCAGGAAACTGATTAGAAAAAGCAGATAAATCGATATACAGTATACCGCGTTTGTAGATTGAATATTCAGTAATCCAATAAAGTAAAGAGTTGTTATTAGTATCAGTACAAAAAATGCAAAAAAGAATTCCCACAATGCAGAAAAGAAGAAATACCCGTGAGCATTAAAGAAAGAATCAAATACCATGAAATATGATCTGCCCGAGGCATAAATTGCGCTGGCTATTATTATAAGTTTGTTATAGATAGCAATATGTAAAGTCAGAATAAGAATAACAATTGATATCACTATAAACGCATAAATAATAGTCTTGAGCGTTAAAATCTGTTTGAGCCAATTTGAGGAATCATCCTTTTTCCTGGCAACTTCGCCTATTACATACGGAGACATTCCGAAATCACTTAAGATTACTAGGATATTTGATAAAGATATAAAAACAGTGAATTGTCCAAATTGAGTTTGCCCAATATGACGGGCTATTATTGCTGATGTTATGATTGCAAGAAGTCGTGATATTACAGTAGATATATTAAGATAGACGGTATTTTTTACTATTGATTTTAGCGCAGTGCTCATAAGAATGTTTTAGAAAATACTGTTTTCCCAGCCGCCGATGGCCCTGTATACAAAACCCAACGATTTAATGGTTTTAGGGTCAAGCAAATTGCGGCCATCAATAATTGTAGGCGATTTCATGAGTTTCTTTATCATTTTGTAATCAAGCCTCTTGAAAGCGTCCCATTCGGTCACGACCGCAAGGCAGTCCGCGTTCTTTACCGCGTCATAGGCGTCCCTGGCGTAGTAAACCGAAGGCATTGTCTCTTTCGCCCTTTTCATTGCAACGGGGTCATAGGCCCTGACCTTGGCGCCTTGTTCAACAAGCATTTTGATGATGTCAATGGAGGGCGCGGAGCGCATGTCGTCGGTATCGGGCTTGAACGAAAGCCCGAGGACCGCAATGGTCTTGTCCTTTAGTATCCAAATGTTATCCTCTATTTTCTTTACGAACGAATGCTTCTGCGACTCGTTTATCTCTTTTACGACCTCGAGAAGCTTAAAATCATAACCAAGTTTTTTCGATATCCAAAGGAAACCGCTTAAATCCTTCGGAAAACACGACCCTCCGAAACCAATGCCTGCGTTAAGGAAGGCCTTGCCTATGCGCTTGTCAAGGCCCATGCCTTCGGCAACCTTGACTATGTTTGCTCCGGACTTTTCGCAGATATTCGCCACTGCATTTATAAAAGATATTTTGAGCGCAAGAAAAGAGTTCGATGCGTGTTTTATTATTTCCGCGCTCTTTATGTCCGTCACGAGTACCGGCGCCTTGATGGTCGAATATATTTCCTTGAGCATTTTTTCGGCTTTTGGAGAATTCACCCCGATAACGATTCTGTCCGGATGGAAGGTGTCATCCAGCGCTGAGCCTTCCCTAAGGAATTCGGGATTAGACGCTATGTCAAAAGGGACGTTTTTTTTCAGGTTCCTTTTTATGGTCAGCTCGACACGCTCGGCTGTTTCTACGGGTACGGTGGATTTATCTACGATCAGCTTGTAAGACGTCATATTCTGGGCTATTTCCCTGGCAACCGCCTCGACGTAATAGAGGTCCACCGAACCGTCCGGTTTCGGAGGCGTGTTGACGGCAATGAAAATAATCTCGGAAGCCTTTGTCGGGCCCGCGAGGTCGGTTGAAAACGACAAACGTTTGCTGCGCGTGTTCTTGCGTATCAACGCTTCAAGGCCCGGCTCGTAAATAGGGACCTGCCCTTTTTTAAGAAGCTCGATTTTTGATTTGTTGTTGTCAACGCAGACTACTTTGTGGCCCAGCTCTGCCAGGCAGGTGCCGGTCACAAGACCCACGTAACCGCTTCCGACAATAGCTATTTTTCTCATCGTTTCCCTCTTTTCATCGGTTGATTAAATAAAAATATTATAGAAAATACGGCATTAATTGACAATCAGGTTCTTTCGAGCGCTGCATCAAGCAAGAGCGTTTTGGCTTGCGGTATTGTCCTCCGTGCCCTGCTGCGATAGTACACCAACTACTATGGCCGTAAGAAACCAGAAAGGCTCCATAATCCTTATGATCACGAACGTGTTGACCGCTAAAGACTGGACCAAAAGACCTATGACACTTGCCATCAACCCGAGTGAGAGTCCCTTGGTCAGCCAGTCGTCGGATTCCTTGTGTAGCCTGAAGGCGTTTTTCCCTATTGACCAGATCAGCCACAGGAAAGCCATCGTCCCGAGAAGGCCGATCTCGCCTAAAAAAAGCGGTATCTGAGCGTCGACTATCCCCACGCCCGTTATGCCAAAACCGGTAAAGGGTTCTTTGGGAAGCCATTCGGTATAGGTTTTTTTCCAGCTCAAAACGCGCAGCCTTCCCGAAGAGCCTTTCTTGAAAGCAGCAGTGGCGAACTCCGATCCGTATTGCTCTCTGAATTCCAGTTGTTCCTCGAATTTCTGAACGACCTTGTCCACTTGTCTGGGGAACAGCACCGGAGAAAGCAGGAGCCCGATTCCGAGAATCAGTCCGAGGTTCACTCTGTTGCGCTTGGCAAACAATAATATCGCCGCGCAGAGCGGAATGAAGCCCAAGAACGAAGACCTTGAGAAAGTATATAAGAATATGGGCAGGACGAATACGAAGCTTCCTATGAACAGAAAACGCAGCTGCTGGCTGGGCGCGTAGACGAAAAGCGATAACAGTACCGCTATCACTATAAGCATGTAACCGCCGAGCGAAGCGGGTTCCCCGCCCGTGCCGCTCACCGGGTTGATGTCAAAAGGGGCGTAGAGCCTGTCGACCCTTCCGATGAGGAAGTAACCGTGCAGGCAGACAAGTATCATCGTTATGAAACACGCGATGAGCAGCTTTCTTACCTGGTCCCGGTCCCTCACTATATTGGCCGTCATTATGTAGAGAAAGAAGTATTCGATGTATTTAAGGACGTAGAAAGAGGATTTTACCGGCGAAACGTATCCCTGCAGGATGCCTTTAACCGTGAAGACGACGCATATGACAGTGAAAAGAGATATCTGAAGATTTATCGGGGTTTTTCTGAAAAGCCCTATGTCTTTTTTTATCGCCATGTTGGCGAACCAGACAAGGAAAAGCGTTACTATCAGGAAATCGTCTATCCTGACCGCGACGACCCTTCCGGGAAGATTGGCAAGCTGCACTTCGGGCGACAAAAGCATCGAAAAAGCGAGGATTATTATGCCGTAGAAAGGGCTCATGAACGCCAGTATCGCGAACAGTATCGCCCCGGTAACCGCTATCTGGGTGGTGATTTTGATTTTCGTGATTATGAGGCCCATAAGGACCCCAAGAAGTAGCAGCAGGGAGTATATGAGAGTTCTTACCAGGGTGAGTTCCATTTTGAAGGTTTAGGGAACTAAGGTGCGGCTTCTTTGTTAATCAGGTCTTGCTTTCCTTTTCCTTGCCGTCGCGCGAATAATACTTGTAGGAGTAATAGTAGCTGTAGCCGTACCCGTAATAGTTGCCCATATCGGAAGTCTTCACGTTGTTGAGCACTACTCCCAAAACCGGCATTCTCACGTTCGTGAGCTGGTCCTTGGCCCGCTTGAGGGCACGGCGGGCCATCCTGCCGACCTGATAGACGATGATGGTACCTGTGGCGTAAGCGCTTGTAACCATAGGGTCGGCGAAAAGCAGGACGGGAGGGCTGTCTATTATCACGAGCTCATACTGCTCCGTTATTTCCTTCATTATTGATTTGAACTGGGCCGAATTGAGCACCTCAAGAGGATTCTGCAATGACGGGCCGGAAGTGATGATGCTGAGGTTCTCGATGCCCGGAGAGCGGAGCACTTGTTCGGTCCCTATCCCGCCCATCAGGAAGTCCGTTGTGGTCTTGACTATCTCCTTGAGAGATTTGTTGTTCAGCACGCTGTCGGCAAGCCCGGGCGTGCGCGTGATGCCGAAAAGCATGTGCAGGGTAGGCCTGCGCAGGTCGGCCTCCATCAGGAGCGTCTTTATGCCGGACTGGGCGGCAGTAAGAGCGAAATTGCTCGCGGTGAGGGTTTTCCCTTCTCCTATGCCCGCGCTCGTGATGGCTAATATTTTTGCTTTGCCCGACGCTTCCTTTGAAAACGCGAATTTAAGATTGGTCAGCATCGTGTGGTAAGATTCAACGAAAGGGGCCTTTGCCTCGTGGAAAAAAGTAAGGCGGGACCTCATTGTGTTAACGCGCTGGTCCCTCGACTGACGTCCCCTGATCACAGGGATGGCTCTAGCTTCCGTCTCGACGTGCGGAATTATGCCGAGGACGGGAAGCTCGAGGTATTTTTCCACGTCCTCTATCGTGCCGATTGACGTGTCAAGGTTCTCTATGACGAGCGCGAGGACAAATCCGACAAATATCCCTAAAAACAGACCGAGCGACATATTCATCGTTTTGTTGGGTTTTATAGGATAAGTCGGCTCTAAGGCGGGCGTCACGATGAAAGCGGACTGAACGCGGTCGGCTTCCGATATCTGTGCTTCCTTGAACCGTTTGGCAAGCAGCGTGTACAGTTCTTCGTTTATTTTAACTTCCCTCGAAAGCCTCGCATATTCTAGTTCCTCGGCCGGCAGCTGCCTCATTTCATTCTCTATGTTTTCCGTCTGTTGCCGTATTTTCTGTATTTCGGGGTGTTGTTCCGTGTATTTCTTCAGGAGCTCGCTTTTTTTGTTCTCGAGGTCCATCAGGCGCTGGGATAGGAAGCCTCCGATACCCTTTGCCCCGCTCTGTTCGGTGTATTTGCGGAGCTTGTCCTCGCTTTTCTTGAGCTTCATCTCGGCGTCGCTGACCTGTATTTCGATGAATTCCCTGAGTTCCCTCGCCCTGCGGGACCGGTCCTCGATGCCCTTCTGGATGTATACTTCGGCCATCGTGTTGGCAAGCTTCGCCGTTTCCGATGGGTCGGAAGAGATGGCGAATATGTTTATAAGGTTGGTGTCGCCGACACGTTCGGCGTTAATCTTTCCCTGTATGCCGGATACAATTCCCTGCCTTTCGCCTTCCGAGGACGAGGACGATACGAGCCCAAGTTTTTTAGCGGCAAGTTCGGCCACGACGGCGCTTTTTATGATTTTTACCTCCGTGTTCATCGCGGTGTAGACGTCGAACATCTCCGTTGCCACGCCAGGTATCGCGAGGTTCGGCTCCACCTTGACTGTGGCCATGGCCTGGTATATCTGCGTCTGCAGGTTGGTGAATATTATTACGGAGCCGAGAACGGCTATCAGCGTGAAAAAGATAATCCATCTTCTTCTTTTTATGATTCGCCAGTAATCCTGTATGCTCAGTTCATATTGCGCCATAATACCCCTGAAAAAACTTCAAACTACAATCTCGAATTTCGAAAAGTATCTTCCGGCATATTGACAATTCGAAATTGCATTTTCGAAATTGGTTCTAACTATATTCCTCCCCTTATCACCAGTATCAGCGATATGAGCGTCAGCCACGGGAGGATATTCGAAATGAACCAGCCGGCCGAAGCGATGCTCTTCTTGGGCACGAATATGGTATCGCCCGGCTGAAGCTCGACGTCGTTTTGTTTTCCCTGCAATATTTTTTTCAGGTTAACCTTCATCACTTTCTGTTCATTGCCTTCGGTCTTTCGTATTATGGAAACCTTTTTCAGCGATGCCGTGTCGGTAAAACCCCCCGCTATTGATACGAGCTCAAGGAGTTTGATGCCGGGCCTGTGGTCGTAATAACCCGGGTGCCCGACATCACCCAGCAGGGCGATTTTCGGAGAGCCTTTCTGTACCTCGATTATGTCGCCGGGCTCAAGAAGAAAGTCCTTTGAAAAATCCCCGGTGCTGACTATTTCTTCAACGTTCACGGTATGGATCTGACGTTTAGTAGGCGGCCCCCTGTACACCTTTACTTCCCTGCGGTTCGCGTTCGAACTGAAGCCGCCGATCGAAGATATGAACTCCATCAACCTCTGGTTTTCCTTGTACGGGTATGCGCCCACCGCCTTGACCTCGCCGGTTATGAACACCTGTCTTCGCGAGAACTGTTTTATAGTTACCGTCACTTGCGGATTGGATATGAATTGCCCGAGTCTTTCGGACATTTCGGTTTCGAGGGCTTTCACGGTTAGCCCCTTTGCCTGCAGAGAGCCTATCAGCGGGAAAGATATGTTGCCGTCGGGCTGTACTATGACCTCCCGGGACAATTCCTCAGCCGGATAGATTATTATACCCAGCACGTCCCCTATTTCTATCTGGTAGACGGCTTTAACGGAATCGGCGGCGGACGCCGTGACAGTTGAAACCGCGACCTGTTCCGAAGCTGTGCTGACGGTTACCTCTATTATTTCATCCGGACTTTGTTTTTCGGCGGATATTATCCAGAAATTATCCTCCCTTTTTACCCTGTACGGGGTGTTTTCCCTGAGTTCGGCCGTCGTCCTCACTATGTACGGAGGTTCATCGTCGAACTGTTCCGTTGTCACGTTTGCGAACATTCCTTCATTGGGAGATATATCCCGCCCGATGTCGGATACCGTGCTTTTTGCGCCGTAGAAATCAACGACTATTTTAGCGGGTTTTTCAGGGTCGGCGTCTTTCATAAGGAAGTAATTTGACCTCTCGACGCCTGACGTCATCACGAGGACCCTTGATTCGCCCGGGGTTTCCGTTATAAGGATTTTTTCGACTCTGCCGATAGCTTCCGCGGCGGGCGTTGTTTTAGTCTGTTTGGCGGCCGGAGGCCGGACGGAGCTGACCGCGGGCTTGTTTATGGCTTCGAGTTCTCTGTTGAGCGGGGCGAGGTTCACGCCGGAGTCCTTGTATTTGTTCGATATCCTGTTGAGTATGTAATACTTGTCGTTGGTGTTCAGGTCTTTCTGTTTGGACACTCTTTGGTAGTATTTGATGTCATTCTGAAGGGTTTCGGAGGTAAGCCGTTCAGAGTACGCCCTCGGGACGGCTAAAAAAAATAGAAGTGCAAGAACGGTAAAAAATATATTATTCCGTTTTATTATCATCTGTCAGAGGTTTGACGCTCAAGAATGAGTTCGGAAAGCCCCTGCCGACATTGCAGACCTTCGGGTTGTTCGGGTCGCGTATGGGTTTCCCGTTGACCACGTAGTTGTAGGCGTAGTCTCCCGGCGCTATGTTGAGGGTTACTTCCCATTTATGGTTCTGGCCTTTTTTCATTGCCTTGGGGACCCATTCGGTGAAATCCCCTATTATCTGAACCTTGTTGACTTTTGAGTTCCTGTACGTGAATTTTATGTTCCTTGCTGAAGATTTTTCGTCCGCTCCCTTATTTATGGTTACGACGAGCTGGTCTGAGGCTTTTGTATCATTGGCGGTGTTGGCCGCGGGAAGTTTGACGGTTTCAGCGGTCTGTTCCTGGCGGGTTTTGGCAGTCGGAGATAACGGTTTGTTATTTAGCGTGTCATAGCGGTAGAGTATTAGACCGAAGGCGAAGACTATCACGACGGCATCGAGGATCAGAAGCGATATCAGGTTTTTTCTGTTCATTTATTGCTATCCGAAAGGAGAATGAGGAGCTTGTGTATGCCTTCTATCTTTGCTTCTATAGCCGCGAGCTTTTCGATGTCCGAGTGAGCGGTTCCGGCCGGAGCGGCTGGCGCCGAATCGAGTTTAGTTTCGAGCCGCTTGGCGAGCCTTTCGAGATCTGCCGGGCCAACAAGGGCGGGGATGGTTTTATCAAAAGGCCCCTGTTCTTTAAGTTTTTTTTCGATATTGTCGATCTTGAAAAGGATTTCGTTTATCTGGCTTGACAGTTCCTGAAGCCTTGCTTCGATCAGGCCGTCCGACGCGTGGGGCGGGGCTTGCGCCTGCGGTTCGTCAAAAACATAATCTTCCTGGGAAAGCTGGCCGGATGTGAGGGATTTGATTATCCATATAAGTATGCCGAGGGCGACCAGGAGTACTATGCCCGCGGACAACAGTATCACGTCCTGAAAAAAAAGCGTTAAAAATCTATCCATTTTTCAAAAACAAGTATATCTGAAAAAAATTGATTTGTCAAGAAAAAATATGTAAAATCATATGCAAATATATGGATATTTCCATCAACGGGCTCAACAAGGGCTTCCATACGGCAGGATCAAGGAAAAAGGTCCTTACGGATCTTCATCTGGAATTGAAAAATCCGTGCATTTTTGCGCTGATGGGCCCCAACGGGTCCGGAAAGACCACCCTCCTCAAGATTCTTGCCACCCTCATACTGCCCGATTCGGGCGAAGTAAGGTTTAACGGCAAGGACCTCGTCAAAGACGGAGCCTTTATAAGGAAGATCGCAGGCTTCGTGATGGACGCCGAGCATAGCTTCTATCAAATGCTGACGCTTGAAGAAAACCTGAAGTTTTTCGGAGGGCTCCGCGGAGTCTCGGGTTCCGACTGCGAACGGAGGACGCGCGAACTCGCCGATGATTTCGGTATAGGCGGATTTTTGGGCGAGAAAGCGGCGCATTGCTCTTCTGGGACCATGCAGAAAGCGGCCTTCGTGAGGGCGCTTCTGCACGAACCGTCGGTGCTGCTGGTGGACGAATTCGAAAAAAGCCTGGACGAGGATTCGCAATCGCGCATAACACGCAGGCTTAAAAACCTGAAGGAAACAAAGGGAACGACGGCATTGTGCGTCACGCACGACAGGCGGTGGGCCAAAGACCACGCCGACGCGGCAGGAACGATCGCGGGAGGGCGGATAGAAAAATGAACCTTCTCTTGGCGTTCTTGTTCAGGGACCTGGCAGTCGAAAAAAGCTACCGGTTCAACCTCTTCGTCAAGCTTCTCGCCATATTCTCGCAGGTGGCGATATTCTATTTTCTGTCGAGGTATATCGAAAAGCCGGAGTATTTCGCTTTCGTTCTCGTGGGGCTTGTTTTCAGCTCATTCTTCCAGTTCTGGCTCAATGTTTTCGCAGAAAATATCAGGCAGGAGCAGTTCTGGGGCACGCTCGAGGCGCTTTTTTCGGCGCCTGCGGAACACGTATACGTGATACTGTCGTCCTCGTTCGGAAAATTCGTGTTCAATATAATAGGCATGGCCACGTACGTGGTTCTAGGAGCGGTTGTGTTCGGAATGGTTTTCAGGCTCAATGCCGCGCTTTTTCTGCTCATCCTGCTGTTGAACGTAGCGGCGTTCGCGGGCTTGGGCCTTGTTTCCGCGGGTTTCATTACTTATTTCAAAAGGGGCGATCCGGCAAGCTGGTTTGTCGCGTTGTTGGTCGACCTCTTGAGCGGGGTGTATTTCCCCGTTTCAGTGTTCCCGGAAAAAATCCGAAGGGTATCCGAATTCCTCCCCACTACGGCGGCGCTCGATATATGGAGAAACAGCCTTCTCGGCACCGGCAGAGTCGGTTTTGGGGATGTGGCATTGCAGGCGTTGTGGGGCGCGCTGCTGATGGCGGCGGGATTGGTTTCGATAAACGCGGCCATAAGAGGCGTCAAGAAAAAAGGCGACCTGGGCAATTATTGAGGTTTAATGGAAAGTGCCTTTGAGTTTAGTTTGAAAACAGGAGTTTGACGGGCGCGGAAGCGATTTTAACGGAAACCAGGAGTGGCCTAAGCATCCTGAAAAAAATGAGCGCCGACCTGTTTTTGATGTTGTACCTTGATATGAGGAATTCGTCGGTCGGGAAAAGACTTGAGAGCAAATAAGCGGTCTTTTTCCTGAACGGCAGGAACCAAAAGCGCATCAAGTGTCCTTTTGATGAAAATGCCGCCCGCCGCACGACTTTTCCGAAAATACCGCACCCTTCTTCAGTGCCGGAATAAATTTCGTAAGCCGAATGGATGCCGTACTTCCTGAGTATCTCGCGCACCTCGCCGCGGGCGAGGTGTTCCTTCCATTTGTTCTCCAGAAGGCGCAGGTCGTCCTTCCATTTTTCTTCTTCCATCGAGTGGTGTATGCAGGCGTGGGCGATCAAGTGCGCGTACATCTGAAGCGGGGGCAGGTGGTGCATCCCAGGAAGGCCTTCGACCGGGTGTCCCAGGCTCTGTTCGAACAGTTCCTCGTTCTCCCGTGCCGAAAGGTACCAGAGGTTGTCGGTTATGTCGATGTGGGCGATTCTTGAACTGGAAAAAAAGGAACAGGGTTCGCCCGGGCAGGGCCCGTAACCTTCTTCAAGAAGCGTTTGTCTCAAGGTCTCGACGTCTTTTCTTTTCACTAGGATGTCGATGTCTATCATCTCGCGGGTCCGGGAGTACTCCGGAAAAAGGGCGATAAGGGCGGCTCCCTTTAGGAGTACCGTCCGTATACCTTTCGAACGCAGTGTTTCCGCCAATTCGGTTAACTGCGAAAAAATACGAATGTTGTCCGACAGGACGGAACCGGCGTTTTTCATTCTATTTGACCTCTATTGAAAAGGGCCCGAATATATCGAGATAGAATATGAAATAGTCGTGTTTTTCGTCGTACTCGTCCATCTTCTTGTGTTTAATTTCGTTGCCTTCAAAAGTTTTAACGGAAAACTCTCCCAGGTCTTTCGGAATCCTGACCTTCACCGCGCATTTCATAAGAGGATACGGAAAGCTCGTCCTTATCACGATGTTCCTGTAGACCTTCCCTTGGCCGGTCTGTTCGCCTATCTCGAAAACCTGGTCCGACGGATTCGCCCTGACGCTCCCCTGCAGGTAAGCGACGGTGCTTTCGGAAGATTTTCCGGCTACGGAATAAAGGGAACGCGTGGCGGAGGCCTGCCTTCTGGTGACGGAGGTCTTGAGCGAATAGAACGTGAAATCTTCGGGAGCGGGCGGAAGCGCCTTTTTCTCCGGCTCGGCAGGAAGCGCCGGCGGCGCGGGTATTGCCGTTGTCTCGGGTTCCGGAAGTTTTTCGTCTGCTTTTTCAGGAAGCCTGGCAGATACCTTCTTTTTATCGGAAAAGAGTATCGAAAGTGACATCCTATGCGAATCGCCGAGCACGCTGTAGGGTACGAATGCGTAATCCAGCCTGACGTTGGTTTCGCCGGCCTTGAAGTTGAAGCCGAGGCCTGCCGAAAGGCCGTGCAGGTCGCCGAGTTCAAGCCCGTTCAGGCGGTACCTGTATCCGGCCCTTATTGAAAGAAGCTCGACCGGGAAGTATTCCCACCCGGATGAAATGAAAAGGTAATTGTCTACCGGCTGGTTGAGGTCGAACGTGGTGGTTAGCCTGTCCGTGATCCTGTAGGCAGCCGCGAGTTTCACGTTCATCGGCAAGGGGTAGCCCTTTTCCCTGAATTTTATTTCGGTTCCCACGTGCTGGAACGCCAGGCCCAACGAAAGCGGGCTCGTATCGAAGCTATACAGCGCGCCGGCATCTACCGCAACCCCGGAGGCGCTTTCGGTATCGATCGTCTGCTGTATGTATTTTAAACTGCCGCCGAGAGACAGGTTTTTGTTGATGAAACGCGCGTACGACAGGTGCGCCGCAGTGTCGTAGGCCTTGAAATATCCTTCTATGGAAGTAAGGGGTTCGTAGGGGTCGGCCTCGTTCAGGCCCGAGCGCCTTTCAATGTCCTCCGGCGTGTAGAGGCCGTAGGCCGCTATCGCGGCGTATCCCTTGAATACGGGGAAGGCATAGCCGGCGAAGTCGTGCTTGATGTTCTCGAAAGACTCGTTATGCGTGACGCTGAGCTCTTTTTGTTCGAGCCGGGCCAGGCCCGCGGGGTTCCAGTACAGGGCGGACGCGTCGTCGGCAAGCGCTCCGAAAGCCGAACCCATAGCCACGGCCCTCGAGCCTATCCCGTATTTTAAAAACGTCGCGGAGGTCGTGCCGGCCTTGGGATGGATCTGGACCTCGCCGAAAAGGCAGTAAACAGTGAACAGTGAATAGTAAATAGTAAAAACAAAAGTAATTACTATACGGAAGGTCGAAGATGAGTATAAAGGTACTGTTCGCATGGTAATCCGCCTTTTTTTACTACTGACTCATTACTGTCTACTGCCTCAATGTATTATAGCTGTTTTTTTCTTTATGGTGACGTCCCGCGAATCCGACCTGGCGTTCACTACGAAAATGTAGACGCCGCTTGCTATGCTGGATATGTCCCATTCGGCTTCGGAAACGATGCCGGCCGGGCATTCTGTTTTTTCGATGTGGGTTATGAGCTCTCCCGCGACGTTGTACACGTCGATTTTCACGTCGGCCTTGGCGCCGAGATAGTACTTAAAATATACAATATCGCCTTTCGCCGGGTTGGGGTACGAATACACCGAATCGGACGTCAATAGTTCTTCTTTGCCCGGAACGTACTGCATCACGCGATAGAGCGAGAAGTGCGGTATCCTTGCCCAGACCCTGCTGTTTTCAGTGTTCGGGTCGGAAGTGTTGACTATCCTCCAGGAGTTTCTGGACTCATCCCACCAGTATATCCTGAGGTTTTCGCGTATAATGTCGGGGAGCTCGTTTTCCCTGTACGGTATCTTGATTATTGCGGGTTTGAGAAAGACCGTGCCCGCGGGTGTCACGCCGAATTCGCGCACGACGGTAGTCGCTTCGGCGCTCTGCGGTATGCCAGTGTTGGAGTAGGAAGTTGGTATCCTTATGCCTACCCTGACGGGGCTTGTGACGCTTCCGGGTTCTATCACGACCTCGGTGACGAGCCCGTCTTTTTCCAGAGTAACGGTGCCGCCTTCCTCCGGTGTTATTATAACGCCGTCGACCATCGAAAAAGCGCAGGCGGAGTTCGAGTTCAGGGATTCGTTTATGTCGTCGCGGGCCCTGAGGATGAAATAGAAAGTGGTTTCGGCGGGGCAGTCCGAATCGGCGTATGTGTTTACTCCGTTTGCCACTTGAGCGAGGAGAGAATACCCTCCCGACCAGGTGCTCTTGTAAATATTGTAGCCGCGGACGTCGTTCGATCCGGCCCCGTCATCGGTCGAAAGCGTCCAGGAAAGCGTTATGCTGCCTCCGGCGTCAAAAGGCGTGTCGGCGGCCGCCAGTGTAGCGGGAGCGGCCGGCGAGTTGTTCATCGAAAACACGTTCACGGCCCTGGCCGAAGATCCGTCGAGAGGCGTGAGGCGGAGCGAGTAAGTTCCGTCCGGATAGCCGGCGATGTCCCAGGAGGCGAGATCTTCGGACGAGGGATCCTGCGCCGACGTTATGACCTCAGTCCAGCTTGAAGGATTCCCGCCCGGCCCGTATTCTATCTTATAGCCGGGTTGTGAGAAACCGGAAACGGCGCCTTTGATCAGTATTGAATCGGTCTGGCTGTCGTAAACATCCGGCGAGGACAGGTAAAGTTTCTTGTAGGCGTCGAACGCCCACAAATATCCGTCGTACGTGCCGACGAATAACTTTCCGTTTGACACGGCGCAGGTAGCAACGATGCCGTACGAAGGGTTTGAGGAATCGCACAGAAAATAACCCGTCGGCGACGAAGTGAGACTGCCGGTGGCCGGTTCGATGAACTGCAGTGTTCCCCCGGAGGTGCTCAGGCAGTAGAGCCTGCCGTCGCCCGATCCGATGTAGAGCACGTGGTTGGCCAGCGACGGAGATGATACGACGCCCGAAGGGTGAGGGGTTCCAATTGTCACGCTGGAAACGGAGACGGTATCCATAGATGCCGACACGAGAGGAAATGACATCAGAATTATATCGGTAGAATAGTTCCCTCCTCCGAGATCGGTCCTGTATGAGGTCGCCACGAAAACACCGTCGTCGCCGACGGCGACGGAGGACACGCTCGCGGAATCGTTGTCGAATTCGGCTGAGCGCCAGACTATATTGCCGTTAAGCGGGTTGAGGCAGAACAGGCGCCTTTCGTCCCCGCCTGAAACGGCGTAAACATAGTCATCGGAAACCGCGAAGGTCGCGTAGTTTATCCCGCCGCTGGTGGGACGCGACCAGAGAATCGTGCCCGCCGAAAGGTCAAAGCAATGAAATTGTCCGTCGTTGGTGCCGAAGAACATCAGGTTGTCCTTGACGGCCGGCGAAGAGAACCCGAACTGGCTGACGTTCGCGGCCGTTTCAAGGACTCCGGTCGCTGCGTCTATGCGGTACAGTTTTCTGACCGGGCTGCCGCTCAGGAAGTAAAGCTTCCCCGAATACAGGACCGGAGACGAACAGTCAGTCGAACCCGTGTGGGTCCGCCAGAGGATGTCGCCCGTCAGTCTGTTAAAAGCGTAGAAATAACCGTCCCTTGATGGGATGTACACCGCGTCCGACGTCACGCAGGGCGTGGCGTCGATCCAGCCGTCGGTCGAATAGTCCCATAAGAGTTCTCCGGTAGCGGCGTCCCAGGCGTGAAGCGAACCGTCGCGCCCTCCGCAGTACACGACGCCCTGGTACACGACCGGAGATGAAATGAATTCACCCTGTAACTGAAAATTCCACAGCGGCGTCAGCTTCGGCGAGGCCTCTTCGACAATCTGTCCCGTGCGGGTGGCGTTGACCCGGAACAGGGGCGATGACGCAGAATGAATATGCGTTGCCGACAGTAAAAACACGGCGGTACACGCAATGATGTTCTTCACCGCAGTTTTGATAAAACGCTCGTTCATATCAATATCTCCGCTTTAAGTTTATGGCCATACCTTGATGCAATGCAGTCTTCCGTCGTTAGACGTGAAATATATGTAGTCTTCGCCGTCGTGGTGCGCCGGCCATCCGCCGTATGCTGGATACCCTCCGTCATAGATTATGTTCGAACGTATCTCGCCGCCGGTCACTATCGGGAAATTGGGAAGCATAGTACCGTCGACGGAGCTCAGACCGTACAGGAGCCCGTCGTCGCTTCCTATGTACACGTCGTTGTTGTATCCCGTGACAGGCGCGCTGCGCACCGCGCCGCCCGTTTTGAACGACCATATGAGCGTGCCGCTGGTAGCGTCTATCTTGTAAAAATAGCCGTTGTCGGCGCCGAAATAGACGGAGTTATCCGAATACTCGTAGAAAGGAGAGGACCTTATCGGCGCTCCGGCGTTGAAATCGTTCCAGGACGAGGGTTTTGACGTGAGGTTTGAGCCGGTCCTGCAGCGGAAGAAGCCCGAATCGTCCCCGAAATAGATGTCGTGCGTGTTCCTCGTGGAGTTGTTGTATCCCGCGAGTATGAAAGGCGATGTCCTGATGGCGGACGCCGTTGTAGTGGAAGCCGTGATGCTGCCGTTGTCGCCGTTGTTTATCCTGTAGAAACTACCGTTGAGGGTGCCGAACCATATGCCGTTCTCGTTCATCTGGCTGACTTCGTCTATGACGGGGGTGCCGTACGGGGCGCCGTCGATACCGGGGTTCGAGTTCCAGCCGGGGTAGTGAGTGCCGTTGCCGACTATCTTGTAGAACCTGCCGTTCTGCGTTCCGACGTACAGGTAGGGAGTGCCCGTATAGGCGTAAACCGCAAGGTTTGAACTGATGCCGGAATCGAGTTGCATTGAACCTCCCCAGACGTTGTCGGCGTACGAGACATTGTCCTGCAGTTTATACAATTCACCGGTATCGGTGGCGGCGTACACGTAGGTGTACCAAGTTGTTTCTTCGAGGCCCGCCTCCCATATCGAATTAATCTCGCCGCCGGTCGTGAATTGCCATCTCTGTGAACCGTCGTTGTTGAAGGCGTGCAGTTTGTTGTCCGGAGTTCCGACGAAATTGGCGTCTCCGGCATAGCTGAGCTGTATGGTGCTTCTGAAATTCTGCCCGGCGCTCGCGACATCGACGGGATAGATGGTATCAGTAGGCACGGGAGCAGGCTGGATTATGGTCGGGGTCGAAGATATCACTTCCGTTCCGGACGCGGAGGGCTGTTCGGCGTCGGAAGCCGCCTCCCGCCAGAACGTGTCATCGCCAGGCGTTAGCTTGGCTTTATACGTGTTGGGAGAAGCCGAGGAAGCGTCTTCCGCCATCAGTCCGGCGACGAAATATGTCCTGGAAAACTGCGGGATGATAGTCGCAAGAGACGCGTCGGGTTCGGTGACATTCAAGGAAAGGGTGCCGTTTGCGTCGAGTACTATCTGTTCGCCGGACACGTGGGCCACGCTCGCGGTGTCGATGAACGACTGGTAAGTCCCCTGCGTCCCGTAAGTCGGGTTGTCGGTGAAAACGTATATATCGTCGAAAAGCGCCTGTATCTGCGCTGAATTGAGAGGCGTGTCGGCGGAATCCGTGAAACGGACGTCCAACCGCGTGAACTCTATGTTGTTGGAGCCGGACGGCGAAAGGTTCGAAAGCGCGCATTTCAATATGCCTATCATTACGCCTTCGTTTGCGAAGGTCACGCCGGACGGCGAGGCGGTAGAGGAATGGACGGTCGCGTCGTACGTGACCGAATCGAGTATGCTCTGGGGCGCGGCGCCGGAGGAATTGTCTGAATTCAGGTATATCCTGTATATGGCGCCGTCGGCAAGCCCGTAGCCGTCAATGTCGTTTTCGGACGCGAAAACGTGCGCGGTCGTCTGGGACGAAAGGCCGGACAGGTCGACTCCGAGGTCGCTGAGCCTGTAGACGTGAGGAGACTTGGGATCTGCGGTCCCGCCCGTTCGAACGAACAAGACCGTGTCGTTTGTGCCGGCAGAAGAATCGCTTCCGAGTGAAATGGTAAGATTTGACCTTCTGGGCATGACCGAACCCGCAGTGGGATACGACAGCGTGTTCGAAGCGGCCGGGGTCGGATTGTTGTTTCTCCCGCCGAAGCTTGCGGCGGAAAACACGTTGAAATCCAGCGAATTGTTGTCGGTGTCCTGTCCTTCTGACGGGTAACGGCCGATGGTGTTAGGCGAGGAAACGTTGCCCGTGGCCGCGAGACTGTAGACTATGGACGCGGCCGAATAGGACAGGTAATTGGTGTAGCTGGAGCTCCTCCAGGTGACCCTGTTCACGACCTGTCCCGCCGAGTTTTCAAGAACGAGGTAATCCGCGAGCGGGCTCAGGCCGGAGGTTCCGAAACAGGCCGTCCAGGTCTTCGAAAGGTCGTCGGATGACGATGTCCCTATACCGTTGAATGAATACGGGTAAAGCTTTCTTGAAAACACGAAAGAAATACCGTTTGAGTTACGCAGGTACCATCCCGACAGGGTGCGTGTTGATGACGAATTGTTGTACAGTTCGATGAACTGCGGTGAAGCGGAATAATAAACCTCGTTTATCTTGACCGCTTCGGTGGTTATGGCGTTGGCATAGCCCTGAGTGGGCGTCGGGTCAACCTCGAAGAAATTGGCGTTGCCGTCGGATATCCTCGAGAGGCTGTTCCCGGAAGAATGAACCGGCCACTGGACGGCGTCAAGTGTCCTTCCGAGCAGGTCGACAAGTTTTACGTGGTGGGACAGATCAGAGTTCAGGGTGAGGTTGGGTATCGTATAGAACGAACCGGAAGAAATAGTGAGTCCGGGGTCTCCCGTCCACAACGTCGTTTCGGTCCCCGGCGCTCCTATTGTTCCCTGGTTGTAGCGCAGGGTCATTCCTTCGAGACTGTAGGTGGTCGGCAGGTTGTTGTATAGCTCGACCCAGTCCGAGCCCGCGCCCGCCGATGCCAGTATTTCGTTTATGAACACGTTTTCGGAACGCGGTTTTACGCCTTGTGAAGTATAGGCCAGTGAAGGCGATGTGTTGCCCGCTTTGTCCAGGACTCTTACCGCGAAATAGTAGGTGGTGTCGGCGTTCAGACCCGTCAAGGTCACGTATTCCGCAAATTGCGGCGCCGCGAACGGCTTCATCGAAGAGTAAGTGCTCGCGCCGTTGAAGAGCGTGTCCGAAGCGATCGGATATGTGGCGTACTTTATAACGTATGACCCTTGAGTGTTGGTGACAAGTATCCCGTCATCTCCCGGTGCAGTCCAGGAAAGGTCTATCGTCCCCCTGAAAGGCCCTTTGGCCGCGGCGAAACTTCCGAGGTTCGCGGGCGGCTGGGTGTCTTTGAGAATCTTGAAGAAATCCGTATATGTGCGGGTCGAACCGGCGATGTCCCAGACGCGCAGGCTTATGTAGTTAGTTCCGTGGGCAAGAAGGTCGTAGCTGATTTCCCAAGACGGTGAATTGACGGATGAATTGTTGTACAGCGACAACGGAACGTTGGTCCAGCCGATCTTTACGTCCCCGGTCATTCCGGAGCCGGTGAAAGCGGTGTATTGCGCGTTGTGAAGGTTCGAAAGCGGGGCGGCCTGGTCCTGAAAATCAATGTCATATGCCTTGGAAGCGCTGAGCCACTGCTGGTCGGCGCCGGGCTCGTTGTTTACGGCGCTCGGGAGCTCGGTGTCTTTCCAGACCTGAAATGCGTCGTATTCCGTCCTGAAATTCCCCGCGCCGTCGTAAACGCGCACTGTTATATAGTTATTTTGTCCCCTGTTCAGGACGTTCCACGTCGTGCCGGCGAAGGGCCAGTCCGAAGAATAGATGTTCGTGTTTATCCCGGACAGTTCGGGTAAAAGGTCCTCGTAGTTCTTCAAAGGGCTGCCGCCCAGCGAAGGAGCCGTATACACAGCGGTCCTTACCTGGGATAGACCAGAACCACCGGCGTCATTGAAATAGACCTTGTAATTGCCGCTGTTGTTCCTCCAGTAAACCTGTTCCGTCTTCTGGTTGTTGGTAATTGTCGGTATGTCCTTGTCGTAAATGTCAAGAGTGATATGCGCGGGGCGCCACGGGTGGTTAGTGTTCGCGGACCAGGCGGAAACCTGAGCTGTAATTGCGTTTCCCCCAGCCCATTCGGTTCCGGTCCAATTCCTGGTCCTCAAGCTGCCGTCAATGTCTATTCCCATAAGCAGAAGGTTGTTCGTGTTGGGGTCGGGAATAAGTTCAAGGTAGTTTACGTCGTCGGACCAGGTGTAGCCGTTGTCGGTTCCGTAGGCGGTCCAGCCGGAGCCGGATGTCCACGTGGTCCAGTTGAAATACAGCGTGCTCGCGGTGACGATCCCGGCCGCGACGCATCTGCCGCTGTCTTTTTCCCAGGCGATATCGGCACACCGGGCCGCGTTGGTTTCGGTGGCCGTCGTAGGCTCATAGTTGTTCTGGCCCGTGGCCGTGGTACCTGAACCGCTGGGCCACGCGGAGCCGTCCCAGACGGAAAGGTTCCAATTCGTGCTGCCGTCCACGCTTGAAAGGCCTATTCGGTTCGAGCTCGGGTCAGCGGCAAGGGAAATCCAATTCGCAGTAGCCCCGATGTTAGGCCCCGCGAAACCGCTCGGGTCAGTTGAAGCGGAAAGCCAGGCAGCAGCGGTGGATGACCACAGGTCATAGCGCGTATAAGGGGATGCCGTGCCGTTGCCCCAGAGAATCATAGCCCTGCCCGAAAGACTTTCCCAAGCGATGTCGAAGCATTCTTCGGTCGCGATCGCCGCCGACGTGGTAACGGTCCTCGTGCTGTGTGAGATCCATCCGGAAGCGCCGTTCCAGACGGCGGCGAATATGTCGGAATTCGCGTCAAGAACGCCAAGCATTATGACGTCGGAGCCGGGTTGCGGCTTCAGGGTTATCCAGTAAGCGGCGCCGGTGAGGTTTCCGAGCTTCAGGTTTCCGCTTCCCACGAAGGCGTCGGCCGTGGAGCTCCAGACCCTGTACGAGACGTATCCAGACGAACCGTCAAAATAGGCGACGAGGGCCCTTCCGGAATTCTGTTCGTAAGCTATGTCGAAGTTCCTGTAGGCGCTGTACATCGAGCCCTGTGACGAATTCATTCTTCCGAGGTCCGTCCAGGACGAGATGGTGTTTCCGTACTGGTCCTTCCCGTTCCATACCTGCAGGTACAGGTTTCCGTCGGGAGTGCTAGTGCCGTCATAGCTCAAGATACCGAGCAGTTTCTGGTATCTCAAGGCGTTGCAGGATCTAATCTTCGTGTATCTGATGTTCGGCGAAGCGTAGAGTCCGTTTTCAGGCGCGTTCCACAACGCGCCGTTCCACGTCCTTATCCGAGGATTGGCAAACGCCCCTTCGCCGTACGCTATCAGGCCTTCGGCGGGCCCCGGCGGAGCGGGCATAGCGGAAACGGTATTTGATATTACCGAATAATTGTACGCCTCATCGCGCACTTTAATGGCAAAGTAATATGTCGGACCGTACGCAAGGCTCTGGATTATGGCGCTTTCATTGGAACCGGAAGACAGAGGAGCGGAGGTCTGGACGGTGGTTGCCTTTACAAAATCAGAATCGCTCAGTATATTGCTTGTCGAATATTTGAGCAAATATGCCGAAGCGGTCCCCGTATGCCCGTCGTCGCCGACGGCTGACCAATAGAGCTTTATTTCGCCTGGAAAATCACCGGCTTGAGCCGAAAGAGTAGTGACTTTTGCGGGCGCCACGCGCGCCGCCCAGGCGCTGGATGTCGAACTGAGGGCGCCGTAATTGGAGGCCTTATCAATGGCGACAATGCCCACGTAATATGTCGTGCCCTCATCTAACCCCGTCAATGAACGGCCGGTTTCGGTGACCGACGGCTGCGCGGGTTGCCAGGGATGGTAAAAAGTCGTACCGTTCGAAAGAAAGCCTTCGTAGCTCGAGAACCCTGTCTGGGAGTATTTTACGAGATATGAAGGCACTCTCCTTGTAACGGGGTCGCTCAGCGCGTCGTCCGCCGGCGCGGTCCAAGACAAGGTTATTTCGCCCGACAATGAACCAGTGGCGGCGTTCAGGTCGGTTATTCCCGCCGGAGGTACGGTGTCCTTGAGTATCCTGAACAAATCGGCGAGTCCGCTTATGTTGGCGAGTCCGTCTTCAGATCTCAATGATATGTAGTTGGTGCCGGGAAGAAGGAGGTCGAACGAAGGTTCCCAGTTGTCGGAATAAAGGGACGTAGGCGGCGTGGTGTCCAATATGGTAGTCCACGGACTGGATTGCGAACCACCAAATCCGGGCTCAGTGTAGGCGGTAAACGAGGATACCTTGACACCGACGCCGGTATCCGAAAAATCGACGTTGACGTTCGCGGACGTATTCTGCCAGGAAGGAGCGGCCGGCTGATAACTGGCTATTTGCGGTGCGGCAGTGTCCTTCTTGACGTGAAAAGCGAAATACTCGCCGGATGCCGAGTTTCCGGCAAGGTCGAAAACCCTCGTGAAAACGAAATTGTATCCGTTCTGCATCTGGCCGAAAACTGAATTCAGGCTCCAGGGCAGTTCATAGTATGTAGTCGAGTTTGTTTTGTCATAGTCGATTATGTCCTGCCAGGCCGTTAAAGGCGAGCCGGACGCCTCGCCGGCGCCGGAAGTGGAAGGATAGACTATGTACTGCGCGTAATCGAGCCCCGAGCCATTGTGTTCCGGTATGTCGAAGAAATCGACGTCGTATGTCGTAGAACCGTCGGCCTTCCAGATGTCGTCGCCGGCCTGGTTGACGGTTATGACAGGCACGGTAGTGTCCGTGGTGACGCAGTAGGACGAGGAATAAAGCGAGTAGTTGCCGGCGCGGTCGACCGAACGGACCTTCCAGAAATACCTGTACTGTATCAGCGGGTCTATGCGGGCGCTGGTGAGGGCGGTCGTGGAACTGACGTGCGTCTGGACGAAGAGCTCGTCCGTCGATATCAAAAGGATGTACTTGTGGGTTCCGGCCGGACCGGAATCGTCGGACGAGCTCCAGCTGAAAGTTATATCGGTTGAATTTGTCCTCGTATCGTCCGCCGGGGTTGTCAGGGAAGGCGTCTGGGGCGCGGACGTGTCTATAATCAGGCTGAAGCTGGAGGAAAAGACGCCGAAATTCCCGGCGTTGTCGCGCGAACGGAGCTTCCAGTAGAATATGCCTTCGTTGTATGATGTCGCGAAGGACGTGAGAGCCGTGGTCGAACTGGCGTACACCGACCCGAAATCGGGCGAGGTTGAAACAAGCAATTCATAATCCTGTATTCCCGAAGGAAAGTCGGAAGAAACGTCCCAGTTCAGAGACAGCGAAAGCTGGTTCGTGGCCGATCCGTTGAGAGGCGACGTGTGAACCGGAGCCGGAGGTCCGTCGATATCGATGATTATCGATCGGGTCGTGCTCGGGACGCTGTAATTGCCCGCCCTGTCCAGCGCGAAGACGCGCCAGTAGTACGAGTCGGTAACGGCGCTTATGGTTATTGAAGGTATAGCGCTGGTTGAGGAGTACCTTACGGTGTCGAAGCCTTGGGACGTTGAAAGCTCTATCAGGTAATTTTCCAGACCCGCGGGCCCGCTGTCTATGACCGTCGACCAGCTGAAGGTTATGTTCTGATAGTTGGTCGTCAGCTCGTCAAGTGGCTGCGACAGCGAAGGTGAAGGCGGTGCCGTCGTGTCGGCGCAAAAAGCGTATGTCTGGGACCAATCCGAGGAATTTGAGGCATTGTCGAACACCCTGATCTGCCAGTAATACGTCGACTCGTTCGGAAGGGCGAGCATCACGGCCGTAACGGGTTTTGAAGACTCGGCAACATAGGCGCTGAATGTGTTCTCTTTTGCAACGCGCACGAAATAAAAGGAGGTGCCTGAAGCAAGGTCGTTCGCGCTTCCCCAGCCGAAATACACGTTCAACTGGCCCGTGGCGCTGTTGTTCAGAGGCGAGGAAAGGACGGGCGGATCTGCAGGCGTTGTGTCTTTCTTGACGATGAATACGTCATTGAGCGTAACGGTCGAAGACGCGGTGTTCCAGCATCTCACGGATATCCAGTTGGTAGCGCCGTCGAGCAGCTGGTCGAACGAGTCGATCGCCCAGGGATCCGTGAATGAACTTGAGCCCGCGGAAAAACCGGGGACGGTACGCCAGGATATTCTTTCAGCACCCGCCATTGAAGGCGCCGTATGCGCGGTGTACTGGGCTCCGGCGAGGGGCGCCTGACCCGGCGCGTGAAAATCAACATCGAACGTCCTTGACGTGTTGCGCCAGACAGGGTCCTGCCCCTCGGCCTCCCCGTCGGTTATGCTGACCCCGGAAGTGTCCTTTTTCACGTAAAAGAGATACGTAGTCGAAGTGGAAATGTTGAACGCGAAATCGCTGGTCCGCACCCAAATGTAGTTGGTAGTGCCGGATACGAGCGAATTCCATACGCTTGAGGGAAGAGCCCATTCAGCCGTGTAGGAATACGTGTTCGTTGAAACGACCTGTGTCCAGTCTCCCAGAAAAACGGCACCCGCCTCATCAGTGGTTGCGCGGACATCGAAGCCTGAAATGCCGGAGCCAGACGCAGCGTCCTCGAAATCGACATTGTATAGTCCGCTGTTGGAAGACCTCCATTCGTCGTCACCCGTCTGGTTGGAGTTTATCAGCGGAAGCGTCGTGTCCTTTTTAACGAAGAACACGTCATCGAGTTCGTCGAAGTTGGACGCGTTGTCGTATGGCCTCACGCTGACATAATTTATTCCTTCCTGGAGGGAAGAGAAACTTAGCCCCCAGTCCTGCTCGTAATAGGTGGCGTTTATGGACAAAATAGTGCCGGTCCAGTCCCAGACGGTAGTTCCGGACAAAAGAGCGCCTTTCATTACCTTTGTCTGAACGTGTGAAAGTCCCCCTCCGTCCGACGGCAGGTCGTAGAAATGCACGCCGTATATGCTTCCGGGATCGGTCTTTCTCCATACGGAGTCCTGGCCGGCGCCAATGTTGTCCTGAATCGTGGGTTTTGATACGTCTTTGCGGACGAAGAAAAGGTCATAATGGGTGCTCATTTGCAGCAGGGTATCGATGAGTCTGACGGTGACGTAGTTGGTTCCTCCTTCCTGAAGGGATGCGAAGCTGATGTTCCAGTTGCTGGTGAAGGCCTGCGTGCTGATGTTGGTAAATATCGGGCTCCAGTTAACTTTCATATTGCCGCCCATGTTTTGTTCGGTGTAGACCGTGTAGTAGGCGTCCTTAAGCCCGGATGAATGGTCCTTGAAGTCGACGTTGTATCCACCTGATTTCGGAGCGTTCCTCCAGGCGAGGTCGCCGCTTTCTTCACCGTTGAAAAGCACGAAGGGCGCGGAAGTGTCTTTTTTCACGTAAAACACGTCGGTTGTGGTGGCAGAAAGCCCGACCTTGTCGAAACATCTCGCGGAAACGTAGTTGTATCCCTCGGTGCACGAAGAGAACTGTATTTCCCAGTCGGAGAAATAGCCGGTCGTGCCTGAGGCGGAAGTAAAAATGTCTCTCCAGTCTACGATTACCGTTCCCGCGCCGTCAGGCTGTGAGGTGATCCTGTACTGGGCTGTAGTTATGCCGGAACCTATATCGGTGAAATCGACGTTCCATACCGCTCCGGGATCAGAAGTCAGCCACGGTTCGTATCCGGCCTGGTTGTCGGATATAACCGGAGCCGAGATGTCTATAAGGAACGTTCTTGAAGCGGAGAACTGCGAGTAATTTGCCGTGTTGTCGTTTGCCCTGACTCTCCACCAGAACCTTCCGCTCGCGAGCGTGGTTGAAATCGAAGTAGCGGTTGTAGTGGTTGAGAAGATAAGGGTTCCGAAATCGGGCACGCTCGAAACTTGGAGATAGTATCCGTTTATACCCGAAGTGGAGTCGGTGGAAGCGCCCCACTCGAAAGGGAAGGGAACCGAGGAAACAAGGCCGTTTTCGGCCGGCGCATAAAGGAAAGGAACAAGAGGAACAGTTGTGTCCTTGTGTATCAGAAAGACCGCGTAGGAGGTTGACGCCTGGCCGAGGCCGTCAAAAGACCTGACCGAAACGTAATTTGTTGAAGTCTCTATCAGGTTTTCCCAGTTCGTTATAGTCCAGGGCGCGGTATATGACGCGGCCGGCACGCCGGAGAAAATCTGTTTCCAGGAAGTCAGCGCGGTGGAAAACACGTCGTGCGAAGATGTCGAAACAATGTATTGGGCGCTGGTGACGCCTATTCCGTAGTCATAAAAACGCACGTCGTAATATCCGGCAGAGGCGACATAGCCCGTTACGTCGGCCTCAAGGTCTTCTATGTATGGACCGAGCGTGTCTTTTCGAACGTAGAATACATCTGTCACTGTCGTGGATACGCCGGTAACGTCATATGCCCTGATGGAAACGTAGTTCGTCCCCTGCGACATTGCCGAAAACGTTGATTCCGGAACGGCCCAGTCATCAGTGTAATAGACGGTTTCAAGCCCGGAGAGTACGGTAAACCAGTCTGCGATAATCTTGTCTGACGGCTGTCCGGAACCGGAACATACCTTTATCTCGAACCTGTCGAGGTCGGCCCCTGAGTTTGACAGGAAATCCACGTCATAGAGTACGCCAGAAAGGGTATTTCTCCAGGCATTGTCGCCGGTGAAGTTGGGTATTATCGAAGGTCCGAGCGCCTGCTTGTAGATAGTCAGAACGTCGGCGCCCGTCACGGAGTTCCCCGCGTGGTCGAAAGCGCGCACGGAAACATATGACGAAGTGTTGTTCGAAAGCGTCCCGAATACGCTTTCCAAACTCCAGTTCGTCACGTAGTAAGTCGCGTTAATGCCCGAAGCAAGAGCCGTCCAGTTGATTATGTACTGCGGGGGCAGACCGCTCGAAGGCCTGACGGTATATTCGAAATAGTCAAGCAAGGAATGTCCCGTATCATAAAAATCAACGTCGATCGATGAAATGTCGGAAGGAGCTCCGGCTATTAAGTCGGCTTGGCCGTCCGTTAACGAAGGCGGAGTGGTGTCTTTCTTGACGCAAAACACGTCGTATGATGTGGCCGAATTTGAAAGTCTGTCGTAAGCCCTGACGGTCACGTATGAGGTTCCCTCGGGCAGAAGTCCAAAGTGGCCGGCTTCAAAGGAAAAATCAGCTTCATAAGAAGGAGCGTTCAGGGTTTCGAATATCGCCGTCCATGAAGTGATGGGTCCGCCCAGGCCTGTCGAGACACAGATGATGTACTGAGCGGTCGAAAGTAGGGAAAGGTCGTCAGTGAAATCGATGTTCCAAGCAAGCCCCGATCCGGAATTGAGCCAGGATTCATATCCGGCCTGATTGTCGACAATCGTCGGACCCACAGTGTCTTTCAGGACAATGAATACGTCGGTGCCCGTATAGGTGCTTCCGGCGACGTCCCAGACGCGGACGGAAACGTAGCTCGTGCCGCCAGGAAGGAGGTCCCAGTTGGAATCGCCGAGGTTCCAGTCAGAATCATAAAGCTGCTGGCCGAGCCCCGTGAAAATGTCCGTCCACTGGACGGACTGCGTTCCCGAAAGGCCTCCTTCCGAATATGCCGTCCATTGCGCCGTGTAAAGTCCGGAAGGCCAGTCTTCGAAATCCACGTTCCAGTAGCTGCCTGGGTTCGTTTTTCTCCAGGGCACGGGAGATTCGTCGGCGTTGTCGGCCACGGAAGGCGCTATCGAGTCTTTAAGGACGTAGAACAGTGAAAAATCCTCTTTCACGTTGCCTGCGGTGTCAAGCGCCCGTATTGAGATGTAGTTGGTCGAAGGATGCATCATATTCCAGACTGTTTCAGGTATCTGCCAGTTCTGAGTGTAATGGGTAGCGGCTATGGATAGAACCGCGTCCTGCCATGCGCCGAGCCAGGGGCCGGATGAACCGGACGCGGTCGAAGCCCGGACGGCAAAGTAAGAAAGTTTCGAACCGTCGATTTCCGGAGTGTCGAAAATGTCTACGTTGTATGATCCCGTATTTTCCCTTCTCCAAATGTCGTCGCCGCCCTGATTGTTCGCGGGATAAGGAGGGGTCGTGTCTTTAAGGACGAAAAACACGTCTGAAAGCTCGTAAGGATTGTCGGCATAATCAAAGACACGGGCTGAAACGTAGTTCTTGCCTTCCTTCAAGGCAAGGAAGCTTGCCTCCAGGAATTGCCAATCCTGATTGTAATAGGTGGCGCCGATATTCAATAACTGGGAATACCAGTCCTGATGGATAGTGCCGGATTGATAGGGCCCCGAAGATATGCGTGTCTGTATGTACGAAAGCCGCGAGCCATCTTGCGGTATATCGTAGAAATCAAGGTTGTATGACGCGGCATTCGAAGATCTCCACACGGTGTCGTCTCCCGGGACCGGGTCTATGATACCCGGCTGAGAAATGTCTTTGAACACCCTGAAGGCATCGTTCAGGGTAACCGTAGTTCCCGTGACGTTCCAGCACCTGACGCTGACAAAGTTTGTCGAACCTTCGAGCAGAGAATTGAAATTAACTCCCCAGTCCGCGGTGTAAGAAGCGACGTTCAGCGGAGGAGTGCCTCCGATGTACGTCCAGCCGATCACAGGGGTTCCGGTCCTTCCCGGACCCGGGTACACGCAGTACTGTATGGCGTCAAGGAGAGTGACGCCGTTAGCGGAAAAATCGACGTCATAGAGAGTGCCGCCGGTGTTCCTCCAGGCCAGGTCGCCTCCGGAAAGGCCGGGCCCGACGTTTATCTGCGGAAGGGCGGTGTCCTTTTTCACGTAGAAGGTATCCGCGTATGATGTCGTGTTTCCCGCCATATCCTGCGCCATTACCGAGATGTGGTTAATGCCCGGAACGAGCTTGTTGAAATCGACCGTCCAGTCTTGAACGTAAAATGTGGTGTTGATCGTGAGAGCTATAGGCGTCCAGCCGGCCACTATACCGCCGGTTGAGGAACGCACGTTGTAAAATACATTGCTCAAAAGGGATCCTCCGAGGTCATA
>JAFGGC010000027.1 GCA_016930715.1 Endomicrobiales bacterium
AAGGCGGAAGGTCGGGCCGATTCATCGGCCTCAGCTCCACCATGTTTTCGTTGAAACTTAGAGAGCGTCCGCCGAAGGCGGAAGGTCAGGCCTGTTCGTCGGCTTCAGTTCAACAGCATTCCACCCGTCAACAAACATAATGTTTAAACCCCCTTTTTACGGATTACTCAGGTTCTTCGGCCGCCAAGAGTGGATACGCCCGGTCATCAGGGAAAAGATTATCAGGATGTTAGTCAATCCCGACACCTGCGGCCCTTTTGAGTTCACCGTAGATTTTTTCGGCCTTAAATACTCTGGCAACATCAACCGGTATCTCGAATGGCACGTGTATTTCTTCGGAGCATACGAAAAACAAGAGCTTGTTTTTATGTCCGATGCCGCCAGGAAAAAGGGAGAAAAAGCCGTTTTTCTGGACATAGGCGCGAACACCGGCGAGTATTCGCTTCTCTTGTCGCGGTTGTGCTCCAAGGTGCATTCGTTCGAGCCGTACGACGTGATTGCAAGGCAGTTCAATGCGAACGTTGAGCTAAACGGCATCAAGAACATAACGCTCCACGAGGTCGGCCTCGGCGACAGGAACGAAACGCTCGACTTTTTCGCTCCGGTCAACAGCCATAACACCGGCACGGGTACTTTCGTCGCCGGGCACGAGCCGGGAAACAACACGCTGTACAAGAAGCTTGAAATAAAGAACGCCGACGAGTACATAGCGGGGCTCGGTCTTGACAGGATAGACCTGATAAAGATAGACGTTGAGGGTTTCGAGCGCCGGGTCCTGAACGGTCTCAAGGACACCATAAAGAAATACAGGCCCGCCATCTTCATGGAATACTCCGAATCGACCGCCGGAACGTTCGCCTCAGCGGAAGAATTCAAGGATTTCCTGGCGGGATACAGGATATCAAGAGTAACGGCGAACAAAACCGTACTTTTCTTTTTCAATAAGCCGTGCTACGGCCAAAAAGAGTATGGTTTCACGAAACTTCCAGCGAACCTCTTCCTTGAACCTGTTTAGAACGACCCTGAAAACACCTATTCAAGCCAAAAACCGCCAAATTCCGCGTTTGTTTTTTTGTTGACTAATCAAGCAAAAAAGAGTAAAATACTAACTTGCGATAATGCGGGGGGTTTTTTATGATTTATTTCGACGAGATATCACTTGCCACTCAAGGTTTCTCCGATATCATGGACATAACCGACGAAGTGGAAAAAGTATTGAAAAAAAGCGGAATTTCCGAAGGGCTTGTCACGATTTCCGTGCCCGGCTCGACCGCGGGTGTGACCACCATTGAGTTTGAACCGGGCCTTGTCAAGGACCTTAAAGAGGCCCTTGAAAGGATAGCCCCGGCCAACGCCGGTTCCTACTCGCACGATAGAACATGGGGCGACGGGAACGGGTTTTCCCATATCAGGGCCGCGCTCATAGGCGCGAGCAAGTCTTTTCCCGTGAAGGCAAAGAAGATGATGCTCGGGACCTGGCAGCAGATAGTGCTGATAGATTTTGACAACCGGCACCGCCGCAGGAAGGTAACGGTGCAGGTGCTCGGAGAGTAGATGGCCGGTCTGAGGATCCTCGGCGGGCAGGCGCGCTCAAGAAAACTGAAGACGCTCAAAAAAGACGACTACTCGGTGCGGCCGCTTCTCGGCAGGATAAAAAAATCACTTTTTGACATATTGGCCCCGTATTTGCCCGGAGCGGTATTTCTTGATCTTTTCGCGGGTACCGGCGCGGTGGGGCTGGAAGCTCTTTCAAGGGGCGCGAAGAGCGCTGTTTTCGTCGAAAAAGACCATAAATGCGTTAAACTCATTGAAGAAAACCTGAAAGACCTCGGCTGGGCGGACAGGGCGGAGGTAGTAGTTGCGGACGTGCTTGAGGGGGTTTCCCGCTTTGCAGGCGCATTTGACATCGTTTTTATGGGGCCGCCGTACGTCGACGCGGCTAAAAGGCCGCTGGCGCTGACCTCTCCTGTTCTTGAGAAGGTTTCGGCATCCGCGATTCTGAAGCCGGGATCGCTGATAATAAGCCAGCATCAAATAAAAGAACCGGTGTGCTTTCCGGCGGCCTTGGAGATGTTTCGCAGGGAAAAATACGGAGATACTTGCCTGTCATTTAGCAGGCTTAGATCGGGCGGTTAATGTTTTCAAATTTATGGAACCTGTTGTTCGGTCCGGGGTTAGAGATTAGCTACTCAAGGATAAACGCGTACCGGACATGCCCGCAAAAATACAGGCTCCAATACATTGAAGGAAAGAGGGTCCCGCCGAATCCCTACATTTCTTTCGGTATAAGCATACATAAGACGCTGGAAGATTTTCATCTGAAGAAAAACGGCGACATAGACGATCTTTTTGAAAGCTACGATACGTGCTGGGTCAACGAGGGGTTCGTTTCCCCGCATCAGGCGCACGAATATTTCGAAAAAGGCAGAAAGCTCCTTGAGAATTACTGGCAGGACAACGTGAACCTCAAATCCGAGGTGCTGTACGTCGAAAAGGAATTTTCGTTTCCCGTCGGACGCAATGCGATGCGCGGCATTATAGACAGGATAGACAGGCACCCGGACGGTCAGTATGAGGTTATAGACTACAAGACTCATTCTGAGCTCTGGGACCAGAAGAAAGCGGACGCGGACCTGCAGATGAGCATATACGCGCTCGCGTGCAAAAAGGCCATTGGAATAGAGCCGGGATATTTCAGCTATTACTTCCTTTCGCACGGCACCAAGGTCAATACTAACAGAACAGACGAGCAGCTGGAAGACGCTTTAAGAACGGCAAAAGACGTGATAGAAAAAGTGCGCAGGGGCGTGTTTACCCCGAACACGGGGCACTGCCCCAAGTGCGATTTCAGGAAAAGCTGTCCCCACTCCGCGGCAAAGCGGCAGGATTGAACATGAAAAAGCTTAATATCGTTAAATTCGGCGGGAGCCTTTCGAAGAACGAAGAGGCAAAAAAGAATTTTCTTGACAGGGTCGCCTCTATTTCGAAAAAAGAGAGGGTAGTCCTCGTGCACGGCGGCGGGCCGGAGATAGGTTCGTGGCTTGCAAGGCTCAACATACAGACGATGTTCGTCAACGGCCTGAGATACACGGACTACACGGCCCTGGAAGTCGTCGAGATGGTGCTTTCAGGCAAGGTCAACAAGGGCCTCGTGGCCGAACTTAACAAGAGAGGCGCTAAAGCCGTCGGGATTTCCGGGAAAGACGGAAAATCCGTGCTGTGCAGGAGGCTGCCCGAGCTGGGATTCGTGGGTGAACCGCTGAAAGTGGACATTACCCTAGCGAAAGATCTTCTTGCGGGAGGTTTCCTGCCGGTTATGTCTTCTCTTGCGTTCGACAAGGACGGCAACACGCTAAATGTCAACGCCGATTCTATGGCGATGGCGATGGCGTCGGCGCTCAAGGCCGACAGGCTCATCCTTCTTACGGACGTGCGAGGCGTTCTTGACGCCGAAAAGAAGACTATTAACGAGATAAAGACCAAGGACGCTGAAAAACTCATAGAAAACGGGACGGTAACCGGAGGCATGATCCCGAAGCTGCGGGCCTGCGCGAAATCGGTCAAGGCCGGCGTGAAGGAAGTCTGGATAGCCGACGGTTCGTCGGATTTGAAAGAGCCCGAAGGGACGTTGATACACAGATAAAAGTCAAAAGGCAATTTAGGATTTCGAAAAAGCGTTATTCGAACGGAAGGAATCGAAAGCCTGTCACCGAAGTATTTAGAAATTGTCGTTTCGAAATTATCTATGTTTCAACCTATAAAAAGAGGATAATATGGACGATATAATATCGAAAGAAAGAGAATACATAAGCCAGACATACAAAAGATACAGGCTCGTGGCTAAAAAAGCCAAGGGCCAGTACGTGTGGGACGACAAGGGAAAGAAGTATCTTGATTTTTTCGCAGGGCTGTCGGTCTGCAACGTCGGGCACGCGCACCCGAAGATAGTAACCGCGATAAAGAACCAGTCCGAAAAACTGATCCATATCTCGAACCTCTATTACGCGGAATCGCAGGTGAAGCTCGCTGAAAAACTCGTCAAAGCTTCGTTCCCGGGGAAGGTCTTCTTCTCAAATTCCGGGGCGGAGGCGAACGAATGCGCCATAAAGCTCGCCAGGAAGTGGGCGGGAGGCCAGAGGCACGAGGTCATTTCATTCGAGAATTCCTTTCACGGACGGACGCTCGCGACGCTTGCCGCGACGGCTCAGGAGAAATTCCAGAAACCGTTCGCCCCTTTACCCGGTGGTTTCAAGTCGGCGAGATTCAATAGATTGGAATCGGTAAAGAGGTGTATAAACAGAAAAACCGCAGCGGTCATAATCGAGCCCATACAGGGAGAGGGCGGGGTTGTTCCGGCGGACCCCTGGTTTTTAAGGAACTTGAGGATCCTTTGCGACAGAGCGGATATCCTTTTAATATTCGACGAGGTGCAGAGCGGCATGGGAAGGACCGGGAAACTTTTTGCCTGGCAGAAATACAAGGTAACGCCCGATATTTTCACGCTGGCAAAAAGCCTTGCCGGAGGCCTGCCGCTTGGCGCGACCATCGCTTCAAAAAAGGTCTCCGGGGTTTTTGGTTTCGGCGACCACGGCTCGACTTTCGGAGGGAACCCGGTGGCTTGCGCCGCCGCGGTCCAGGTTCTTGATCTTCTCAACAAGGATATGCTTAAGAATGTCGAAATCCTCGGCGGATATTTCATGTCGGGGCTTTTCGACCTGAAAGCGAAATATGAATTCGTGAAAGACGTGAGAGGCACCGGGCTCATGATAGGCGCGGAACTGAGCGTGCCCGCGGAGGGTATCGTTCAGTACTGCCTGGGAAAAGGGCTGATAGTCAACTGCACGCAGGACAAGGTCTTGAGGTTCCTGCCGCCTTTCGTGATAACGAAAAGCGACGCGGACAAGGCAATTTCCATACTGGAGGAAGCGTTCATCCACCAGAGGCGGATTTCGCAAAAGGCAATTATATAAATCATAGGAGCTCAAAATGGCAGTCAAGAAAATAGTAGTCGCGTATTCCGGCGGGCTGGACACGTCGGTTATCTTAAGATGGCTCAAGGAAAGGTACGGGGCGCAGATTATCGCCTGTGCCGTTGACGTCGGCCAGGGTTCGGAGCTGAAATCCCTGAAGTCCAAGGCGCTCAGGACCGGCGCTTCAAAGGCCTACATCATAGACGCGAGGGAAGAGTTCGTGAAGGAGTATATCTTTCCGGCCATAAAGGCAAACGCTGTTTACGAGGGAAGGTACCTGCTGGGTACTTCGCTTGCGAGGCCGGTGATAGCCAAGAAAATAGTGGACATCGCGAAAAAGGAAAAGGCGGACGCGGTCTGCCACGGGGCGACCGGCAAGGGCAACGACCAGGTCAGGTTCGAGCTGACTTTTAAGGCGTTGATGCCGGAGGTGAAAATAATAGCTCCCTGGAGGGAGTGGGCGATAAGGTCCCGGGAAGACGCCATAGATTACGCAAGGAGGCACGGCATCCCGGTGCCGGTCACCAAGAAAAAACCGTATTCTTCGGACGCCAATCTCTGGCACATATCCTACGAAGGCGGGATACTTGAAGACCCCGAAAACGAGTATGACGAGTCGATGTTTAAACTGACGGTTTCGCCGCAAAAGGCGCCCGCAAGGCCAGAATACGTGTCGATCGGTTTTCGGAGAGGCGTGCCGGTATCGGTCAACGGCAAGAGGCTTTCACCGGTGGCTTTGATAAACACGCTGAATAAAATAGCGGGAAGGAACGGCGTCGGCAGGTCTGATATCATCGAGAACAGGCTCGTGGGCATAAAATCGAGAGGCGTCTACGAGGCCCCGGCGGCGACAGTGCTTTACGCCGCGCACAGGGAGCTCGAAACGCTGGCGCTCGACCGGGAGACGATGCATTTCAAGGATATGATAACCCCTAAGTACTCGGAGATGGTCTACTTCGGCCAGTGGTTCACTCCTTTGAGGGAAGCGCTTGACGCTTTCGTGGACAGCACTCAAGGTAGCGTTACCGGCAGCGTGAAGCTCAAGCTCTTCAAGGGCAACGTGATGGTCTCGGCGAGGAAGTCCGTCAAGTCGCTCTATTGGGACAAACTGGCTACTTTCGGGAAAGACGAAATATACAACCAAAAGGACGCGGAAGGTTTCATAAACCTTTTCGGGCTTCCGATAAAGGTAAAGGCGATACTGGACAGAAAGAATAAATAAGGCAATTTCGAATATCGAATTTCGAAAAAAGGAAGGCGGGCAGTTCACGGCCATTTGATATCTGGTGTTTTTCGAAATTCGAAATTGCAGTTTCGAAATTATCTGTGTCTAATTCCAGGAGTGCATAATGAAAGATTACGGGAAATTCATAGGTTCGCTCTCGTTCGACGCGAGGCTCGCGTTTTTTGATGTCGTGGGCTCCATAGCACACGTCAAGATGCTGGCCAAGTGCGGGATAATATCGCAGCAGGAGGCCAAGAGGATAATCAAGGGGCTGCTTGCGATACTTGCCGGCATGCAAAAAGGCAGGAGACTGCCTCAAAAGGAGGACGTTCACTACGCCATAGAGGCGGAGCTTATAAAAAGGATAGGCCCTGTGGGCGGAAAGATGCATACCGCCAGAAGCAGAAACGACCAGGTCGCGCTCGATCTCAGACTTTACATACGCGACGAGATAAGGGCGATCTACGAACTGCTTGTTTCGTGCCAGAAATCCATACTGGTTCAAGCGAAAAAGAATTTAGACGCGGTAGCACCGGGATACACTCACCTTCAGCCGGCGCAGCCCATACTTTTTTCGCACCAGCTGCTGGCCTACGCCTGGATGTTCGAGCGGGACAAGGAAAGACTGAAAGATTGTTTTAAAAGAGTCAACGAGCTCCCTCTTGGGAGCGCCGCGCTTGCGGGTACTTCCTTTCCGATAGACAGGAAGTACGTCGCGAAACTTCTCGGTTTTTCCGCCGTAACGAAAAATTCGATCGATGCGGTCAGCGACAGGGATTTTGCCGTGGAATTCATTTCGTGCCTTGCTATAATAATGACGCATCTTTCAAGGCTCGCGGAGGAAATGATAATCTGGTCTTCCGTAGAATTTGGTTTCGTGAAGCTTTCGGGAGCGTTCACGACAGGATCTTCCATAATGCCGCAGAAAAAGAATCCCGACGCGGCTGAACTTGTCAGGGGGAAGACGGGAAGGGTGTTCGGGGACCTCGCTGCCCTTTTAACGGTAATGAAGGGCCTTTCGCTCGCGTACAACAGGGACCTGCAGGAGGACAAACCTCCGGTGTTCGACGCCGCCGACACCGTTTCAGGGTGCCTTGAGGTAACAGCGGAAATGATAGCTACTATGCAGGTTTCAAAGAAGCGCATGGAGGCTTCCGCTAAAAAAGGTTTCATAGGCGCTACGGAACTCGCCGACTATCTGGCGAAAAAAGGGATACCGTTCCGGAAGGCGCACGGGATCGTGAAAGGCATAGTCGACCACTGCGCCGCCGGGGACATTTCGCTTGACGGTCTTTCAGTCCAGGAATATAGGGAATTTTCGAAGCTTTTCGGCCCGGACGTCAAGAAATGCATAGACCCCAAAAACATAATCGAATCGAAGAAGTCGTTAGGAGGTACTTCCTCGAAACAGGTCAGAATGCAGATCGAGGAATTGTCGAAAAAAATATGAAGGAAGAATTTATGCGTTCAAGGCCGGGGTTATTCTGCGCGATCTTTTGTTCCGCGGTTCTCTGTGTTGCGCCTCTTCTTTGCCAGGAGCCGGAAAGGCTGCTGACCATAGACGAGGCGATAACGACCGGGCTGAACAACAGCCAGGACGTCCTCATTTACAAGGAACAGATAGCGATAGCCCAGCAGAGGGTCAGCGAATCACGTTCCATCATTTTTCCGAAGATAGATTTCAATTTAAACGCATCCCAGGTCAACAACGATCTGCCGGTCATACTTTCTCCGTCGTTCAATTCGACTTACCTTCCGGACACAAAAAAAGACATATATTACACGACACGGCTTTCTCTGTGGCAGTACCTTTACGCGAGCGGAAGGTACACTACGAACCTGAAGCTTGCCGAGATAAACCTTTCCCAGGCCCAGAGCCAGGCGGACGCTTCGAAGAACAAGGTGGTTCTCGACGTGAAGAAGGTATTTTACGCCTGTCTGATACTAAAGGAAAAAATACGGGCATACAAGGATTTTATCAAGGAAGCATCGGGAAGGAGCTCTGTTTCTTCCGCTGAACTGGAACTCGCTAAACTGAAATACAGATACGAGAAAGAGAAACTTGAATTCCTGAGAACAACGGGGCTTGAGCTTAACACGATCGTTGAGATATCCGGCGAACTTTCGGCTCCGGATGAAGAGTACGACCTTAACAAGTGCCTTGCCTGGGCTTTTCAGTACAGGCCTGAGCTCAGGCAAACCCAGTTCCAGGAAACCATAGACAGTCTTAGAGTCAACCTTTCGATGAAGGAACGCTATCCCACGGTGGCGCTCGGAGCGAATTACGAATGGATCGGAGAAAAGCTTCCTCTCGACCGCACCAGCTGGAACGCGACCATAAACGTGAACGTCCCGATATTCGACGGCTGGGCTTCGTGGTCAAGGATAAAGCAGAGAAGATCCCAGGCGCGAGAAGGCAAGATACGCCGGGCCAAGATCGAGGACCAGATACGCTCGGAGGTTAGGGACGCCCATCTTGACTACGTTTTCTGGAAAGAACAGACGGGCAAGGTGAATTCCCGCGCGTTGCCGGGGGATCCAGAAAAGAAACTTGAAACAAAGCTTCTGAAGCTTGACACGCTGTATAAGGCGATAGTGAGCGAAGCCCGGCTCGATTGGGCGATAGGAAAGCTGTTCTTCGATAAACCATAGAGCACCTGAAAGAAACCCATGTATAAAAAGCTTTATCTCTTTATCCTTTTATTTTCCATCCTTGTTTCATCCGCAGTGACAATACAGGCCTTAGACGAAGAAGAGTTCATAACCGATTATCTATGGAAGAGGTTCGTGAGCCTAAAGGTCCCCGAACGGCCGAAAATAGTCCTGGTTCTCGGCGGCGGCGGGGCGAGGGGGCTGGCGCACATAGGGGTCCTTAAAGTTCTTGAAGAGGAAAAAGTTCCCGTCGACATGGTGGTCGGCACGAGCGTCGGCGCGCTGATAGGCGCTCTTTACTGCGCCGGCGTGCCCATAGACCATATCGAAAAAATCGGCGAGACCGTAGGCTGGAATCAGGTAACCAACGTAAGGGAATCGACCATAATAAAACTCCTCGTTTCCGAAAAACTGATGTCGACCGAAAAGATGGAAAAATATCTGAACGAAAAAATAGGCAACAAGCGCTTTGACGAGCTCAAGACACCGTTTGTCTGCTTAGCCACGGACCTTATGACTGGCGAAAAGATAATTTTGAGGGAGGGCGAGGTGGCGCTTGCCGCCCGCGCGAGTTCGACGATCCCGGGGGTATTCGACCCGGTGGAATACAGGCACCGCTTTTTAATTGACGGAGGGCTTTTCGACAACATACCCGTGGACGTGGCGAAGCTACTTGGGGGCGATTTCATAATCACTTCCGCGGTTTCAGCGGACATAGCAAAGAACAGCGTTTCAAACGTTTTTATGATACTCACTCAGGCGATATACATACAGGGTAAGCACATGGACGCCGAAAGGCTGAAAGACTCTGATGTCATTATCCGGCCGCAGGTGAGCGAAGTCACCGCGGTGGATCTCGGAAAAGGAAGGGAATGCATTGACGCCGGTATATCGGCCGCCAGGCAGACCGCGGCGCATATAAAACGGGAACTTATCGGGAAAGTCAGCACGGATTTACTTTTCGGTGAAAGAGAATGAAAAGAATTGTTATTGTTTTGACGGCAGTATTCTTAGGTGTTCTTGGCGTCGGTGATGTTTATTCCGATGACGCCTCAAGTAACGGCAAAGAGGAGCAAATGCTGGCCGAAAAGCTCTCAGGCATCAAGGGAAGGCCCGAGAGGCTCAATCTTTACTGGGAAACGATAAATGATCTGAAGAAGAAAGATGAGCTTGCGCGGGCGTTCAGGGTCATCCAGCGGGCGCTTGAGGAAGATTTCAGGAAGAAAGAGGAATTTGAGCTCCAGGTGGCCGGCGGGGACATATGCCTGGAACTGAAACAGTATGACGGAGCCATAGAATTTTACCGCGCGGCGGGTTATAACGACCTCAAGTCAGAAGTTTCCAGGCTGAAACTCGCGCAGGTTTATGAAAAAAGCGAACTATATGAGCTGGCAATTCAGGAATATCTCGGGCTCATCAAAAGGAACCAGAAGTCCCTGAAGGCGAATTACGGGCTTGCATCGCTGTACCTCGAGAGAGGATACAACACCAAGGCGATGGAGTATTTCAGGCGGGCGCTCACCATCAAGCCCGACCCTGACATCTACAGAAAAATGTCGGAATGCGCTGCAAGGTCCGGCGATCTTGAGCTGGCGCTGGTCATGCTTAAATCCATAATGCCGGAGAAATACAGTTACGACGATTTTATAAACCTCGGGCGACTTGCGGAAAAGCTGGGGAAAAAAGAGGAGGCGGAAAATTATTTTTCCCAGGCGATAAAGACGTCTCCGGAAAAGGCGGACGGCTACGTGGACCTCGCGCTTTTTTACATAGAAGAGGGGAGATTCGTGCCGGCTGAAAAAATACTTCAAATTTGCCTTGATAAAACTCCGGATGAAGGTGCCCTTCATTTTCTTATGGGCCACATATATTATTTTCAGGACAGGAAGGGGGCCGCCCTGGCCGAACTAGACAAGGCGTACGGTTGCGCGAAGACAAATATGCTGAAAAAATATTCGGAAAAATTTAAAGCTTTCGTTCAGGGTCGGTAGTTAAAGGGGGGGGGGGGTATCGAGCCGGAGCCCGAATTATTCTTAAAAGAAAAAACATAGGTTTTGCGCCTATGTTTTTTGTTTTACGGACCGGTCTGTCCTGACAGCTATTCCGCTTTTTCCTTCATCTGGAACAAGAATTTAATCCCGCCGACTTCTATCACATCGCCGTCTTTGAGCTCAATTTGCCCGGATACGGTATTATTGTTGAGTTTGGGGTATCCTTCCTTTACGGCCGTTATCAAGTAGCTTGTAGGCCTTCTTGATATGAGTGCCGCGATGTCGGGCGCGAACATGCCTTTTATTTTTATCGCAGCGCTCTCGCCTTTTCCTATGTATGTGAGAAGGCCCGAGAGGACGTATTCGTTCTGGTCAAGTTTGCCCTCTATTACCTTGAGGTTGCCGATCATTTCCTTCTTGCCCGGGCCTTGAGCTTCGGCGGCCGCCGCGGCTTTTGCCTTGGAGCTCATGACGACGGTTGCTTCGGAATCAATCGGTTGTTTTTGGGCCGGGGCCTGCGCTTCCGGCTGGTTTTGCTCGGCCTTTGGATCGACGAAAACGATGGTGTGCTGGCCTATCAGTATGTTGTCGTTGTTCTTGAGCCCCGAGTTGATTATTTTCTTATCGTTCACGAAGGTGCCGTTGGTGCTCTGGAGGTCCTCGATGACGTAGGTCGCGCCCTGCTGCGTTATCTTCGCGTGGTGCCCGGATACGGCCATGTTGTCGATGACTATGTCGTTGTCCGGTTTTCTTCCGATGGTGATCGGTGTCTTTTCGGCGGGAATCTCTTTAATCACCGCCGCGTGGAATTTTAAAAGTAGTTTAGGCATAGTCACCTCTTAAATTATACCGTTTTTGCCACGGATTTAAGGAATTTCTTCCAAAAATTTTCAGATTTCTTTTGAAGGATTATAACGGTTATGTTGTCTCTCCCGCCCGCCTCCTTCGCTAGTTCTATGAGCTTTGTCGTTATCTCCTCGCAGTTTTCGGCGGATTTCAGGATTTCGGATATTTTATCATCCGGGACCATCCTGGTAAGCCCGTCGGAACAGAGAAGAAGGTAATCGTCGTCGAAAGCTTCTATTTCGGCCGTATCGACTTTAACGTCTTCCGAAGTCCCGAGCGCCCGCGTGAGGATATTCTTGAATTCAGACTGTTCGGCGTCGGCGGAAGAAATGAGCCCTTTGTCTACCTGTTCCTGGACCAGGGAATGGTCCACGGTCAACTGCTGCAGATGGCCGTGCCGGAAAAGGTATATCCTTGAATCGCCGACCCAGGCGATGTGATAGTGGTTATCCTCCGAGTGCAGCGCGACGAGCGTCGTTCCCATCCCTTGGTTCTGCGAGTAGCCCTGGCTTGCCTCGTATATTACCCTGTTCGCCAGGCGTATGGCCGAAATCAGATGGTTGGCGGCCTGCGATATGTTGGGGTTATTTTCTCCGTACATGACCTGTGTCGCGTCGGATTTTTTGCTTCTGGTGAGGGAATCCTTGAAGTTCTTTGAGGTTATCTCGCAAGCCATCCTGCTCGCCACCTCACCGGAGTTGTGCCCGCCCATGCCGTCGGCCACTATGTAAAGCTCCAATTCCCTGTCGGTGAAGAGGGAGTCTTCATTATTGGTCCTTACGTTTCCAACATCCGTTTTGGCCGAAAATTCAATTGCCATTTTTTGATCTCTGGAACCGCCGGTGGCAACTATGCCGTTTTCGCCTGGCAGTCCGCTATGTCTTTTGCGACTTCAGCCCCGTTCTGGTAGCGCGTGTCCGGATTTTTCTCCAAGAGCTTGTCTATGACCGCCACCACGCAGTCGGGCGCGTTCGGGTTCTTTTCCTTTATGTTCGGGTGTTTTTCGCTCGATATCTTGAACAGAAGCGCCGCTATGCTGTCCCCTTCGAAGGGTTTCTCGCCCAGAAGCATCTCGTAGAACATTACACCCATCGAGAAAAGGTCGCTTCTTCCGTCCACCTTTTTGCCGGCCAGCTGTTCGGGCGACATATAACTGGGCGTGCCGAGCACGGTTCCGGTGGCGGTTTTGGACGAGGCCTGGATCCTTGCAATGCCGAAATCGGTAACGCGAAGGGCCCCGTCTTTTAGAAGCATGATGTTGGCGGGCTTTATGTCCCTGTGTATGACGCCGAGCTTGTGGGCGTAATCGAGACCTTCCGCAATCTTGCGCATGTAGTCGAGAAGCGTCGCCAGGGGAAGGAGGTTTGTTTTGTCCGTGTATTTTTTAAGGTCTTCTCCTTCAAGGAGCTCCATCGCTATGTACGAGATGTCGTGGTCTTCGCCAGCGTCGTATATTTTTATGATGTTGGGATGGTTGAGGTTCCCGGCGGATTCCGCTTCCCTGAAAAACCTTTCCTTGATGGATTTCATGTTCGCTTCGTCAACGTCGTCGTCGAAACGCAGGGTTTTTATCGCGACCTGCCTGTTTATCTTGGGGTCCTTGCCGAGGTAAACCGTACCCATCGCGCCGTGCCCGAGTTCCTTCACTATCTCGTATCGGCCTAGCGTCGGTACCGTGGCCCCGGCCCCTTCGAGTATGACGGTGCCTTCGCCGCCTTTCTTGCCGCCGATGCCGCCGAACACCGCGCCGTCGGACGCGGCCTTCAGCTGTTTCACCCTCTCGTCTATGCCCTTGAACTTATGGTCCACGGTCTGGATGTGCTCGTATACCGAAACGGCCTTGTTGTACTGGCGTTTGCGCTCGAAGTCCAGCGCGAGGTTGTACAGGAGGTCCTTGAGCTGGTCGTCTATGGGGCACTTGCGGAATTTCTCGAAGGCCATGTCGAGTATTCCCTGCCCCTGGAAGGACAGTCCGAGCATTTTGTTGGTTTCTATCGCGCTCGCTTCAACGAGCTCTTTTTTCTTTTCCGTTACGAAAAAGCGTTTGGACGTTATTATGATATATCCCGACGTGAGAAGAAACAGCGGGTAGAATATCTTTATCCAGTAGCCCTCCGACATGAAAAAGTACGTTCCGGCGCCGGCTATCGCGGCAAGAAAAACAAAGGACAGGAGCGAGCCCAGGAACGCTTTCAGGCGGGGAAGTAGGAAGGTTATGAAAAGCCCGATGAAGGCTATCATTCCGAGTTCCGCGTTGTTCGCCCACGCGGGCCGTGTTATGTGATTATCGTGGAGGATATTCTGTATGATGTTGGCGGTTATGTCTATTCCGGGTATGTTGTGGCCTATTGGGGTGACATTCAGGTCGACGACGCCGGTCGCCATCAGGCCCAGAAGCACAATCTTGCCTTTAAGCGCGCCCGGGTCCACCTTGTCGTTTATCACGTCGAAAAAGGAGTAATACGGGAACGTGCCAAGAGGGCCGTTGAAGTTGATGAGCATGCGGTTCAGGGTGTCAAGGGGTATGACCGCCCTCCCGATGGACATCGATTGGCCTATCACGAGTTTTACGTCCTCCATTCCGAGGCCGAGGTACTGACGCACTATTTGGACGGCGAAAGACGGATAGAAATCGCCCGCGTACTGCATGGAGGGTATCTCGTTCCTTATGATGCCGTCGGGGTCGGGCACGAGGTTCACGTGGCCGATTCCGGGGGACCTGTCGGAAAAAATCGAAAGCGGTACTGCGGGGTCGTGGCCTTCCATTAAAGGGAATTCCTGCACGCCCTCTATCTGGGTCAGGGTATGGGAAGAGAGAATGGGTTCCGCGCTGCCTAAAGTCGGCCCCATGACAAAATACATCGGAAGTATGACGTTTTTCGCGTTTTCGAGGGTGTCTTTGAGTTTGGTGTCGTTGTCAAGGCGGACCTCGGCCTGGTCGAGCTCCCCGTTTATTTTTTTAAGGATTTGTTTGACGTCGGACCGTCTGGTGTGTATTCCGGACACGATGTTTTTGAGATTTTTTATTTCGACAAGCCCCTGGTTTTTTTCTTCCTCGGTGAAAAGGATATTGAGGCCGATAACCTTGGCGCCGGCAGCGTTGACCGCGTTTATGCCTTCGGCTATCATTGCGCGCGGCCAGGGCCACCTGCCGAGTTTTGAGATGGAGTCGTCATCTATCACGACAAGAGCGATCTCGTTGCCAGGGTTCGGGTTCTGCCTCAGGAAAGAGCGCCAATCGTATGTTTTGAGTTCGAGGGACTCAAAGAAATCAAACTGAAGGAAGAATGCCCCAATGGTGACTAGGGTAAGAACCAGCCCGATCGTTATATCGGATAGGAAAAATTTCTTCATTTTATAGTTTCAAATTGAATGCAAAACAATTATAACAAAATAATCTTTTTTAAGTCAAGGACTTTATTAAATTAAGTCTTTATTGACAAAAGGCCTCAAAATTGATAGCATTATCCGGCTGAATTTGTTTTATGTTCAGTTGTGGCGTCCCAATCAACCCCGGCCGCCTTAAAATCAAATCAGGAACATGCTGAATTTACAGTGTATTTGTTGATATGTGAGGAAGACCGCATATGTTGAATTACAGAAATAACAGGTTGTTTGTTGAGGGTGTTCCCGTTTCAAGATTGGGCAAGCGGTTCGGCACCCCTCTGTTCATTTACTCAAAGAAAAGGATTGAGGACAACTACAACGCCTATAGAAATGCGTTTTCGTCCGTGAAGAACCTTATATGTTTTGCCAACAAGTCGAATTCTAACCGCGCGCTTTTAAAGATTCTGAAAAACCTCGGCTCAGGCGTTGATATTACTTCCGGCGGCGAACTTTACAGGGCGCTTGATGCCGGTTTTAACCCGAAAAAGATAGTCTATGCGGGCATCGGAAAGACCGAGGCCGAGATAATCTACGCCTTAAAGAGCGACATCCTGATGTTCAATGTCGAATCCATCGAGGAACTCGAGCTCTTGAACCGCGCGGCTGGCCGGCTCAAGAAAAAGGCGCTGATAGCTTTCAGGATAAATCCGAACGTCGATCCGCACACGCACCACTATATTACAACCGGAAAGAGCGGTTCGAAGTTCGGCATACCTTACGAACAGGCTGTCGCTTTTTACTGCTACGCCACGACGCTTGAGAACATAGAGCCCGCGGGCATACACTGCCACATAGGTTCGCAGATAACGGAAGTGAAGCCGTTTCTGCTTGCGGCAAAAAGGGTGAAGAAGATAATCGACGAGCTTTCCCTCTGCGGAATAAGAATCAGGTATGCGGACCTCGGCGGAGGGCTTGGCATACGCTACAGGAACGAAAACGCTCCGACGCCGAAGGGCCTGGCAAGGGCGCTTTCGGGGGTTTTAAAGGGTTTCAGGGGAACGATAATACTTGAGCCCGGCAGGTCGATCGTGGGCGATACCTGCGTACTTTTGTCGCAGGTTACGTATAGAAAGAGGGTCGCGGACAAGAACTACCTAATAGTCGATGCCGGCATGAACGACCTCATAAGGCCGACTCTTTACGAGGCTTACCACGACATAGTGCCTGCCGAGCGGCCGGCAAGGGCCAAAGTGCGCCTGGATGTTGTCGGGCCCATCTGCGAAACGGGCGATTTCATAGGAAAGGACAGAATGCTTCCCTGGCTAGGGCAGGGGGAGTTCCTCGCCGCGAAATGCGCCGGGGCCTACGGTTTTTCTATGTCGTCGCAGTACAACTCAAGGACGCGCGCCGCGGAAGTGCTCGTAGACGGTTCGAAGGCCGTCCTGATAAGAAAAAGGGAAACCTACGCCGACCTCGTTTCAAAAGAGAGACGGTAATGAAGAAGATAAATTTCTGCAAAATAACTGCCGCGGGCAACGACTTCATAATGATAGACAACAGGAAGAAGGCGATGCCCAGGGACCTGCCTTCCGCGGCGAAAAAACTCTGCCACAGGCAGTTTTCCGTGGGCGCGGACGGCATGATACTGCTTGAGAACTCGGTCAAAGCGGATTTCAGGATGAGATACTTCAACGCGGACGGTTCCGCGGCCGCGATGTGCGGCAACGGGGGGCGCTCGATCTCGCGCTTCGCGCATCTTCTGGGTGTCGCGGGCAAAAAAATGGTTTTTGAAACAGATGCCGGGCTCGTGCGCTCCGAAATTCTTGGCAAGAACGTCAAGCTCGGGCTCTACGAGCCCAGGGACGCCAGGATAGATTTTACCCTTAGGGTTGAGCGCAGGGAGTTCGACGTTTCCTTCATAAACACGGGCGTTCCTCATACGGTTTTATTCGTTAACGACATAGAAAAAGCCGACGTGGTAAGCCTCGGGAGAATGATAAGGTATCACAGGGAATTCGCTCCCGCCGGCACGAACGTCAATTTCGTCCAGAAAAAAGACGCGCACAGCATATGGGTGAGAACGTACGAACGCGGAGTGGAAGGCGAGACTCTTGCCTGCGGGACGGGCGTCACCGCAAGCGCGATAGTATCCGGGCTCAAGGGCATAGTCAAACCGCCGGTTGACTGCATTACGAAAGGCGGCTATACTTTAAGGGTGTCGTACGGCATAAACGAGGAAGGCGATTTCGTGTCGCTGGTTTCAAACGTCTATCTTGAGGGCCCGGCAGAAGTGGCGTTCAGGGGCGAAGTCGAGCTGTAAATCAGAATTTTCGGGAATGGAAAAAGGAGTTGATGAGTCATGACGGTTTTCAAGGGTTCATACGTGGCGTTGGTAACGCCTTTTGACAAGAATAACAGAGTGGATGCGGACAAATTGAAGGAACTCGTGGAATTCCACGTGAAGCACGGCACGTCCGGCATTGTTCCCTGCGGAACGACTGGCGAATCCGCGACTCTTTCGCATGAGGAGCACTCGCACGTCATAGAGGTCGTGGTCAAGGCCGCCAACAAGAGGGTCAAGGTCATCGGCGGTACTGGGTCGAATTCGACCGACGAGGCGATATCGCTCTCGAAGTTCGCCGAGAAGGCCGGCGCCGACGGGATACTCCTTGTTTCCCCGTACTATAACAAGCCCACCCAGAAGGGGCTTTACCTTCATTTCAAGGAAGTGGCGGATTCCGTCAAGATACCGGTAATACTTTATAACATCGCTTCCAGAACGGCGGTGAATATCGAACCGCAGACTTTTGTAAGGATAGCTTCGGCGTGCAGGAACGTCATAGCGGTAAAGGAGGCCTCTGGTTCACTCGACCAGATGTCGCAGGTACACGCGGCCTGTCCCGGCATGGATATGTTGTCGGGCGACGATTCGCTGACCCTGCCGCTTCTTTCCGTCGGAGGCACCGGCGTTATATCCGTCGTCGCGAACATCGCGCCGAAGGATGTCGCAGATATGATATCGGCTTATTTGAAGGGGGACGTCAAAAAGGCGCAGGAGCTTCACTACAAGCTTCTTCCGCTCGTCAAGGCGATGTTCATCGAGACAAACCCTATCCCCGTCAAGACGGCGATGGAGATGATGGGGATGTGCTCCGGCGCCTTGAGGCTGCCGATGTGCGAGATGGAACCGGCTAACAAGACCAAACTCGAAAAGGCCCTGAAGGATTACGGGCTTCTGAAGTAAAAGAGGAGTGATAGCATGGTAAAACTGGTTGTCACCGGCGCGGCCGGAAGAATGGGTTCTTCGATAATCAGGCTTGCGGGAAATGACCCTGCGGTCGAAGTCGTTGGGGCCGTTGAAATCAAGGGCAGCACCGCTCTCGGCACGGGCAAGCCACCTGTAACGGACGACATCAATAAGGTTATACCCGCGTGTGACGTCGCCGTCGATTTCACGTCTCAGGAAGGCGCGCTTGCGGCCCTGGCGGCCTGCCTCAAGAATTCGAAAGCGGCGGTCATCGGAACGACCGGAATAAGCGACGCCGGCATCAATGAAATAAAAAACGCCTCGAAGAAAATACCCGTTGTTTTTTCGCCGAACATGTCCGTGGGAGTCAACGTCCTTTTTAAAATAACGGAAGATACCGCGAAGCTTCTGTCCGGATACGACGTCGAAATACTGGAGCTACACCACAACCAGAAGAAGGACGCCCCGTCCGGAACGGCCGCGAAACTCCTGGATGTTATCGCGAAGGTACTGGGACGCGACCCGAAGAAGGCCGGCATTTACGGCCGGCAGGGAATAGCCGGGGCGAGAACGAAGAACGAGATAGGTGTTCACGCGGTGCGCGCGGGCGATATCGTCGGCGAGCACACGGTGTATTTCGCGGGCCCGTGCGAAAGGATAGAGCTCACTCACAGGGCGCAGTCGCGCGACGCGCTGGCCCGGGGAGCTCTTGTAGCCGCCAAGTGGGTCGCGGGCAAGGCCCCGGGGCTTTACACTATGCAGGACGTCCTCGGTATATGATAGACTGGCCGAAACCGCCCGAGGGAGGGCGGGATTGGTTCAATAATGCGCGCAAAAATAATCCTGCTTGCATTGCTCCTCCTTCCCCTCTTTTTTTTCAGGGTACCGGCACATTCCCGCTCCATATTCCAAAAACAATTCGATAACAACCACGAGCTCGAGTTCGAGATTGACATGTATTACTCCGCCCTCGATTACTTCATTCCGCTGACGGAAAGGAGCATCCCGTTCGTCGACGAGGACAATGAACTGAAAATCTACAGGCACCTTTTCCTCTCGCCCGTGCCGCGCTTCGTGGTCCTGGAAGTGAGCGCGAACCCGCTTCCGCTTTTGGGAGTCTACGTGAGAAAAGAGCATTACGATCTCTACAGGCGGGCCGATATCTCGGAAAACGCCAATGTCATCAAGGCGGTCTGCGCGGGTTTTGAGGAGCCGTGGGCGGCGTCGGTCTTTTTCGGCAACGTGATAAGTTTCAGGCCGAAAGGGGAGAAGATCTCCGAAGGAAAGGGGTTTGCCGGTTTTCTTGCCAGTGCCGGCAATTATCACATCAAGGATAACCAGACCATAAATGACGACTGGCACGAGCTTGAGCTGAAGGTCAAGGGCGACAGGATAGTTCCCGAAAACAAGATTAACTGGAGTTTCAGGGTGGGAATGAAAAATCACGATAACCCGAACATAAAGGATGTTTTCTACTTTGCGCTCCGGCGCGACAGGATAGATTTCGACGACTACAGCATGTCGATATTTAAAAACAGCGGGGTCGAATACGTGTTCGACGTGGCAAATGATTCAAAAAAAATAATAAGGCACTTTTTCAGGATAAGCAAGAAAGTGCCCCTCAAAGGGACGCGCGTGGCGCTGAGCGTCAATACCGGTTTTATCTGGGAAGGCGAAGAAAAATATACGGGGCCCCTCAAAAGGACAGGGGAGGTTTCCGCTTTTCAGTTCGTCCTGCAGCCGAACCTGGAGTTCTGATGAGATTTGATTTCTATTTTTCGCTTCACAACGCAAGAAAGAGGAAATGGTTGGTTTTCCTGCCGTTGGCTGTTGTCGCCGCGGCGTTGTTTTTGAGGTTCTGCGGGGTCACGAGCGGTAGTTTTGAAAAAGACATCGGCTTTTTGTGCGATATCTGCGGGGTGTCGGCGGGATTTTATTTCCTCTATTTCGGTTTCATCGCTTTTAAGAAAAAAACGCTGATAGAAAACACTCCGACGTCAAAGATACGTTCGGTCGCGATGGGGTTGTGCGAAGTAAGCGGGACCGCGCGCGAAAAAAGCCCGTTAAAAAGCAAGATAACCTATGCGGACTGCGTCCTCTACAAATTCCTGATAGAAAGGGAGGTAAGGAGCTCGCGCGGCAGGAGAAGCTGGGTCACCATAAGCAGCGGGGTTTCCACGCACTATTTTTACATCGATGATGGAACAGGGAAGATCCTGGTTGACCCTCTTGACGCGGAACTGATGATGGAGCCGGACTACCGCCATGTCGACATATCGCACGGTGTCAAGACGCGCTACACCGAATGGTATATCGGGAACGGCGATCCCGTCTATGTGATCGGATGCGTGGGCAAATTCAGGGATTGCGTGTCCGACAGGAAAGACCGTTTGATAGCAAAAATAAAGAAAGTGAAATCCGACAAGCAGAAAATGAAAACGTTCGACACGAATGAGGACGGGATTATCAGCGCGGAGGAATGGGACCATGCCCGGGAGCGGATCGAGGAGGAATTCTTGAAGGAAGAGCTCGAGCGTCCGCAGGAGATGGACGTCGATGACATCGTAATTTCCAAGGGCGCGCACGACCCCGTGTTTTTGATATCGGACAGAAGCGAAAAGGACGTTTTGGGGAAACTTTCCCTGATGTGTTATGGGGCTGTTGGCGGAGGCTTCATAATTGTTATAATGATGTGCGCTTCGGCAATTGCCCGCGCGGGTTTTCTGCCGGGGATATTCAGGATACCGTGGGAAATATTTTACCGTTAAAAAAGGAGGAGCTATGGGAGTTTTTCTGCTGGTTCTTGTGTTTTTAGGTCTTGGCGCCGCGATTGTCGCCGTGTACGGAGTCGGCCTTTACAACAGCCTCATACGCATTAAAGTCAATACCGAAAAGTCCTGGGCCAATATCGAGGTTCTACTCAAACAGAGATACGACGAAATACCGAAGCTCGTGAAGGTCTGCGAGGGCTACATGAAATACGAAAGGGAGACTCTTGAAAAAATAACTCAGGCGAGGAGCCAGTTTCTTTCCGCTAAGACACCCCAGGACATGGCGAAGGCGGATTCGAACCTTGCCGGGGCCCTGAAAACCCTTTTCGCGGTTTCGGAAAACTATCCCGAACTTAAAGCGAACAACAATTTCAGGCAGCTCCAGGACAGGATAAGCTACCTTGAGAACCAGATAGCCGACCGGCGCGAGTTTTACAACGATTCCGTCGCGGTCTACAACACAAGGATCAACCAGGTGCCGGAGCTGTTCGTGGCAAGGATGCTCAACTATCAGGAAAAAGGAATGTACAAAGTTCCAGCAGCCGAAAGGTCATCACCCGAAATAAAGTTCGATTTCCCGAAATAAAGAAGTGTCCGATTGCTGCAGGAAGCCAAGGGCGACGGCTAGTCGAAATTAAGGAAATGGCCGGTTTGTCCAGCAACAGCGGTGTTAACCCCTCCCGATAACGCAATATGTCGCGTCAATGACGGCATTCCAGCAGTTCCTTTAGCCATCGTTTCGTTCTTAACGGTATTCACAGAGAAAAAAACGCTTTCGAGGCAGAATTCGCGGTAAAAACGCTGGTATGGCGCACCCCGCATTTTTAAGTGTATTTGAAACCGGAAACAGCCGCAGGCGCTATAGAGTTTTTGTGAATGAAGTGAACAACTATGAAAATTCTTGACATTTGTTTCAAATATGATATAATAATTCGAAAGAATTCGCCGGTCATAGGATTTTTAGGCAAAAAGCCAAAATATAGATACTTAAAAGCAAAATAAAATAAAATTTGGCAAAAACTGGCTAATAGAAGCATTTGCCCGATTGAAAGACACTTCGTGTTTTATTTCAGGCAAGGGATGAGTGCTCAATATACTGTGGATATGGGGTCTATGAAGCCAAATGGATCTTCCGACGGGATGTGTACGGTCAGCGGGGGTGCTGGCGCCCGTTTTCATTTCGTTTCAAACATCTCAAATAGCATAAAAAAATTGTCGGTTGAATGTGTTTTTCCAGGCGGAGGAGACAAAAATGCCTACGGCGCAAAGCACTAGTCAACAGCTTGTCGTTTTTGACCTGGCAAACGAAGAATACGGGATAGCCATCACTCAGGTGCAGGAGATTATACGCCACTCGGACATAACGAGGATACCGGGGATGCCGAATTTTATCGAAGGCGTTATCAACCTGCGCGGCAGGATAATACCAGTTATCGATTTAAGAAAGCGTTTCGGGCTGGACCTGAAGGCCGTTTCTGAAGAAACGCGGATTGTCGTTGCGGACGCGGGAGACCAGACCATAGGCCTTGTGGTGGACAGCGTTTCAGAGGTCATTAATCTTACCAAAGACCAGATAGACCCCATACCCCCGACCATTTCAGCCATAGACGCGGATTATCTTTCGGGTGTCGGAAAGCTCGAGAAAAGGATCGTGGTTCTTCTCGACCTGGCTAAGCTTCTCGGCGATCTCGAGCGGGCGGCGCTTCTTGAGCTCAGCAAAAAGGAAAAACCCGGAGGTCACGGTGAGTAAAAATTGTAATTCCATGAATAATAAAAAACTATACGCTGTTATGGCGGTTGTTTTTGCTTTTATGGTTTTCGCGCGAACAATGGCGTCTGCGGAATCGGTGGCAGTGATCCTGTCTTCCGGAGGAGAATCGTTCAAAGAGGCCCTTGAGGGTTTTAAAACGGTTTTAAAAGCCAAGAACCCCGGGATCGCCATAAATGAGATGAGTCTTCAGGGGGCGGATTCTGCGGGCGTTGTGGAAAAAGCGGTTGCTTCGAATCCGAAGGTTATTTTCACCATAGGATCGGAGGCGGCGAAGGCTGCAACCTCGCAATCAGGAGGGATACCTGTCGTTTTTTGCATGGTTTTCAACGCCGCCGGCATGGCAGGCCCTACCGCGACCGGAGTGTCGCTGGATATCCCCGCTAACATGCGGCTTAGCGGCATAAAGAAGATACTTCCATCCGCTAAAAAAGCAGGTATTATTTATTCCGCGAACACAGAGGACTTTTTTAGCGAGTTTAACGCTTCGGCGAAATCAATGGGGATACAGGTGTCCGGAAAGAAGATAGGATCAGACGCCGAATTTCCGGGGGCGCTGAAGGAGGTCACGTCCGGTATAGATTTTTTTATGATGGTGGTCGATTTGAAGATATATTTCAGCCAGACTATCAAATTTCTTCTTCTTGAGAGCTTGAAGAATAAGTTCCCGGTGATAGGACTTTCGTCATTCTACACGAAGGCCGGGGCATTGGCTTCGTTTGACTGCGACTATGCGGACATAGGAAAGCAGTCGGGCGAACTGGTGTCGAGGATTATCGGAGGCGAGAACCCCGGATCGATCAAACCCGCAAGGCCAAAAAAGATAAAAACTTCGGTCAATGTTTTGGTCGCGGAAAAAATGGGCATAACTATACCCTCGGAAGCTCTGAATGACGCCTCGGAAGTAATAAAGTAGAGGTAAAGAGCAAGACGGAAAAAAATGAAAAAAGCCACCATTCCGATGAAATGCGCCCTGCCGCTCTCCCTGTTGTTTTTTTTCCCGGCACTTTCCTTTTGTCTTCCTCAAAATCTCAGCGTTTCCGTTGTTGTGACCGCAAATATGGACTTCGCAAAGCAGGCGATCGTCGGAATAGAAAGAGCTTTTATTGAACAGGGCGTGAAAGCCGACATCGAAGAGTATTACGTGGCTTCAGGCAAAGAGGTTGAAGTTCTTGCTCAGATCGCGGAACAAAAACCTGCCGTTATATTTGCAATGGGAGAACAATCGCTGAATGTCGTAAAGGCAGAAATCGACAATATCCCGATAGTGGCGTTCATGATATTCGGGCTCGAACAGAATAAGCCAAATCTTACCGGTGTTACTCTGGGCGTGCCGGCCGAGATGAAGCTCAGGATGATTAAAAAAGCGATGCCCGGCGTGAAAAAGATAGGGTTTGTGTATTCCGAAAAATCAGAGAGGTCCTACCGGGATCTGTCCGAAAACATACCGAAATTCGGGTTGAAGGCGATCAGCAAGAGAATCGAAAGCGAGGCGGAATTTCCTTCGGCGCTGGCTTCGGTTTTAAGCGAAGCTGATTGTTTCCTGATTGTTTTCGATGCAAAGATCTATTTCCTCCAGTCCTTGAAATATTTGCTTCTGGAAGGTCTTAAAAATAAAGTCCCGATTGTGGGGCTTTCGAATAACTATACAAGAGCGGGTGCCGTGCTTTCGGTTGAATGCGATTATGTGGACCTCGGCTGGCAGGCCGGCGGTGTCGCCCTGCGAGTGATTGGCGGGGAACAGCCTTCTTCGATAATGCCGCTGAAGCCGCGCAAGATTAATTATTCCGTTAACAAGATATCCGCCAGCAGGATCGGGCTTTTGTTTTCTCCGGAAGTTTTAAAAGGCGCCGGAGAAGTGTTCGAGTGATGACAAAGATTTCTAAAGGAGGCAGAAATGCTGAATCTGTTTGTGGGCAATTCTATTAAACAGAGGATCATCAGATACTTTCTTGCAATCGTGTTTTTTGTGGTGCTTGTCAACACAATTCTTACGGTCACGAAAACGGAAAGTGTTTTGAAGAACGCCCAGGAGGACAAAGCTACCAATGTTACCAAAAACCTTGCGGTCGCCTGCAGCGACCCGATGATGTCTATTGCCTACGCCGATCCAATGATGTCGGGCGAATCCGACAGATTGACGAAAAATCTTGAAGAAGTCAAAAAAAGCGACCAGGGAGTGGTGTACGTCATACTTACGTCCAACGACGGCAAATGTGTAGCGTCTTCCCAGTCCGAATTCAGGGATAGATACCTGAACAGCACCGATTACGAAAAAAAGGTGCTTGAAGCGAAGGAATTCATGATAGCTAAGAATCCCGAAGGGAAAAGCGATTTCGAGGCCGTAATGCCCGTTGTCGCCGCAAGCCAGAAAATGGGGGTTTTGCGCATAGGATACACCACGAAGTACATAACGTCTACAGTCGTTGGCGTGGCGGTCCTGATAGTTTTCATAGGGATTCTGCTTTTCGCGGGCGGGAGTTTCATTTTCTACGTGATGGTCGAGAAGGGAATAATAACGCCCCTGAACCAGGTTATGGTAGTCGCGCAAAAAATAGCGGAAGGGAATCTTTCCCAGCAAAAGATCGGGGTCGTCAGCAAGGACGAAATCGGGAGGCTTGCTGATATTTTCAACAATATGATCGATCAATTGAGGGAACTGGTAACAAGGGCCGAGTTCATCGCCAACGGCATTATCGGAGCCGACGCGGTGGAGGAAAAGCTTGAAAAAGGCCTGTCGCTCAGCGCGGCGAGTTCGTACGAAGAAGAGGCAAAGGGCGACCTTTCAATAGCGTTCGGCAAGATGCAGGCAGAATTGAGGAAACTGACCATACAGGCCAGAAGGATATCGACGGACGACCTCAACAATCCGGTGCTGGACGAAAAGATAATAGGGGAATTAGGGGAAGCTTTCAATCAAATGACGTACAACCTGAAAGAGCTTGCGAAAGTGGCCGAGAGGATAGCAAGCAACGACCTTACGGCAAGCGTCGTTATACATTCGCAAAAAGACGTGCTCGCAAACGCCTTTTACAAAATGGTCACGAACCTCAAAAACCTGATAGGCATAGTGGTTCAGCTCGCCAACACGACACATAATTCGGCGAGCGCGATGGCCGAAACCACGAAACAGGTCAATCAGACAATGGACCAAGTCCAGAATTCGATCCAGCAGATAGCTTCCGCCACCAATCAGGTTGCGAAAAGCACTCAGGAAATATCGATACTTATGAGGAACGCCAGCAGCGCCGTTTCGACGGGAAGCGATAATATCAATAAGGTCATAGACAAGTTCGGCTCAGTCCAGACGACCATAGAGAACACCGGGATGTCGATAAACAAGCTTGAACAGAGGTCGCAGGAAATATCAGAGATAGTGGGTCTCATAACGAAAATCGCCGATCAGACGAACCTCCTGGCCCTTAACGCGGCCATCGAGGCCGCCAGGGCGGGAGAGGCGGGCAGAGGGTTCGCCGTTGTTGCGGACGAGGTGAGAAAGCTCGCCGAATCCTCAGGCAGTTCTGCCGAAAAGATATCGCAGATAATCAAGGAAATACAGACCGATATGACCGGCGTCGTTTCATCGAGCCAGAACTCGCTTGAAGAAGCGAAAGTAGTGCTCGACCTGGCTAACAGGATGCAGGAAGGGTACAAGGACATCGTCGATTCCATTAAAGCGATGAGTCAGCAGGTGGAACAGATAGCGGCGATCTCGGAAGAGACGGCGGCTTCGGCGGAAGAAATAACCGCAGGCGCGGAGGAGCAGACCGCCGCCGTGACCGAAATCGCGAATAATTCCAAGATCCTGGTCGATCAAGTGAATAAACTTAAAGTTGAAGTAAACAAGTTCAGGCTTTAGGGCGCGGGGGATGCATAATTTTCAATAGATGAATACAACCGAGAAAGACAAGTGTTTTGGCGAAATACTTGATATAATACACAGGAAGTGCAGGCTTGACTGCCGTCAGTACAATGAATCGTACATAAAAAGACGGCTGAACGCCAGGATAATGGCTAACAGCCTGAACATTGACGACTATTTCTCCTACATAAAGATACTTGCGACAAGCAATGAAGAATTGAGATGTCTGTACGACGCGCTGACGATAAATGTAACCCAGTTTTTCAGGGACAATAAATTCTGGGAACTTATCGCAAAAGACATACTGCCGAAAATGCTCCTTGAAAAGCGCTCAAAAGGCGAAAAAACCCTCTCGATATGGTCATGCGGGTGTTCTTCGGGCGAAGAGCCGTATTCTCTGGCCATGCTGCTCAGGGAACTGGCAGGTTATAAGAAAGACATAAATATTTTTATTACCGGGACTGACATCGATGAGAGGTCCTTGAGCAAGGCGAAGGCCGGGATTTACGACCTGAACGCCCTTAAAAACGTGCCAAAGGAATACCTGTTGAAGTATTTCAGGACAGCGAAGAGCGGCGATCAAATAAAATATGAGGTTGACCCGACGATAAGGACTATGGTTCATCTCAAATCGCACAATTTCCTGAACGAGCCGCCGCCTGCAAGGGAGTTCGATGCGATCTTCTGCCGGAACGTGATGATATACTTCACTCTTCCAGCAAAAGACAAGCTAATGAACACGTTTTATGAAACGCTCTCGCATCACGGATGGCTGATGCTGGGAAAATCCGAGGTCCTGTTCACTCTTAAAATGCAGCAGCATTTTTACTTGTATAACGTCGAAGAGAGGGTTTACAGAAAAGAGAGAAGGCGCAATAAGATGAAGGTTGAAAATGAAAGGCGCAAAAACTGGTGGTGGGGTTACGGTGATGAAAAAAGCAATCAATAAATTCTAACGCGGGAGAAAAAAATGTCCACAATTCTGATCGTCGACGATTCAAAATTCATGAGATTAACGCTGAAGAATTTGATCGAGAAGAGTTTTTCCGGAGCGCACACGGTGGCCGGGGAAGCGGGCAGCGCAAAGGAAGCCGTGCAGAAATATCAGGAGCTAAAGCCCGATCTTGTTACCATGGATATAATAATGCCTGAGGAGTCCGGGCTCGAAGCCGTTAAAAGGATAGTTGCCATTGACGGGAACGCCAAGATAATAATGGTATCGGCCATGGGACAGGAAAAAATAGTCGAAGAAGCTATGATGCTCGGCGCCAGATCTTTCATAGTAAAACCCGTGAAAACGGAAGACCTGATAAAGTCAATTGAAAAAGTGATAGGCAGGTAACCGATGATTAAAGTGCTGCTGGTGGATGATTCGACGTTCATGCGGAAAACCATCCGCCAGATGCTTTCATACGATCCCGAGATAGAAATAGTCGGCGAAGCCGGCGACGGAAGGGACGCCGTTGACAAGGTGTTGAACCTCAAACCCGATGTGGTCACGATGGACCTCATTATGCCCGGTGTTGACGGTCTGTGGGCTCTTGAGGAAATAATGAAGCAAAAGCCCACACCGGTCATAGTGGTAAGCTCCATCGGCATAAAGCCTTCCGAGATCGTCAGCGAAGCGTTTGCCCTGGGTGTTGTTGACGTTATAACAAAGCCCGACAATCCCCAGGCGATAGGGGCCATACAAAAGGACTTCGTTGAAAAAATAAGAGCCGCTTCAAAGATAAACAGATTCCGCCTGCTTGAATACAAGACCACGCACGTAAAGGAAAAAACGTCCTCCAACGTTGTCGCCCACCAGGCGGTAATAATCGCCACGTCGGCAGGCGGGCCAACGTCGCTTTATGAGGTAATACCGAGATTTTCTAAGAATTTCTTCGGTTCGGTGCTGGTTGCGCAGCATATGCCCTTTCAATTCATGAATTCTTTTGTTGAACACATACAAAAAATGACTCCGTTGGACGTGAAGATAGCGACCAAGGGCGATATCCTGTATTCCAAGAGAATATTGTTTTCTCCCACGAATTCCACTCTGGAAGTGAACCGGACGAAAAAGGGGTGCGTTGTAAACATCGTTGACCTCAAGACAAGGCTGCAGCCGGACATAAATTACGTAATAGCGTCCTGCGCGGAAGCGTTCAGGTCGGGCGCCATTCTGGTTGTGCTTTCCGGACTCGGAAACGACAGCGTCAAGGGCGCGGAGATGATTAAGAAGTACGGGGGTAAAGTGATAGTGGAAGACGAATCAACTGCAAGCGTGTATTCCGGTATGCCCTCAAACGTCGTGAAATCGGGTTTCTACGATGTTTTGTGCCCCTCATACAACATAGCCGAAGCAGTTGAGAGCTTTTTAGCCAACAAGAACTACACGACCAATACCAAGCGTTTTATGGTAAAAGGCGCCATATTGAAAAATGCAGTGCAGTACATAAGCAGCAAGTACTCGAACGCCAGATGTGAAAAAATACTCTATTCTCTCTCGGAAAACAGCAAAAAAGTAATCGGAGACAATATAAGGCAGTACAATTATTATCAGGGCGAGATTTATTATGAGCTTTATTCGAAGATCGAAGAGGAAATCGAAAAGGAGAATCCGCATATACTTGAGGAGCTCGGCGCTGAAAACGTGAGGGAATGCATAGATATTTACAGGGCGGTCTTGTCGGTAACAAGCGTTTACGATCTTTTGAGTTTTATTCAGGCATTACAGAAAATAGTGTTTCCCGGCCTCTCGGGAGAAAAATTTGAAGTACAGGAGAATACGAAAAGCGTCGTGTTCACGCTGCGCAGCATAGGGTTCACGGAAGAAAACATAGGTAAGATTGCCGTCAAGGTAACCAAAGGCTGGATGCAATACTTGTTCAAATACATCCAGATAAAACTTGCGGAGTCTTCCTGCGACGTCGGTAAGGATGAAAAAGGCCTGTATTTGAAATGTTCGGCTAAATGGTCTTGAGTTTTTAGGTGATTCATGGACGAAATGGACCTGTCGCAATTTAGAGAAGTTTTTGTTTCAGAGGCGAAGGAGCATCTTGTTTCGCTCAACGCTGCCCTTGTGGAACTTGAGAAAAAACCCTCCAATAAAGATGTCTTGAGCGATATTTTCAGGGTTGCCCATACGCTGAAAGGGATGTCCGCCACCATGGGTTACGAAAAGGTGACGAACCTCACGCATGTTATGGAGGACGTGCTTGATAAACTGCGCAAAAGCGAAGTCCAGGCAAAAGGAAACGTGGTCGATGTCATATTTGAATGTTTTGACAAGCTTGAAAGCCTGATAACGGAGATAGAAACCGGCGTTGAATCAAAAATCGACATAGACGGGATTGTCCACAGACTGCAGGATCTTATCGAAGGAAAAGAGGAAAAAAAAAGTCCCGGACAAAAGACTAAGGAGCCCGAAGCCCCTGCCGTGAAGGAAGCCCGGGATCAGGAAGACGCGGCCCAACAGGCGGGTCAACAGCCAGCGGAGCAGGAAGCCGCTGCAGGGACAAAAAAGGCAAAAACAAGTATTAGGATAAATATCTCTCATCTTGACACCATGATGAATTTAGTAGGCGAGATGGTCATCAGCAAATCGCAGCTTGAACAGATAGCGGCGGAGAACCAAATTGTCGCGCTGAAGCAGACGCTTCAGCAGCTTGACAGAATAGCGGTCGATCTTCAGGAAGCTGTCCTGAAAACAAGGATGGTGCCGTTGTCCCAGATATTTGACAGGTATCCAAGAATGATGAGAGACCTTGCTCTGAAACTTGGCAAGGAGGTCGATTTCGAGATATTCGGAGCCGATATAGAGATCGACAGGATGCTGATGGAGGAAATAAACGAACCACTGGTCCATCTGCTGAGAAACGCGGTCGATCACGGCATTGAGGCTCCGGATGTGCGCGCCGCCGTCGGAAAAGAGAGAAAAGCGCATATTGAATTGAGCGCGAGAAGAGAGAGGGGATATATAGCGATTCAGGTCAAAGACGATGGTAAGGGTATGGACCCTCAGGTTGTAAAAGAAAAGGCCGTGCAAAAAGGCATAGTCAGCGAAGAAGACGCCAAGACCATGCCGGACGACGAGATTTTTCTACTGATATGCGATCCGAGGTTCTCGACCGCGGAGACGATAACGGATATTTCGGGTCGCGGCGTGGGGATGGATGTCGTCAAAACCTCACTGGAATCGTTCAACGGGCGCCTGTCCATCGATTCTATTTCGGGGAAAGGTTCAACCTTCACGGTGAACCTTCCCTTAAGCATTGCCATTATTTCCGCCCTTCTTGTCAGGGTGCAGGACGAAACATACGCGATACCGCTGAACAATATTACTGAAGTCGTGCCGTTTTTAAGGCAGAACCTGAAGAGTATAGAGAAAAAGGAAGTTATTATATTAAGAAACGAGGTGTTGCCTCTCATATGGCTTGAGAAAGCGCTGGGTGTCACTAAAGAAAAGGATTATACCGAAAAGGACAACAAATACGTGTTAAGAGTGGAATCTGGAAATAAGGCGGTAGGGCTTGTTGCGGATAATTTTATAGGCAGGAAAGAAATTGTCATTAAATCCCTGTCCGGGATAATGAAAAGGGCCAGGGGGCTTTCGGGCGCGACGATCCTTGGAGACGGATCGGTTGTACTTATACTGGACGTTAATAATATAGTATAAAGGTAACGGTCATGATAAAAAAAGTGATGCTCGTGGATGATGACGAAGGCGTTTTAGCGCTTCTATCCGCGACCCTGGAAAGGGAAGGAATACTGACATATTGCACCGACGGAGCGCAAAAAGCTCTGAAAAAACTATCCGAGGAATTTTTTCCCGTGGTTATAACCGATATAATGATGCCCGACATGGACGGGCTTGAACTTTTGGAAAAGATAAAAGAGATAAGCTCCGACACGCAGGTGATAATGATAACGGCGTATGCCACTCTTGATTCCGCCATAACGGCGTTAAAAAGGTCCGCGGCAAGCTACATAAAAAAGCCTTTTGACCCGGACGAGCTTGTGTCGCAGACAAATGCCGCTTTCGATAAATACGGGTTGCTTGAAGAAAACAAGAAAATGATAGAGGAGTTGAGGTACGCCAAGGAATACAACGAAGAGATAATAGACCACCTCGTGTACACGCTGCTTGTCATCGATGAAAACGGAAATATCACGAAAATGAACCGTGCAATGGAGGATTTGCTGGGATACACCCAGAAAGAATTGGCGGGCAAACCCGCGGATATCATATTCTCAAAGGATTTCAAGGACAGGAAATGGAATGAGCTGGGAAATGTAAAGAAGCTGATGAATTTTCCGGTGACGTTTCTGTCAAAAGAAGGAAGGCCTATAGAAGTTCTTTTTACGGGGACGCTCATGAAAAGCAAAGAAGGCAAAATACTGGGATTGATAGGCACAACAAAGAGTCAAAAAGAAGGTTGATAATGGAAGATTTTGTTTTTTCATTGGATATCGGAACGCGCAAGATCGGCGCGTTCATTACCAGGTATGCGGAAAAAAGACTGGAGGTTGTCGCCTACAGGATAGTGGAGCACGAAACAAGGGCCGTCCGTTCCGGGCAGATTCATGATGTTGAAAAGGTGGCGGAAATAGTCAGCGGCATAAAAACGGATCTTGAGCGGCAGACAGGTTTGGCGCTCAATAAAGTCTCTACAGCCATAGCGGGCCGCAATCTCAGATGCATAAAAGCTTCAGGAGAATTAAGCTTTGACGCAACGAAAGAAATAAGCACAGGCGATATAAGAACGGTCGAGTTATCCGCGATACAGAATGCCACAACGATGTCTGACAGCGATATTGACGATTGTCTTTTCGTGGGTTATTCCGTGGCAGGTTACCGTATAGACGGGGAGGGCATTTCCGCTCCGGTCGGACACTATGCGGGAAAAATCAGCGCTGATGTCGTAGCGACTTTTCTGCCTAAAAATGTCCTGGAAAGCCTGTTCGCCGTATCAAGAAAAACCGGACTCGAGATAACGTATATAACGCTTGAGCCCATGGCCGCCGCCGAGGCGATCCTTCCGGCCGAGATAAGAAGTTTTTCGACGGTGCTCATAGACATAGGTGCCGGGACGTCGGACATGGCGCTGGTGTCGAAAAACGCGATACAGGATTTCGGAATGATACCGTTTGCCGGAGACTGCATAACGGAATCCATATGTTCTGAGTTCCTGGTGGATTTCAACGAGGGAGAAAGAATAAAGCGCGAACTCGGAGGAAAGGTTGCCGTGCCGCCGGGCTGTTCTGAGGAATGCATATCCTTTAAAACTGTCAAATTCAAGGACATTTTTTTAAGGGAAAAAGAATGCGACGTAAATCATATAATCGAAAAAATCGCGCCTTCCATACGGGAGATGTGCGAGAAGATAACGTGCGAAATAAGAAAAATGACCGATGCCAGGGCGTTTATCAGGAATTTTGCCATTGTGCTCGTCGGAGGAGGGAGTCTTACTCCGGAGCTTGATAAAATGCTTGCGGAAACATTGGGGATACCGGTTGACAGGATAGGCATAAGAACGCCGTCAATGGTCGACGCGTTTAAATTGAACAGGGAAAGATTCGGCTTGCCAGAGGTTTCCGGCGGCATTGATGTTTTCGGACCGCAAACGGCGGTGCTTTTTGGAACGGCGCTCTTATCGCACAATTCTCATTCTCTGGTCCTAATGCATGTTTCTGTAAACGGAAAGAGGATGGAGCTTTTTAATTTGAGCGGTTCGGAACAGACGGTATTGTCCGCGCTGATAACCGCGGGCGTACCGAAGAAGAGTATATATGGCAAAGTGGGTCTCGCGAAGATTTTCAATCTGAACGGCCAGTTGAAGACCGTTAAGGGCGGGATGCCGCGCGCTGCCAAGGTGACCGTGAATGGCGAAGAAAAAAGCCTGACGGCTCCGCTGAAAGAAGGCGACTGCATAGTTTTTGCTCCGGCTTCGGACGGGAAAGACGCGTCGGTCAAGGTAAAAGACCTGCTGGTGGAAAGGCCCGGTATGATTTTTAACGGGATCGAGGTGTCCGTGCCGGCGGTATGCAGTGTCAATGGGGAGATTTGCGGACCCGAAACGGAGATAACGGATAACGCTACGGTGAATATCGACTTTAATGCCTCGCTTAAAGGCCTTCTTGCCGAGCACGAAATCATACCGGAAAAACTAATCGAAAAAAAGATAGAAGTGGATGTAATGGGAAGAAAGATCGAAAAAAATCTGAATAATTACTGCCTGAACCATAACGGCCGGACATTGAATAGTTTCGAAGAGGCAGATTACGTGATACTCAAGCCCGGGGATAACGTTGAATTCAAGGTCAAGGATTCAGGTGTCAAAACCGGTGATTTCATACAAATCCCTCCGCAGGGGAGAAGTCTTAAGGTAAAGATAAATGCGGAAGAGTTTGTTTTTCCCGGCGGTATGGGCAAGATTCTGCTCAACGGCAGGGAAGTCGACGAGAACGAACAGGTAAATGACGGGGATATTATAAGGGTTTGGCCAGGAAGAGATGCCGAGGCGGTTCTGGTTGATATCTTTCGCTATATCTCGGTAGATCCCAAGGACACTGCTGGCAGGAGGATCAAACTCTTTGTTAACCAGGAAGAAGCGAATTTCACCACCCCTTTGACGCAGGATGCGGACGTGAAGGTCGTTTTTGAATAAAGATTGTTAGAGGTAGGTTTTTATGAACCATGAATTTTCAGCGATAGAACTTGATGCGATACAGGAAATATGCAACATTGCATCGGGTAACGCCGCCGGCGCTCTTTCTCAGGTATTGAACAAGAGGATAAACATGAAGGTCCCTGAGATAAAGATAGTGCCCGTAGAGCTTGCAACCGAGATAATGGGAGAATCCGGTGCCATTGTTGCCGGCGTATATTCAAGGTTAATAGGTGATTTTAACGGCGGGTTGCTTCTGACGTTTCCGCGGGAAGACGTGATATTGCTCGTTGATAAGCTTGTCGGCAGTCCTTCAAAAACGCATACCTTAAGCGAACTTGATGTTTCCGCGATATCTGAAGTCGGGAACATAATATGTGCGTCTTTTGTCGGTGCAATATCAAAGATAATCAACAAGACTGTTTTTATATCCGTGCCGAAACTTGCGTTTGACATGCTTGGCGCGATAGTTGATTTCATTTTAATAGAGCTTGCGGAAAATGCCGAGCAGGCCCTGATAATGAAGATACAATTTGAGGATGTTCCGAAAACTATCTCGGGGCACTTTTTCATACTGCCAAATCCGGGGTCTCTTGAGATGCTCTTGAACAGCATAAAATGCAGGCACTAAAAAAGAATGGAAAAAGGAATGGGATATGAAAGAAGACATTAAGACTGATGCATTGCTGGAAGTCCTTAACATAGGTGCGGGGCAGTCAGCCACGGCTTTGTCAGAAATACTCAGACAAAAAGTCTTGATAAACGTTCCTGACTTGAAGTTTCTGCCTATTGATAAAGTGACGGAGAGCCTGGGCGGTGCCGAGCAGAAAATAGTCGGCATTTATTTTCAAATAAACGGCGATATTACCGGCAAGATGCTCCTGTTGTTCGACCAGAAGACCGGGCATATGCTTGCGGAGATACTGACGGGCGATAAAACAAAGAGAGAAGGGAAGCTATCCGATATCGATATGTCGGCGATGATGGAGATGGCCAACATAATAGCGAATTCATGCCTGAATGGCCTAGCCGGGCTACTGGATATGAGGCTTATGCCGTCAATTCCGTATTATGCCGAAGATGAGCTGGGGGCGGTGATTGATTTTTTACTGATCGAAATGGCAATAGTGAGCGAGCTGGCAATGCTGGTCAACACAGAAATGTCGACGGAAAAAGGAAATATAAAGGGAAGCTTGCTCGTTTTTCCGGATGATACGTTTATGAATAAGATTTTCGAAAGGCTGGAACTACAAAAAACATGACAGAAACAAAATCTCAGAGAATCAGCATTAACATTGCGGAGTTTGCCATAGCGAAGCATTCGGAAATAATCGAGACACAGAGCCTGGGCTCTTGCGTGGGCGTGGCGCTTTATGATAGAACCACGAAGATGGGGGGGCTTGCTCATATAATGTTGCCCGATTCAAAAAAAGTGATGGTAGGAGGCAAACCCGGCAAATACGCAGACGTGGCTATAAAGCTTATGGTTGACAAGCTGCAGGAGGCCGGAGTGAATAAGATGAACCTGACCGCGAAGATAGCGGGTGGCGCTTGCATGTTCTCGGGAGCGGGCATTAGCGATTTTATGAATATAGGACTGAGAAACGTGAACGCTATTAAGCAAATATTGAGCGAGATGAAGATTCCGTTGGTTGCGGAAGACTGCGGCGCCAATCATGGGAGGACGGTGGAATTCAATCTGGACAGCGGAAAAATGACAGTCAAATCTTCCATGGCGTCAACAAAAGAGATATAATTGGGATTAAGCTATGGCAAAAGTACTGATAGCCGATGATTCGGACATGATGAGAAAAGTCGCCAAGATGAGCATTGAAAAAGGCGGCCATCAGGTTATCGAGGCATCCAATGGGAAACAGGCGGTTGAAATCGCTACCGCTGAAATGCCTCAGGTTATACTTCTTGACGCCGAGATGCCGGAAATGGACGGTTGGGAAGCCGCCAAAACCATCAAAGCTAATGAAAAAACCAAGAATATACCGATACTCATATGTACCGGGCATGATTTGACCGGGGAAGAAGACCAGTTAAAAGAAGCCGGTATAGGCGATGCGATATCCAAGCCCTATAATCCGGCTCAAATGCTGGAAAAGATAAATAAAGTCCTGGGATGAAGAGAGGTGTTCTTTTATGACCAAAATACTAATAATGGATGACGAGCCTGGTTTAAGGAATGTGGTTTATAATGTTCTCAAACCGCTGGGACATACGCTTTTTACCGCTGAGGATGGCCATCAGGCCATTGAAATTGCCAAGAAAGAAATCCCGGATCTTGCGATGCTCGATATCAGGGTTCCCGATATGGACGGCGTGGAGGTCATGGCGGAACTGAAAAAAATCAATCCTAACATAAAAGCTATAATGCTGTCAGGTTTCGCGGACGTCGAAACAGCTGTCAGCGCGATTAAAGAAGGCGCTTTTGATTATGTGAGTAAACCGTTTAAAGTGGACGAGGTCCTGAAAATAGTGAACAAAGCCCTTCAATCCGTCAGCCAGACTTCAGCCCAGCCCGCCACGGCTAAAACGGCCGAAACGGCCGCGGCTTCACAGAAAACGCCTGCGGAAGCACCGGCTAAAGTTACGTCAAAAGAGATGGGGAAAGCAGGAGGCAAGGGAATTATGAAAACGGCTGCTTTTGCCGCAGCCGGTCTGCTAATTATCGTTGCCGCGGGCTTCGTTATCAAAACGGGGATTTCGGTAAAGGGTTCGATGCACGAGTATTCCCTGCCTTATACAAACCCGATAGGGATGTGTTTCATTAAACCGCATATCTGGGTTAGCGATTGGGTGATAGGCAGTATTTACCAGCATAACGATGATTCCACGCTTTCGATAGTTTCGGTTTACAAGACGAATAATACTCAGCCGACGGGTCTTGCCTTCGACGGCGAGTCATTGTGGACATGCAGTTCGATTGAAAGGCGTATTTATAAACACAGGATGGATCCAACACTTACCGTTGAGGCGATTTACGCCATACCGACTGCGAATCCCGCCGGTCTGTATTTTGACGGCGCCAACTTGTGGGTGCTGGATACGAACTCCGCAAAGGTTTACAAACACAAGATGGATGACGTGCTCTCCGTGATAGGTGTGTTCGACAGTCCGGCCGTAAACCCTTGCGGAATGTTCAGGAGCGGGGAATACTTCTATATCGGTGACTATAAAACCTCGAGAATATACAAAGTCCTTGTCAACGACTTTTCTGTGAGGGAGGTATATGCTGTCCCCGGGTTTGAGGAAGGCAAGAACAAGCTTGCCGGCATAACCTGGGATGGTATGAATATATGGGCTTCCTGTGACGGGATAGGAAAGGTATTCAAAATATCACTAAATTCGCTAAAGCCCATTAAATTTTGACGTTTTTTAGCATTAAAAAACCCCTTGACATTTATATAAATCTCTGTTAAATACATAGTAGAAACAAAAGCATTGCTGTCTTTGAAACGACAAAGACCCTTTTGGGTCTGCGTTTTTATGCAGGCAAACCCGTCGAAAGGCGGGGACGCAAAGCCACGGAGCTAAAGATAGGGGGCTATCAAAGCTGGCCGGGCCGCCGAATGGGACAGCAAAAATTTGATGCGACTTAACTGACAATCGTTGAGACCCCCTATCTTTAGCTACCGTGGGCGCCGGAAGGCGTGCGGTAGTTTTTGTTTTAATGCGGGATCGCCCCCGATCTGCGTGTTAAAACGCGTTCTTTCAAGGTTCCGATAAAGGCAAACCCGTCGAAAGGCGGGGACGCAAAGCCACGGGCCTAAAACGGCAGAAAGCCGTTACGGCAGCCGGGTTACCGAAGACCGATTACAGGGATTTTGAAGCATTTCCGTGTAATTGTACCGAGCGCATGACGTGAATGGTCTGCGCCAGGTTAATATAGGGCTTGGTAACCGGATTGTCGTAATTGGCAGTCCGGTTTTTGTTTTTGAGGGTAACAAAATGTTGAAAAGGATTCTCAAAAAAATCACCCCTGCAACGATTCTGGCGGTTTTTGCCGCCGTAGGGACGTTGTACGCCCAAGACGTGTTCAGGGTGATAACAAACTACCCGAATCCTTTCGACTCAAGATGCGAGAACACGATCATACTCTACACCCTCCACATGGACTCGGACGTAAAGGTCGATATCTACGACCTTTTCGGAAACCTTGTGAAGGAATACCCTGCGGAGCGCCAAGCGTCGGGAATCAGGATGGTGCTCTGGGACGGGTCGAATGACTCCGGCCAGAAGGTCGCAAAAGGCGGCTACATCTGCGTGGTAAACGTAAAGAGCGATTCGATATTGTATTCAACGGTTAGAAAAATCGGCGTGATCCATTAAGGGACTGCATGATGAAAAGACCGATTTGGCGCAACACCATGGAATTAAGAAATTATCTGAAAATCCATACGATTTTCGGTTTGGTGTTCTGCTTGGCGGTTTCATTGGCGTTTCTTGCGCAGGAAGCGTCTGGGGCCGCATCCGGAGGCCAGCCGGGTCAGTTTCTTGCCTGGGGTGCCGGAGCAAGGTCCTTGGGCATGGGAAAGGCCTTCTATGCGGTTTCTGATGATGCTTCGGCGACGTATTGGAACCCCGCGGGCCTTACGCAGATGGACAGGAGAGAATTGATGGCGCTTCATGTGAATCTTTTCGCGGATACCATGTATGATTTCATATCATACGTCCATCCCACCCCGAAACTGGGTATTTTCGGCGCAAATCTCACGAGGCTCTATTCCGGAGGTTTTGAGAAAATAGAGATTTCCTACGACGAAAACAAGGAAGATATAATAGATATTAGGAGCGTAGGGACTTTTGACGACGTGCAGATGGCCCTGACCACGGCTTACGGCAAGAGAATAAAGGATAATATGTCTCTGGGAGCTTCAGCCAAATACATAACTCACACTCTTGACACGTCGACCAATGGTTTTATAACATTTGATGTCGCAGTACTTGTCGAGGGAATAAACCACAGATTCGCTAACCTGCAACTTGGCTTTGGCGTTCAGAATCTCTTGAGCTCGAAATTCGGAGATACGGATGACGTGCTTCCGCTCATCCTGCGTTTCGGCGCGAGCCATCCGTTCCTTAGAAATAAACTTCTTCTGGCATTTGATTTAGATAAAAACCTGAAGGCCAACATGGGCTGGCATATCGGCGCGGAATACTGGGTAATCAATTTCGCCGCCCTCAGGATCGGTTTTGAGGGTGAACAGGGCATAAGAGAAACGACCGCGGGTTTCGGTGTTAAGTATAAGGACTACGGTCTTGATTACTCGTTTGCCTTGCACGACCTCGGGCTTTCGCACCGTTTGAGCGGTTCCTGGAGATTCGGTCCTTCGGTCACCCAGAACAGGGAAGCCCTCGTGCGCCGCTATATACAGGAAGGCATGGAAGCCTACCGCCAGGGCAACTTTTTGCTGGCCTTCAGCAGGCTTGAAACAGCGCTTGACGTGGACCCTGGCAACAAGGACGTAAAGAGGATGTTCTCGAGGATACAGGTCATAACCGGCTTCCTGCAGGCGGCCGCTGGCGAAAGCGAAGAGGCCGTTTCGATCAGAAAAGGCGTCGGGGCGTATGTCGAAAGCGATGATAAGACGGCCATCAACGCTTTCAGATACGCGTATTACAAGAATCCTCAGAACATAAAGCTTCTCGCGTTGCTGAACAGGATAGAAAAGGAACTTGGCATCAACCAGACGGATGCGTACAAGGAAGATGTCGTAGGGTTCACGATAATCGATCAGAAGGTGTTTGACTCGCGCCAGGCCATAATCGAGGGCAAGTACGACCAGGCGCTCATTAAATGCCAGGAAATATTGAATCTTGAGCCGGCAAATATAACCGCGATGGAGATAATGGGCTCGGCGTTTTTTATGATGGATCAGCCTGACAAGGCAAAACAGGTCTGGATGAAGGTGATGGAGCTTGATCCCACTAACAAGGTCGTGCCTGAATTTATAAGCCAGCTGGAACAAAGGTAATGAGAGGAATTAAACAATGAAAAAACTCAAACATCTTGGCGTGGCAGCCGTCGGAGCGGCAGTTCTTATTTTAATAAGTATTGTGCCTCTTCCTTCGGCGACAGAAGACACTTCGCAGGCTTCACTCATCGACAAGGAAACGGCTTACGAAAAAGAGAAGGCCGAGTACATTCAGACCTACATACTCGACAAGATCCTCGGCACCGGCAAGGCCATAGTTATGGTTGATGTTCAACTTGGTCTTGAAACAAAGATTATCAAACAGGAGGCGAAGGAGAGAAAAGCCGAGCGCAAGAAGCGGCTGGGCGAGGTGGACTATCTCCTGCCCGGGGTTCCTAACCCAAAATCCGTGGCCAGTGAATCCGCGCCTGGAGAGTCCAAGGAAGAATCCGGACAGGCGCAGGAAACAAAAATCGAGGTAAGGACTGTTATCAAGAAACAGATGGTAACGGTACTTTACGACGAAAAGATAGGACAGGAAAAATTGGATATCGTCAAGGATGCGATTATCACCTCTCTTAAAATCGATACGAAGAGAGGGGACACTCTTGATTTCAAGAAGACAAAATTCACTCAAGGATTTTTCGACGAACTCTTAAGGCCTCAGGTGCTAATACCCGTTATAATAGCGCTCCTGCTGCTTTTCTTTCTTTTTGGGCCTTTTGCAAGCTTCCTGCGTTCATACGTAAGGACTTTGCGGGAGCGCGGCGGAACGGAAGTGACGGTCGACTCGAAGTTTGAAGGCGGTCCGGGCGAGGGAGAAGAAGGAAAAGGCGGTATGGGCGGCGCCGGAGCTTTAAGCGCCGCGGAGCTTGAAGCGCTTGAAAGGGAAGGCAAAAAATATCATCCGTTCGATTACATAAATGACGACAATATCAAAAGGATGGTCTACCTTATAAGAAAGGAACCTCCGCAGACCATAGCGCTGGTAGTCAGCTACCTTAAACCCGAATACGTGAAAGAAGTGATAAATGCCCTTACTCCTGAAGTGCAGGCCAAGGTGGCTCTTGAGATGGCCACAATCAGGTCGCTTAGCCAGGAAGACGTCAAGAAGGTGGACGACTATATTAAGGAAAAGATCGAATTCCTTGTCGGCGGGGTCAACCATCTGCTTGAAGTTCTTGATCAGGTGGACAAGGTGACTCAGATGAACATATTCGATTATCTAAGGGACGAAAATCCCGATCTGTACGAAAAAGTCAGGAAATACGTGCTCATGTTTGAAGACATACCTAATTTTCCTGACCAGGCGATGCAGCTTATCATAAGAGAACTGAAGACCCAGGACATGGCCAAGGCGCTAAGAAACGCGCCGAATGAAGTTTTGAACAAGTTCTTTTCGAACATGTCGGCTAACGCGGCGGCGATCTTGAGGGAAGAAATGGAATACGGCAGGCCGCTCAGCAACGAAGAAATCGAAGAAGAGAGAAAACGGATAATGAACCTCATCAAGCAGATGGAGTCTGAAGGCAAGGTTTTCGTGAGGGAAAGGCCTAAGACCGATGTTTTGGAAGGGTATGACGGAGACACGCAAGGCACGGCTGGTCAGGGCGAGGAAGGCGCGGACTATAACACCTATTTCAACGCCGGGGTAGAATACTATGACGGCGGCGACTATGAGAACGCGTTGAGCTATTTCGAGTATTGCGTGCAGGTTAATCCTTATCATCCCGAAGTATACCAATATATAGGAAATACATACTACGCTCTAGGCCGGATCAGGGAGGCTGTGCCGTATTTTGAAAAAGCCCTTGAGCTGAATCCCGGGAACAGTGAGTTGAAGGAATGGCTGAATGAACAGAAAAAAACCATCAGTTGACAGTTGGTAATTGACTGTTAACGGCAATTTCAATCGGTTCGCGTCAATTACCGGCTGCCGTTTTTATTTATATACGTCCGGAGGAGTAATATGGGATTTTTTGAGAAAAAGAAAACAAAAGAAAACAATCAGCCAAAATCAGATCTGGTCTTCGTCAAGAGGGACTTAAGTATTCCTGAAAGCGAGATGCTTCTGGCGGCAAAAAAGAGAGCTGAAGACGATATTAGGGCTCTTGAAGAAAAAGTTTCGTCCGAAAGACAGTCCTGGATGGGAAGACTGAGAAACAGAGAAGACGAGAAAATATCTATTCAGGCCAAGCTCGAGGCGCTTATCCGTAAAATGGATCAGGAAAAGAACAAGAAATGCTCAAAGTTCGACCTGATGCAGAAACAGGTGGAACGCGAGCTTGTTCAGGCGCAAGAGGCGCTTAAAAGGGAAGTTGACGAATGGAATGCGAAATTAAGTGCGAAAGACAAGGAAATTGAGGACACCAAGAAAAGAACGGCTCTTGCAGAAGCGCAGGCCCAAATAAGCGATGAAGACAAGTTGCGGGCATTGAGGGCTGATGTTGAAATGCTAGTGCAGAGACTAAAAAGCACAGAGAGAAGCATGCTTGAAGAGCAGAGTCAATGGATAACGCGGATAAAGGACAAGGAAAACGAGATCATAAATCTAAAAACGCAGTTAGCCCTAAAAGAAACGCAGTCTGCCGGCGAAGAAGAAAAGGACAGGCTTGAACGCAGGCAAGCTGAAGAGGCGTGGAGCAGAAAAATATCCGAAGTAGAAAAGAGTTTACAGGACAATCGCTCTGAATATGAAAAGTCCTATAAGTCAAAGGAAACTGAGCTCCTGGCATTGAAAAGAATAATGGATGAAAGAATTGTGAGTGCTAATCTCGAATGCGAGGAAAGGGAGCGGCATTTGCGCGCGCTTATAGACAAATTGAAAGCAGAGGCGGATCTGGTATCGGAACACATGTCCATTGAAAACGCTCAATGGAAAAATATCATGGAGGAAAAAGACGCAGAATTGGCTCAGCTGAAAACATCGATATTGCTCAGGGAAAGCCAGGATAAAAGCGCGCAAGACAAGTTGAAGAAGGATTTTGCGGCTGCGGAATCCGCTTTCCTGAAAAAATTAAGGGATATGACGAACAGACTTGCGGAAGAAAAGCGTAACTGGCAGACCGAGCTGGCAAACAAAGAGGAAGCGATAAAAGCATTCAAGGTCCAGGCGGAGCTGAAGATAAAAGAGCTTTGGGACCTTCAGGAATCTAAAAAAGATCGCGCCAAGGAAGAAAAAGCTGCGATCGAGAAGAGAATAGAAGATCTAAAAACTAACTACAGCGTGCATAAAGCAAGATGGCAGGCCGAGGTTTCAGCAAAGAACGATGAAATTAGTTCATTTCTGGCCGGTCTGCAAAACAAGGAAGCGGAGTCTGTTAATAGAAACGAATCAGCATTAAAAGAAATGGAAGGCCGCATTATTATGCTTCAAAAGGAGCTTTTTAGCGCCGAGAAGGACCTGTCGGATGAGAAAACGCGCTGGGGCGCTCTTCTAATTTCCAAAGAAGCCGAGCTTGAAGGTTTAAGAAATGAACTGGCAAACAGGGAAGAATCGATTAAAAGTCAAATAGACTCCTTTAAATCGCAGTTGGATAAAGAATTGCAGCCCTTTCTCGACCAGGAAAGAAGCATCAAGGAAGGCATTGAAAGAGTCCGAAAGCAGGGCGAGGCGGAAGTAAGCCAGAAAATACAGTACGCGGCGTCAGTTGAAGAAAAAAGCAAGGCCAATCTTGACAATATACATAAGAAATATCAAATACAGTCAGATAGAATCAACAAGAATGCAGATAAACTCCGCCGTGATATAGATGACATAAAAAATGCCCTTGAGGAAAATTCAAAGACTGCCATATCTAAGTTGGACGCGCTGAGGTCCGAAGAAGAAAGACTCAAAACGGATCTGGAAATATCCGAAAGAAGAAAGAGCGAATCCATGCAGAGATTGGAAGAAGAATATGCCGAAAAACGGGCACAAGTACAGGATTCGATAGCAAAAACAGAAAAGGAAACCTCGGAAATAAACGAAAGGCTCAAGAAAGAGTTGGCTGATAAGATCAGGGAAATCGAACATAGGAAGCGGGAAAACGCCGATATCATACGGGAAACAGAAAAGGAGTATTCTCGTAAAATGAATTCCCTGGCTCTCGAAATCGCCAATATGGAAAAAGTCCTTTCAGATACGGCAAAGGAACGCAATAGTCAGGACTTGGAATATAACCTGAAAATAAAGGCTAAAGAGCAGGATATACTAAGAATCCAGAAAGAACTTAAAGAAAATGAGCTAAATGACAAAAAAGAATTGAACGACTTAAGACAAGAAATGCTCAAATCCATTTTACCGCTTGAAAACCGTAAAAAGGAAGTTGAAAACAGATTGCTTTTAATGAAACGTGAGAGAGAAGAGAGATTATCTTCACTCGAGGCCGAAATTAAAAGCCTTAGACATGATGCACAAAAACAGGAAGAAGAATTGTCCAGAAGAACTACGGCCGAAGAACAAAAACTGTCTCTTAAACGCAAAGACATTGAAGAAAAAGTCCAGCAGACAAAGAGCCAAATCGAGTATGACACACGAAGGTTTGAAGACCAATTAGTTAAACTGGAAGAGACAATGAGTGCACTAAGAAATGAAAAATTGCATCTTTCTGAACAGTCAGCAGTTCAAAAAACAAGGATTAATGCCGAAGGGAAAGCTGAAATGACGGCATTGTCGGTACAGCTGGAACATGCGGAAAAACAATACAGGGAGCTGAGGGCAAAATTAGACGCTCAAATCGCGGGCAAGGCGGATGATGCAAGAAAAGAAAAGGACAGAATCTCCGAACTTGTTGCCGGATTCAAGGAGGAATTTGAGTTAAAGGAGAAAGAGCTGCTGGACGCGGAGACAGAAGGTTATACGGAAATAGCCAATATAAAAGTACAGTTCGATAAACTCCGCTCAAAGAACGAGAAAATGTTAGCTGAACGAGAAAAAGAAATAAACGATGTCAGAAATGAAATAGCATCTGAAAAGGCCAGAGTAGCCTCTGAAATGGATGATTTGAAAAGAGGTTATTCTGAAGAGCAAACCGCATTAAAGTCAAAAAGAGATGAAATTGACAACATATGCAAAATGTTAAGAAGCGACTCTGAAAAAAAGATATCCGAGTTGAACGCTCAAATCGATGTCCTTAAGTCTGATTTTAATAAAAAGGAATCAGAATTTGACAGGCAAAGGATTAAATACGCTCAAAAACTAGCTAGCATTAAAAACGATTATTCTGAAAAAGAATGGGCTCTGAGGGAAGAAAAAATAAGGTACGAGCAGGATTCTCATAAAATATTAAAAGAAAAGGAAGAAGAATTGTCAAAGATTAACACAGAATATCAAGAAAGACGGCTTATATGGCAAAAAGAGAAATCAGAGCTTGAGAGTCGCTTAAACAATGAGATTATTCAGCTTAAAAACGATATAAATGAATTGTCTTTGGCAAAGGGCAAGCATGAAGCGGAATATCCAGCGGCAATAGAGATGAAAAATAGGGAAATAAGCCAATTGCATAAGCAATTGCAGGATAAAGAATACGAGTATACTTCGCGGATAAGCCGGGCCGAACGTATGGAGATGAATTTCAGGAAAAGAACCGAAAAGAGACTTCAGGTGCTTAAAGACGAATCTGAAAAAGTACAATCTGGTTTAAAGGAAGCAATATCAAGCATGGAATTAAAATACAGGGAAAATAAACAGGAATATGATAAACACATTGGCAGTTTAAATGATGAGATAGCGCGCGTCAAAAATGAGCTCACGGAAGAAAAATCCCGCCTCGAAAAACAGAAATATGAGCTCGAAACTGTCGTCAAAGACACTGAAGAAAGAATGAAAAATGAATTTCGTTATAAGGAAAAGGAATTCATAACATTACAAAACTCGTTTATTGAGAAGCAAAGAGCGTGGGAAGACGACTGGAATCAAAAGGAAGGGATATACTCGCAGGAAAAGAAACTTTTGGTGGAAGAATACGAGAAAGCGAAAAATATTACGTTGCAGGAACAGGAAAAGTTGTCCGTAAAACTTGCCGAAAAGGAAAAGGAAATATCGGATTTAAAGAGCAGTGCAGAAAAAACGCTTGAAAATATGACTGTCGAATATAGTAAAAGTAAATCTATTTGGGAAGAAAATAACAATGCATTGGCAAAGAAAATCACGGAGCTTGAAGATTCTTTTTCAGCTCTGAAAAATAAGTGGAGCGAAACGCATATGGCGAAGGAAAGGGAGCTGTCCGCCCTGAGGTCGAATATTGATTTTTGGGAAATGAAGTCCAGGGCAGAACAAGAAAAACACGCGCTGGCTTGGGAAGAAGAGAGAAACGCGATTGAAATCCGCATAAAAGAAGAAAGCGAAGTGCTTGAAGAGTTCAGAAAGAAAAGCGCTATTCAGCTGGAAGAAAAGCAAAAGGCGTTGCAGAACGTGAAGGAGCAGTACGAAAAGGTTGAAAAGGAAAAATTAGTCCAGGTAAAGGAAATGGAAGCAAAATATTCAGATGAAAGAGAGCGGTTGGTAAACGAGACAGAATCGCTGAAAAAAATTACGAAAGAGGAAACCGACAAGGCGGAAAAAGCCATAAGAGAACTGGCAAGAGAGTTGGAAAAAACTAAACTGGAAAGCGTTCTCAAAGATACAGTAAGGCTTTCGGACGCTCAAAAGTACGAATCAAAGTGGCGAAAAACCCAAAGATCGCTGGAAGAAGAATTAAGGGAAATAAGGCGTAAACTTGAAGATGAAAAGGCCCTCGTGTCAAGAAATATAAAGCTTAGAACGGAAGAGATAAATACCCTTCAGGTAAGGATGACGCTAAGGGAGGAAAGAAGGCAGGCGGAAATAAGCAGGCGCCAGGAAGAGACTAGAAGAATCGTGTCTGCGCTGGAAGCGGAATTGAAAGAAGCGGAATCCAAGTACAAGAAGGAAGTGCCGGAAAAGAAAGGGGAATTGTCCGGCTTAAAGGGTCAATTGAAAGCGTTAAAAGAGGAGGCGGCCAGTAAAGAAGATGCCTGGCAGAAAGCGCGGTTTGAAAAGGAGTCAGAAACTCAAAAACTTTTTGAAACATTCGCATCGGAGCTAAAGAAGGCCGAAGATGCACTTGTTCAGGAGAGCAGGCGTTATGAAGAGCTGCTACAGCTAAAGGAGAAACAGGTGCATAACCTCTTTGAAATGGTGAAATCGAAAGAGGGCAGTCTTATGGCCGAGAGGGATTTTACTCAGGAGATGCTATTATCCTTAAGAGCAAGGGCTGACGAAATAGAGGCCGGTTTGCGAAATACATACGCGGCAGGTAGAGACCAGAAAGAAGTTCTGAGCTCGGACTTTGAGTCCGCCATAGAGACGTTCAACAAAAAGGATTTTCAGAAAACCGAGCAGATACTTAAAAATATTTTGAAGAAAAAGCCAGATTTTGCCGGCGCATACCAATATCTTGCCCTGTGTTACTGGAATATGGGCAATAAGGCGGAGGCGAAGAAAATGGCGGAAAAAGCGCTGGAGCTTGAACCGCACAACGCAGAACTGAAGCTATGGATAGAAAATATAAAGGAAAATACCTAATCCAAGGAGGACTAAAATGATTGACGACAAAAAACCCAAGGTACCACCGCCGCTTCCGGGCCAGAAAGGTGCGCCAAAACCGCCGCAGAACGCGCCAAAACCGCCGCTAAATGCGCCGAAGCCGCCGCTTCCAGCAGGTGCCGCGGCCCCGAAACCGGCCGTTCCGGGTCCGAAACCGTCCCCGAAGCCTTCGATGCCTGCCAGACAGGAACAGCAGGCGCGCGGAGAACAGGCTTATCCGGTTTCCAGCGAAATCGATGAAATGAAAAGAGAATTGGAGCTGCAAATAATGTCGCTGCAATCTCAGCTTCAGGAAGAGAAGGAAAAGCTTCTGCTGCAAACCGTCCGGGCCAAAGAAGAAGAGGCAATGGCGGCCAAGGTGGAGGAATCCCTCAAGGACATACAAGACAAGCTCAGGCGGGAAAAAAGAGAACAGGAACTTCAGGAATCTCTTAATACCGCAGAAAGCAAGATAAAGGAGCTTGAACAGCGCTTGACGCAGGAACGCCAGACGTGGGTTGAAACGCTCAAGACCCAGATGGGGCAAAGGGATACCCAGGACAGGGAACTCGAACGCAATTTCGACCTTCAACTCAAAGAACTTGAAAGACGCTGGCAGGAAGAAAAGCTCGGCTGGTCGCAGGCGTTAAAGCTCAAGGAAGAAGAGCTTGATAAGCTTAAGATCGATTTTGAGACTGAGATAGTCCGCGAGAGACAGCTTGGAGAAAAAAGGAACTCGCAGTTGGAACAGGAAAGAGACGCTGTCCGCAGGGAACTGAAGGAAATGAGCGGGCTTTTCAAGCAGGAAAAGGACAATCTCTACGAGAAACTCGAATCCCGCGACAGGGAGTTTTTGTCCCTTAAGGCGCAGCAGGCGATGATCGTGACGCAGCTGAGGCAGGAAAAGGAGAAGCACGACCAGTTACGCCAGCTTCTAGAAAAGTTCAAGGCGGAAAAAGAGTCGCTGATATCCCAAATCGGCGCAAAGGATAAGGACTATTTTCTGCTGAAAACTCAGTCGGCGCTTCACCAGGCAAGGGTGAAAGCGGACCAGGAAAAACTGCTTAAAGAAATAGTATTGTATAAGGAGCAGATACAGAAAGAAAGGCAGCAGTGGGAGATCAATGCCAAGGCGAGGGAGCATGAACTTAGTCTTCTTGCCGAAACTTCGAGGACCAGAGAGTCGGAACTGAGGCAGCAGCTCGAGCAGAAGGAAAGGGAGTTCAGGGGCCAGCAGCTCCAATGGATCGAAAGATTTCAAGCAAAAGAAAGGGAGTTCAATTCGCTTGCGGAAAGAGAAAAAAACCTGAATATAGAAACAGCTCAACTGGAACAAAGAATTATTCAGTTGCAGGATAAGCTCGCGGTAGCCTCGTCGGACCTCGATGAAGAGAAAACGAGGGCAGAATCTTTTCGCAAAGAGACCGAAAGGCTTAGCGAAGAATCTAAAAAACTTGAGTTGCTGCGTGGTTCAGACGCTTTAAAGGCGCAGCATCTTGAAAACCGGATAAAGGACTATGGACGCGAGATTTCCGATAAAAATATTGAATTGCTCGACCGTGAACGTGAACTGGACAATTTGAGGAAAGAGATGCAGGCGGAGGTGAGGGCAAAGGATCTGAAAATAGAAGCGGAAAGAGGCGTTGCGGAGGAGCTTAAGATCAAGCTTGTCGAAGGTGAGCACAGGCAGAAGGATCTGACCCAGCGTATCGAGGAATACATAAAAGGCCTGGAGTCGCAAAAGGAGGACTTTTCCAAGAAGCAAAACGAGTTTGAAATTCAGAAACAGGATTTCGTGATGAAACTGCAAACACAGCAGAGGATTATCGAAGAATTTACTGCGAGGGAAAAGGACTTTGAACTTAAGATCAAGGACAAAGACGGCGAAATGCGGGAAATATCAGTGGGCATTGAAAGTATTAAGAATGAACTCGCGGCCAGAGAAATTACGCACAAAACGGAGCTATCAGCACTGCATGGTCAGGTGCACTCGAAAGACAAGGAGCTCGCATCGGCTGCGGCTAAAGAAGTCGATTACAAGCTGAGGATAGCCGAGATAGAGCAGAAGATGCGGGACTCCGAGACGAGGCTGGAACTTGGCATGATGGAGCTTTCCGAGCAGAAGCAGGAACAAGAGAGAGTGCGAGCGCAGATGGACCTTGTCAAGGAAGAACATAAAAACAACGTGCTTAAGCTGGAAAACGATTTAAAGAAGGCCGAGCAGGATAAAGGCGATATGAAAGCGGAGATGGCAAGGGTCAATGCCTTGATAAGCCAGTTGGAAAACCAAAACAACGCGCTAAAGAACGAAATAGCGCTGAAGGAAAAAGATAATTTCATCCATCTGGGTCAAAAAGACACGGCCCATGCCGCCGAAATCGCCAGGATGAAAGAGCGGATGCAATATCTTGAAAAAGAGCTGAATGACAAGAATGCCGACATAAGATCCGCGGTTGAAGAATACGAGGATGAATGGAAGAGGAAAGAGGAACATATACTGCAGGCATTGAAAGAAAAAGACGGGGTTGTTGATCAGCTCAAGGCGGAGCTGTCTAACCAGAAAAAGGAAAAGGAAAGATTCCTGCGCCATCAGCAGGAGGGTGAAGAGCGCAATCAAGCCGAGCTTATGAGCGTACAGCATAAGCTCTGGGAAATGAAGGAAAAGCTCGCCGAAGCCTCGCGCCAGAAAGAACATGATGGCGCGCAAATAAAGGCAAAATTAAGAGATGCTGAGGAAAGCATCAGGGTAGAGCTCGAGAACAAGTATCGTCAAAAGCTATCGCAGCATGAAAAGGAGCAGGAGAGGATTAAACAGGAAGTCGGCGCTGAAATACAGGTTTTAAGGGACACAATGCGCGGTGAGCTCAATAAAATGGAAGAACAGCTCGTCGGGGAAAGGAAAGAATGGCAGGAGCGTGTGAAGGAAAAGGAGGACAAATCTTCGGTTCTTTCACGCAGGATAGAGGAATTGATGGCCCAGATAAGGGAAAAGGAAGAACAGGTCGTCAGGTATGGGCTTTCGAACGGCGGACAATACAGGGTAAATGTTACGGAAAACAACGGTGTCAAGATAAGCACGATTGAAAGATCGCCGCAGAACGCGGGTCCGGTTGTGAGCGGTTTACCAGCAAAGGAGAACGACTATGCATTCCCGCCGAGGGAAGAAGAAGTTGATATGAAGGAGTCGTATTCATTGTGGGAGGTGTTTAAGAGGATCTGGAAGGGGATGAACGAGCCCATAATAGAAATAGGTTCAAGAAAAGAAGAAAAGAATAAATAACAGGCATATTCCAGCAAGAGAGGAGTTCGATAGTGGAAAGAGTTAGTCAACCGGGTGTCGTGTGGGAGATGTTCGAAAAAAAGCTGAGTGAGCTTGAGGGGCGGCTGGGCGCGCCAGTATTGGACGAGAATCCGTCCCGGCCAACGTCCGAAAGCTTAGACGGCGCGGTTTTAAACGACGACAAAGAGCCGGAAATTGTGTCAAGCGTCAGGGACCTGGTCGAGTACGAAAAAGACATAACGGTTTTAAAAAGGGCGCTTAAGAGCATCGGAGACGACTTCGTCGCGAAGGAAAAAGAGTTCAAGAAACAGCAGTCCAATATTGCCAAGTTGGTCTCAGATTGGGAAATAAAATTACAGCAGAGCGAAAGAGAAAAGGAAGAATTCAGGAAAAGGCTCGCCGAAATGGCCGCGGAAAGGAATAAGGTGCTGGACGAGGTTAAGTTCCTCAAGATAGACAATAAGGAATATAAGGACAAATACACCGATGCTTTTGCCCGCAACCAAGGACTGGAAAAAGTGCTTGCGGGAAAGGACAAAGAGATAACGAGAATTTTCGACCGTATGCGGAACCTCGAGGAAGCGAACAAGAACTTAAACGAAAAAAATGATTTTCTCATACAAATAAGACGCGAAGTCGCGGCGAAGCAGGAGCATACAATCAAAGGGAAAGGCTTTTTATCCGGCTTTTTTGGATGGTTGATGAAACCCCTTGTCGTAATTGAAACGGGAGAAAAAGGTGAAAACTAGCCGGGTATTTATACGCTACCTTTTGGGTATTGTGGTGTTTGGGAACATACTTGTTCTTGGTTGTGTTTCGAGCATTAAAGACCAAAAGGCTTCAATTTCGCCTCTTTCCCTGCCGGGTGTCGCCGACGAGCAGGCAGCCGCGGCGTACAGGGGAAAAGAGTCCGTTGCCGAATCGGGCGGTATCGCAGAAACTGCGCTCGGAGAAGAAAACGGTTTTGTCACGAAAGACCGGTTTCCGAAAGAGGAAATAATCGATGAAATCAGCGCCGAACCGGACTCAACGATAGGAGAGAGCCCGATACTTGAAGCCCCCGGCGATGCGAACGAACAGGACGAAGCTGAGTTCCCTGTGCCGGCGGAGGAGCCCTTGATTGAAAGTATCGCGGAATCAGCAGTTGAAGAACCTGTAACTATTGAACCAGCCGTACAGCCGGCCAAACCTGCGGCAGAGAAGGTCGCGCCCTTTGAAAAGGCAACGCGGATAGCCCCGGTTCCGGGAGCTCCTGAAACGAAAGTGATGGAAGTGGTGCCGAAAGTAATGCCGGAAGAAACACAGGGGCAGCCACGGGAAGCGGCGTATGTGCCGGAAGAGGTCGCGTTCCCAAGCGTGTCCCGGGAGATAGGCCAGCAAGAAGATGTTATGGAAAGGAAAACTGCAGCAGGGAGTGCGCCAGAGACAGAATATGAGCCCATAATGCCGCCCGAGCCTCAAGCCCCGCCCGCGAGAGCGTTTCCAAGAACAACAGTAACCGAAAAACCGGAACCCGTTATGAAAACCGAGATAAAAGCGAAGCTTGAGCGAATGAGAAAGATGCGTACATCCTCCGACAAACCGGCTATCGTCAAGGCCCACACCGTGTCTTCCGGCGAAACCCTTCCATTGCTTGCGGAAAAATACTACGGTAGCAGCGAAGAATGGCTGAAAATATACGAGGCAAACAGCGATAAAATTGAAAAAGGCACCTTAAGAAAAAACGAGGTGATCATTATACCGTGAAATCATAATCCGCGCTAGCCCTGCGGGCACGGAGCCGGATAGAATGCGCGTCACCCAGAAGGCGAGGAGGACTAAATGGACGAATTCAAGGACCTTGATTCCGAAATCGAGAAATTAAAAAGCGAGCTTGCCGCAAGCGAGGAGCTTTCAAAAAAGGTGAAGTTCCCCGCTTCCGGGGATTACTGGAAGAACAGGCTGGACGAAGAACGTTCGCTTTGGGAAAAGAAAATATCGTTCTGGAACGACGAGAAGAAATCGCTTGAAACGAAGTTGGAGTCCCAGCAGACCCAAATCTCGCAGTACAAGCAGAACATCGAGTCCATAGAAAAGCGCCTTGAGGCCGAAACAAAGGAGTGGGAAGTCAGACTTCACGTGAAAGAAGCTGACCTGATGGTTGAAAAGAACAGGATACTATCGGAATCAAAGGTCAACGAGGTGGAAAGGGAAAACAAAAGCCTGCTTGAAAGAATATCAGAGCTTCATCAAAGGGTCGCGGCGCTGAGGGAAGAAAACAAGCTTGAAACGGAAAAGCTGAACGAACACGCTGCGAGAGAAAAAGAGGCTTACGAGGAAAAATTCAAGGCAAACATGGCGAATATCGAGGTGCTTGAAGCAAGGATCAAAGAGCTTGAAACGACCCTGAGCGCCCGAGCGGTTGAGCTCGAGGAAACCAAAAAGGAATTGACGCAAAAAGCCCAGAAGGCGGAACAGATTTCATCTCAGCTTTCAAAGGAAAAAGTTTCTTTAAGCGAAGAACTTATCAGGACGCGCGAAACGCTTCAGGAGGATAAGGAAAAGATACAGCTTTCGCTGAAACACGACGCGATAGGGTACGTGGAGAAAATAAGGGACTGCATCGGTCCGCTTGCGGGCCTTGCGCAGTTTTTTTCAAGAAACAAACCGCACAAGACCACATGGAACGCGTTCAAGGAATTGATTCAGAGAACGGACGCGGAAACTGACGTGTTCCTGGCAAAAATCGCCGTGCCTTCGATTGAAAAAGAGAGCTTCGATGTGGTTATGTATCTTCCTGACGAGGACGCGGCGTTTTGGGAATCATCGCTTTTTTCGCTTAAGTCCAAGATAATCAGGACGAACGAAGAAAACGTGATTAAGGACGTCTCGGAAAACAAGCCCAGGTTCGCGGTAGTTTCTTCGGCGTATCTTTCCACCGCAAGAAAGATAAACAGAAAATGGCCGTTCATTCCGGTAGTGGTGTACGGCACTGTCGACAAACGAACCGCGGCCGCTCTCGCGGCAAAAGGACTAGCCGTAGTCGCGACACCGTGCTCTCCGGAGGATATAGTGAATTCGGTCAATACAATCGCAAAAAACAGCGTTTCAAGGCCGGAGCTCTGGGGCAAGATAAAGACGGGAATACCCAGCCTGGCGTATGTTTTGCTGGCCGCCGCGCTGTTTTTGGCGATCGCCGGGTATTACAACGGGGACACCATAGCGTCTTATGTGTCGAAGAAGCCGGTTTCGTACGCCACGCCGTACGCCCAGCCGACAAACCTGTCTTCCGACGGCAAGAACCTCTGGATATGCGACTGGTTCGGGCAGGGTATATACAAACACACGGCGAACGGCGGCCTGAAACTAGTCAAAATATACAATTTCCCGGGAAAACATTTCACGGCCCTCGCCTGGTCAGGGGGCAGTCTGTGGACTATCGATGCGTGGGAACAGAAGATCTACAGGCACAATACTGACGGCGGGCTTAAAATATCCGAAACCTATGGCGCCCCCGGCGCTTCCCCCAGCGGTATATCCGGAAACGGCAGCGTTATCTGGACATGCGACTCCCAGGACGCCGTTATCTACCAGCACGCCATGGACAAAAATCTTACCGTTACCAGTATAATCGACAGCCCCGGGCCCAGCCCTTCGGGTTTGTTCTATGACGGGGAGTTCCTGTGGAGCACCGATTCGATGACCAACAACATCTACTGCCACAAGACGGATCCGGAGCTAACGGTCATCAGGAAGTATATCGCGCCCCAGTACGACCAAAAGGGATTCAACCTGAGCGGGCTGGTTATGGATAAAAAATACCTCTGGGTGTGTTCTGAAAAGCTGGGCAAGGTATTCCGCTACCCTAAAAAAATGCTTAAAGAGCTGAAATAACATCATATTTGTTTTTCAACGCCTTTCATTAAAAAACCTGCCGAATACTTGCCAAATCCGGAAAAATATGGTATATCTATCTCACTTTGCTTCCCGCCAAGCGCGGGAGGCTGCCCCCCGCCGAAGGTTTTGTGGCGGGGAAATCCAGAAAGGAGGTGTTTCTATGGTTGCTTATGAGAGCACTTTTATTTGCTCGCCTGAATTACCCGCCGAACAAGTAGAGGAACTAATCGCAAAGGCAAAAAAGGTCATTGAAACCTCAAAGGGTTCTGTCCTTTTAGTACAGCAATTGGGCAAAAAGAAGCTCGCCTACACCATCAATAAGTTCCGCGAAGGCACGTACGTTTATTTCGAGCTTTCCGGGACGGGTGAAATGGTTAGCTCGCTTGAGAACTTCTACAAGGTCAACGATTCGATAATAAGGTATCTTACCGTCAAGACCGAGAAGAAGAAAGCGCCGGCCAAGCCGGCAAAAGCCGGGAACAAGCCCGAACAGGGTTCAGAGGAGGGAACGAGGGATGGCTCAAACAAACCTGAGACTTCCGGAACAGAATAGCGTCACTATAGTAGGTCGTTTGACCAGGGATCCGGACGTACGCTTCACGGCCAAAGGACAGGCGGTATGCCGTTTTGACCTTGCGGTCAACAGGCGTTACAAGGATAATTCGGGGAACTGGCAGGACGATACTTCTTTTGTCCCCGTCGTGGTATGGGGCGATGCCGCCAGCCGCTGCGGCGAGCGCCTCAAGAAAGGACTTCCCGCTCATGTTGAGGGAAGGCTGCAGAGCCGCGCGTGGGAAACCAAAGACGGCCAAAAAAGGACGACCCTTGAGGTGATAGCAAGACGCGTGCAATTCCTTTCGAAAGTGGCGGCCGTCCGGGATTCCGAAGAGGAAGGCACGGTTTCGCAGGCAACAGAAAATCAGGATTCTCCTTCGAACGACGAAGAGATCCCGTTCTAATAACAGCTGATTACACAGATTTTTAAAGATTACACTGATTAAAGGATTTTATCTGTGTAATCACCTTAAAAGATCAGTGTAATCGGTTTATTTGGAGGTAATTAATTATGGCAGAACACAAACCAGGCAGGAAGCCTCACGGTCCGCACAGGCCGGGCGGCGGACGTTTCAGGAAGGGCATGCAGGCGAAAAGGAAGGTATGCCGTTTCTGCGCTGAAAAGATGGACATAGATTACAAGAACATAAGCATGCTCAGGACGTTCATCACCGAAAGAGGGAAAATTCTCTCCGGCAGAATAACGGGCACGTGCGCCAAACACCAGAGGCCCCTTTGCGCCGCGATAAAAAGGGCCAGGATGCTCGCGCTCCTTCCGTTCACGGTGGTATAGTTGTATTAATGGAGAGTGTAATTAATTCTGCCCGCCGCTTAAGCGCTGGCGGGCCCCGGGCCGAGGATCGGCCGGAGGTTAAAATGAAAGTGATATTGAGGTCCGATGTGACTAATATAGGTAAACAGGGCGATATAAAGAACGTTTCGCCCGGATACGCGAGGAATTTTCTGCTTCCAAGAAAACTCGCTATGGAAGCCAACGCTTCAAACATGAAGATATGGGAAAGAGAAAAAGTAAGGCTTGAAAAGGAACGAGAGGAGATTATCGGCAAGGCGAAAGACCTGGCCGGCCAGATAGAAAAAATATCGGTAACGATACCGATGAAGCTGGGCGAATCGGGAAAACTCTTCGGTTCCGTGGGAAATTCGCACATAGCGAAGGCGCTGGATGAGAATGGTTTTAAGGTGGCCAAACAGGACATACTTCTCGCCGAGCCCTTGAAGGAGATCGGCGCGTTCACCGTTGAAATAAGGCTGCACCCGGAAGTAAACGCGAATCTCAAGGTCTGGATCATAGAAGACAAGTCGGAAAAGGAATAGGTTTTTATGCCTGAGTTGACCGACAAGATACCCCCGCAGGCCCTTGAGGCGGAAAAAGCCGTTCTCGGCGCGATGCTCATCGAGAAAGAGGCCGTCATAAAGGCTACGGACATACTCAACGATTCCGATTTTTACGAGTCGTCCCACAGGAAGATATTCGCGGTTATCAGGGATCTTTATATGGAAAACCACGCCATCGACGCGGTAACCGTGGCGGAGGGCCTCAAAAGGCGTAAGTGTCTTGACGACGTGGGGGGCGCTACCTACATAACGGCCCTTATCAATTCGGTTTCGACGGCGGCCAATGTAGAGCACTACGCGGATATAGTGCACGAAAAGTCGATCCTGAGACAACTTATCTCGACCGGCTCGAACATGGTCCAGTCGGCCCTGGACGAGAAAAACTCGGCCGAGGAGATACTTGACCGTTCGGAGTCGCTTCTCTACGGCATAGCCCAGAAGAAGGCCACTAAGGGCTTCACTCAGATACAGGACCTGATCCACCCGACCATTGAGCACCTGGAAAAACTCTACACTGACAAGAAAGACGTGTGGGGGCTTAAGACCCACTACGCGGATTTCGACAAGATGACCGCCGGCCTGCAGAAATCCGAACTTATCTTGATAGCCGCAAGACCGTCTATGGGTAAAACGGCGTTCGCGCTTAACATAGCCGAGAACATAGCTCTCAAAGACAAAAAGGCGGTCGCGATATTCTCGCTCGAAATGTCGAAAGAGGCCCTAATGCTTAGGCTGTTGTGTTCGGCCGCCAAGGTAAACATAAGGTCTACGATAGGCGGCTACATCGCGACCAACAATTTCACCAAGCTGACCACGTTCGCCCAGCAGTTTGCCTCGTCCCCTATCTATATCGATGACAGCTCGAATTTGAGCGTTATGGAGCTGAGAGCCAGGGCGCGGCGTCTATCTTCCGAACTCAAGGCCACGGGCAGGGAGCTTTCGCTCATAATAATCGACTACATACAGATGATGAGAGGGGCATCGAGGACCGAATCGCGCCAGCAGGAAATGGCCGATATATCAAGGAACCTCAAAGGGCTCGCCAGGGACCTCTCGATCCCCGTGATAGCCGTGAGCCAGCTTTCGAGAAAACCCGAAGAAAAAGGCCGTGAGGGAAAACCGCAGCTTTCCGACCTTCGTGAATCGGGTGCGCTTGAGCAGGACGCGGACCTCGTGGCTTTCATATACAGGGAAGGTTATTACAGGCGCGACGACCCCGATAAGGAAAAATCCGCGACACTCATAATAGCCAAGCAGAGAAACGGCCCGACGGGCGATATCAGCCTCGTTTTCGAGCGCGACTACACCCGTTTTGAGGATATGATCGCGATACCGGAACCTTGACATAGCTGTTTCACCGATAAAAACAGGAAAGAGCGTCGGAATGCCTAAAAAGCTAAGATCGAAAAAACACCTGTTGGCCGGACCGGATGAATCAATCTACCGCCCTACCGTTGCGCAAATCAGCGCGAAAGCCCTTGAAAACAACTTTAAAATAATAAAATCGCATACCGGAAGAAGCGTAAAGCTCATCGCCGTCGTGAAGGCGAACGCCTACGGACATTCCGCGGTCCCCGTGTCGAAGATAGCCCTGGAAAACGGCGCCTACGCCCTGGGTGTGTCTTCGATAGAGGAAGGCGCGGCGTTGAGAGCCGGCGGTATAAAGGGGAGGATCCTGGTGCTTGGCAGTCTTTTCCCGCTTGAGAACCTTTCGGTCGCCTCCGACTACGAGCTGGTCCCCACAATATCGAGCCTCCAAGGGCTCAAATCCCTCGCGAAGGCGGCGGCAGGGAAAAAAAGAAGACTTCCATTTCACCTGAAAGTGGACACGGGCATGGGCAGGATAGGCGTTTCGGGCGAAAGCGCGCCGCGGCTCATTGACGCCGCGTTGTCGGAAAAAGGCATCGCGCTTGAAGGAATATATACCCATTTTTCCACCGCGGATTCGGACCCGGAATTCACCGATTTTCAGTACGATCTTTTTATGAAAACGGTGGAATACGCAAAAGGGCGGGGAATGAAGTTCATCGCCCACGCGGCGAATTCCGCCGGGATTTTCAGGAGCAGGAAATACCATCTTGACGCGGTAAGGCCCGGCATCTCTTTGTACGGCTTGAGCCCGTTTCCGGGCGCCGATGAGGCGATCCCCCTGAAACCTGCGCTGAGCTGGAAGACAAGGATAGTTTTCATCAAGAAGGTGCCGACGGGCACGCCCGTCAGCTACGGGAAGACTTACGTGACCTCAAGGCCGTCGGTATTGGCGACGCTTCCCGCGGGCTACGCGGACGGTTTTTCAAGGCACCTTTCGAATAATTCTGAAGTCCTGATCAGGGGGGCCAGGTGCCCCGTCAGGGGGTGCGTGACGATGGATATGATAATGGCGGATGTCACGGATGTTCCCGGGGCTGACATCGGGGACGAGGCCGTCCTGATAGGCTCGCAGGGCGCGGGCAGGATTACGGCCGAGGAGATGGCCCAAAAAGCGGGGACGATAAATTACGAGATAACCTGCGCGATAAGCGGCAGGGTCCCAAGGGTGATGGTCGAATGATAAGAAGGAGCGAAAAGGTAGCGTCAAAGCTGGGAGAAGCCGTTCTCGACACGGCGACTAGCCTCGGCCGGACGACCAACATAGTATTGCAGACTCTCTACTGGATATCCCGCGGCGCGATAGACTGGAAAAACACCGTGGCCCAGATGGTAGAGGTCGGCTGGCGTTCTTCGCCCGTGATTGCGCTGACGTCGCTTTTCACGGGGATGGTCCTCGCGCTCCAGACGGGGACTTCCGCCAGGAACATATTCAACGAGCCGGTTTATATCGGGACAGTCGTGGGTTTCTCCCTGATGAAAGAGCTCGGGCCGGTCTTGACATCCGTAGTCATTTCGGGCCGCGTCGGCGCGGCCATCGCGGCCGAGCTCGGCACGATGAAGGTCACCGAGCAGCTCGACGCTCTTTTTACCCTCGGGACAAACCCCGTGAAATACCTCGCGGTGCCGAGGTTCCTCGCCTGCGTGATAATGGTACCGCTTCTCACGATAATGGCCAACATCGTAGGCGTGGTCGGCGGGCTTCTCATAACAATGTACCAGTTCGGAATACCGTCCTCGGTTTACTGGGACGACATATTTAACTTCATGGAAGTCGGCGATCTCTGCCACGGGCTTGTTAAGGCCGTCTTTTTCGGCGCTATAATAGTCGTCACTTCCATTTACCGCGGCTTCAATTGCGAAGGCGGCGCCGAGGGCGTGGGCAAGGCCACGACGAGCGCGGTCATGATTTCCATGGTCTTGATTTTGATATCGGATTATTTTTTGACGGCCATACTTGTCGCGCTGGGGATAGGATGATAAAGACCGAGAACCTGCACAAAGCGTTCGGGTCAAACAAGGTATTGAGCGGGGTCGACCTTGAGATATACGACGCCGAAACGATAACCATCATAGGCGGCTCAGGCACCGGCAAGAGCGTTTTTTTAAAAAACGTGATGGGGTTATTGAAGCCCGAAAAGGGCAGGATATTCATAGACGGCACCGAAATAACCGGCCTCCGCGAAGCGGAACTTCTGCAGGTCCAGCACAAGTTCGGGTACCTGTTCCAGGGCGCGGCGCTTTTTGATTCGCTCACGGTGTCCGAAAACGTCGGTTTCGGGCTCATAAACCTTTACAATCCGCCGGCTTCGGAAGTCAGGCAGCGGGTGGGGGAGTGCCTCGCGATGGTGGGCCTGAAGGGCATAGAGGATTTGAAGCCTGCCGAGCTGTCCGGCGGAATGAAGAAAAGGGTCGGTCTTGCGAGGGCGATCGCCCACAAACCGAAATTCATCTTGTACGACGAGCCGACTACCGGCCTTGATCCGATAATGGCTGACGTCATAAACGACCTGATACTGCACCTCAAAAAGCAGCTCAAGGTGACGTCCATAGTCGTCACGCACGATATGAAATCCGCCTACAAGGTATCGGACAGGATAGCGATGCTGTACAAGGGAAAAATAATCGCGACAGGAACTCCGGACGAGATAAAAAAAACCTCGAACCCGGTAGTCCATCAGTTTGTCGAGGGCCTGAGCCAGGGGCCGATAGAGATGGACGTGGAAAGAAAAGACTAAAAAATAATATAATAATTAAAAGAGGAATTCAAAATGACACAGGAAACTAAATTAGGGCTCTTCGTTCTCGCGGCGGTGACGGCGCTGGTCGTTTCCATCGCGCTTCTCGGCGACTTTCAGTTCCAGAGCAGGTACAAGCTGAACATTCTTTTCAACGACATCGCGGGACTGCCTTCGAAAGCAAAGGTCAAGATAGCCGGCGTGGAGGTCGGCACCGTCAAGGAGATCACCCTTGAGGAGAACAAGGCCAAGGTCACGGTCTGGATAAAAGAAGGCATCGTGATACGTTCGGACGCGCAGGCGAGCATAGTCGCGACCGGCCTCATCGGCTCGAAGTACCTCGAGCTGACCGTAGGCAAGAAAGGCTCGCCAGACCTCAAGGACGGGGACGTGATAACGGGCATAGACCCGATATCCATCGACAAGGTCATAGCGTCCGTTATGGAACAGCTGGACGGCATGTCACAGGCTTTCAAGGGCAAGGAGGGCCAGGGCATAGTGCAGAACCTGGACGCGGCGCTCGCCAACATCAGGGAGGTTTCCGAAACTCTCAAGAAAACGGTAACGCAGCACGAACAGGAACTTTCCGACATAGTCGAAAACGTCCACGCTTTCACGAAAGACATGGCCGAGATAACGGCCGAAAACAAAGAGGCGATCAAGACTACCATCAGGGATATAAGCGAAGCCGTCGCCAAGCTCGACAGGATAATGACAAAACTCGAGAAAGGCGAAGGAACGCTCGGCAAGCTTATGACCGACGAAGAGATGGGGGAAGACTTAAAGAAATCCTTCAAGGAGATAAAAGAGACCGTCCAGGAGACGAAGCGCGTGATGAGGAGACTGAACCTGATAGAGACAAGCTGGGACTACAAGCTTCGCTACGATACCGAGAACAGCGTCGCCAAGAGCGACCTCGGCCTCAAGATATCGCCGCGGCCGGGCAAATACTACTATATCGGCGGTTCGAACCTCGGCGACACGAATACGAAAGACCCCGAAGACAGGAACACCATAAACGCTTTGGTCGGCAGGGAGTGGGAGTTCGCGCAGGTGTACGGCGGGGTGATCCGTTCGAAAGGCGGCGTCGGCGGAAGCGTAAAACCGTTTTACAAGTGGAATTATCTTAGCCGCCTGGAATTCACCGCCGAAGGCTACGATTTCGGCAGGGACGTGCCCGTAGCCAAGGCGAAAGTGAACCTTGGGGCAAGGGTAAAGCTGGCAAACTGGGCGTACGTCGGGGCGCAAAACGAAGACGTTTACGATATTAACAACACGAATGTTTACGGCAATCTTGTCATACGCGACGACGACATAGCCTACATTCTCGGGCTGGTTGGATTGGCCAAACCGTAACAGAAAGCAATTTCGAAACTGCAAAAATATACGGCAATTACGAAGCTGCAATCTCGAATCTCGAAAACAGAAACATAATCATAAGGCATGTTTCAAGTATTGGGTGTTGAAGTTTTTCGAAATTCGAAATTGGTTTTTCGAGATTGTCCAAGTAAAGCGTGGTAAAAAATTGAAAGCATCTAAAATTAAAACAATCTTCAGGTGCCAGAACTGCGGCTACTCTTCCGCAAAGTGGCTCGGCCGCTGCCCGGACTGCGGCGGTTGGAACACCCTCACCGAAGAGCAACAGCAATCCCAAAGCCCGTCAAAGTTTTCAAGGAACCTCACCGGGTTTTCTTCCGAAGTAATGCCTCTCGGGAACGTTTCCACCGCCGATTTCAAGCGCGTAAAGACAGGCATATTCGAATTCGACAGGATGCTCGGCGGCGGGATAGTGCCGGGTTCGATAATACTCCTCGGCGGCACGCCGGGTATAGGAAAATCCACCCTCATGCTGCAGGTATCCGAGGCGCTTTCAAAAGACAGGAAGGTGCTTTACGTCTCGGGCGAGGAATCGCCATCCCAGATAAAGTCCAGGGCCGACAGGCTGAGCCTCAAGGCCTCGGGCGTATTGCTTGCCTCCGAGACCAACCTTGAGAACATACTTGAGGCCGTCAAGAACCATAAGCCCGAAGTGGTCATCGTGGATTCCATACAGACCATATACCGCTCCGACCTTTCCGGGGCGCCGGGTTCCGTGGGCCAGGTGAGGGAATGCGCGGCAGAGTTCCTTAGGATAGCCAAATCAAGGGGTGTCACCGTCTTTCTTCTTGGCCACGTGACAAAGGAAGGGGACCTTGCGGGGCCTCGGGTCCTTGAGCACATAGTCGACACGGTTCTGTATTTCGAGACGGAACGCCAGCAGGTTTACAGGATATTGCGGGCCTTCAAGAATCGTTTCGGCCCGACGTCCGAGATAGGGATTTTTGAAATGGGCGGCGAGGGTTTGAAAGAGGTAAAAAATCCGTCGCAGATATTCCTTGGAGAACGCTCAAGTACGGTGGCCGGCAACGTTGTCGTGCCGGCGATAGAGGGCACGAGGCCGCTCCTGCTTGAGGTCCAGGCGCTTGTTTCCCGCACGAATTTTGGATTTCCGAAGAGGATGGTACAGGGCTACGACACCAACAAGGTCACGATAATAATAGCCGTGCTTGAAAAGCGTGTGGGACTGCACCTTGAGACTCAGGACGTTTTCGTCAACATCGCCGGCGGCGTCAAGATAAAGGAACCTGGCGCGGAGCTGGGCATTGCCTGCGCGATAGCCTCTGGCAACGCGAACTTCATCTGCCCGCCGAAGACTGTAATACTCGGAGAGGTCGGCCTTGCGGGAGAAGTGAGGTCAATTTCGCAGGTGGCGGAAAGGCTCTCCGAGTCCGAAAAGCTCGGTTTTGAGAAGGCGATTGTCCCTAAAAGCAATCTTAAGAGCCTGAATTACAAGGGCAAGATAGAGATACTCGGAGTAGAAACGGTCCAGCAGGCCATTGAGCAAATAAAATAGTGTATAAGGCCAATTTATGGAATTGATTATTGCAATTATCGGGACATTAATTACTTTATTAAGCTTCGGTTACGCTATATATGCGAACAAGAGACATACGAAGCTATTAAATTGTAACCGAGAACAGGCTTGGGAAATTTATAGACAATCAGGGAGTGTGCTTGGGGCTTATCAAGACTTGGAGAAGATGAACATTGAAAATCAAGAGGCGCAAAATATAATTTCTTAAGCAGAAGTGGAAGCAAGAGAGTTGACGCTTAATGCAATACAAATGATAAAGAGATTTGAAAAGGTTTACACTGCCGAAACAATTGACAAATGGTTGAAAGAAGGACGTTTATATAAGCATGTAAGCATGAATCACGCCTAGATGCTTTTAAAAGATGCATAGAACAGTAATTTTTTTGTTGAATGTTCAATAAAGATCCTTTAATGGCTAATAGAATATGAAAATAAATAACACAAAAACACTTAAATACAGTAAATCAACCATTCCTGGAAAATCGGGATACGGGCGGTTGCTGGCGGATATTTCTAGCATTATCATAGAAGGGCGCAAAACAGTTATAAGGCAAATAAATATAGCTCAAGTGATTGCCTATTGGTTAATAGGCAGACGAATTGTAGAGTTCTATCAGGCGGGCAAAAGCAGGGCCGGATATGGTGAAAAAGTATTGATAAAGTTATCCCGGGATTTATCAGGCCGGTTTGGCAGGGGATTTTCCGTCGATAATCTTGAGAATATGAGGTTATTTTTCACGAGTTTTCCGGCCATATTCAAGATTTCCGAGACACTGTCTCGGAAATCTTTAGCAGAATATAAGGGTGTAAAATCCGAAACATTGTCTCGGATTTTAACATGGTCGCATTATTGCGAGTTATTGAAGGAAGACGACCTCAAGTCCAGGGCGTTCTATGAAATAGAGGCAGCCGAAAACGGCTGGTCCACACGCGAGCTGAGGCGCCAGATGGATTCTATGCTTTATGAGCGCCTTTGTCTTAGCAAAAACAAAAAGAAGGTTAAAGAATTATCGCGCAAAGGACAGATGATTGAAAAGCCCGAAGATGCCATAAAGGACCCATATATTCTGGAGTTTTTAGGGCTTAAGGAAGAATCCTCCTACACTGAGAATCAGCTTGAGCAGGCCGTTATAGAGAAGCTCCAACATTTCCTGCTTGAAATGGGGAAGGGTTTCGCTTTTGTTGCCAGACAGAGGCGCATCACAATAGCAAACAGACATTATTTTATAGACCTTGTGCTATACAACAGGTTTTTAAAGTGTTTCGTACTGGTTGATTTCAAGCGGGGGGAGCTCACTCACGCCGATGCCGGGCAGATGAATTTTTACTTGAATTATTTTCGCAAGAATGAAATGACCGAAGATGAAAATCCTCCGATTGGAATAATACTATGCTCAAAGAAAGACGAAATTTTCGCCAAGTATGTTCTTGGGAATATGAACAACGAGGTATTTGCCTCAAAATACAAGCTTGCACTTCCTACGGAAAGGGAACTTGATAGAACACTGCGCTTGAAATAGCAGCAGTTTATGCGCCCAATAGACATGAAGCCCGCCTCCACGGCGGGCCCCGCCAAAGGCGGGGGAGGTTATTATGTTTCGATACGTGACTGCCGGCGAATCGCATGGAAAACAGCTTACGGTGATCATCGAAGGTATTCCCGCGGGGCTCAAAATCCGCACGGCCGACATCAACAAGGACCTTTTTAGAAGGCAGGCGGGCTACGGCCGCGGCGCGAGGATGAAGATCGAAAAGGACTCCGTTGAATTCACGGCCGGCGTGAGGCTTGGCGAGACCATAGGCTCACCCGTATGCATGGTAATAAAGAATTTTGACTGGGAGAACTGGCAGAGGCTAATGTCTGCGGAACCCGCCGACATCGGCGAGGAAGCGGCGCACCTGAAGCCCAGGCCCGGCCACGCGGACCTTCCCGGCGCCATAAAATTTGACGTGCATGACATAAGGAACATCCTCGAGCGGGCTTCGGCCAGGGAGACCGCGGCAAGAGTCGCGGCGGGCGCACTGTGCAAGAAGCTCGTTTCGGAGTTCGGCATCGAAGTTTATTCGTTCGTCAGGGAAATCGGCGGGGTACGCTCCGATCTGAGCGGGCTTACGCGCGAGGAAATAATATCGCTTTCCGAAAAGTCGCCCATGCGCACGCCTGACAAGCGCGCTGAAAAGAGGATGATGGAAGTGATATCGGGTGCCGGAGACAAGGGGGATACCGTCGGAGGCGTTTTCACGGTTGTCGCCTCCGGGGTGCCGGTGGGGCTTGGTTCGCACACGCAGTGGGACGAAAAGCTTGACGCGAAGGTAGCCAGGGCGCTTATGTCCATACAGGCGATAAAAGGCGTCGAGTTCGGCCTCGGTTTCGGGTTTTCGGGGCTTTTGGGCTCCGCGGTCCACGACGAGGTGTTTTATTCGAAAAAGACCGGTTTCTACAGGAAGTCCAACAACGCGGGCGGCGTCGAAGGTGGCATATCGAACGGAGAAGAGATTGTCGTTTCCTGCGCGATGAAGCCGATACCTTCGCTTAAGAAACCGCTTGCCTCGGTGAACGTGAAGACAAAGAAACCGGAATCCGCCGAGGCGGTCAGAAGCGACGTCTGTGCCGTTCCGGCCGCCGCCGTCATAGGGGAGTCGGCGCTTTCCTGCGAGCTTGCCGCCGCGCTGAAAGAGAAATTCGGCGGGGACTCTTTGGCTGAAATGAAGAAGAATTTCAACGCGTACATCGGCCACGTGAAAGGGTTTTGATGAACATAGTTCTGACGGGTTTCATGGGGACGGGTAAAACCGCCGTTGGAAAGCTGCTTGCCGAAAAACTCGATTGGCAGTTTTATGATACCGACGGGATGATAGAAAAAGACACGGGCCTGTCCATCCCGGAAATATTCGCAAAAAAAGGGGAGCCGTATTTCAGGGATGTCGAATCAAAGGCCGTCAAGCTTTTCAGTGTCCTCGACAAGGCGGTCATCGCCTGCGGGGGCGGGGTTGCCTTGCGTCCAGAGAACATGGATGAACTTGAAAAAAACGGGGTTGTCGTGTGCCTCACCGCAAGACCCGAGGTCGTCCTTAAGCGCACGAAAAACTCCGACCGCCCGCTCCTGAAGGTCAAAGACCCGCTTTCGAAGATAAGTGAACTGCTAAAAGCCAGGGAAACGTATTACAAACGCTGCAGGGTGTCAATAGACACGTCAGTTATCTCTGAACGTGAAACAGCCGAAAGAATAATCCAGCAGCTTGGCGTCAAGAAGTAGCGGAAATGACCGAAAATCCGGAATACTATATAGCCGGCCATCCATGACCAAACCTCATTTTTTCCCGAAAAAGACCCTTCCAGAGAGCCTTAAAAAAGTATTTCTTATCCTGTTTGGCATATTGGCGGCCCTCGCGCTTATCGAGGCGGGGATACGCGTGGCTGGTTTTTCGGTTATGAAGCTCCAGGAGCGGCAGAACCGGATGAAGCTCAAAGAAGAAGGGGTGTGCCGGATACTGTGCGTGGGGGAGTCGACGACCCAGTACCAGTGGCCGCCCATACTTCAGAGCGTGCTCGGCGAAAATAGCAAGGGGATAAAATACGCCGTCATTGACTGCGGCCTGGCCTGTACCAACACGGGCGTAATACTGTCTAAGATCGACGCGCAGCTTGAATTGTACAGGCCCGACGTGGTGGTGGCGATGATGGGTATAAACGACGGACAAATTTACGAGCCCAGGCTGGATACCGGCAAGGGAGTTGATTTGAAGCTGTCATCCTTGCTGGGTCTTGCGTCGGAGCACATAAGGCACCAATACATTAAATTCAAGTTCAAGCTGCAAGGTTCGGAGAAGGGAGCGGTTGCCAAGGAAAGAAAGATAGACGGGACAGCCGCGGCCGGCAAGGTCGGTGAGAATGTCGACGGGGAACAGGACTGGCAAGCGGTGCTCGAGAAAGACCCCGGGAACGAGCGGGCGAATTTCGAGCTCGGGGTAAGGGAATATGTGAAGAAAAGGGCTCAGAACAAGTATTTAAAGAAACTGGAAGAGGAATATCCGGAAGGCTATTTTACCGTCATAATGGAGGGTGTGAAACACAAGCTGAACTGGAGATACGAAGAAGCGAATAAAATGTTTTTAAGAGCGAAAAACATAGATCCAAAGAGCAGTAGGGCGTACGCCGAGCTCGGATGGTTGTACCAAGAGACCGGAAAGAACCGGCGGGCGGAGAAGATGTTCAGGAAAGCGCTGGAACTGGGCGAGGACCGGGTCTATTGCCGCGCGAGTCTGGGGGAGGTATTGAAGAGGCAGAGGAAGTACGAAGAGGCGGAGAGAGTGATGAAGGATGCGATTGCCAGGCATCCCGGGGTCAAGTGGACCTACCATGAGCTCTGCGGGCTCTACATCGCGCGGGGAGAGCACAAAAAGGCGATTAAGCTGTGCGGGGAGATGGCCAAGGTTTTTCCAGATGACGCGGATGCCTACCGTATGGAGCTGAACTGTTATTTGTTCCTCGGGCAGCCGATGAAGAGCGCGGTTGAACGGATGTACGAGAGAACCATCAAGTCCGACCCCGATGACATCCTGGGCTATATAGGGCTGGGAGATATCTACATGATGTCACTGCGAAGGGACGATGCCGAGCGCATGTACAGGAAGGCCGTCGAGGTTGACCCGAAAAACGTGCGGGCCTGGCTATGGCTCGGCGATTTTTATTATTCAGACCGGACGGAAGAGTCGGAGAAGATATACAAGAGAGTGCTGAAGTTGGATCCCATTAATGTCCATGCCAGCATAAGATTGTGCAATTTATACGAAAAATCGGGGCGCACGGAAGAGGCAATGAGCGTTTACAGGAATATGATGAAAGACAGGGAAGATGACAGGAATTTCATGAAACATGTGCTTGTATTCTACCAGAACAACGTACCTTTGGAGGAATATGAACGTTTACTGGAACGGGAAAAGGATGAGCATTCCAGGGAGTTGTGGCTGCACCTGCAGCTGGAGGCTTACTACAAGAGGAAGGAAGACATCGCGAACTATGAAAAAGAAAAAGGCATAGTTCGCAGATATTATCTGGAAAGCCGCGGTATCGAGCGGGACTGGTACCCGGGAGGGGTGGACTTGAATTACCGGGAGATGGCAAGGAAGGTCCAGGCGAAAGGCGCGAAGATGGTCTGCATGCAGTATCCGACCAGGAGCATAAAGCCTCTCAAGAAAATGCTTGACGGCTGCGAGGGCATAACATTCGTCAGC
>JAFGGC010000028.1 GCA_016930715.1 Endomicrobiales bacterium
AAGGGAATGCCGGGCGGGACGATTAGTCAAGAAAGTCAAGTCTGACACCGTTTATTCCGGGAACTCAACGAGGGCACTTTTATCAAGCGCGGGAAAACGGGCGCCGCGGCGGAGGCGAATTCGGGAGCTTCGAAGAAAGGCCGCGGTTATTGGGGCGGCTGAGCGAGTGGACCGGGAGTTCAGGGGACAAAATGACGGAATAGCGGCGGGAGTTTTTCGCAATGGCATTACCAATGCGGGGGCCTGCGGAATGGCTGGTAATGAAGTCCCGTTCAACGCGGGTTTTGAAAAGTAGGGACAGCGCCTACTTTCCGGGTGGGCCTGCCCGCCGAAGCTATGAAAACGATGTGATGTCATCCCTCATGGAGATCACTCGCAGGGTGAAATAGTAACGGTTATCGCTGAAATGTTCAGCGCAGGCGGGTATCTAGTGAAAAACAGTCAATTCTGATATCAAAAACGAAAGGGGTATAAAATGGGCAGAAGAAGCTTGAGTGTCGCTGCGGTATTGATGTTTCTGACGGGTTCGTCCTGGGCGCTGGAAACGGTGTCTTACAGGATAAAGGCGATGGGCGACGGCCTGAACGGCGTAGTACCGGACGAGTACACGGATATACTCGCCAACCCGGGCCGCCTGGCGGTACAAGGTGGGCAAAAACAGTTTTACGGAAAGACCGGCAACAGCGGCCGGCCGATTACTTTCGGATATTTCAACAGGAATAAACTGGGGATAGTCGCCGAGGTGAGTGAACGCATCAGTTATCTTGATGATCCGGATTCCAGATCTTCTTTCAATACGACTTACAATACATGGTTCAACGACCGCTCGCAATATACCTACAAAAGCCATAGCGAGGACATCGGTTTGGTCTTTTTAAAAGCCGGCAGAAGGCCGTACGGCGGTTTCGGGGTATCTCTGGTCCCCCAGAGGACTTTTTCGGGGTCGCAAACCATTAACAGACAGATACGGACACATGAAGACAATTCGTCTGGAATAATAACAAGTGAAGAAGCATACAACAGCGAATACATTAACGAAAGCGATGTATTAAGCTTGTCGCTGAATTTCGGCAAATACAAAAAGACAGCGGAGAGAGAATGCGACAAGGTTTTCAAGATCACCGGGAAGCAGACAAGGAACAGGTATTACTCGGAATCAGTTCAGTATACCAATAACGATCCGGATTCGAACGGGCTAGATTGGTACGGTGGGTATATGTGGATTTATTCTCCCGATATTACAAGGAGCGCCGAAATGAGGGAAAGAAAGCAGAACCCCGCGCCCAGGTTGGGTGCGGGATACGAATACAGGTCGCGGAAACACAAGGGCGATAATACGATGAGCGCCTTCGTTTTGTCTTTGAGCTATCAAGCCGAAAGGAATGAGATAGAGAGCGTTTTAAGCAACGATTACTACCGGGTCCTGGGGACCACGACGACGAGCATTTCAACACGCGTCGGGAACGAGATCTCGGGGGATATAAATACTTACGCGTTGTACGCCAAATGGGGCAGCGCCCGGAAAGCACTCTCGGAGAAGCTGTTGCTCGCGATGGCGGTTTCATGCAACTTATCGTACGTCGCGGAAAACAACTCAGCGACGGAGGTTATATTCCAGGAAGAAACGCTTAAAAGCGAAGTGTATCAGGGCGGGGTTAACCTGTCGATGGGAATAGAATACATGTACAGGCCGTCGCTTGCCCTGCGTTTCGGGGTTTCGCCGTATGCCAGCAAATCCAAGAGTATTTCAGAAGTACTATGCATAGACGGGGCGCGTGAATGCTCGATAACTGACAGCTATAGCCAGTCTTCCAGTTTCACGGCGGGCGCGGGATTTAGTCCGGTCGAATCGGTAACTGTTGACATATATACATATTCTGACGTACTTGACCTCGGCAACGCAAAGCTCCAGGTGCGTTACGCGTTCTGAAAGGGAGGTAATGAAAAGTAGGGACAGCGCCTACTTTCCGGGCGGGCCTGCCCGCCGAAGAGGCGGGGAACTGGTATCCGGTGAAAAACAACAAGTATGGCAGAAAGGGTATTTAGTGAAAAAGAAAGAGGACAATAATACGAGGTATTTCATAGACCTGGACCTGAAGAAAAAGACGATAATCGGCTGGGATTACGGCCAGAGGCACGGATTGCCGCAGGAATTGCCAAATCCCCGCCACAAGAGGATTTTCATAACCAAAGGGCAGTACAATAAACTGAGAAGGAAGGATTGAAAGTATACTGAGACTCACTAATTAGATGTCAGCCATTTGACTTTTTTGCAGAAATTTTATAATATTTGTTCTCAATACAGAATGAAAAGTGGAACATCCGCCAGATACAGAAGGCGGACAGAGACAACCTGATACACCAATCCTGAGAAAATCCACTAAAAGTTCAATGAAATAAGGGTTTTTTATACCCAGAAGTAAATTAATAATGCCCGCCATTGCAATTTTGGCGGGTTCGCCAAAGGCGAGGAGGACACTCAAATGGTCAAAGTAGGCATCAACGGTTTCGGAAGGATAGGGCGGCTCGTGGCGCGCGCCATCCTTGAAAAGAAGTCAAAGAACATCGAACTTGTCGCGATAAACGACCTTTTCGATTCGAAGACGAACGCGCACCTCTTGAAGTACGACTCGGTGCACGGCAATTTCCCGGGGGAAGTCAAGGCGACCAAGGACGACGAGATAACTGTAAACGGCAAGTCGATAAAGGTCTTCGCAAAGAGAGACCCGGCCGAGCTCCCCTGGAAGTCGCTGGGAGTGGAAGTGGTCGTTGAGTCCACCGGGCTTTTCACGATAAAGAAAGACGGCGTCAACAAGAAGGGGAAAGAAGTAAAAGGCGCCGAGAACCACATAACCAAGGGTGGAGCGAAAAAAGTAATCATATCAGCACCCGCTCAAGACGAGGACATAACCATCGTCCTCGGAGTAAACGAAGACAAGTACGACCCCAAGAACCACCACGTAATTTCAAACGCCTCCTGCACGACCAACTGCCTCGGCCCGGTGGCAAAAGTCATTAACGACAAGTGGGGCATCGAAAGAGGCCTGATGACAACCATTCACGCCTACACGAACGACCAGAAAGTCCAGGATATGGCGCACTCGGACCTCAGACGGGCAAGGGCCGCCGCGCTTTCTATGATACCGACATCGACCGGAGCCGCCAAGGCCATCGGCCTCGTGATACCGGAGCTCAAGGGCAAGCTTGACGGCTTTGCCATAAGGGTACCGACGCCGAACGTTTCGGTGGTGGACCTTACCGTGAAACTCGCAAAGCCGGCAAAAGCCGAAGAGATAAACGCCGCGCTAAAGGCGGCGGCTGAAGGCAAGATGAAGGGCTACCTTGCCTACTCTGATGAGCCGCTCGTGTCGGTTGACTTCAACCACAGCCCCTTGAGTTCGACCGTCGACGCCAAGAGCACCAAGATGATAAGCGACGATTTTGTGAAAGTGCTCGCCTGGTACGACAACGAATGGGGATATTCGAACAGGGTCGTTGACCTCATCGAGTACATGATACAGAAAGGTTTATAAAGACGATTACGCAGATTATCAAAACAGATTACACAGATTTCAGGCAAAGCCGAAAAGATTCAAGACCTAATCTGTGTAATCGATTTTAAGAAATCGGTGTAATCATGACAAAGGATTTATCATGAAAAAGACCATTAAGGACATTAGCGTAGCGGGCAAAAAGGTGCTGGTGCGCGTTGATTTCAACGTGCCGCTTAACGACAAGCAGGAAGTGACAAACGACAAGCGGATTGTCGCCGCGCTTCCTACGATAAACTACCTTCTCGAGCAGAAGGCCGCGGTGATACTGATGTCGCACCTTGGCCGCCCGAAAGGCAAGGTTGTTTCCGCGATGAGCTTGAAACCCGCGGCAAAGCGCCTCGGCGAGCTCATAAAGAAAGACGTTGTGATGGCGCCGGACTGCATAGGCCCGGAAGTCGCGAAGATGTCAAAGGATCTCAAAAGCGGAGAGGTTCTGCTTTTAGAGAACCTGCGCTTCCATCCGCAGGAAGAGAAGAACGACGATGCCTTCGCAAAGGAGCTTGCCTCTTTTGGAGAAGTATTCATACAGGACGCCTTCGGAACGGTGCACAGGGTGCACGCCTCCACCGCGGGAATGACGAAGTACATCAAGGACGCTGCGGCCGGATTCCTCGTGGAAAAGGAACTGCAGTTCCTCGGCGAGGCGCTCAACAACGCCAAAAAGCCCTTTCTCGCCATACTAGGCGGTGCGAAGGTTTCGGATAAGATAAAGGTCATAGATAACCTGCTCGGCAAAGTGGATTCGCTCGTGATAGGCGGAGCGATGGCGTACACATTCCTTAAGGCGCAAGGCATAGGCACGGGGAAATCGCTCGTTGAAGAGGACAAGCTGGACCTTGCCAGGGAGCTACTTAAAAAAGCCGAGGCAAAAAAGGTCAAGATGCTGCTTCCGATAGACCACATAATAACCGACAAGATAGATTTCGAGAACAAGAAGGCCGGCGACGGCGCGAAAATCTCGGAAACACCGGACGCGGAAGTCCCCGCGGGCTTCATGGGCGTGGACATCGGCCAGATGACGCTTAAAAGGATAGCGCCGGTGATACTTAGCGCCAAAACCATAGTGTGGAACGGTCCGGCCGGCGTCTTCGAGATACCGGAGTTCTCAAAAGGCACGGTCGAGATAGCAAAGCTCGTGGCGCAGGCGACTGAAAGCGGCGCCGTGTCGGTCATCGGCGGGGGCGATTCGGTCTCGGCGGTGAAAAAGGCGGGTGTGGACAAGAAGGTGACCCACGTTTCGACCGGCGGAGGGGCGTCTTTGGAGTTTTTGGAAGGCATCGAGCTTCCCGGAATAGCGGTTTTACCGGAGAAGTAAAACCGCTTGATTACACCGATTATTTGAGGCGATTACACAGATTAAACCTTGAATCTGTCATATCTGGTCAGAAATCAGTGTAATCTATGTGGAAATCTGTGTAATCATTGTATATTGATTTTTGAAGGAGTCTTTGGTATAATCTTACATCTATGTACTATTTAATACTCGTTCTTCACATTATCGTGAGCGTCGGCCTGATACTGATAGTGCTTCTTCAGGCGGGAAAGGGTTCGGGCATTGCCGGCCTTTTCGGCGGAGGTGGTTCGGACCAGTTCTTCAGCGCGCCTTCGGGGATGGCTTTCATAAAGAAGGTCACGGTCGTGATGGCCGTAGTGTTCGTTCTGACGTCACTGCTTTTGACGATGATAACCTCGCGGATAGGGATGAGGAGCGTCACGAGCCAGATACCGATGATACCGGTCGCTCCGCAGGGAGCGCCTCAGGCGCCGGGGCAATAACGGCGGTATCTGGTATCTAGGGACTTGTATCTGGAGAACGGCTTACTGTTCTTTCATTCGAAATTCGAGATTGGTTATTCGAAATTGCAGTTATCGCTGGAGTGGCCCTCCTGCGCTTGGCATTTCGCAAATAGGCACGGCTATTCGCCGTATTTGCTTCATAGCTACGGCGGGTAGACTCCATAGCCCGCCTGCGGCGGGGCATTCCTCGGTTTTTTTGAGCGTTGTTTCATTCGTTCTTTCGAAATTCGAGATTGGTTATTCGAAATTGCAGTTATCGCTGGAGTGGCGGAATTGGCATACGCGCACGTTTGAGGGGCGTGTACCTCACGGTATGTGGGTTCAAGTCCCACCTCCAGCATATCTTGGCTGAGCGGGTTTCATTTCTACTGCGAAAGCAAAATTTTGGCTGCACCCTAGGAATGCTCGGCTTGCGTAGCGTCGTTGCTACGCGGCGCCTCACATTCCTGCGTTTCGCTCAAAATCTTGCTTTCTCGTAACGAAATCAACCCGCTCAACCAAGATATACCCGAAAAGTCAAAATCTGATCTTTAATTATTAGCTTTTTCCATTCAGGAAAGGGTTCAGCGAGGCTGAGGACTAATATACAGATAAAACCGAAGCCGAGCGACGACGAACGGGAAAACCTTGGGTTTTCCCTTGTGGAGCGTTCCCGCGTCGACAAGCGGGAACAACGAAGTAAGCCCGAATCCCGTTTAAGGGATTAGGGCGCGACATTGCGGGCGTAGTTCAGTGGTAGAACGTCTCGTTGCCAACGAGAAGGTCGTGGGTTCAAGCCCCATCGCCCGCTCCATAACCTTCATTAGGAAACCACCGTTGTAAACGGTGGTTTTTGTTTTGGGGCGATGGGGCTTGAAGCCAACCTTTGCGCCGACGAAGAGGAGGAAAAGCCCGAGGCGGAGCCGAAGGGCGGAAGCAAAGGTGGCGGGCTTCGGAGGAGCGAGCCCAATGGCGAGCGGGGGAGAAGAAGCCCCAGATAACCGAAGGTTGTCCATCGCCCGCTCCATAACCTTCATTAGGAAACCACCGTTGTAAACGGTGGTTTTTGTTTATTGATTTGCCAAGCCCACCTTCGTTTCTGCTGCAGAAATAGTCTTTGGGTTGCAGCATCGTCACCTTCGCCTTGCGTAGCACAGTGGCTACGCGTCGGCTCAGCTTCCTTGCTTCACCTCAAATCTTATTTCTTCGCTTAGAAACCGGGCGGACTTGGCAAATCAGGCGATGGGGAAAGCTCGCTCCGGATATACCTTTTTCATATTGTTTATTGAACTATTTTGTTAAAATATTGTATACTATAAACCTGCTTGGCACGCAACTACTCATTCGACAGAGGTGGAAGAACTATGAAAAAAGAGGACATTTTCAATCTTTCGCAGGAAAAGCATACCGTAAAAAATTCCCGGCAGTACGTGGTCACGCCTTTTTTGCCGGAAAAACTAAAACCCCTGATAGACATCGCCTATAACATATGGTGGGTGTGGAACTCCGAAGCCGTCGAGCTTTTCAGGAGGATGGACCGCGACCTCTGGGAGGAATCCTACCACAACCCGGTGAGGATGCTCGGCCAGATAAGCCAGGATCGCCTTCACGAACTAGCCCGCGACAACAGCTTTCTGTCCCACCTTGAAAGGATAAGAAAAGAGCTCAAGAAATATCTCGAGCACGACACGTGGTTCCACAAGGAATTCCCGGACCATAAAAACTGCACCATCGCGTATTTCTCGACCGAGTTCGGCATACACGAGAGCGTGCCCATTTATTCCGGGGGGCTCGGCATACTTTCCGGCGACCACCTGAAATCAGCCAGCGACATGGGGCTTCCGATGGTAGGCGTGGGGCTCCTGTTCCGCTACGGGTATTTCAAGCAGTACCTCAATTTCGACGGCTGGCAGCAGGAGGAATACATCGAAAGCCATTTTTCGCGGATGCCACTGCAGCGCATCAGGGAGGCGGACGGCAGCCAGAAAAAAATAGTCATCGAGCTCGATTCAAAAAAGATACACGCCCGGCTTTGGAAACTGCAGGTGGGCCGCATACCCTTGCATCTCCTCGACACCGACATAGACGAGAACAAGCCGGAGGACAGGGAGATATCCGGCAAGCTCTACGGCGGCGACCGCGACATGAGGATTCGCCAGGAGCTTGTGTTGGGCATCGGCGGCATAAAGATGCTCAAAGCCCTCGGCATAGAGCCGAACGTGATACACATAAATGAGGGGCACTCGGCGTTCCTTTCCTTTGAGCGCATAAGAATGCTGATGGAGGAAAACAAGTTGAGCTTTGAGGAGGCGAAGGAAGTCGTCAAGGGCTCCTGCGTTTTCACAACACATACCCCCGTGCCCGCCGGCAACGAGGTTTTCGCCGCCGACCTCATAGAGAAATACGTCTCTCCCCTGTACAAGAAGATGGGTTTGAGCTCTGATGAGTTCATGTCGCTCGGAAGGATAAACCCGAAGGACGACAAGGAGAACTTCTGCCTGACGGTCCTGGCGCTTAAAACCTCGAACTTCGCCAACGGCGTCAGCAAGCTTCACGGCACGATATCCCGCAACATGTGGAAGGAGATATGGCCGGAGATACCGAGAAGCGAGATACCCATCACGCACATAACCAACGGCGTGCACCCGCACACCTGGATATCATACGAGATGGCGGGCCTTTTTGACCGCTACATAGGCACTGATTGGCGCGAGGAGCCGGCCGACCATTCCCTGTGGGACAGCATCGAACAGATACCGGATTCCGAACTGTGGCGCAGCCACGAGAGGCGGCGCGAGCGGCTCGTGTCTTTCGCGCGAAACCGCCTCAAGGCCCAGCTTCTGCGGCGCGGGGCATCGCCGAACGAGATACACGACGCGGACCAGGTGCTTGACCCCGAAGCGCTGACGATAGGTTTCGCGAGGCGTTTCGCGGGGTACAAAAGGGGCAACCTGCTCTTCAGGGATATGGACCGCCTCAAAGCCCTGCTCACGAACAGGGAAAAACCGGTACAGGTCATAATAGCCGGTAAATCCCATCCCGCGGACAACATCGGCAAGGAAGTGATTAAGAGCATCATACACCTCACCCGCGACCCCGAGCTCAGGCACAAGGTGGTTTTCATAGAGGACTACGATATGAACGTCGCGCACTACATAGTACAGGGCGCGGACGTCTGGCTCAACAACCCGCGGCGCCCCGCCGAGGCTTCAGGCACCAGCGGCATGAAAGCGGCGGTTAACGGGGTGCTCAACGTCAGCGTGCTCGACGGATGGTGGTGCGAGGGCTACAACGGCCAGAACGGCTGGAAAATAGGCAGCGGCGAGGAATACACGGACCACGAATACCAGGACGAAATAGAAAGCAAGGCGATATACGACATATTCGAAAAAGACATCGTGCCGATGTTCTACAACAGGGGTACCGACGGCCTTCCGAGGGATTGGATAGGCAAGATGAAGACGATAATGCGCAGTATCTGCCCGGTGTTCAACACCAACAGGATGATAGAGGAATACACCAGGAAATTCTACGGCGTTGCCTACACGGCCAACGAGAGGCTCCGCGCCAATAACTTCGAGCACGCCAGGAGGCTCGTGGAATGGCAGAAGTCGCTCGTCAAGAACTGGGGCAATATCAAGGTAGTTTCGGTGGAAGACGACCTTTCCGGCGACGTGATACTCGGCAACAATTTCAACGTCAAGGCGTCGGTGAAACTGGGAGGCGTCCAGCCCGACAGCGTGAAGGTGGAGCTCTATTGGGGCTACCTTGACTCGAAACGCAGGATGAGCATGCCCATAGTAGAAACGATGCAGTTGAAGGGAAGCTCCGGGGACACGCACTCTTACGAAGGGCAGATAAAAAGCGACAGGGTGGGCCACTGCGGCTACGTTATAAGGGTCCTGCCCCAGGTGGAAGGCAAGGCCCTGTACGTCCCGGGCCTGATAGTCTGGAGCTGAAAAAGCGTTTCGCGGCGGAAAACGAACCTTGAAAAAACGCTATTATAAGTATAAACTTCTTATATTCGACTTAGACGGCACGCTCGTTGACTCATTGAGAGATATCTCGCGGTCAGTGAACTGCGTCAGGAAGTCGCACGGATTGAGGCCCCTCAGCGCCGGGGTGGTGCGTTCCAGCATAGGTGACGGCGCGAAAGTGCTGATAAAAAGGTCCTTCCCGGGGTTAAAAACAAACCGGTTGACGTCAGCCCTGAAGGCTTTCAGGAAAGATTACAGGAAGCGCATACTGGACACGACCCGCTTTTATCCCGGCATTCGGGGGCTCTTAACGGGCACGCCGGGCCTCGCAAAGGCCGTGCTTACAAACAAGCCCGCCGACATGGCGGAGAAGATCCTGAGGGGGTTGAAAGCAAGGAAGTTCTTTAAGATAGTCACGGGAGGGGATTCCGGGCCGAACAAGAAGCCCGACCCGGAGCCGGTGCTGGAGATACTCAGGAAACTTAAGGTCTCCAAACAAGACGCCCTGATGATAGGCGACAGCGCCAACGACATTCTTTGCGCGCGCGCCGCCGGAATAAAAAGCATGGCAGTTACCTACGGCTTCTCGAAACGCGCGGAACTCGCGAAACACGGCCCTGATATGACGGTCAACACGGCGAAAAAGATATTCAATCACGTTTAAAAGGAGCAAGAAATGTTCTGGATCAAAATCGTGAAAAAGATAATAATGATACTGCAGTCCGAGATATCACCTTCCCAGATAGCGGCGGGCGCGGCTTTCGGCGCGCTGATAGGCCTTGCGCCTGCGGGTTCTTTGCATTCGGTACTGCTCATAATCCTGGTTTTTATGTTGAACGTCAACATAGCGTCAGCGTTTGTTTTCACCGGTATTTTCGCGCTTCTGGGGCTTCTGACCGACCCTTTCGCGGACAAGGTGGGGTACTTTCTTCTTGTCGACATCAAGGCGCTGGTCCCGGTATGGGCGAACCTCTACAACATGCCGCTGGTGCCTTTCACGAGGTTCTACAACACGGTGGTGATGGGCAATTTAGTATTCGGCATAGTGCTGTTCGCGCCGGTTTTCATGCTGGTCAAAAGGTTCATAGTATTCTACAGGGCGAACCTGCGCGACAAGGTGGCGCAGTGGAAGATAATGAAGTTCTTCAAGATAGGTTCCGCGTTCAATGTCTATGACAGGATGAACGGCAAATAGACAGACTTGCCTAAAAACCGGCAGTCCATGTAGTCGCAGTTAAGAATCTGTGTAATCGTATTAATGGAGGAAACGGCACAATGAGATGGAAATTTTTCATACCTACTTTAGTTGTAGTAGCGATCGTGGCGGTTTTCAACATCCTTTTTCTGGACGTAATGCTGAAGGCGGCCCTGGTATCGACCGGCGAGATGGTATTCGGCGCAAAAGTTGAGGTCAAGGGTTTCAAGACGCGGTTCAAGGACATGTCAGTCGGCATTTCGGGGTTGCAGATAGCCAGCAGGAAGGACCCCTTCAAGAACCTCTTAGACGTAGATTCCATTAAATTTTCCGCCGAGCCCCTTCCCCTGCTTTCCAAAAAGGTGATAATCGACCAGATGTCCTGCGACGGCATCAAGTGGGGCACAAAGAGACTGACTTCCGGCGCCCTTCCTCCCAAAAAGGAAAAGAAGTACGCGAAAAAGGCCGCGAAGGAAAAAAAGAACGGCATGCTGGCAAAGCTCTTCTCTACGATAGAGGCAAAGAGCATGAAGGAAATAAACGCGCTTCCGGCGATGGGCGAGATGCGCGGCATTCGGGAACAGCTCAAGACGATGGACCTCAAGAAGGCGGTGGACATAGCCGACCTCCAGTCGGTGCAAGAAATAGAGAAGATGAAGGGTGAGTACGCTGCGAAATACGATAAGTACCGTGAGCAGGTAGCGGCTATTGATTACTCCGAAAAGATGAAGCTCGCCCAAAACGCGCTTGCCGACGCTTCCAACATAAAGGTAACTTCCATCCAGGACGCGCAGAACCTCAAAGGCAACCTCGAAGGGCTCAACAAGACCAAGGATGAGCTGGACAAGAGCGTTGCCGAGCTGAGGTCGCTCCAGAAACAGGTTCTCGACGACTACGGCAGCGAAAAAGACATTCTCAACAGGTTAAACGATCTTAAAGACGCCGATTACAAGGCTGTTGCCGACAAGCTGAAGATCCCGACGGTGTCGTTCGAAAGCGTTTCACGGTCGCTTTTCGGCCCCGTGTGGGTCGGCAGGGTAAATACCGCCGTCCACTACATCGGCCTGGTTCGCAAGTACATGCCGGCCAAGAAGAACACGCAGAAAGAGCTCGTGAAGCAGAGGATAAAAGGGCGCGACGTCGTTTTTCCGAAAGAACAAAACCCTCCGGACCTTCACATAAAAAAGATATCTATATCCGGGACCACCGGCGGCGCGGGAAAAGCGGGAACGCCTCTTGATTTCACGGGCACGATAATAGACATAACGTCCACTCCCTCGTTGATAGGAAAACCCACGAGGGCCGAAATAACGGGCAGGCAGGGCGCCAAGATGCTCAAAATCCAGGCGGTGCTCGACCACACGAGGGAAATACCCGTTGACACCTTCAACATCAACTACGAGGGTCTGAGCGCCGAGGAGTTCGGGATGCCCGATTCCGAGTACCTTCCGTCTTTTGAAAAGGGACGCGGGAGCATAACCGGGAACCTCACGCTGATGGACGACAATATCGATTCCATACTCGAGCTGTCCATCAGAAACCTCTCCGTGCGGCAGGGCGGGAATGGCGATGACGAGATGCAGAAGATAGTCGCCGAGCTTTGGAGCGGAATTGACAGGATATCCGTCAACGCCAAGCTTACCGGGACGACGGACGACCTGGAGATGTCGTTTTATTCCAATATAGACAGGGTGCTTTCAGCGCGGCTCTCGAAAATTTACGGCAAGAAACTCGCCGAGATACAGGACAAGATTAAATCCGAGATAAACCGGCTGACCAACGCCAGGAAGAACGAGCTAACGGGCGAAGTAAACGCGAAGAGGGACGAGCTCAAGAACCAGTTCGAGGGCAAGAGCAAAGAGCTTGCTTCCAAGGCCGACGAACTTGAGAAAATGAAGCAAGCGAAGGAAAACGAGGGCAAAGCGCTGGTTGACGCTGAAAAGAAGAAAGCGGAAGAGGAAGCAAGAAAGGCACGTGAGGCGGTCGAAGCTGAAAAGAGGAAAGCGCAGGAAGCCGCAGAAGCCGAAAAAAGGAAAGCCGAAGAGGAAAAGAGAAAAGCGCAGGAAGCGGCCGAGGCGGAAAAACGCAAGGCGCAGGCCGAAGCCGATGCGCAGAAGAAAAAACAGGAAGAAGAGCTTAAAAATAAAGCGTCCGACAAACTGAAGGGGCTTTTCGGCAAGTAGAACGGGAGGGAACAGATGTTCAGAATGTTGAGGGTTCTTTTGATAGCGTTGCTCGCGTTATCCGCGCCGGCGGCGCTGCAAGCCGTCCAGTACGTGGGCGAGGTCCAGGCCGTGAAGGGCACGGTAGAGATACAAAAACCAGCCAAGGACGTTTGGTTCAGGGCTGTCAACGGCATGCCGGTGGAGGCCAAGGACAGGATAAGGACGTCAAAAAATTCCTCTTGCAACCTCGAGCTTGACGACGGTTCGCTGATGTTTGTCGACGAAAACACGGAAGCGACGATAGAATTCATAGAGCTGACCGGAGAGAAGCATTCGTCATCGATAAGCCTCTGGTTCGGCAAGCTCCTCAACAACATCAAGAAGACACCTTCCACCAAGATGAAAATAAAATGCCCGACGGCGGTCATATCCGTGAGGGGCACGGAGTTCGCGGTCATAGCCAGCTCCGGCGACGCCAACGTCGGCGTGTTCGACGGGGAAGTCGCGGTCGGCTCATCTGGCGGCGAGGAGAAGACCGGAGAAGAGCTCGACTACGAGGCGGAAGAGAAGCTCAAGCACGAAGTCAGCCTGAAGGCCGACGAGGAAACCACCGTGGCCGAAGGCGAGCCGCCCCTGGAGCCGACCAAGCTGCAGGCGGTGATGTTGAAGCAGAAGGAACGCCTGAACGGCCTGAGGGACAGGGTCAAGAAGCTCCGCGAGAAGCTCAAACGGGTGAAACCCGAAGAACTTCAGGAAACCAGGCGGATGATACTTGAACGCGCGATGAACCTGAAAGAGAAACGCGACGAACTGCGCGACAAGATGAAGGGCATCCGCAAGCAGTTGAGGGGAATAAAATAAGAGCCGCGACATTGAAAATCCGTTGCTAAATTATTATATTATGTGGTACCAAAGGGGAAGCAGGGCTTACGCGCGCAGCAGGTTCCGGGTCCGTAATCATAGATGATTTATTACCGGTCGTGAAGCCCAAAAAATAAGGAGGAATGCTATGTGGAAGAAAGTGCTGGCAGTTCTTGCAGTGGCGGTGTTCGTTTACGGGTGCGGTTCGAGCCCGGACAAGGGAGTTGTTTCAAAAGGCGGGGAGATACAGCGCGAGTGGGTTGAGCAGGGTGTTTCCGGCGATTTCGTTTACGCGCGGGGCATAGGCGCGGCCGACCAGGAGCTCGAGAACAAGACCCAGAAGATGGCGACATCGCGCAACGCCGCCATCGTTAACGCCCAGTACAACATGCTTTCCGTTATTAAGGGCATAAAGCTCGAGGGCGGAATAACCGTCGAAAAAGCGATGGAGACCGATTCCGTGCTTGCGACGAACATCGACGCGACAATAAAGGGCGCGCAGGTCGTCAGGAGCGAGTGGACGGCCGACGACGGGTGCGTTGTAATTTTGAGAGTTTCCAAAAAGGCCCTTAAAGACATGGGCTTGAAGATGGTCGAATAAATTCCGCGCGAGGTGTTATTAATGAAAAAGATACTTCCGGTATTGCTATTGCTGCCGTTCATTCTGTCGTGCGCTTCGGCGCCGAAAAAACCGAAGATGAAAGCGACGTCCCCGGACACCGAAGTGGTCGAAGCCGAAGGCATGGCGCCCATAATAAACGGCGACGTGACGGCGGCCAAGAAAACGTCGCTTCACGAAGCACTGAAAAACGCCCTCGGCCTCGTGATAGGTGTTTACGTGTCGCAGGAGGCGCTGGTCTCGAAGGCGATGCTGATAGAAGATAACATCACCTCGCAGACCGAGGGATACATCGAGCGCTACGACGTGCTAAGGGAATGGCAGGAGGGCGATTTCTACAAGACGAGGGTCAAGGCGCTTGTCAGGAAGGAAGACCTCTCGGCCAAGATCAAGGCCCTAGACCTCGAACCGAAGAAGCTGGGCAACCCGGTGGTGAGTTTCAACGTTCCGGAATACATCGACGGAAGCCAGTCAGAGACGACCTATGCCGTTGACGAGATGAAGAAGAAGTTCATCGAACAGGGTTTCGTGGTGTCGGACGACAAAAGCGCATGCGACATACTGGTCACCGGGCGGGCAGACGCCAACTACAACACCGACCAGGGCCTCGGCGGGATGGTATCCTACAGGGGTACCGTGTCGATAAAGGTGATAAAGCCCGAAACCCAGGACGTCATAACCACCGCCAAGGACACTCTCGGCGGGGCCGACGTCTCAAAGCCGGCCGCGGCGGCGACGGCGCTTTCAAGGGCTGGTTTAAAAACAGTGGCGGACGTGCCGAGAGAAGTGCTGAAGTTCCTAAAAGAGCGCGCGACCGTCCAGCTTATCCTGTATAACATCGAGAACATGAATAAGCTAAACGACATAACCAGGTCTATAAGGGCTCTCATAGAGGTCAGGGACTGCAGGGTGAGGGATTACACGGAAGAGACCGCCAAGATAGACCTTGACCTGAAGAAAGGCACGGCGCAGGACGTGGCGAAAAGGATTGAGAAACTCTCCACGCCGCTCAAGGTGCTCAAGACCACGCTATACAGCATAGAAGCCGAGGTAGCGGGCAAATAACAATGATCGAAAAATGCGCAGAATAATCGCGTTATCGCTTATCACGGCTGTTTTCGCCGGGTGCTATTCCACGAGCGCGGTCAGGAAAATCGAACCGTCCGGCATAGCCGCGGGAGAAAAACTGCTCGTTGCGGTGGTCGAGTTCAAGAACCAGACCGGCGACGCCGAAAATGACGGCCTGATAGGCTCTGTGACGGGCATAATGGTGGATGAGCTCGTTGCAACCGAAGCTTTCAGGCTGATAGAAAGGCAGAGGCTTGACGACGTCCTGGGCGAGTTGAAGCTCAATATGTCGGGGCTCGTTGACGCGGAAAATGCCAAGAGCGTCGGCAAGCAGCTCGGAGTGGACGCTTTTCTTTTCGGCGACCTGACGAGCGTCAAGTATTCGCGTTCCAAGCAGACGATATTCATAATGTGGACGGAAGGCCAGAGGGCCGACGTGACGCTTGACGCGAGGCTTGTCGACGTGGAAACGGGCGAGATAATCAAGAGCGCGAAGGCGACGTCGTTCGTCAAGCAAAGGAACTGGGTGGCGTTCTGGTTCGCGAAACTGGGCGGGATGAGGGAAAAAGGTTCTGTAGTCCAGACGGGAATAGAGCTTTGCGTGAAACAACTTGCTTCGGATCTGTCGCAGGTTTCAAAATAGATATTTTTGATTACACAGATAATACAATTAATGTTGTTTTTTAGTCTAAATCTGCGTAATCGGTTTGATTAATCAGTGTAATCGATTGAATTGTTAAAAGCTCCACAGAGGAAGGCCGGTAACATCGTCTTTTTCTCTGTGGAGTTTTTTTCCGGTAAATTCGTGTATTACGAATTCGGCGGCGAATACCTTCGTGCCGGGCATCAGGTGCCCGGCGTAGGTGTTGCCTTTGAGGTCGGCAAAAGCCACGTGTGCGTGCACGAATGGCTTGCCGTCTTTCAGCGAGATGTTGCCCATGCAGGACGCTATTTCAAGCTTTTTATCGAGCTCGACGCAGGCGGTATATCTCTTCTTTTTCTGGTCGTAATATCCCATCTTCGCGCGCGAAACCGCTCCGATCAGGTTCAAGGACCCGGTGAATATTTTATGCTTTTTGCAGAAGGAGTTCAGGGTTTCAAGGAGGTCCTGGTCGGTCGGAAGCCGGCCCATGTATATTTTTTTAACCCTGGTTTCAACGTGAGTTTTCAAACGAAAATATCTCCATTTCTGTTGATTGTATTATAAACCTTGCCGATGTCAGAAAACCACCGTCATATAAAAAACTCGTTTGACCCGTCCCGCCGAGGCGGGATCATTCGAGCACCGATATGCCCAGGGGCGGTTTTTTCACGGTCGAATACTTTATGCCGACCTCCCGGAACAGCTTCTTAAACGACGGGTCGGCGTATTCCGTGCAGCTGACGAAGCGCGTTATGCCGGCGTTGGCGAGCATCTTGGCGCAGAGTATGCAGGGGGAGTGGGTGCAGTATATCGTGGCGTCCTTAATGTTGATTCCGTGAAGGCCCGCCTGTATTATGGCGTTCTGTTCGGCGTGTATGGCCCTGCATATCTCGTGGCGGTGGCCGGAGGGGATTTTGAGCTCGTCCCTGAGGCATCCGAGCACAAGGCAGTCCTTCGTGCCGGATGCCGCCCCGTTGTACCCGGTGGTGAGTATCCTCTTGTTCCTTACTATTACCGCGCCGACGTGGTGCCTTAGGCAGGTGGAGCGTTCCGCCACGAGGAGCGCGAGTTTCATGAAGTACGTGTCCCAGTCGGGCCGTTTGGGAAGCTTTCTTTTTTTCATAGCCAGTAGATTAAAACAAAAATGTTGAAACTTGTCAAATCATTCATATTTTTCTATAATCTCTATAAAAATTCAGGGAGTTTTGATGGCCGGGATGAGGATCATCAAGAAGCCGTGGGGCGAGGAGCGCCTGTTCGCGCTGACTAAAAAATACGCGGGCAAGCTCCTGATAGTGAGAAAAACCCACCGATTGAGCCTGCAATATCACGAAAAGAAAGAGGAAACCCTCTACCTTCAAAGCGGTCTTCTGAAACTTATTGTAGGGAGCAGTCCGAGAAATCTTAAAACCAAAATAATAACTTCAGGTAAGGTTTTCCACCTGCCCCCGAAGACCGTGCACCGGATGGAGGCGCTCAAGGACTGCGTTCTTGTCGAGGTCTCAACGCCGGAGCTCTGGGACGTCGTGAGGATAGAGGACGATTACAACCGGGTCAAAAACAAGAGGAAATGAAATGAGCGAATTGTGGCGTTTCGACAGCGAAGGAAAGTTCATAATGGACGACGTGAGGGCCCTGCCGCAGCCGGTGGTGCACATGCTTGCCAACTGCCCGCAGTACTTTTCCATATGCGATAATTACCTGAGGGGGTATTCCGGTTTTGACTACACCAGGATGTTCGGCGAGTTCGACGGCCCCAATTTTCCGAAGCACAACGCGCGTTTCCACTGGATAAGGATGGAGGACGGGACCGCGTGGCTCGCCAACGATCCGTTCGGGCAGAACCCCGACGAAAACCCGGCCTGCGAAATGGGCCTCGGGTACGTCACCTTCACTAACGGTTCGAAAAAACGCCAGCTGACGGTCAAATCGACGGTGTTCGTCCCGCTCGACGAGATGATAGAGGTGTGGCTCGTGGAGATAACGAACAATTCCGGCTCGCAGAAAACGATAGACTTCATACCGGCGGTCCCGATATTCGGAGGCAACCGCGCCTACACCGAATACCACAGGGATGTGGTAAGACTATACAATAAAAGCAGGATAAACGATTTCATAGCGATACTGCCGGGCCTTGAATGGGTGGAGGGCTTGACCAACTCCAGCGACATCTGCTACTTCATGGCGGCCGAAACCGATTCCGGGAAAAAAGGCGACAGGATGTATTCCGACAGGGAAACGTTCCTTGGGCCGATGTACAGCTGGATGCATCCCGAAGCGGTGCTCAAAAACCTGCCGCCTAAAGTACAGTGCCTCGGCAAGGAAGCGGTAGGCGCCATAGAGTTCCAGAAAGTCCCGGTCGCGCCGGGGCAAAGCGCCAGGTTTGTCGTGCTTAACGGCATAAGCAAGGACCTGGGCAAGGCGGAAGAACTTTTCAAGCATTACAACCACGCGTACTGCGTTTCGGCGCTGGAGAAGGTCAAGGAGTTCTGGAAGGAGCGCACCTCGAGGGTGACGGTGAAAACCTCCAACGAGCTCCTTGATATTTCCTGGAACAACTGGTGGTGCTACCAGCTTTCGATGCGCTACTGGTTCGGCAACACGGGGCACCCGCAGTTCGACTATGGTTCGGATTTCGCGGGATGGCGCGATTTCTGGCAGGATATGATGGCCGCGACCGTAATAGACCCGGGCGGGCTTGAGAAAAGAACCCTTCACACGCTTGAGGGCATACGCCTTGACGGGACGAACGCCACCAGGTTCTTCGCCCGCACCAAGGAATTCGGTTCCGACGAGATAAACGGTCTCTGGTGCGACCATCCGTACTGGACGGCGCAAACGGTAATGCTCCTCATAAACTTCCTCGGGGACGTGCATTTCCTGCTCAAGGGCGGCATAGCATATTTCAAGGACTGCTACCGCAACAGGGGGGAAACAAAGGACCTCGGCTGGAAGGCGGGGCTCATCGAAAGGCAGAAGACCAAAAGCGGCGAGGTCTACAAGGGCACGGTGGCGGAGCACCTTTTGACGCAGCTTCTCACGATGTTCTACGACGTGGGGAGGAACAACCTTCTGCGGCAGAAACGCGCCGACTGGAACGACGCCGTCGACCAGGTAAAGGGCGAGAACGTCACGTTCTCGCTGGGCCTCGCGCACGACTGCAACGAGCTCGCGGATTTTCTCGACGAGCTCCACAGGCGCACCGGAACGGGGAGCATAGAGGTTTACGAGGAGCTTTCCGACCTCATAGAAGATTGGTCGGAGGAGGCGAACCTCGACCTTTCCGGCGAGGCAAGGCACAGGAAGCTCCTGAATTTCCTCGAAAACGTCAACGAAGAGATAAGCGGCAGCAGGGTGCGCATTGAGATATCGAAGATAGCGACCGACCTCAGGAACAAGGCAAAAACCATAATAAAGCACGTCAACAAAATAGCCTGGAACAGCGAGTATTACACCGGGTACTTCCACGCCGACGGCAGGGCGGTCGACACCATATTCGAGCCGCACGCTACGACCAAGGAAAACCCCACCACCGACGATTTCGTGATGATGCTGATGCCGCAGACCTGGGCGATACTGTCGGGGGCGGCCGACGAGCTCGGCGTGACCGAGGACGTGATAAAGTCCGTGTTCAGGATACTGGCGGACCCGAAGGTCGGCGGCCTCAAGCTCAACTACCCCGCCTACTGGGAATTCGACAAGAACGTCGGAAGGATAACGGGTTTCGCCGCCGGCACCAAGGAGAACAACGCGATTTTCTGCCACGCGAACCTCTTCATGGTGTGGGCGCTGCTGCGGAAGAAAAGGCCGGAGGACGCCTGGAAGATATTTTCCGGCATAAACCCGCTCAATCATCCGAAAGAGGTTTTAAGGACGGGTCCCTGGCTTCCGGAATACTACGTGTCCGGCGACAATCCCAATTTGGCAGGCAGGGGCGAATATCCGATGCTCACAGCTTCGGGCGGATGGACGCGCTACGTTTTTCAGAACTTCTTTTTCGGCGTCAGGGGCGAGCTTGACGGCCTGAGGATCGACCCCTGCCTTCCCGCCGCCGAGGAATTCAGGGAATCTTCCCTCACTATACATTTCAGGGGCGCCGAATACCAGGTGAATTTCAGGAACCCGGAGCTCGCTAGCGGCGCGGCCGCCGTTTCGATTTCGGTGGACGGTAAGAAAATTGACGGAAACCTCGTGAAATCCTTCCACGACGGAAAACACGTTATCGAAGTAATCCTGGGCAAAGCGCAATGAACCGTAACAACATAAAATTCGGGACGGACGGCTGGCGCGGCGTGATGGCCGAAGATTTCACTTTCGGCAACGTCAGGCGGGTCGCCGGTGCGGTGGCCGAATACCTTCGCGCCGCCTACGGCAGAGACCCGCTGGTCGTTATAGGGCACGACACGCGCTTCCATTCGGGCGCGTTCGCCCGAGCGGCCGCCGAAGAGCTCGCGAAAGGCGGGTGCAGGCCGGTGATAAGCAAGGGCGTCGTGTCAACCCCGTGCCTGTCGTCGGGAGTGTTGGAAAAAAACGCCCGGGGCGGGGTGATGATCACGGCAAGCCACAACCCGTACGAGTTCAACGGGTTCAAGTTCAAGACAGAAAAGGGATCGTCCGCCCCGGAAAGCGTGACGAAAGAATTCGAAAAGTACATTTCGTCTGAGCAAAAAAGGCCTTCCGGGCCCGTTTTGCCGGTAACGGAGGCCGACATCGTTTCAGGATACCTTAAACGGATATCCGATTTCGTGGATTCATCGGCCATCAGACGGAAACCAATTAAAGTTGTCTTTGACCCGATGTACGGCGCCGCGCAGGGGTACCTGCAGAGGCTCCTGAAGCCCGCGAAATGCAGGGTGATTTCCGTGCACGACGGCAGCGACCCGCTTTTCGGCGGGCTCCATCCGGAACCGATAGGCGAGTTCCTGGGTGACCTTGCGAAAGCGGTAAAACGGAGCGGTTCGGACATAGGCGTCGCCACCGACGGCGACGGCGACAGGGTAGGCGTCGTCGACGAAAAAGGCAGGTACCTTCCTCCTCATACCGTCTTCCCGCTCCTTTTGTACTACCTTGCCAAATACAAGGGGATGAAGGGAAAGGTGGCGCAGACCATCTCGCTCGGCTACGTCAGCGAAAGGATAGCGAGGGATTTCAACCTTGACTGGGAAGAGACTCCGGTCGGCTTCAAGTACATAGCGGACAGGATATTGCGCGGCGGCTTTCTTTTTGGGGGCGAGGAGAGCGGAGGGTACGGCTACGGCGGTTTTCTTCCGGAAAGAGACGGCGTGCTAAACGCCGTGATGCTCATAGAGATGCTGGCATCGGTGCGCAAACCCCTTTCGGTGCTTGTCGCGGATATTGAAAAGAAGTACGGCAAGTCTTACTACGTCAGGCGGGACTTCAGGAACCCGGGGATACCGAAGGAAGTTTTCGTGCAGGAGATGAAAATAAAAGTCCCGCGGAAAATCGCGGGGCTGGGCTTGAAACAGGTGAAGGATTACGACGGCATAGAATTCGTCCTGGAGGACGATTCGTGGCTGCTCCTGAGGCCATCGGGCACGGAACCCGTGATACGCGTTTACTGCGAATCAAACAATCCGGAAAAGACCAGAAAGATCATACTCTGGGGCAAAAAAGCGGTTTCGGAACTCGTGTCGTCGTGACGGTTCAGGCCGCTTTGCCTCTTGTAAGATAGGAGCAGAGCTCGCACCATATGATGTCGACCAGCTCGCTCAGGGTCACTTCGTAGTTCAGGCCTTCCGCGTAAAGGCGGACCTTCTCCATCGCTCCGCACTCAACGGCTTTCCAAAGCATTGTGCTGTCTTTTCTGCCCACGATACTGAGTGCCCTTGCCTCTAGTTTGATGAAATCCTGAAGTGACATCCCACTCACCTCCCTTTCTCGATTCATTGGTACGGCCCGCGGTTAAAAAACTGCTGAAAAACGTGTGAAAAAGGTGTGAAAACTCAACGTGTGATTTTTAATTGAAAATGCAGCAAAAAAGCTCCGGCCGAAGGGGTCCTGTATTTGACTTTTATTGAAATTTTAGCTATATTATCCGCTATTCGGAAGGCAAGTTAGTCGGGTTGTTCAGGAAGGGTGTTTTCAGGTCGTCCGATCAGTTCATTGTTATCAATCAGTTTGTCGGTGCGGTACCC
>JAFGGC010000029.1 GCA_016930715.1 Endomicrobiales bacterium
CGGCTTCTTCTTTTTCACCCTTGTTTTCACCCTTTTATTCTATATATTTTCAATTGACCGCGCAAGAAAAAATGCTCCGGCGAAAAACGGCTAATTTTTCCGGATAGACCGGCTGTCTTCTGAAACCACCGCGGCTGAAGACACGTTCACGGTTTCTTTTGCGGCGGGCGACATGTTCATGCGCGTCCAGCTGGAAACAAGCGCCTCGTAAATCGACTTCAACGTCGCGCTCGACATTGCCATTCCCGAGTCTACCGCGGCTGAAGAAAGCCTCAGCTGCTGCTGCGTGCCGTACCATTTTAAAACATACTCCGGCGCCGTTTTCTTCTCAAAAATTTCCGAAAATTCCTTGGACTTAAGAGCCCCCTCGCTATAATCGCATCTCGGATTCCACAAAAGCCACTCGGCTACGCCGTTATCGTAACAGGCCTGTATCTGCGCCCTCACTTTTTCGGCGTCGTAATCGCTCATTAATGAAAAATCCTGAAGATAGGGCCTGAGCTTCCCCAGTTTCCTGCCGAGCCGCCTTTTCGCCCCTTCGATCGCCATGTAAACGGTGTGATACGGCGCCCTGTCCGGCTCAGGTATGCCGTACGCCCCGTTGTTATAATGCGAAGGATAGAGCATCGGGCTGATATAATCGACCCAATCGGTCATATCCTCCATTTTTTGGCCGATCCCCATATCGTGCTCGACCGTGGTGGTCAGGCCGAAAACATCTATCGATATGTTCGCGCCGAGCGGTTTCAGGCGCCTGTTGGCTTCTTTCAGGAAATTTATCAGGGCGGCGGACGCCGTCAAGGACGAGTGATTCTGGCTGTAACGGCAGGCGCGCGTGCTGCCGTCGGACGGAAAGCGGATGTAATCAAATTGGATCTCCTCAAAACCTATTTTCACCGCCTGTTCGGCTATATCAAGATTATACTTCCAGACCTCCGGGTTGTAGGGATCGGCCCACATATTACCCGCGTTGTCCCTCCACAGCCCGCCGTACTCGTCCCTGACCGCGAGCCCGGGCTTCATTTCCGGCAGTATGTTGTCCTTGAAAACGACGAGCCTGGCAACCGTGTAAACACCCATATCTTTGAGCGTTTTAAGGTATTTTCCCACGCCTGGCATAACGTTCGAAAAGCTGCCTATACTGTACGTTTCCGGACACCCCGGAATGTATACCTCGCCGGCGTATTCTTTTATGTCTATGACCGCCGTGTTCAGCTCCGTTTCGCTGAAAAATCTGTCGATATCGGCCCGGACGCCGGGGGAGCCGGCCACCCAGGCGGTGATGTGTATTCCTCTGACATATTTGGGTTTTTTCGGGACCATAGGAAGCCGCACGGATTCAATCTCCGACGGCAATACCGCTCTTTTCGCCTCTTTTTTCGGTTTCTCCCGTTTCAATGTGGAAAAATCATAGCCAAAAGAAAAAACATCGCCCCGCCAGTACAACAGCAGGGCCGGAACGAGCAGCACTCCAGCCGTTCTGATGATCACTCTTCTTAAATATTCGCGGTTTGTCATTCCTTGAGCTCCGATTTTCGGGTTATATTACCATATTTTAATCCAAAAGGAAAGTTTTGCGCTAAAACCTGACTTAATTTAGATTGAAAAATCATAATAACTTGACAAAAAACGAGTAATCCGATATAATCTGACTGTTTTACCGTCTTCAGGGGACTAAAAACTATGTATAAAATCATCAAAAAAAGACTGCTTGCCCCCTCCGTACAACTAATGGAGGTTTCGGCCCCGGAAATCGCCAAAAGGGCGAAGGCCGGGCAGTTCGTCGTGGTCCGGGTAAACGAGAAGGGCGAACGCATACCGCTAACGATAGCCGACTCCGACCCGGGTTCCGGCCTAATCACTATAATCTTCCAGGAAATAGGAAAAACCACCCAGCTACTCGGAACCGTCAAGGAAGGCGAAGAAATTCTCGACATAGTGGGCCCTCTCGGTATGCCGACCCATATCGAGAACATCGGAACCGTCGTGACGGTGGCCGGCGGCGTGGGCGTTGCCGAAATAATACCGGTCGCGAAAGCGTTCAAGAAAGCGGGCAACAGGGTTATCGGGATAATCGGAGCGCGCTCCAGGGAGCTCCTCATCCTGGAAGAAGAAATGAAAAAACACTGCGACAACGTGTTCGTGGCAACCGATGACGGCTCGTACGGCCAGAAAGGGTTCGTTTCGGACGTTCTCTCCGACCTGTTATCAAAACAGATCAACATCGGCCTCGTTTACGCGATAGGCCCAGTGCCGATGATGAGGGTGGTTTCCGAACTTACCCGTCAGCACGGAATAAAAACCGTTGTGTCCCTGAATCCGATAATGGTGGACGGGACCGGAATGTGCGGCGCCTGCCGCGTCAGCGTTGAAGGCAGAACGCGTTTCGCGTGCGTCGACGGCCCCGAATTCAACGCCCATCAGGTCGACTGGAACGAACTGGTCTCGCGCTTAAGTCTGTTCAAGAAGGAAGAAAAAGTATCCACGGAAAGGTTCCGGGAGGAGTGCAGGTGCAAAAAAGGGTAAAAATGGCCGAAAGGCCCGCAAGCGAAAGAATAAAGGACTTCAGGCAGGTAAACCTCGGCTACACCAACGAGCAGGCCGTGGAAGAAGCGAAACGCTGCCTGCAGTGCAAGAAACCTTTTTGCGTCGACGGCTGTCCGGTGGAAATAGACATACCCGGCTTTATAAAGGCGATTGCCGCGGGAAACCCGCTGAAGGCCGCCGCGGTGCTAAAGCAAAAGAACAACCTTCCCGCTATCTGTGGAAGGGTCTGTCCGCAGGAAGAGCAATGCGAAATAAAATGCATACTACACAGCAAGGGAGAACCGATAGGGATAGGAAACCTCGAACGCTTCGCCGCGGATTTCGAAAAGGAACACTACGCGAAAAACAACCGGCACACGGCTTTGATGCCGAAAAACGGCATAAAGGTCGCGGTGATCGGCTCCGGCCCTGCCGGCCTCACCTGCGCCGGCGACCTTGTGAAAATGGGTTATCTGGTTACAGTGTACGAGTCGCTTCATAAATCCGGAGGTGTCTTGAGGTACGGTATTCCCGAATTCAGGCTCCCCGACGACATTCTTGATTATGAAATCGAAAACCTCGCAAAACTCGGTGTGAACATTTCCCTCAATACACTGGTCGGGCGCACTAAGTCGGTCGCGGAACTGTTTGACGAAGGCTACAAGGCGGTTTTCATAGGAACCGGCGCCGGCCTGCCGAATTTTCTTGGCGTCCCGGGAGAAAACCTGAACCACGTCTATTCGGCTAACGAGTTCCTGGTAAGGGTAAATCTCATGCGGGCGTTCGAGTTCCCGCTTTACGACACTCCGATATACGTGGGCGGGCACGTGGTAGTCATAGGCGGAGGTAACACCGCTATTGACGCCGCCCGGACCGCGCTGCGGCTCGGCGCCGAAGAAGTCAACCTGGTTTACAGGCGTTCTGAGCAGGAGCTTCCCGCGAGAAGAGAAGAGGTCGTCCACGCTCAGGAAGAAGGCGTCAGGTTACGGCTTTTGACCAACCCCGTGAAATTCTCCGGAGACGAAAACGGGTTCGTCAAAGAAATGGAATGCGTGAAAATGGAACTGGGCGATCCCGACTCGTCGGGAAGAAGGCGGCCGAAGCTCATACAGAACTCGAACTTCACCATCCGCACCGATATGGCAATCATAGCCATAGGCCTCAGCCCGAATCCCGTCCTTCCATCCTTGACGGAAAAACTCGAGAGAGACGATGAGGGACACCTTAAAATAGACGATAAATACATGACATCGATAAAAGGCGTTTTCGCAGGCGGCGACATAGTCGGCGGCGAGACCGTCATACAAGCGATGGGCATGGGCAAGAAAGCCGCGCGCTCAATGAACGAATACCTAAAGGAAATTAACCCGAAACCTTCTTGAAAATGGATAAAAAACTTAAAACCATCGTCGTTATGCCCGCTTACAACGCGGAAAAAACCCTCAAAATGACGATCGACGATATACCCGCCGGCACCTACGACGGTATAATCCTGGTGGACGACGCTTCCGAGGACAGGACGGCCGAAGTGGCCAAGCAAATGGGCCTGAAAGTCATCGTGCACGAAAACAACAAGGGCTACGGGGGCAACCAAAAAACGTGCTACCGGACGGCCCTGGACGAAGGCGCAGACATCGTCGTAATGCTCCATCCTGATTATCAATACAACCCAAAGCTCGTTCCGTACCTGTCCGGCCTGATAAAGGAAGACATATGCGATATCGTCCTCGCCAACCGGATAAGGACTAGGCGCGAAGTGATCTCCGGCGGCATGCCGCTGTACAAATACGCCGCGAACCGTTTTTTGACGTTCATCGAGAACCTTTTCCTCGGCCTAAACCTCGGCGAATACCATACCGGGTACAGGGCTTTTTCGAGAAAGGTCCTCGAAACCATACCGTGGGAAAGCAATTCCGACGATTTCGTTTTCGACCAGCAGATGCTGATACAGGCATCGGCATTGGGCTTCAGGGTCGGAGAGATTCCCGTGCCCGCGAAATACTTCGAAGAGGCTTCCTCCATAAATTTCGTCCGAAGCGCCAAGTACGGCACCGAAACCCTTTTAAACGTTCTGAAATTTCTCCTCCACAAGACCGGATTGATGCGCTTTAAAATATTCATCCCCAAGAAATAGGACCGCGCCCGTGGAAAAATACCTGACCAGAAAAACCGCGATTTTCGCCGTTTCCGCAATCGCTTTGTGGAAGATGTACCTTGCCGCGACGCTTGAGCTGCACCCGGATGAAGCATATTATTGGATGTGGTCAAGGCACCTGGCGCTGGGCTATTTCGACCACTCGCCACTTGTCGCTTATTTCATAAAGCTTACGACCCTTTTTTCGCAAGGCGAGCTTTTCGTGAGGCTTTCATCGATCCTGAGCACGCTCTTGGTCAGCCTGATAGCTTGGCTGCTCGCGATGGAACTCTTTGGGCTGGTGACCGTGGCGTCGGCAAGCGTCATAGTCCTGAACATACTTCCAATAACGATGGCCGGCTCGATCATAATAACTCCCGACATCCCCGCCTTCCTGTTCTGGTCCGCCGCGTCGTATTCTTTCTGGAAGCTGATAAAAACCCAGAAACCGTCGTGGTGGTACGTTACGGGCGTTTTATTCGGGCTTTCGCTTTTGTCAAAATATACCGGCTTTTTTCTTGCCGTGTCATTTCTTATTTTTTTACTGGTAACGGACGAAAGAAAGTGGCTTAAAACCGTGCACCCGTATGCCTCTTTTGTTCTGGGTCTTGCATTCTTCCTTCCGGTGATCCTCTGGAACGCCTCAAACGACTGGATTTCCCTGAAATTCCAGTTCGGCCACGGCCTCGGCGGAACCGGATATTCGATCTCGCGCGTCCTGGAATACGTCGGAGGCCAGCTGATGGTGGCAAACCCGCTCGTGTGGCCGATAGGGATCTACGCGTGCTTCGTGTTTCTTTTTTCAAGAGAAAAGGAAAAAATATACCTGTCGATAATGTCTCTTTTTCTCATTCTGTTCTTCGCTTATACTTCGCTCAAAAAACTCGCCGGTCCGAACTGGCCCGCGACGGCTTATTTTACCTTCTCAATTGTTTTCGCGCGGTATCTTCTGGATGGCAACAAAATCAAAAAAGGGGTTCTTGTTCTTTCTGTCTTCTTTTGTTTTTTATTGTCGTTTATTGCGACCCTCCACGCCAGGTTCACGATAGTGCCGCTCGACAAGATATCGGAACCGCTCGCGAGAGCGGACGCCACGAATTTTCTCTACGGATGGAGAACGCTCGGGCAAAAGCTACTCGAAGACCCCGAAACGAAATTCGCCCTGACCTCCTCCCACCAAACCAGCGCCGTGATAAGTTATTACACCAAGGAAAAAGTATACGCCTATGTCGACACGAAGCTCACAAGAACAAGTCAATTCAATATATGGGGCTTCCCCGAAGGGCTCAAGAACAAGAAGGGCGTCTATATTTATCTCGAAGGAGACGGCGTGGGTCCGATAAAGGATTACATCGAGCCGACCGGCGAAAAGGACGCCCTGATGGTCTATAGATACGATATCCCGTTGAGGGAATACAGGTTCGTATACGGACACGGGTACAAGAAGTAACCTTCCAAAATGCTTAAAAAATACATTCCTCTCTTTATCGCCTGCCTGACTTTCGGCATAACCGCTTATTCTGCGGGCGGGCTCGATGAAAAAACCAAAACCGATCAAGGCGCGCTGGCGCAGCATTTCACGGGAAACCGGCACGATATCGACTACCTCAGGACGATAGCAGGCAATCTTCAGCCGGCTCAGCTTGCGAAGCTGATACTCGCTCTCGACGAGAATTTCGCGGCGGAGCTCGCGGATGAACCTATCGTAATGAAACTGATAGACTCCGCGTCGGACGTGAACATTGGAAGCATCTGTTCCGCCGCGATTATCAGGATAGGAAGGCCGGCTTCAAAATACCTCGCGAAAAGAACCTCGTATGCCGCTTTTTCGGTCATTCCTTACGATGAAAATTTTCAGAAGAAAAGAGAAGTGTCATACAGGCTTTTGACAGAGATCGCCGATCCCGAGTACCTGCAGCTTTTCATAGAAAGCCTCAAAGACGAGAATCCCTACGTCCGCGTGCTCGGCACGAACGTGCTCCTCAAGATCAAGGTGCCTGAAGGTTTCTCCCCTCTGATAGAAGCCCTCGGGGATAAAGACCCCGACGTCAGAAACGGCGCGAGCAAGGCCCTTTTTTCCATCGGAAGGCCGGCCGTAGCGCCATTGATTAACGCCTTGCGGCATAAAAACCCTACAGTCCGCCTGAACGCGGTAAAGCTCCTCGGCGATCTGGGAGACGAGCGCGCGATTGAATTTCTTGCAAATTCTTTCGAAGACCGGGAACAAAAAATTTATCTTGAGAGCGCCGTTTCCCTCGTCAAAATAGGAAAACCTGCCGTTGAACCCCTGGTAAAGCTCCTCGGTGACAACAGGATACTGACGCGAATAATCGCCAAACGGGCTCTGGCAATCATCGGCGAGATTTCTGTGGGGCCGCTCAAGGAATCCGCAAAGGACCCCAACCCGGTCGTGAGACAAATGGCCATTGAAACCCTCGGAGAAATCGGGGACGCAAGGGCCATCCCTGTTGTTGAAGCGGCCTTGAACGACAGCGAGCGAACCGTCAGGAAATCCGCCGTCAAGGCGCTCAGGAACCTCCGCGCCGGAGGAAAGTATTTCCTCACCGCCAATGACATAGCAAGAGAGACTACTTCCAACAGGATCAAGCCGCCAAAAACGAACACGCAAGTAAACGCGCCCCAGGCCCTGGCAAAGCTCCTTCGCGACGCTGACCCCGACATACGCTGGGAGGCCGTGCAAACACTTTCAAAAACCAGGGACCCGAAAATGGTGGAACCAATAATGGAGCTTTTATCCGACGACTTTTTCCTGGTCAGAGAGGAAGCGTCAAGGACGCTTGCGAAAATAGGAGAACCCGCGCTGAAACCGCTTATAGACAAACTGAGCGATAAAAAATCCCGCCGCGAAGCCCAGAAAACCCTCATACTGATCGGCAAAACGGCGGTGCCTGAGCTCCTGTCAAGCGCCGCGGGAAACTCCAAATCAAGAGAAATTTGCATAGAGACCATAGGGCTGATAGGAGACGGCGCGTCGTGTCCGGGGCTTATGCCTTTCCTAAAGAATAAGAAAACCGCGAATGTCGCTTCCGTTGCCCTTGCCAGAATCGGAGAACCGGCGGTGCCCTTCCTCCTGAAAGCGCTGCACGACAGGGACGAAGCCGTGCGTCTTGCGGCACTGGATTCTCTCGGACGCATAGCACCTGAAAAGGTCGTGGGACAGCTTGAAAAGGAAAGAGACGCGGAACCGGAGGTTTTCGGTTTCATAACTGCAGCCGCAGGCAACCTGAAAGAAAAGCACGAGATAAGACAAAAAATCAAACACATGTTCGGCATTAACGTGGAAGAAAATCCGGAGGCCATATTCACCGTTGAACAGCTGAAAACGGTTTACTCGGTCCTGTCCAATATGCCCGCGCATATCGTAACGGAAATTTTGACCATAAAAACGTCTTTCCCGATATACCACTATTCCGGAACGTACGCCGAATCCATAATCGAACTTAATCCCTCAAAACCGATTGAGGCCTCTACCGTATCCCACGAAATAGGTCATTTCATAGACGCGAAATACCATCATTGGAAGGCTTTTGAGGAACTCTTCAAAAGATCGGCGCATCCGGACGATTTCGCCTCGCCCGAATGCAGGGAAAATTCTTTCGAAGATTTTGCCGTCACGTTCGAATCATACACGGATGACTCTAAAAAGGAGTTCCTGAAGGCGATAAATCGCGCGCGGAAAGGAAGAGACATTTACCTCGCGAAACTGCTTTTTATCGCGGACGCGTTGTCAATGGGAAACCCGGGAACAACATACATTTACAAATTAGACGAAGACGCGCCAAGGTACAGAAAGAAAGCGCCCTTGGTAAGGGATGAAAGCGGAAGGATCGTTTCCGTGGACGGAACAGCGGTTTACGGCAGCGGCGGGAAATATGACCTTGAGGGATTGTACGGGTATTTTTCAGGCCTCAAATAACGTTCTATACGTTTTTAATGATGCTCAGAAGGAGGTCGGCCTCGATGGGCTTTGAAATGCATCCGCAGGCGCCCAGCTCGACCACGGCCTTTTCAAACGCCTCCCCCCCCACCCCGGTGACAAAATAAACCTTTACTTCAGGATTAATCTCTTTCAGTTTCTCAAGGATGGAAGTCCCGTCCAGATCCGGAAGGCAGACATCAAGAAACACGCAATCCGGCATGTGCGCCGAAAAAAGCCTTATGGCCTCGTAGCCTGTACCGGCCTTATAAACGTTGTAGCCCTGCCTTTTTATCGAACTGCTGAGACAATCGCGCACGATGGGTTCGTCATCAACGATGAGTATGCTTTTCCGTACGCGCGCCGCCTCCGATGAAGGTTTCGCAATATGAATGCTGTTGTTTATCAGCGCGAACGCCTTCAGGCACTGAATGCTGACAAGATCAAGCGTTTCCCTGTCGGCCTTTGAAGGCGAATAGTCGTTGGCTTCAATGATTTTTTTTCTTAAAAGGAAAATATCCTTCAGCCTGTCCGAAAAATGCCTCAACTCTCCGGCCTCGAGAAGAACGTCAAGGGGAACGCTGTTTATGCTGTTAAAAATCTTAACGAATACCTCATAATTTTTTGAGAACCCGCCGTTGAACTCCCAGATCTTCATATTCCCCAGATTTTTCTCCGTGAGCTCCGACATTATGGTTTCGAGAAGAAGCTCAACGGCCGCGCACGTTATGACGGTTTTAAAAGCGAATTTATCGGAAGAGCCGATGTCCTGCTCTACGGCAAGTTCTATGGTCTTGAGTATGGGGTAGGAAGGCCAGGGCTGCCTGGAGGTCTTTTCCGCTCCGCAGCAGGTTGCGCCGCTCTTTCCGAACGCATCGGTATCATCAATAAATACCCTGCCGCAAACCTTACATTTTGAATATGGGATTATTGTTGTATTTTCAAGCTTATTCTGACGTATCATCTGTTATGTGTCCCCCGTTTTGCTTTAACATAAGTATAACAGATGTACCTTCTTGCAGCAATGCTTTTATGAATAATCAATTATCGGCGGCGGGAACAAAACAGGCGCGTATTTTATATTTAAATAAATGATGTGCCGTCAGCTTGAAAAATGTACTGAAATTTTATACGATATTTTAACCGAATCGCATCTCACGGAAGGATGGCCGAGCGGTTGATGGGCCGCTGTGCGACGAATAAGGAGCACGGGACAGCGGCGGGCGCGAGTTGGTGAGCGCCCG
>JAFGGC010000030.1 GCA_016930715.1 Endomicrobiales bacterium
CGCCTGTATGGCCCTGTTAAAAAGCGGGAGCTCCGGGTCCACGAGATACTTGGAAAAATCCTTCGAGAACGATATGTTAGGGTCGTAGCCGGGGCTTGAAACGATTGCCTTGAGAGCTCCGGTCTTGACGTCCGAGACGATCACCGCGCCCTTGCCCGAGGTTGACGCCTTCAGCGCCTTGTAGGCGGCGTCCTGAAGGCGAACGTCGATGGTTGTATGTATGTCGCTTCCTTCTTTTGGAGGTATGCGCCGCACGAGGCGCGTCTGGCGGCCCTGGGCGTCCACTTCTATCTGCCAACCACCGTCTTCCCCCCTCAGGTAATAATCAAAAATCTGCTCGAGCCCGCCTCTGCCTATCCAGTCGCCCATCGAATAGCCGTCCTGCCTCAGGTTCTCGAGCTCCCTGGGCGTTATTTCGCTTAAATACCCCGCCAGGTGCGAGTTAGCCTCCGGCGACTTGTAGTCCCGCCTGGCCTCCTTGACGACCGATATGCCGGGAAGCACCAGGCGCTGTTCCTGTAGCTTGAACATTTCTTTTCTGGTAAGATTGTCGGACAGGCGCACCACCTGGCCCGTGCGCCATCCCTGGGTTATGAGTACGTTGAGGTTTTTTATCGGAAGTATCTCCCGCAGGTGGCCCAGCATCTGTTTCGTGGGGACTATGTTCTGGGAAAACGGGTAGAAAAGCGCGATGAAGGCGGTCTTGTTCCCCACTATTACGCTGCCGTTGCGGTCGTAGATCAGGCCCCTCGGCGCGCGCTCAAGTATTACCTGGGTTCTCTGCTGTTCGGAAAGATACTTGTAGTAGGAGCCCCTTATTATCTGGAGGAAGAAAAGCCTTGCCGAAAGGGCGGAAAAAAGAAAAACAAATATCCACAGGACTACGCGGTATTTATCGAGGAAATCTTCGTATGTTAGCCTATTCTCCTGCTGCCAGACCATTATGCCTCGTAAACTGGAGCTCCGATTTGCCGGAACTTATAAAATTTGCGACATCCCGCCCATGGCGGGATAGAAAATTTTTGTGCCCAGGGTTTCATCCGTCAGCCGGGTTATTTCTGCTCGAAACGCACGCGGGAAGCGAAAATCCCGCCCGCAAGGAACACGAGCGGCGCGATCACCGTGTTGTAGACCGGCTGCAGTATCAGGATGTAATTGAGATGAAGCCCGAACTCGCTGGGCGCGAATATCTTGTATAGAAAGTGCCTTCCCGCCAGAAAGAACAACGACACCGTGAAGGTCAGTATCATCTGGGAAGACAGTTTTGACTCGTTCCATTTGTGGCTCAGAAGCCCTGTGAAATACCCTATGGTGGTGTAGAGAAACGCGTGGCTTCCGAAAAGGTCGATTCCTATGACGTCCCACGCGAGACCCCAGAAAAAACCCATCAGCTGGCCCGTCAGCGGGCCCTTGACCAGCGAAATGAAGATGAGGGACACCAGCAAAACGTCCGGAGCAACGCCGTACAGCGAAAAATAACGGACTATTCCGAACTGGAGCACTATTCCGCATATAAAAACGGAGAAATACGCGAGTATAACGTTCATCTTTGTTGCCTCGTACCCACGAGGGCCACGACTTCCCTCAGGCTGCTGAAATTAACCGCCGGCCTTATGACGGCGGACTTGAACTCGTCTGATTCGCTGGGGGCGAAATCCGATATCTTCCCTATCAACACTCCAGGAGGAAACACCGAGCTCAACGTACCGGTATACACCTCGTTGCCCACCAGGACCCTTGACTCCGGAAGCAGGTAATCCAGCACGAGATACTGGCTGTTCTGGCCCTGCACGAGGCCGTCCTCGTTGTGAGGCTTCACCTGCGCCGGGGTAGCCGAAAGGGCGTTGGTTATGAGCACCACCTTGCTTGAATTCTGGTATACCTCGGCGACCCTGCCAAGGACAGCCGGGCTGTTCCTTACCCAAGCGACGACCGGAACGTCGAGGTATATCCCGTCGTCCGCGCCCTTGTCTATTATCACCCACTGGAACCAGCTCTGCGGTTCCCTGGTTATGACGTTCGCCGCCACCTGCTTTCTCTCCCAGTACTTCGGGAAGTTGACGAGATTCCTCAGGCGCTCGTTCTCCTCGAAGAAACGCCTGTACTCCGTTTCAAGGTAGGCGTATTTTTCGAGCATTTTTTTGAGCTTCGCGTTTTCCTGATGAACGTTGATGACTTCGGAAACGTTCTGCGAGAATTTCTGGCCGGAGCGGACTATCCTTGCGGATACGTCCTGCGCCGGGAAAAGCACGTAGTAGAGGAGGTCCTTGATGGTACCGACGTAGCCGGTAAGATGCGCTGTCAGCAGGGCTATGTTGATTGCGGTCAGGAAAAGAAAGGTGAAACTTGAACGACGGCGGGTTAAGAAGTCTTCCATGATTTACTCAGGGATTTGAACCCTTTTTTTACCATCCCGGGAAAAATTTTTCGGCTGATATTCTGCCGCTTTGAGGTCACGCTAAACGATGCGCCTTTTTTTCGAAAGACGCAGGTTGTCGAGCTCTTCCAGGTATTTTCCGGTGCCGCGCACCACGCAGGTAAGCGGGTCTTCCGCCCGGTTGACGGGAAGCTCCGTTTCCTGGGCGAGAAGCTCGGAAAAGCCGCGCAGGAGCGAACCTCCGCCCGCCAGGACTATTCCGCGGTCAACAAGGTCCGCCGAAAGCTCTGCGGGAGTCTCTTCGAGTGTATTTTTAATAACCTCAATGATTGCTTTTACGGGTTCCGAAAGCGCGGAGCGCACCTCTTCGGAAGTTATCGTTATGGTTTTCGGCAGACCCGTTACCTGGTCCCTGCCTTTCACCTCAAGGCTGGTTTCTTCGGGCAGGGGAAACACTGATCCTATCTTTATTTTCGCCTCTTCCGCAGTGTTTTCGCCTATCAAAAGGTTGTACTTTCTCCTGAAATACTGGACTATCGCCTCGTCCATTTCGTCGCCGGCAACGTCAACGGACTTGGACACCACCATACCGCCCAGTGATATTACTGCGACTTCGGTCGTGCCGCCGCCTATGTCCACTATCATATTGCCTTCCGGCTCCTGGATTGGGATACTTGCGCCTATGGCCGCCGCCATGGGCTCCTCTATCAGGTGCACTTCCCGTGCCCCGGCCTGCTCGGCTGATTCCCTTACTGCCCTGCGCTCGACTTCCGTTATGCCCGACGGGACGCCTATGACGACCCTGGGATGAAGAAGGCTGCGCCTGTTGTGGACCTTCTTTATGAAGTAACGGATCATGCGCTCCGTCACTTCGAAATCGGCTATGACGCCGTTCCTCAAAGGACGGACAGCGACGATATTAGACGGCGTTTTGCCGAGCATCCTTTTGGCCTCAACGCCTATCGCAAGCACTCTTTTGGTTTCTTTTTCGATTGCAACTACGGAAGGTTCTCTGAGGACTATCCCCTGGCCTTTCACGTAAACCAGCACAGAAGCCGTACCCAGGTCTATGCCCATGTCGTTTGAAAAGAGAGAAAACAGGTAATTGAACATTTCATTAGCCCCAAGGGCTGCGTGCCAAAGATTATAAAAGCATTCCTTGGCCCCTGCTACTTGACCCTAAACTATCAGCCTTATAATCGCCTCTTCGGCCGCGTCGCCCTTTCTCATGCCGACCTTGAAAACCTGCGTGAAACCGCCGGCTCGGCCCTGATATCTAGGCACGAGGACGTCGAATATCTTTTTGTAAACTTCAGTATTCTTTATCTCGCCGGCCACCGCTTTTTTAGCGCTCAAATCGCCTGCCTTTGCCTTCGTGATGAGTCTCTCCGAATAGCTGGAAAGCTCCTTTGCCTTGGCGAACGTAGTCGTTATTTTTTCATGCTGAAAAAGAGCGGTCGCGAGGTTCCTCATGAGAGCCCGCCTGTGAGATCCCGTCCTCGAGAGTTTTCTTCTTCCAAGATTCTTTATCATTATTGCACACCTTTCATGCCCAGCGCGAGGCCGAGTTCCGAAAGCTTGTCCTTTATTTCCTGAAGCGACCTTTTGCCGAAATTCTTGTACGCGAGTATTTCCTCTTCCTGCCTCGCCACCAGGTCACCGACGCTTTTCAAGCCCGCAGCCGTAAGGCAGTTGGCGGAACGGACCGAAAGGTCCATTATGCTCAAGGGCTGTTCGAGAAGCTCCCTGAGTTTCTCGTCTTCGACATTGACCGTCTCCACTTTTTCCGGCTCCGGTTCGGGTCCGGTGAAAATGGACAGCATACCCCTGAATATTTTTGACGAATACGCGAGGGCATCCGCCGGCTGCACCGAGCCGTCGGTCCATATTTCCATTATGAGCTTGTCATAGTTGGTTATCTGCTCCACGCGCGTATTCTCGACTTCGTAATTGACCTTTACTACAGGCGAATAGAGCGCGTCGAGGAAAATCGTATTGGCGGGGTGCTTGCCCGTCTTGTTCTCTTCCGCGAGGACGTAGCCCCTGCCGCGGGTAACTTCCATTTCCATCTCAAGGTCGCCGCCGTGGTCGACAGTGGCGATCACCTGGTCGGGATTGAGGATCTCCACGTTCGGGTTGGTCTCGATGTCCTTGGCCAAGACCACACCGGCTTTCTTTACCTTAAGGTACATCGCCTCCGGGCCCGCCGTATACATCTTGACCCTTACCTTTTTGAGGTTCAGGATAATGTTCGCCGTGTCCTCCTTGACGCCTTTTATGACGGCAAATTCGTGAAGCACGCCTTTTATTCTTACCGCCGATACTGCCGCGCCTTCAAGACTCGAAAGGAGGATCCTGCGAAGAGAATTGCCTATCGTGTGCCCGTATCCCCGTTCAAACGGTTCCGCCACAAAACGCCCATAGTTGGGCGACGCGCTTTTTTCATCAAGAATCACTCTGCGTAATTTTTCTAACTCTGGCATTTTCATCCCGGTTAATCCTCCTATATATAACTAAAACTATATTTATTACACAACCTGCATTGCCGAAACACAAAATTTTTAGATCCCCGACAATGGCACTCGGGGATGATCCCGTTTCACGGGATCATTTCGAATACAATTCAACTATGAGCTGGCTTTCTATCGGATGCGAATACTCCTCGGGCGAAGGCATATTGACCACGGTGCCCAGGTAGTTCTGCTTGTCAAAAAGAAGCCACGAAGGCACTTTCGGATTTCTTTCGAGCGATTTTTTAACCAACACGTTTTCCCTGAATTTGTCCTTGAGCGCAACCTTGTCCCCCACCTTCAGCTGAAAATTAGGGATATTCGTCTTCCTGCCGTTGACAAGTACGTGCCCGTGATTTACGAACTGCCTGGCAAGTTTTCTCGACGTCACGAGCCCCAGCCTGTATATGACGTTATCCAGCCTAGTTTCAAGAAGCTTCAGAAGATTGTCGCCGGTCAGGCCCTTCATTCTTTCGGCCGACCTGAAATAATGGCGGAACTGCTGCTCCGTGAGCCCGAACACTCTTCTCGCCTTCTGCTTCTCGCGCAGATGCCTTGCGTAGTCCGATACCTTGACGCGCGAAATACCGTGCATGCCGGGAGGATTCTTTCCCCTCTTGCGGTCAAGCGTGCAATTGACGAAGCACCTTTCGCCTTTCAAAAAGAGCTTTTCCTTTTCTCTCCTGCATTGTTTGCATACTGAACCTAAATAACGTGACATCTACAATTTCCTCCGGAAATAGTTATTAGTTATTAGTTAGTGGTTGTAGAACGATGTATTCTACGAACTCCTGACTACAAACTATGAACTGTATTTATACTCTTCTCGGCTTCGGCGGCCTGCAGCCGTCGTGCGGCACTGGCGTTATGTCCCTTATCGAAAGTATTGACAATCCCGCCGCCTGAAGGCCCCTTATCGCGGTTTCGCGTCCAGGCCCGGGCCCGTTCACGAGAACGGTCACCTGCTTGACGCCCAGGTCTACGGCCCTTCTTGCGACGTTCGAGGCAGTCATCTGGGCGGCAAAAGGTGTTCCCTTTTTCGTGCCTTTGAAACCCGTTCCTCCGGCCGAAGACCAGCATATTGTATTTCCCTTTTCGTCGGTTATGGTGATTATCGTGTTATTAAAAGACGACTGCACATAGGCCTTGGCTATGCCGCCCATAAACCTGAATTTCTTTTTAGCGGGCGCTGCCGCTGCTTTTTTCACTTCCGTCATCAAAAACTCCTCTCCCGCCGCTGGGCGGGACCCGCCGAAGATTCAGCGACGGGCATCAGATAAAATATTAAGCTTTCGCCGGGGCGGCCGCCGCTGCCGGCGCTTCCCTGGCCACCTTGCTCGCGCCGACCGTTTTGCGCTTGCCGCGCTTCGTCCTTGCGTTAGTTCGCGTGCGCTGGCCCCTGACCGGAAGGTTTCTGCGGTGCCGGTATCCGCGGTAACTGCCTATCTCCATGTAGCGTTTGATATTCTGCTGTACCTCGCGCCTCAAGTCCCCTTCTACCTTATAGCCCTTCGCTATGAAGCCGTTTATCTTGTTGACTTCTTCTTCCGAAAGGTCTTTGACTCTCTTTGCGGGGTCGAGCGAAAGAGACGCGATTATATAGTCCGACAACGCCTGGCCCACTCCGTAAATATAACGTAGGGCGACGTCAAGACGCTTGTTTTTGGGTAAGTCCACTCCTGCCACGCGTGCCATTTTTCCTCCATAATTAGCGTATAGCGTGTAGCGTTTAGCGTATAGAACACCAAAGTCTTTTTAATTTTCTCTATCCGCTATGCGCTATCCTCTAAACGCTGCTTTATCCTTGTCTCTGCTTGTGCCTCGGGTCCGAACAAACTACTCTTATAACGCCTTTTCTCTTTATGACCTTGCATTTCTGGCATATCGGTTTTACTGACGCTCTGACTTTCATTTGTTCCTCACTTCGCTCGAAGTAATCGCCTCTAAATTATTTTGACCTGTAAGTTATCCTTCCCCTCGTGAGATCGTACGGGGAAAGCTCAACTCTTACCTTGTCGCCCGGCAGTATCTTTATGTAATGCATGCGCATTTTACCGCAGATATGGGCAAGGACCTTGTGTCCGCCCTCTATCTCAACCCTGAACATCGCGTTCGGAAGCGATTCCAGTATTTTCCCGTCAACTACTATTTTTTCTTCTTTTGTCATATATCCTCACCGCGTTCGGAATTTCAAATTTCAGATCTCAAATCCGAGATCATATCCTTGTCAGTACTTCATTGCCTTTTTCGGTTATAGCTACCATATGCTCAAAATGAGCGCAAAGTTTTCCGTCGGTCGTGACTACCGTCCATCCGTCTGAAAGCTGTTTCACGTTCCAGTCGCCCTGGGTCACCATCGGCTCAATGGCCAGCACCATACCCGGAACAAGCCTCGGGCCGGTGTCAGGACGGCCGAAATTCGGCACAGAGGGCTCTTCGTGAAGCTTTCTTCCGATACCGTGCCCCACGTAGTCCCTGACCACGCCGTAGCCCTTTTTTTCTGCGTAACTCTGGACCGCCCACGAAACGTCGCCGAGCCGTTTTTTCGGCCCGGCATTCTCTATGGCGCGCTCGAGAGAGTCTCTCGTAACGGATATAAGGCGCTCTGCCTCTTCCGATATTCTGCCCACCGGAAAGGTCGCCGCCGCGTCGCCGTAAAAATCCTTGTAAACCGTTCCGAGGTCAACGCTGACAATGTCCCCTTCCCTCAAAACCCTCTTCGAACTCGGTATCCCGTGAACAAGCTCGTTGTTTATGGACGCGCATATGGTGGCCGGATACCCCCTGTATCCCAAAAAGGCCGGTTTCATTCCCAAAGAACTTATTTCATTGAAAGCTATATCGTCAAGATGCTTGGTGGTTACGCCCGGCTCTGTCTTTTCTTCAAGAATCTTGAGGATGCTTGCCACCGCCTTGCCGGCGGCGCGCATTTTTTCCAGGTCTTCCGCGCTTTTTATCTCTATTGGCCCTTTTTCCATTAAACTAGCCGATCACTTTTACGAGATTCTTGAAAACCTCGTCCACGCTTTTTGAACCGTCGACTTCTTTCAAAACCCCGGCTTTTGAATAATAGTCTACGAGCGGGCTTGTCTGCTCGTTGTATACCTTGAGCCTTTGCGCTATCGTTTCCCGGTTGTCGTCGGCTCGCTGTATGACCCTGCCGGAGCACACGTCGCATTTCCCTTCCGTTTTCGGCGGCTTGGAAATGGTGTTGTAGCTTTCCCCACAGGCAAGGCACACGCGCCTCGACGAAAGCCTATTTATTATGTCCTCATCTGCGACCTTCATGCAAAGAACGTTATCAATCTTTCTCTTCTGCCCGTTTAAGATCCCGTCAAGCGCTTCGGCCTGGGGCACCGTTCTCGGAAAACCGTCCAGGAGAAACCCCTTCGCACAATCGGGCTTAGCAAGCCTTTCCTTGACGACCTCAATCACTATGTCGTCCGTCACTAGTTTTCCGGCAGACATGAAGCTCTGAAGCTTCTTGCCGAGCTCGGAACCGCTCTGAGCGGTTTCTCTGAACATATCGCCGGTCGAAATATGCGGAACTCCGTACTTTTCGGCTATTTTTTTGGCTTGGGTGCCTTTCCCGGCGCCCGGAGGACCCAATAAAATCAAGTTCATAGTTAGTAGTTCGTAGTTAGTAGTTTAATCCAAAGCCGTAAAATCCACGAACTCCGAACTACTTGCTACCAACACCTTTATTTTATGTTAAACCATCTGCCTTTTATACGGCCGTCCTTGACGAATCCTTCGTAATGGCGCATTATCAAGTGCGATTCTATCTGCCCTATGGTATCCAAAGCGACGCCCACGACTATCAGGAGCGACGTTCCTCCGAAAAAGAACGGCGCGTTGAAAAGCTTCCTCAAATAATCCGGCATGACCGCAATGGCCGCCACGAAAAGGGCTCCGCCCAGCGTTATTCTCTCAAGGACCTTGGTTATGTACTGCGCGGTGTGTTCGCCGGGCCTTATCCCTGGAATGAACCCGCCCCACTTCTTCATATTCTCGGCAAGCTCTTTCGGGTTGAAAGCTACCGAGTTATAGAAATAACAGAAGAATATCACCAGGGCCGCGTAAACCGCGTTGTAAAGAAACGACCCGTGATTGAACCAGTCGTTAACTGTTTTAGCCCAAGGCGTGGCCGGAAAAAACTGCGCCACGGTCAGCGGCGCCGTGAGTATGGAAACCGCGAATATGACGGCTATGACTCCCGACTGGTCGACTTTTAGCGGGAGAAACGTGCTGGCGCCGCCGTACATCTTCCTTCCGACGACCCTCTTGGCGTACTGAACGGGTATTTTCCTCTGGGCTGTCTCGACCCAGACCACCAACGCTGTAACGGCAAGCACTATGCTAACAACGAGAATTGCGGTCAAAAGGGACACTTCGTCGAGCCTGACAAGCCTTATCAAATCCTTTATGGCAAGAGGAAGCCTGTCAACAATGCCCGCGAAAATTATTAGTGATATACCGTTCCCTATGCCCTGTTCGGTTATCTGCTCCCCGAGCCACATTATAAAGACCGTGCCCGTGACAAGCGTAAGAACCGTCAGCATTATCCAGCCAAGCGAAGGATTGTCAACTATGGGAATGCCGGCCGGCGTGGGCATCCTGCTTATCGCAAGAGTCAGGCCGAACGACTGTATCGCGCCGAGAATAAGGGTCAGGTACCTGGTTATCTGGTTCAGCTTCTTCCTTCCAAGATCGCCTTCCTTGGCAAGCCGGTCAAGATACGGTATAACGTGCGCGCCCTGCATAAGGCTCATTATGATCGACGCGTTTATGTAGGGCATTATTCCCATCGAAAAGATCGACAGGTTGCCAAGCGCGCCTCCGGAAAACATGTCCATGAACCCGAGGAGCGAATTCCTGTGAAGGTCAAAGAGCGATTTCAGCGCCGCCGCGTTCACGTCAGGAATGGGTATTGTGGCGCCCAGGCGGTAAGCGGCTATGACGGCAAGGGTGAAAAGCACCCTTTTTTTCAGTTCCGGTATTTTAAAAATATCAGTAAAGGATTTTAACATTTTTCGGTGCCAAGGGTAATGGGTCAAGGGTTCCCGATATATCGGGGCTACTTGCTGCTTGACCCTGTTCTTTCAGTTTTTCCGCCGGCCGCGCTTATCTTTTCTTCCGCCGACCTGGAAAAAGCGTCAGCTTTCACGGTCAGGTTTTTCTTTAGCTCGCCGTCTCCGAGGATTTTTAACGGGCCGTGGCCTTTGATTATACCTGCTTCAACAAGTTTCTGTTTGGTTACCTCGGCGCCGGATTCAAAACGTTCACTCAAAAGGCCGACGTTCACTATAAGATGTTCCACGCGGAAACGGTTGACGAACCCTCTTTTGGGTATGCGCCTTACCAGCGGCATCTGTCCGCCTTCAAAACCCGTCATTTTTCCGTCGCCTGAACGCGCGGTCTGGCCTTTCCCGCCCCTGGTCGAAGTCTTTCCGTGGCCCGAGCCATAGCCTCTTCCAACTATCTTTTTCCTGTGGCGCGAACCCGGAGCCGGTTTAAGATTATTAAGTCCTGTCATAGCTCGACAACCTCTTTATTCCTGATTTTCGCTACTTCTTCCTTGGTCCGCAGGGACTTCAGCGCCGCTACTGTGGCATAAACCACGTTGAACGGGTTCGAAGACCTGAGGGATTTGGTCAGTATATCTTTTATGCCGCACGCTTCAAGAACGGCTCTGACGGGACCACCCGCGATAACGCCGGTTCCGGGAGCGGCAGGTTTGAGAAGGACCTTGCCCGCACCGGCCTCGCCTATTATCTCATGTGGAATTGATGTCCCGACTATCGGCACTGAAATCATATTCTTCTGTGCGCGGGACGTCCCTTTCTGGATCGCGCCCTGCACTTCGTTGGCTTTACCCATAGCGCATCCGACCCGGCCCATACCGTCGCCTACGACGACCAAAGCATTGAACGAGAATCTTTTACCGCCTTTGACGACTTTTGCGACACGGTTAATCGCCACGACCGTTTCTTTGTACACGCCTTCCGATTTCTGCGTCATTTTTTCTTCAGCCAATTAATCCTCCCTGCCTCATCGGCAGGCCGCCGAATAGGCGGCCCGCTAAAAAAGTTCTTTGTTTAAAATTCAAGCCCGATTTTCCGGGCGGCGTCGGCCAATTCCTTTATCCGGCCCGCATACATGTAACCGCTGCGGTCAAATATAATCTTCTTGATGCCCTTTTCCATCGCCTTTTTGGCGATAAGCTCTCCCACCGCTTTTGCCGCCGGCAAGGTGTCGGTGCTCTTAAGCTTGCCCTTGAGCTCGGGAGAAAGAGTGGAAACCGCGACCAGGGTATGGCCGTTGTCGTCGTTGACAAGCTGCGCGTATATGTGCCTGTATCCGCGGTAAACGCTCAACCTCGGACGGTCTTGCGACCCGAAAATCTTGGACCTTATTCTTTTTTTACGAAAATTGAACCTGTCCTGCGCGCCTTTCATCTATATTCCTCGCAAATATTATTTGCCGCCTACCGCGGCTGCCGCTCCGGCCGCGGTCTTGCCGACCTTCTTTATTATGTGTTCGCCGACGTATCTTATCCCGGTGCCCTTGTAAGGTTCGGGCGTCTTCATTGACCTGATGGTCGCGGCCACTTCCCCGACCAGGGTCTTGTCGATACCGTTCACGGATATCTGGGTATTTTTTTCAACGGTTATTTTTATTCCTTCCGGAATCGGGAAATGTATCGGATGGGAGTACCCGAGCTGAAGAACAAGGTTCTTGCCTTCAACCGCGGCCTTGAAGCCAAGCCCCTGTATCTCAAGGTCTTTCTTGAAGCCTTTCGTCACGCCTTCGATGGCGTTTTTGACGAGCCCTCTTATGAGCCCGTGAAAAACGTTGCTTTCCTTGTCCTGATGGACCATCTCAACCAAAACCTGTTTCGGGTCGGATTTCACGCTTATCTTCTCCGGTATATTCAGCGCCATTTTTCCCAAAGGCCCGGATACTTCAAGCACCTTGTTCTTATATTCTACTTTCACTTTTTCTGGTATCGGTAAAGGCCTTTTTCCCATTCTGCTCATTGTAATTCCCTCTATATTAGGTTTTTCTACTCTCTACTTTCTATTTTACGAATTATTACCAGGCGTAAGCTATTATTTCTCCGCCGGTTTTTTCCTGTCTCGCCCTTTTGTCCGACATTACGCCTTTAGGGGTGGAAACAATGGCTATCCCCATTCCGCCCGTCACTTTCGGTATTTCCTTGACCCCCCTGTATATCCTCAACCCCGGCTTTGATATCCTCTTGAGGCCGAGAAGCGTCTGCTTGCCCTCGGACGTGTACTTGAGGTAAACGCGCAAAATACCCTGCTTATGGTCCTCGATATTCTTGAAATTGGCGATGTATCCCTCTTCCTTGAGGACTTTCGCTATCTCAATCTTGATTTTTGAGGAAGGTATGTCCACCTTTTCCATTAATTTGCCGTTGGCGTTGCGTATGCGGGTCAGCATGTCCGCTATCGGATCCGTGTTCATTTATTAACCTCTCAATATCTGGCGTTTAGCGGATAGCGTCTAGCGCATAGTTTTTGACTTCGCTTTTCTATCCGCTATGTCCTATACGCTATGCGCTGTCTTATTACCAGCTTGACTTCGTCACGCCGGGTATTTCTCCCTTGTGGGCAAGCCTTCTGAAACATATCCTGCAAAGCCCAAAATCCCTGTAAAACCCTCTCGGCCTTCCGCATATACGACAACGGTTCCTGTAACGCGTCGCGTATTTCAGGGGTTTTCTCATTTTTGCCATTGCAGATAGTGTTGCCATTTGACTCCCTTTTCCTTGGTTGAATTATCTTTTTTTGAAGGGCATCCCAAGAAGTCTCAGGAGCTCCCTTGCTTTTGTATCCTCGATGGTCGAAGTGACTATCGTGATGTTCATTCCTCTCGGCTTGTCAGACTTTTCGACGCTTATTTCCGGAAAAATATATTGTTCATTCAAACCCAGGTTGTAGTTACCCTGGCCGTCAAAGGAATTCGGTTCAACGCCCCTGAAATCCCTGATGCGGGGTATCGCCACGTTCACGAGTCTGTCGTAAAACTCGTACATCCTGTCTCCCCGGAGGGTAACCATGACGCCTATCGGCATTCCCTGGCGCAGCTTGAAATTGGAAATCGATTTCTTGGCGCGGCAGAGCTTCGGTTTTTGCCCGGTTATCGCCGCTATCTCGGACAACGCCATATCCACTACCTTGATGTTCTCCTTTGCCTCTTTCAGGCCCACGTTCACCACTATTTTATCGAGCTTCGGGACTTCGTGGATGTTCTTGAGACTGAACTTATCCTTAAGTTCGGGCACGATCGCCTGCTGATATTTCTCTTTCAACCTCGGTATGTAGCCTTTCATTTTATAAAATTCCCTTTTTTGTTATATGATCATTTCTCCGCACTTGCGGCAGATCCTGACTTTTTTGCCGTCGGACAGGAAATCGAACTTTGCCTTCGTCGGCTGGTTGCACTTGGCGCACAGGAGCACTACATTTGAAATGGGCACCGACGCTTCCTTTTCCCTTATGCCGCCCGGGTCGGTCTGGGTCGGCCTGGTGTGGCGCTTGACGAAATTAATCTTGGCCACTATTACCCTGTTCTTGTCCGGGAAGACCTTCAAGACTTCGCCCTGCTTGCCCTTGTCTTTGCCCGTCAGTATTTTTACCTTGTCTTTCTTCTTGATCGTCAGCATTATCTTTTCCTCTTTTCATTCGGAAATGATTACACAGATTCTTTAATCCGATTGCATCGATTCAAGCTCTAATCCGCGTAATCTCTTTTTAAATCAGTGAAATCGTCCTTAAACGACTTCCGGCGCCAGCGAAATTATCTTCAAATAGTTCTTTTCCCGGAGTTCCCTTGCGACCGGACCGAAAATACGCGTTCCCTTGGGCTCGCCCTTGTCGTCAATGACCACGGCGGCGTTGTCATCGAACTTGATGTAGGTCCCGTCCGGGCGCACGTATTCGCGGCTTGTTCTCACGATTACCGCCCTTACCACGTCACCTTTTTTCAATGCGGCATGAGGTATCGCGTCTTGCACCGAAGCGACCACTATGTCGGCAAGGCCGGCATATCTCCTGCGCGTGCTCCCCCTTACCCTGAAAACACGTATCCTTTTGGCACCGGAATTATCCGCAACGTTCAAAATCGATCTTTCCTGAATCATGTTATAACCTCAAAATCCTTCTATTTACGCTTTTTTTATCACGTCAACGACGATCCACCTTTTAAGCTTTGACAACGGCCTTGTTTCCATTATCCTTATCTTGTCGCCCGCGTGAGAAACATTCTTTTCGTCATGGGCGTAATACTTTTTACGCCGTTTCATCACCTTCTCATACATGGGCACCCTGAAATCCCTTTTTACTTCCACTATCCTTGTCTTATCGGATTTATCCGAAATCACTATCCCCGTTTTAATCTTTCTTCCGACGCGTTCCATTTACGTCCCTTCTTTCCTGATATGCGGAAAATCCGCACCGAGAGTTATGTTATTTACCGGCCTGTGCCGTTTGATTTTTTTCGCGAAGCAGTGTCTTGAACTGGGCTATGTTCCGCCTTAAAGCTCTTATCTTCAAGCCGTTTTTCAACGGCGTAGTTGTATGCTTGAATCTTAAACGAAAAAGCTCTTCCTGCGCCGCGCGCAGCTTGGCTTCCATTTCTATCTGCGATAATTCCCTTGTCTCCTGCCACTGTTTAGCTTTCACCGGAAAACACCTCTTAGATTTCTTTTAATAGCAACGTAAATTTAAATCTACCGACAACTTCTTGAAGCTCTTTGAACCCGGTGACCCGCCGACGAGGCGGGTCATCTACATTTCCCTTATATGACGTGGCGCTGCAAGAACCTGGTCTTTATGGGAAGCTTGTGGGCCGCAAGATTCATCGCTTCCTTCGCGTCAACCGGCGTGACGCCTTCAAGCTCGAACATTACCCTGCCCGGCTTGACCACGGCAACCCAATACTGGGGATCGCCCTTCCCCTTGCCCATCCTGGTCTCGGCCGGTTTTTTCGTGAACGGCTTGTCCGGGAATATCCTCACCCAGAGCTTTCCGCCTTTTTTTATGAACCTGGTCAGTGCCACTCGCGAGGCTTCGATCTGGTTGGAGGTTATCCACGCCGGCTCTAGCGCCTGAAGGCCGTACTCTCCGAACGCAAGGCTCGTGCCGCCCTTGGCCTTGCCCTTCATCCTGCCTCTCTGCATCTTTCTGTATTTAACTCTTTTGGGCATCAACATCGTAAATCACCTTTGCTCTTCGTTTTTTTGCACCGTTGCTTCTTCTCCGGCCGCAGCCTCGGTTTTTTTCTCGGGTTCCTTCGCGTTGTCCTGTTTCGCCGGTCCCTCAATTTTGATGTCGCCTTCCACAAGCTTTGCTTCTTCAAGGAGTTCCTTCTCCGTTTTCTTGTATAGTTCTTTCTTGAATATCCACACCTTGCAGCCTATCTGGCCCATGGTGGTGAATGCTTCGGCGAAACCGTAGTCAATGTCCGCCCTGAAGGTCTGAAGCGGTATCCGCCCTTCCCTGAGCCATTCTCTTCTTGCTATTTCGGCTCCGCCGAGCCTGCCTGAAACCATTATCTTTATCCCCTGTGCGCCTGAAGACATCGCTTTTTCGATAACGCGCTTCATTGCCCTTCTGTAAGAGATCTGCTTCTCCAGCTGCATCGCTATGCTTTCGGCGCAGAGCTGCGCGTCAATCTCGGGCTTCTTTATCTCCATGACGTTGACGAACGCCTTGCGGCCGGTTATCTGCTCAAGTTCCGTCTTTAGATTCTCTATCCCCTGGCCGCCCTTGCCTATGACAATGCCGGGACGGGCGGTAAAAAGGTTAACCCTCAGGTACTTGCCGGCCCTGTCTATGCCTATCTTTGAAACCGCCGCAAGATACAGCTTGTCCTTGAGGTAACGCCTTATCCGCTGGTCCTCTTCGATCAGGTCCGGCATCTCCTTGAGATTGAACCATTTCGAGTCCCAGTCCTTGATGTAACCTAAACGAACGCTTTTCGGATGAATTTTTTGGCCCATGATTTCCCTTCTTTTACTTATGCTTTTTTGCCGTTTTCACGGTTTCAGGCTTTATTTCCGTGCTGATCTTCTTCTTTCTCTGTTTCATCTCGCCAGGAAGAATCTCAGCTATCGATACCGATATATGGCACATCTTTCTTTTGTAAGGAAGCCCTCTGCCCATAGGCCCGGGCCTCATCCTCTTAAGAGCCGGCCCGTGCCCTACCCATGCTTCTTTGACCTTGAGGCCCGACATGTTCTTGAGGCGGCCCGCGTTGGCAACCGCGCTTTTAAGGGTTTTTGCCACTATTTCCGAAACTGCTTTCGGCGTGAAGGACAGCGTTTCAAAAGCCTTTTCCACCGGCTTGTTCCTTATGAGCCCGAGCACCTGGTTAACCTTTCTCGGCGCGTATCTTACGAATTTTGCTTTTGCTATCGCTAACATATTTTCCTCACTTCGTTCGGCGTAATCGTCTTTATGTCAATTCCGTGACTTCCTTCGTGTGCGCGGCGCCGTGGCCCTTGAAGAACCTTGTCGGGGCGAACTCGCCGAGCTTATGGCCCACCATGTGTTCGGTGATGAACACGGGAAGGAATTTCTTGCCGTTATGTATCGCTATTGTATGCCCGACGAAATCCGGCGTTATTATTGACGACCTTGCCCAGGTTTTTACCACCCTCTTTTCCTTCGTGTCGTTTAATTGCTGTATTTTTCTGAGCAATTTCTCGTCGATATACGGGCCTTTTTTAATTGACCTTCCCATTATCCTTCTCCTTTATTCAAGAACCTTGTCTCGATATATCCTTACTTCGTGGGTTCGCCGCTTGCCTTGGTTCTTCTTCTGACTATCATCCAGTCCCACACTTTCGGGGGCCTGGTCTTGTAGCCTTTCGCGGGCTGGTTCCAGGGGGATCTCGGCTGGTTGTTGCCTTTTGACCTTCCCCGTCCTCCGCCGTGCGGATGGTCGACAGAATTCATTGCGGTACCCCTGACCGTCGGGCGTATGCCCATTCTCCGGGATCTTCCTGCCGAACCTATAGTCACGTTCTCGTGGTCGATGTTCCCCACCTGGCCGATCGTCGCCATGCACTTTATGGATATCAGCCTTATCTCCGCGGAAGGCATCCTGACGTGCGCGTAATCGCCTTCTTTCGCCAGAAGCTGAGCGGCGGAACCCGCCGAGCGCACGAGCTGGCCTCCCTTGCCGGGAACCATTTCAATATTGTGAATGAAAGTCCCGACAGGTATATTCGAAAGCGGCAGCGCGTTGCCGGTCTTGATTTCAGCTTCGGCCCCCGACATAACTTCGTCGCCCACTTTCAAGCCAACGGGCTGTAGTATATACCTCTTTTCGCCGTCCTGATACTCAATAAGGGCAATCCTGGACGATCGGTTCGGGTCGTACTCTATGGCAGCGACTTTCCCTGGCACGTTCACTTTATCCCTCTTAAAATCTATTATGCGGTAATACCTCTTGTGCCCTCCGCCCTTGTGACGGACCATTATCATGCCCGTGTTGTTCCGGCCGCCTTTTTTACGCAGAGAAACCGTGAGCGACTTCTCGGGCCTTTTCTTTGTCAGGTCTGAAAAATCCTCTACCGTTATGAAACGCCTTACCGGCGTGTATCCTTTAAATGTTTTTATTGGCATATTATTTTCCCTCTGCTCTCTTTTCGGGTGAGCCGCCCATAATTATCCGGCCTGCGGCCGGAATTTCAAATCTCAAATTTGAGATTACGCTTCTTCCACCATCTTTATCTCTTGACCTTTTTTTACTTTAACGATAGCCTTTTTCCAATCCGGGCGATGGCCCGCGAAAGCACCCATCCTTCGGAGTTTGCCGCCCATTATCGAGGTATTCACGCCCTCGACCTGGACCTTAAATAACTCTTCCACGGCTCTTTTGATAGCGCCTTTTGACGCGCCCCTATCCACGGCAAAGACGTACTTATTTTCTTTTTCCTTGATCATCGTGGCTTTCTCGGTGATTAACGGCCTTTTGATTACTCTTTTGGCTTCCATTTTATTTCTCTCATTCGATTATTTTATACCGTCCAGCGCCGACTTCGCGAACATCACTTTCTTCGCCCAAAGCACTTCGTACGCGTTCAGATTGTTCGTTTCGCTGACGAAGAGGTTCTCTATATTGCGGGACGCTTTTTTAAGGTTCTCTTCTATCTTGTTGACGACAAGCAGCACCGTCTCTTCGCCGAGATTGAGATTATCGAGGATATCGGCGACCATTTTCGTCTTCGGCCCTTCGATCTTGAAATCCTCTATCACGACAAGCCCTCCCTCGCTCGCTTTCGAAGCGAGCGCCATATGAAGGGCGTTCCTCTTTTTTTGCTGTGGGATATTCTGATAATAGCTCCTGGGCTTAGGCCCGAAAGTTATTCCGCCTTTCCTCCAGAGGGGCGAACGAATCGAGCCCACCCGCGCGTTGCCGGTGCCTTTCTGCCTCCAAGGCTTGCGGCCGCTGCCCGAGACTTCGGCGCGGGTTTTGGTCGAGTGGGTGCCCGAACGCTGGTTGGCAAGGTACCCCGTGACCACTTCATGAAGCAGTGCCGAAGAAATTTTAGTTTCGAATACGGGCGGCAGTGCGACCTTGCCCGCCTCTTTCCCTTTTGTGTTTAAGACCGTCGTTTCCATTGTATGATCTCTCAATTGTTATTTTTTTGCGGATTTGGCCGCGCCTTTCTTTTCCTTCTTGGCGGGCGCTGCTTCGCGTTTTACTTTGACCCTTTTCACGGTTTTGCTTATCACGACTATGTCGTTGTTCACGCCCGGTACCGCGCCTTTGATGAGAATGACGCTTTTTTCGGGGTCAACTTCCGCGATCTCAAGATGCTGTATCGTGACCTTTTCGTGCCCGAGATGGCCGGCCATCCTGAGCCCCTTTATGACCCTCTGGAACCCTTGCGAACCTATGCTGCCGGGAGACCTCTGGCGGTCGGATTGGCCGTGGGTTATGACTCCCCCCGCAAATCCGTGCCTTTTAACGGTGCCCGCGAAGCCCTTGCCCTTCGAGGTTCCGGCAACATCCACGTATTCCCCGGCCTTGAAGATGTCAAGCTTAACTTCCTGTCCTGTCTGAAGGCCGGAAATATCCGCGGTGCGGAATTCAAGCTGGTATTTCTTTACCGGCAGGTTGTTCTTCTTGAAAAAACCCATATCCGGCCTGTTTACCTTCTTCTCGTCTATTTCGCCGTAACCGAGGCGCACAGCCGTGTATCCGTCCTTTTCTTTCGTGCGGACCGCGGTGATCACGTTGGGCTTAACGGACACGACAGTGACGGGTATCATGTTCCCTATCTTGTCGAATATCCTGGTCATCCCTATCTTTGTTCCTATTATTGAGTTCAGCATTTCCTTCCTCACTTCGTTTGTAATGATTACACAGATTTCTTACATCGATTTCACAGATTAAAATCCTTTTGCCATATCTGTGTAATCGCTTTTAAAAAATCAGTGTAATCACTTTTTTACATCTTGATTTCGATGTCAACACCAGCCGGCAGGTCGAGCTTCATCAGCTCCTCGACCGTCTTCTGCGAAGGCTCGAGGATGTCCACCAGGCGCTTATGTATCCTCATTTCGAACTGCTCTCTTGATTTCTTGTCCGCGTGCACCGACCTGTTGACGGTGTACTTTTTTATGGCGGTCGGCAGCAATACCGGCCCCACTATTTTCGCGCCCGTCCTTCTGGCCGTTTCTACGATCTTCGCGAGAGAATCATCGAGCATCTTGTGATCATAAGCCCTGAGCCTTATCCTCAACCTCTGGGCTGGAACAACTTTTTCCGTCACCATTTCTTTCTTTTCCTTTTATATAGTTCTTACTCAACGATCTCCGTCACTACGCCCGCGCCGACCGTATGCCCACCCTCGCGTATGGCGAACCTCAGCTGCTTCTCCATAGCTATCGGC
>JAFGGC010000031.1 GCA_016930715.1 Endomicrobiales bacterium
CAGATTGCTCAATACGGAGCTGCGGCGGATTTGGCGTCCCAGTCGAAAATCACTACCATAAACGACGGCACGAAAAGCGTTACTTTTAACGCCTCGGGAAAGCCCATGTCAGTTTCCAGCTTGAGCAAGAAAGCAGAATACAGCGCCGCGATGATAAATCCTTTTTTTCTGGCCGATTCAAAGTTTAAGATTGAAGGGGAAGAAAACGTAAAGGAAATGCCTTGCTATGTGGCGGTTCCCGGGATGAAAAATAAGGATGAGGACGGGCCGTATTCCAGGGTCTGGATATCCAAGGAGCTTTTGCAGATAGTGAAAGCCGAGACTTCCGGTTCCGGGGACTACTTTATTTTTTATGATTTTAAACCGGCTCAGGGGTTAAAAACCAAGATAGCTCATAAGCTTGAGGTTTATTCAGACGGAAAACTCGCGGGAAGGGGCGTTTTTGAATCCATCAAGGCGAACACCGGATTGAGCGACGAACTTTTCGTGATAAATATCGACGAAAGCCAGCTTAAGGCGCTTGGCGAAACGACCGGCGAAGAAGACGAATCATATGATTGCGATGAGAGCGATATGGAAGGCATGGGCGAAGCGGACGAAAAGGAGATGGAAGAAAGCTTGAAGAGCTTAAAGAGCCTGAAAAGCCTTAAATCGCTGAAGAATATGGGTAAATAGCCGCGCTGTATGACGGCGGGCAGTTCCGTTTCAGGAACTCCGTTCGAAAAGAAAGACCCTTGTACCATTGAAGTCTTTTCGCTCGATCAAGGAATATCGTTCGGATATCTTCTCAAGGATATCGTTCCACTTGTCTTCGCAGTCGAAAACCCAGACACATTCCCAGTTTTTCTTTTTTAGCGCGTCATTCATCTCCTCGAGCTCGCCGGGGACGACGTGCAGCACCTTCTTTTTAAAACCTTCCTTGGCAAAATAGTATTCCAGGCATCTGAACCTGAATGCGTTGGATATCAACAGGGAGCCGTCGCCCGCCACCTTCTTGTTGTTCATTAAGTAGCAGCTCGCTTCTTTTATCTCATGGATCGCCGGTATACTGTAGTAGTGTTTTGTGAAAACAAGGTGGTAGGGCGCCAAAACGGCGAGAAGGGATACGATCAAGAAGAACCTGTTCCCGGCGGGGACGAGAAGGCTAATGTACCGCGCCACAAGAAGATATATCGCCGGGAGGCAGACTATAAGGTATCGGTACTGGAATATATTGAAGAAAAGGGATGAAAAAAGCAGGGAAACGGCAACAGGGATAACCAGCCATCCCCACAGTATCAGTTCCTGTTTGTTGTCGAGCGTGTCCGCGGCGTTCTTCTTTTTGAATTGCAGGATTTTTGACAATAACGCCGTTGCCGCCGCCGCGGTGGTCAAAGGGAGGGAGTTGTTGAATGCGTAAAGGAAGAATCCGAGGACGTGGGGTACGCTTGGTTTCTGCAGCCAGTTGACGAAGGAATTGTTGTTCTTGAACTGGTAAGCCGCCGAGCTGAACCAGAGCATTGCAGTGCCGACATATACGAGCAGAATAACGAGTTTCGCGCGCGAATGACCCTTAACGGCAAAAAACAGAAAAATTATCAGGATGGCGGCCATCAGGGAGCCGTAGTAATGGGTGTACGCGGCTATAACGGATGACAGGATGAATCCCAATGCGTCCGACGCGCTTATCCTTTTGGGCGGGATCGCCGCTTTCCATATCCTCATAGCGTAGAAAAAGGAAAGCGTGGCAAAGCACAGCAGCATGGAATACGCGCGCGCCTCCCGGCTGGCTTCGACCGCGAACATGGAGCTGGTGGCAAACAGGGCCGCCAAAAGGCCTTCCCGTTCACTAAAAAGCGTCCTTCCCAGAAGAAATATGAAAAAAATGGACAGAATGCCGAATATCGCAGACGGGGTCCGCAGCGCCGTTTCGGAGTCGCCGAAAACGCGCGTCACGAAGTGCACCATGAAAAAATAAAGGGGAGGGTACGTATCGTTTGCTTTGGTGTATTCTGCTATGCTTCGGAAGTCATTGAAGCTTACTGACTTGAGAGTCCCGATCTCGTCTATCCATAGGGAGCGTTCGGAAATTCCATGGAACCTGATGAGCGTCCCGGAGAATACCAGGAACGCGAAAATGATCTTTACATAAGTTTTTTCCATAGACCGAACGAAAATCGGGGGAATTCGGGATTTAACGCCAGTTTTGCAAAAGAGCTCTTATACCAGCGCTTTTTCTTCGGGTTTCATCTGCTTGACTTGCGTGGGTAGCCCGATTTTGTTAAGGAGCTCAAGGAAGGGGTCAGGGTCAAGTTCTTCCACGTTGACCATGGTTTTTGTTTCCCATTTGCCGTTTGCTATCAGCATTGCCGTAGCCACCGGCGGGACGCCCGCGGTATAGCTTATGGCCTGTGATTCAACCTCGTTGTAACAGTCCTTATGGTCGCAGACATTATAGATGAAAATCTCTTTTTCGCTTCCTTCTTTCGTGCCTTTGACAAGGTTGCCTATGCAGGTTTTGCCCGTGTAATTCGGTGCCAGGGACTTCGGATCGGGCAGGCAGGCCTTTACCACCTTCAAAGGTATGATCTCCCGGCCATCGGAAAGCTTCACGGGAAACTCGGAAAGCAGGCCGGTATTCTTCAGCACGTTAAAACAGTTGATGTAATGATCGCTGAATCCCATCCAGAAGCGAATGCTGTTGGCATCAATGTTCTTGTACAGGGAATGTAATTCATCGTGCCCGTTTAGATATACCGGTTGTTTTCCAACCACCGGGAAGTCATATACTATTTTTTCAGTGTGGCACGGCAGCGATACCCATTTGCGGTCTATCCAGGTCCATACCTTGACGAATTCGCGCAGGTTGATCTCCGGGTCGAAATTGGTGGCGAAGAATTTTCCGTGATTTCCGGCGTTCACGTCCATTATATCAATGGTGTCAATACTATCGAAATAATGTTTCACGGCCAGCGCGCAGTACGCGTTGACCACGCCGGGATCGAAACCGGCGCCGAGTATCGCGGTGACGCCTTTTTTCTTGCATGCGTCTTTGCGTTTCCATTCATAGTTGCCGTACCATGGCGGGTCTTCGCACGTTTTTTCCGGGTCTTCGTGAATGGCGGTGTCGATATAGGCGGCGCCGGTCTCCATGCACGCTTCAAGGACCGACATGTTTATGTACGCGATGCCGAGATTTATAACTATGTCGGATTTCGTGTCCTTTATGAGCTTGATTGTCTCCGGCACGTTCATCGCGTTGACTTGACGCGAATATATCTTCTTGGTTTTGTCCTTTATGTTGTTCTTTTTCTTTATGCTCTCGATGATTTCATCGCATTTTTTTTGCGTCCGGGACGCGATGCAGATGTCTCCCAGGACATCGTTGTTCTGCGCGCATTTGTGTGCCGCCACGTGCGCGACGCCCCCGGCGCCGATTATGAGAACGTTTTTTGCCATTCAAGTACCTCCTTATGATAGGCTGTTTAAATAGTCTTTATAAGCGAATCTGCGGACAATGTCAATGGTGCCGTCAAGTCTTTTAACCGCTATTGCAGGCATTTGCAGCCCGTTGAACCAGTTCTTCTTGACCATAGTGTATCCCGCGGCATCGGATATCCTTATGATTTTCCCGGGGCGCAGAGGGGATCTAAAGCGATAAGTCCCGAACACGTCGCCCGCAAGGCAGGACCGGCCGGCTATCATGTATTTATGCCTGCCCTTGCCGGAGGTTTCGATCTTTGCCGGCGTCCGGTATATCAAAAGGTCGAGCATGTGGGCTTCGGTGGACGAATCCACTACGGCGATGTCAATTTCATTGTGAATGACGTCCAGGACCTTCGTGACGAGCTCGGCCGATCTTGTTATCGACGTTTCACCGGGTTCAAGGTATACCTGAACGCCGAGCTTGTTACTGAATTCCCTTAGTCTATCGCAAAACCTGTCCAGCGGGTACCCTTCCTTGGTAAAATAGAAACCGCCGCCCAGACTTACCCAGCCCAGTTCCTTAAGTATACTTCCGTAATTTTCGTGAAGGTAATCAAGGTTGCGCGAAAAACTTCCGAAATCGTCGTTCTCGCAGTTAAAATGGAACATCGCGCCGCTTATGAACGGCAAGACATTTTTTATTTCATTTTTATCGACCACGCCAAGGCGCGAATAGCGTCTTGCGGGGTCGGCGAGATCAAAATGAGAATAGCTTATCTTCGGGTTTATTCTAAGGCCGATTTTCAGGTTTCCGACAAGGTTGCGATAAGTTTTTAATTGCGATATTGAGTTGAAAATTATTTTATCGGCGTATTTCTTTACTTCTTTTATGTCGTCTTTTGAAAAAGCCACGCAGTAGGCATGGGTTTCTTTGCCGAATTTTTCGCGTCCAATTTTGGTTTCGAACAGAGAACTGCTTGTCGTCCCGTCCATGTATTTCTTCATCAGGCCGAACACGGACCACGTGGAAAAACATTTAAGGGCAAGCACGGATTTCGCGCCGGAACGTTCCCTGACATATCTTATTTTCTTAAGGTTGGAGAGGAGAGCTTTTTCGTCGATAAGATAATACGGCGTATTAAGAGGCATATTTTGTCGCAAGGCGTTCATTTTTGATTCTTTCCGCGGAACGGATTTTCGGGCGGTTATTAAGGTTAGTGGCAATCATTTTAAAGAAATTCCAGCCGGTTTTGAATTCATATCGTCAGTTTTTTGAAATAAAATATTTATAAAAACAATATACAAATAATTTGCGGTAGTGTCAATAGAAAAAAACACTTCACAAGAAGCAAAAAGCTTTTGTATAATAAAGGACGGGAGGTGATACAATGGCGGACATTCTAGTAGTGGTCAGCAAGGTAAAAAAACTGGTGAAAGACGCGGGTTTCAGAACCGGGGCGGATTACATTGCCTCGTTGTCGTCAAAAGTTGAAGAAATAGTAAAGGCTTCAATTGAAAAAGCAAAAACTGCCGGAAACAAAAAAACTCTCGGAAGCGAAGATATGTAAAGGTTTGAGAAGGGGGTGGTGGTAATAGCCACCCCTCTTTCAAATTCCCCGAGAGTCTGCCTGCGGAATGCTGGATTTGCTCCTGCGCAAAAACCAGTGTCAATGGCCGGCGGGAGGGTTTATGAAAAAGATATTGGCGTTCTCGTTTTTTATTTTACTTGTTCTCGGCGGTTTGTGCGCCGCGGAAATGATCGGCAGGAACACGAAACAGAAGGCCATAAAAAGAACCCCGGCTTGCGCCCGCATGCTTGATTACAGGCAGCAGCTTGAGCTCAGTTCCAAGCAGTGCTCGGAAATCGAAAAGTGCGCGAAGGAATATGAGAAAAAGTGCGAGAAACTTAACGCCAGCATGCACGCGAAAATGGCCGAGCAGAAAAAGGCTTCAAGGAAGGGAGATGTTCGTCTGTCCAAACAGAAAGCAGCCGAAATCAAGGACATAATCGAAGAAACGAAGAACTGCAAGATAGACTCAAAGAAAAAATGCGATAGTTATCTCACGCCGAGGCAAAAGGAGAAATACGAAAACATATTGAAGAGGAACATGGAAAAGAACAAGAAAATGAAGAGAAGTTTCATAAAATAAGCAAATGTATTTAAAGGACATTAAAACCCGCAGAATCATGCGGGTTTTTTATTTGATTCGAAACAATCGGCGGCAGGCGCATTTTAGTTTTGTTACGCGAGCGTCCAAAAATCGGACCTGGGATGCGTCGGCTGTTTTTTTGTAACGGATACTGGCCTGGTGTCATGTCAAGAGCGGGAGGTTTCAGATGAAAGCGTTCAAGAAGTATCTTTATGTCACTACCCGTAACAGAAGAGAATACATGAATATCACCCCTGAAGTGGAAAAATGCCTCCGGGACAGCGGCATTAAGGAGGGGCTTTGCCTTGTGAACGCCATGCATATCACGGCGAGCGTCTTTATTAATGACAATGAAAAAGGGTTAATAAACGATTTCGACGACTGGCTTGAAAAGCTTGCGCCCCATGAGCCGACTTCGCATTACAGGCACAACAGGACCGGAGAGGATAACGGCGACGCGCATCTAAAAAGACAGGTAATGGGAAGGGAGGTCGTGGTCGCGGTTTCCGAAGGCATGCTTGATTTCGGTCCGTGGGAACAGATCTTCTACGGAGAGTTTGACGGCAGGCGCGAGAAGAGGATAATGGTGAAAATAATAGGCAGCTAAACGTATCTCCCCGCTTTTGAGGGCCGCAGGCTCGGATCCCGCAGTTCACGGTTTTAGTTTGAGCGGATACTCAGCATTGACTATAGAATCGGCAATGTGTTGTCCGGGCAGCCTTCCATTTATGAAAAAGGCGACAGTATGAGAAATCTTGTTTTTAAATTATCCTTAGGTTTTATGGTCATTCTGAGCGCTTTGCTTGCGCTATTATTGATCGAGAGGGTATCGCTTTTTATTAACAGAATAAACATGGAACAGATCCCCACCTATATCTATAGCAAGGACCATAGGCGGGAGTTGGATCGCTACGATGAGCTTCTTGGTTTTAAGCCGAAAGAAAATACTGAAGTGAGAGTAAGAAAGATGATGAATGACGTTATCTTATATGATGCTGTATACTCAATCGATGGTTACGGAAGAAGAAAAACGCCGGTAACGAACGCTTCTTCAAGAAAAACGCCGGTAACGAACGCTTCTTCAAGAAAAACGCCTATTCTGTTTTTTGGCGGTTCGTTTACTTTTGGGGCGGCTGTCCAGGATAATCAAACAATGCCATATTTTATCGGGACGATGCTCCCTGGACACATGCCTTACAATTACGGTTTCAACGGGCACGGCCCGAATCAAATGCTTGCAAGATTGCAGGATTCGGGCATAAGAAAGGAAGTTCAGGGAAGCAGTGCGATTTTGATATATACGTTCCTGGATTTCCACATAAATCGTTCCGTAGGGTCATATTCTGTCGTCGCCAATTACGGGAAAAATATGCCTTACTATGATTATGACAATAAGGGGCATCTGGTAAGGAAAGGCAGTTTCTTGTCCGGAAAACCGATACTGACAAAGTTATGTTTGATGATGAGGAAGACCGAATTGGGGAAGTTTATTTTCAGGAAAATGGATTTTCCTCCCTTTTCAAGGAAGCACGCCAAGTTAACGGCGGACATAATAAAAGAATCATGCGCGATATTTAAAGATAAATTCAATTCTAATAATTTTTACGTTGTAGTTTATCCGGGGAGCGTAAAGTGGAAAACGATCGAACCGTATCTGCAAAACACGGAAATAAAGGTTTTGGATTATAGCTCATTATACGAGAGTTTTAATGACTATGAGATCCCGAATGACCATCACCCTGATCATATGGCGTATAAATTACTTTCCAAATTGATAGTAAGGGATCTGGGGCTCCGATAGGCATTTGTCGATTTTTGCTTTGAATGGCATGATTTGGCCGTATCGGATGGAAAGTGGTCTTGTCGTTTCCGTTGGCAGCCGCGGAAAAAGGACAAAGGTCAATATACTATAAAAGCGCTAAAAAACGGAGAGGGCGAGATTTGAACTCGCGATGGACTAAAAGCCCATACCGGTTTTCGAGACCGGCGCCATCAACCGCTCGGCCACCTCTCCATATTGATATTTCAAAGGTGCCTCGCAACCGCGGTTTCGGCGCTCCCGGGCGCTCACCGACTCGCGCCCGTCGGCAGGCAAGTGCTCCTTATGCGTCGCACGCCGACCCATCAACCGC
>JAFGGC010000032.1 GCA_016930715.1 Endomicrobiales bacterium
AATTCGGGACGGCCGGATTTGAACCGGCGACCTCTCCCACCCCAAGGGAGTGCGCTAGCCAACTACGCTACGCCCCGAATACAACTAAAGAACTTTTTACGGCCGCCCCGAGTTGAGGGGCGGGGCCGATTCTCGGCCCGACCTCTCCCAGGCCGATGTTTCGGCCTGGCTAGCCGACGGAGTTTACCCCGCCGCGACTCAGTGGCGGGGCTACGCCCCGAAAATTGAGCACAAAAAGACCTTTATATATCGTTTCACGCGAAATCCGCCGAAGTTGTGGCAGCAATGCGGCGAATAGCCGCGTTTATTGCTGACACGTCAACGAAGGCGGAAATACGACCTTGGCCGAGACTTCGGCCCGGATGCGCTAGCCGACGGAGTTTACCCGTTGCGATTAAGCAGAGGGCTACGCCCCGTCCATTCAAATTAGCTTGTTGCAAGCCGCAACTTTTACCTGGCACCTTTTACCCGGTACCTTGTTTGCCTTCTTATTATTTCAGGAGCTTCAGGATTTCTTCGAGTTCGGTCTTTATCTCGGCGAGGGAGTTCTTGTCGGCTTTTCCCAGCTCAAGGTTCAGCTGATGGACGGGTTCTTCCTTGCGCCGCTTGTCTCCTATTAGCGCCTTTTTTGCCCCTGCTATCGTGAATTTCTTGTTATAAAGCAGGTCCTTTATCTGAAAGACGGCCTCTATGTCCCTTTTAATGTACTTTCTCTGCCCGGAAACCCTTCTCGCCGGCCTCAAAAGCCGGAACTCGTTTTCCCAGTAGCGCAGGACATATGCGGGCAACTGCGCTATCTGGCTCACTTCGCCTATCGAGAAGAATTCTTTGTCTGGTAAGGGCGGAATTTCTATCATATGTTAATTTAGTAATTTTAGATTTGCCACTTAAAGTATTACTTGAATAAATATAACAAAAGCGCAGTTTAAAGTCAAATGAGGCATTTTGTTTTAGTCGAAAAAATCCTTTGATTGACGGAAGCGTATTTTTTTTCTCGGGGCTATCTGGAGGGTTTCGCCGGTTTTCGGGTTGTGCCCTTTTTTGGCTCTTGTCACGAAACCGTGAAAACTGCCGAAGCCGGAGATAACGACCTTGTCCCCTCCGTTCAGCGCTTTTTTCATCACGGAAAATAGGCGTTCCAAAGCGTCTTTTGCTTCCTTCCTCGTGCTCAATACCTTGGTGAGCGATTCGATCAAATCAAGCTTGTTCATTCAAGAACTCCTCTATTATGGTTTCAGGTTTCATCTCGCGCGTCATCAGCTCCGTGACGGCTTTTTTTGGCGGCTTGTTTTCATATAGTATCAAATATATCTGTTCGATTATGGGCAGCTCGATGTTCAGTTTTTTCGACAGTTCGTAGGCGCTTCTGGCGGTTTTCACTCCTTCGGCGACCATTATCACCGATTTCTGCGCCTCGGCGAGGGACTGCCCCGAGCCGAGTTTTTCGCCTATCCCCCTGTTCCGGGAATGCCTTGAAAAGCACGTGACTATGAGGTCCCCAAGGCCGGTGATGCCGAGGAACGTGTGCGGGCTCCCCCCCATCTTCACGCCCAGTTTTATCATTTCCCTCAGGCCTCTCGTCACGAGGGCCGACTTGGTATTGTCGCCCAGGCCCAGCCCGTCGCAGATGCCGGCGGCTATGGCGAAGATGTTTTTCAGGGCGGCGCCTGTTTCGACGCCCTTTATGTCGGACGAGGTATAAACCCTGAAATACGGGGTTGTGAAAATCTCCTGGCAAAGCCGCGCCGCGTCCGAATTCCTCGAAGCTATGGTTGCCGTGGTCGGTATCTGCTGCGCCACCTCCTCGGCGTGGGTCGGGCCCGACAGCGCGCACAGGGCCTTGATTTTCCCCTTGAGTTCCTCGGTTATTATTTCGGACATCACTTTTAGCGATTCGTTCTCTATGCCCTTTACGGCCGTCACGAACATCTTTCCTGAGAGGTCCGCGCCCAGAGCCAGTATTTTTCTTGCCGTGTCTCTGAGGGTATGCGAAGGAACCGCGAAAACCACCAGTTCCGCGCCGCCGACCGCTTCGGACAGGTCGTTAGTGACAAGGACTTCCTTGGGAAGCGTGGCGTACTTGAAGAACGAAAGGCGCCTTTTGGACGACAGGTCTTTCGCCCGGCCGGGGTCGAATTCCCAGAGGGTCACTTCGTTGTTTTTCGCGGCAAGCAGGGCCGCAAGCGTCGTTCCCCAGGACCCCGCGCCTAAAATACCGATCTTCAAATGAATTTTCCTCCGTTAAGAACAAATTTCCTCTCCCTTGATGGGAGAGGAAAAAGGTGAGGGTGACATATCAGAAGGTATTACCCCCTCACCCAGACCCTCTCCCTCAAGGGGCGAGGGATATTAATGTCATTAATAAATTCTCTCTCCGAACTTGCGCTCGTTGCCGGCGACTAGGCGTTTTATGTTTGCGCGGTGCCTTATGATTATGACTACAGCGAGGGCCGACGTCAGCACCCTTAAGACAAAGGGCTCATTCGTTATCCAGGCCATCACGGCAAGGGAGAGCGAAGCTAATATGGAACCCAGCGAGACGTACCTTGTCAACGCGAGCACGGCCAAAAATATCAGGAAGGCTGCAAGCGTCGGCTTAGGCATTATCGCGAAGAAAACGCCCGCCGCGGTGGCCACGCCCTTGCCGCCTCTAAAACCGAGGAAGGGCGAGAAGATGTGCCCCAGTATGGCGAATATCCCGACCGCGAACCAGGCCATCGGCGCGATGTCCCGCACGTAAAACGGCGCCGCAAACGTCGGAATGAATCCTTTCAAAAGGTCTATGACGAAAGTGGTTATCCCCCAGAAAGGCCCGAGGATCCGGTAGACGTTGGTGGCTCCGGTGTTGAAAGACCCGAGCGTCCGCACGTCAACCTTGCGCACCGCCTTGCCCACGATGTATCCCGTGGGCAGAGACCCGGCCGCGAAAGCTATCAGAAACCACAACAGGTATTCAGTCATATCGGCAGTTTATCCTTTCCTGAACTTTAGTATCAGCGGCGTGCCCGTGAAGCCGAAGCTTTTTCTCAGGGAATTTTCGAGGTATCTCTTGTACGAAAAATGCACGATCGACGTGTCGTTGACCGAGAAAAAAAACGTCGGGGGCCTGGAGCGGTCCTGGCTGACGTCGCGAATCCTCAGGACCTCTCCGTGCCTTGAAAGCGGTTTGTGGAATTGCGCCTGCCTTATGGCTTCCTTGAGGTCGTCGTGAGGTATCATTTTCGAGTATTCGGCGTATATCTCGCTCACGTCTTTGAGTATCTTGTCCGTGCGCTGGCCGGTTTTCGCGGAAACAAGCAGGAGCTTCGTCCACCAGATGAATTTCAGCTTTCTTTCAAGCTGTTGCTTGATGGCGCGCACGAGGTCCTGTTTGTCTTCTATAAGGTCCCATTTATTCATCACTATAAGGCACGCCTTTTTGTTCTCGATCACCATGTCGGCTATCTTCGCGTCGGTTTCCCCCAGTCCCTCCGAGGCGTCGATAACAAGCACGGCCACGTCCGAGCGTTCCACCGCGTGGGAGGCGCTTAAAGCCGAGAGATATTCCAGGTCGCTCTTGAATTTCTTTGACCTTTTCAAACCCGGCGTGTCGATCAGTATATAGTCCGTCCCGTTAAAGCTCATCGCGGTGTCAAGCGCCTCGCGCGTGGTGCCGGGCACGTCGTGAACTATGCATCTTTCCTGGTCGGATATGCGGTTGACGAGCGATGATTTGCCCACGTTCGGCTTTCCGACGAATATGACGCGTATCGCGCCCGCGGCCGCCTCCGGCGCGTCGGCGTCGTCTTTAAGCATCGATGAGAGCCTGTCCAGGAGCTCGTAAATATTCCTTCCGTGGTTTGCCGATATCGGCAGGGGGTCGCCCATTCCGAGCCTGTAGAAATCAGCGGTCTTGGGGTCATCCTTCGGGGAGTCGATTTTATTCGCCACAAGTATGACTTTTTTTTGGGAGTTGCGCAAGATGGCGCTTATTTCGGTGTCAAGCGGGTGGTGGCCGGTCTTCGCGTCGACGATAAAGAGCGCGGCGGAAGCCGAGGCAAGCGCGCTTTTGAGCTGTTTTTTTACGGGCTCGGAGAATATTTCGTCGTCCGTCGCCCAGCCGCCGGTATCGACGATGTTGAAGCGGGCTCCTTTCCACGTCACGAGGGACTCGTTCCTGTCCCTCGTGGTACCGGGCTCGTGGTGGACTATCGCCGCGCGCCGTCCGACAAGGCGGTTGTAGAGCGTGGATTTGCCGGTATTGGTGCGCCCGATGATTACGACGTTCTTAGGCATTTTTATTGAGTCTCTTGTTCCCGAAGATTATGTAGTCCACTCCAGATACGGCGGTAACGATTACCGTGGCATAGAGCAGCAGGTTAATGAACCTGCCGGGCAGGACATTTAGTATGATGAACCATATCGTGGTCATCTGGAATATGGTAGTGAGTTTTCCGGAAAGCCTCGGGTTTATATCCGTCGAATCCGTTATGAAATAGGTTATCGCCCACCCGAGCACTATCAGCACGTCCCTTGAAAGGATGACGACGAATACCCACACGGGTATCAGGCCGAGGTAAGCGCCCGCCAGGTAGGACGCGAACATCATCAGCTTGTCGGCCATCGGGTCGAGGAACGTCCCGAGCGGGGTTATCTGTTTCCTATGCCTGGCTATGAACCCGTCGAGAGCGTCCGTTATTATCATCAGTGAAAAAATTATGGCGTGCCAGGGGAACAGCCCGTTTATGAACGTGATTATGAAGACCGGTATCAGGAGTATCCGGATGACGGTTATCTTGTTCGCAAGGGTCATTTAAAACCTCAGAAGTCAGGTACCAGGTGTCAGGTACCAGGTGCTAGGTATCAGTCAACAGGTACCCGGTACCTGTTAACTAGTACCCGTTTTTAATCAGCGCCTTTATCTTCCGCCAGTATTCCGGCGCGGCCTCTACCTTGAATTTTATGCCTTTGGCGAGGTATTTCTGTTTTTTTATCACCGACCAGTCGAATATGCGCTTGATGAGCCCGTTGGCGGTATAGGGCAGAACGAACTCGTGCGGTTCGAGCTTCGGCGTCACTATCTCCTGAACGCGCTCAAGGAGCTCAGAAACCCCCTGGCCGGTCCTGGCGGAAATGACTATGTCGCTGTTCTTGGACAGCCGTTTTTTCTGCGCCTCCGTCAGCAGGTCGGTCTTGTTGAGGACCATCAGAAGAGGCACGTTTTCGGCCCCGAGCTCCCTCAAAACCCCGCTTACCACGTCCGACTGCCTTATGTGGTCCGGGTTTGAGACATCCACGACGTGCAGGAGGCAGTTCGACAGCTTTATCTCCTCAAGGGTCGCCCTGAAGGCGGCGACGAGGTCGTGGGGCAGCTTGTCTATGAAACCGACCGTGTCGGTGAAGAGGGCGGCCCTTCCGTTGGGCAGTTTTACCTGCCTTGTGGTGGGGTCGAGCGTCGCGAAGAGCTTGTTGTCGGCGTAAACCGTGTTGGCGTGGCTCAAAAGGTTGAGAAGCGTCGATTTTCCGGTGTTCGTGTAGCCGACAAGCGTGATGACCGGTATCCTCGACTCGTCTCTGTGCTGGCGCAGGGTCTCCCTCTGCTTCCTCAGGTGCTCGATGTTGCGCTTTAAAAAGGCGATCCTGTCCCTGATGCGGCGCTGGTCCACTTCCAGCTTTCTTTCGCCCGGTCCCCTGGTGCCTATGCCTCCGGTCTGCTGTTCGAACGTGCCGAAGCGCTCGGTGATGCGCGGCATCATATAGTTGAGCTGTGCCAGCTCCACCTGCAGTATGCCTTCTTTCGAGCGCGCCCGTTTGGAGAATATGTCAAGGATCAGCCGGGTCCTGTCTATTATCTTTGCGTCCACCAGTTCCTCAAGGTTTTTCTGCTGGACGGGTTTCAAGTCTTCATCGAATATGGCGGCTTTTGCGCCGGTCATTTCAAGTATAGCTTTAAGCTCGGCCGCCTTGCCGCGGCCGATGAAATAGGCGGGGTCTATCCTGTTCCTTTTCTGGATTATCTTTTCTACCGGCAGGGCGCCCGCGGTTTCGCAGAGCTTTTCGAGCTCGGAGAGCAGGTTTTCAACGTCTTTTCTTGATGTGCCGGGAAGCTGTATGCCTACAAGTACTACTCGTTCCATATATTTTATCGAAAACTCCCTATTATCGGGTGATTATAGCATATTGGAGATGCTTTTCGCAATTTCGGCGGGGTCGGACAAGGCACCCATATCGAGCCACTTTATCCTCTTGTCGGCTCGGAACCACGTCATCTGCCTTTTGGCGTACTGCCTCGTAGCCGCATTTATTGAATTTTCAAGCTCTTTTTTGTCGATTTTATTGTCGATGAAATCGATTACCTGCGTGTACCCTAAGCTCTGCATACCGGGCGAGTTCCTGTCGGAACCTTTTTCAAGGGCCCCGCGGGTTTCTTCTACCATCCCGTTTTCCAGCATTTCGGCGGTCCTTTTCTCTATCCTCTCGTGCAGGATGTTCTTTTGAGTCATCAGTCCGATCATTCGAAATTCGAAATTTGATTTTTTGGTTTTTTTGTGGTGTTCCGTGATGGGTATGCCTGTGAGCTCGAACACTTCTATGGCCCGTATTATCCTCTGCGGGTTCCCCTTGTTCTTTTCGGCCGATTCGGGATCAAAACTTTTCAGTTTTTTTTCGAGGTACGCAAGGCCGTTTTTTTCAAGCTCGCTTTTGAGCCCTGCGCGCAGGGTTTCGTCGGCTGCGGGAAGCGGCGCTATGCCGTCGATCAGCGCCTTGATGTAGAGGCCCGTGCCGCCCGCTATCACGGGTTTTTTCCCGCGCTTTTGCAGGGTTTTTATCAGGCGTTCGGCGTCCGCTTTGAACTCGCCGGCGCTGTATTTTTCGGACGGCTCTATGAGGTCGGTGAGGTGCTGGGGTATGTTCTCGTATATACGGAGCTTTGTGGCGGGGTCATATTTCCCCGACTTGTTGGTGCCTATATCAAGGTACTTGTAAACCTGCCGGGAGTCGGCCGATATTATCTCGCCGTTTATAAGCTTGCAGAGCTGGGCCGCAACGTCGGTTTTCCCCGAAGCCGTCGGGCCGCATATGACTATTATCTTTCGCATGGTTTCATCTGATTACACCGATTGGGTCTTCATGTGTAATTTTGCCGTTATCTGTGTAATCGTAGTTAGTGATCTGTGCAATCAAGGGTTTCTAGTTCAGAATGAGTACGAGAAACCGATAGATGTGTAATTGAGCTGGGCGAAATTGAAGACCTCGTCCACGTCGGCCCCGCCCTCCACTACCCTGAAACCCGCGCGGACGGCCGTCCTTTCGCTTGTTTTAAGGTTCACGGCAAGGAGCACGTCCTCCGCCCTGCCCGGTCCGCCGGCCAGAGCGTCGGCGTCAAGCACCGCAGTGAAGCTGCGCCCGAGGTCGTAGTCAACGCCGAAGTTCAACAGCGGCACGAAGCCCGTGTTCTTCTTTTCGGAAGTTATCCCTGCCCCGGCAACGCTTATCGAGGCGTCTCGTATCTTGGCGGTAAAGCCGAGCTTAAACGAAAGGCGGCCCTTTTTCTCGAAGCGCTTCCAGTAAGATACCCTGTACGAGTCGAACCTGTACTTAGCGCTTATCTTTGTCCCGGCCGGGAAGATGTCGCCGTTGAAGCTCAAAAGGCCTTCCGCCGTGCCGTCGGCGTCGAGCATCAGCGGCGCGATGAGGACCGAAACGTAATTGTTCTTTTTGAACTCTTCGGTAACCCTCAACCTGTAGAACGCTTTACTTTCTGCAGGTATGTCGTCCGTGAGCGAGAACCGCGTGCCGGTCATATCCGGCACCTGCACCTCGTTGTAAACGGCGCCCACCGTGCCGGTTTCGACGTCAAGCGTCAGAGCCCCCGCCGGCGCCGCCGCCAGGCAAAGAAATAGCATAAATAACAGTATTTTATTCATGGCGTTATTCTACAAAATACAAACCCGCATTGGAAGAATATTGTTCAAACCCGCATCTGAACGCCTTGCAGTTCCAATGCGGGTTTGGTAGTATTCCAGCTTAGATTGTCTTATTTACTCCCCTCTTCCCCGGCTTTTTTGAGGACGCCCCGCCGGGGAATGCCCAGCGGCTGTTAATAACGTATTATCTAACAACGTCCCCTATTTCCCTATTTCCACTATCCTCCTCTATTTTAAAAGCCGGACAATTGATTGGAAATTCTTGCTTATGGCGAAATCAATTGCCGTATGGCCATTCTTGTCTTTTACTGATTTATCAGCGTTTGCTTTAAGCAGTATTTTTACTGCTTCTTCGTTGCCATTATAAGCTGCGGTCATTAAAGGTGTTACGCCGTTAGGGGTTTGAATACTAACATCAGCGCCGGCGTCAACAAGCATTTTTACGATATTTGTCCGGTTTTCGTAAATTGCAAGGCTTAATGCGGTTTGCCCCCCCGGCATCATATAATCCGCGAAAGCGCCCTTATTCAAAAGCAGTCCAACCAGGTTGGGGTTATTTTTGGTTATTGCGCACATTAACGGGGAATAGTATTCCATGCGGTCATCAATATTGATACAGTTTACGCCGGCACCGTCGTTAATTAATTTCTCAGCTTGAGCGATATTGTCCCTTTCTATTGCCTGGATCAACAAATAACCCGGCGGCATTTTTGATTCATTAATATACAACTCCGTTAAATCACGATTTATTACAATTTTCTTTTGTGCGATATTGCTTTCAAAGAGTTTTACTGAAATATTGCCTTCCGGCTGTTGAATCGAATTCCATTCATTAACAACGGATTCAGTTTTTAAATCCTTGGATTCAATCGAATTGTAGGGCATGGAAAAGCTGTTTTTGACGGGCTTTCCATAGAGTGTTTTATACCTATGAAACAATTCCTTGCTCCGATTATTAACTCTTTTGGCCAATGTTCCGGCATTGATTTTACTGGCAACGCTTTCTTTCATCGAACCCGAAATATTTTCGGATTTAAACTTGATTTTAACCGCCCACAGGCCGTTTTTGTTGAAATAAAATATAAAATCCTCGCGCAATATCTTTGCCAACTTTGTTTTGTCCCAGACGACCGCGGCAAATTGTAATTTATCCTTAGAATCCACGACATATTTGTAGAGTTTAAATGACGATCCGCTAATAAATGGCAGGTCAGTATGATATTTGTCCGGAATTAACTGTTTTAAGGTGTCAGTGTTTTTAGGGACGTTGTTAGGCAATTCGGTATTCATTTTCAATGTAAATACCCTTTACTGGGAATTCAAGTACCGTCATGTGGCATAGTCTTTTCCTGCCTGCCCCGCCGAGGCCGGTCTTTATGGCCATTACCAAATCCGCATCGGTAATGGCGGTGGGTTGGTATCAGGCGCGTTTGAAGTGCTTCTCGAGCTCGGAAAGGGTCACCTTGAAGAGCGTCGGCCGGCCATGTGGGCAGGTGAAAGGCGATCTGCAGGCGAAAAGGTCCTTCAAAAGACGCTTGGACTCGTCCGGCGATATCACGTCCCCCGCCTTGATGCTGGACCTGCAGGCGGCGCGTATCACCTTCTCAAGCCGTTCCTTTGGCGGAGTTTTGCGGTCTTCGGATATGGCGTGAAGTATCTCCTCAAGGACGAGCTTGGCGTTGGCGGAATTCCCCAGTATCGCCGGCATCGCCGACACCCGGAAGGTGGCGGTGCCGAACTCTTCTATATCCCAGCCGGATTCCTTCAGCATCGCAAGGGATTCGCCCGCGACGGCCGCAAGGCCGGGCGCGAACTTTATGGTTTCAGGGAACAAAAGCGGCTGTACGGAAACGCTTCCGCTTTCAAGCTCGCAGAGGTATTTTTCATACCTTATCCTTTCCTGCGCGGCGTGCTGGTCCACTATGTAGAAATCCCTGCCGGCCTGGGCCAGGACGTAGAGGTTGAATATCTGGCCTATGACCTTGGGCTGTTGTTCGACTTCTCCCTTCAGCAGTTCGACAGGCTCACTACTCAGGGTTTCGCGCACTACTTTCGGTTCTCTCTCGGTTTTATAGAGGATTCCCGCTTCAGCTACCCCTTCACCTGCCCTTCGGGCATCCTCTCCCCTTGCGGGAGAGGGCTTTTTATCTAGTATCCCGATGTAAGGCGTTTTTGAAAGCGCTTCCCTTATCGCGGAAAATATCAGCGAGTTTATCTCCTGCTCCTTCGAGAAGCGTATCTCGCGCTTTGTCGGATGGACGTTGACGTCGGTTTCGGAAGGGTCGATTTCCAGCATCAGTATCACGCCGGGGTGCCTTCCGGCGGGCAGGAACTCGCGGTATGCCTCGTATATCGAAAAAAGAGTGGAGCGGTTGAAGTTGAGCGGCCGCCTGTTGACGAAGAAGTACTGGTGGCTTTTGGACGGAAGCGAGGACTCCTTGTCGGTTATGAGCGCGTTTACCCTGGCTTTGGGGTGCGCGGCCGATGCCCGCAACAGCTTGCCGGCGAATTCCGCGCCGAAAAGGCCGGTGACGCGCTCATCGAGCGAGCCGGCCCTGGGCAGCCAAAGCGCTTTCCTGCCTTCGCTGGCGGCTGAAAAGGCCGTCTCGAAATTGGAAAGCGCTATTTCCTCCATCATCCTCATTATCTTCTGCTTCTCGGAAGCGTCGCTTTTTAGGAACTTTGCCCTCGCCGGCGTGTTGAAGAAGAGGTCGGTTATCTCGACGTTGGTACCGCCTGGGCCGCTCCACGGCCTGTCGGCCTTTATCTTCCCGGCCGAAAGCGATATTTCCCAGCCGGAGGGTTCGCTTTTGGCCTTGCTCTGGATCAGAAGGTTTGAGACCGACGCGATCGAAGGAAGGGCCTCGCCGCGGAAGCCCATCGTCCTCAAGGACGAAAGGCCGTCGAAATCGGATATCTTGCTTGTCGCGTGGCGAGTGAGGGCGAGTTTCAGTTCTTTTTGAGGTATGCCCGTCCCGTTGTCGCTGACGCGTATGAGTTTCTTGCCCGCTCCTTTTATCTCGACCGTGATGGACGTGCTTTTGGCGTCAAGCGAGTTCTCGACGAGTTCCTTGACGACGTTGGCGGGCCGCTCTATCACTTCGCCGGCGGCTATCTTGTTTATGGTGTCTTCGGAAAGGAGTCTGATAGGCATCTTGGCCCGTTAGAGATAGTCCGCCATTGATTCAGTGGCGGACGGAATTCCTTGAGTTTTTGTTAATATCGAAAGTTTGCCCTGGGTTTCATTGTATTCGTATTAAACATAAGTTTATGTATCTCTAACGGGCTGAAGGAAAGGTTCTTCTTAATGGTGATGCTTGCCGCCGTGCTTCTTGCCCAGTTTCACGGGCTTGTCGCACAAGGGGAAGTAGGAGCATTTTTCGCTGCAGATGTCCGTGACGCCGAGGGCGTACTTGTTGTCGCAGTCCTGGCATTCGATGGCAAGGCGGTTGATGTGCCTGAAATCGAGGGGGTCGATCTTGGTGAATACTATGCCTATGCGCCACATCTCGCCCTTGGAAAGGGTCCACACGACCTTGCCGCTTATCGGCTGGGTTTTGAGCCCCTTGATGTCGATCGAAAGGTTTATTTCGCTTCCCACGGGTATCGAAGCGAAGGCAAGCAGCGCCATTCCGCCGGCGGAAAGGTCGACAAGTATGCCGGGAACGTTCTTTTCTCCGATGGCGAGCTGTATGGGCTCGTCCATCTCGTGAAGGACAGGGAGGCGGTTGTGCCTTCTTTTTTCCTGTAACATGGCGCTGCACCTCTTAATTAAAGATGTTGAATCTGTTGCAGCATTCCTTTGATTTCTCTTGTTTCACCCTCACCAGCCCTTCGGGCATCCTCTCCCCTCGAGGGAGAGGAATGAGGTGAGGGGGCTGTCAGTTTTTTGTGTATTTCTTCTTGAGCTCGCTCAGTTTCTGCAGGGCTTCGAGCGGCGTCAGTTTTTCAATTTCAATTTCGCCTAATTCTATCATAAATTTTGAATAAGGTAAAGTAAACAGGTCGGGTTCGCTGGGCGCCTTGGAAGGTTCGCTTATGCGCGTCTCGTTCTCAAGTTCCGTCAGTATCCCGGAGGCCCTTTTGATCACCTTCTGCGGCAGCCCCGCCAGCTGGGCGACGTGAATCCCGTAGGAACGGTCGGCCGCCCCGGGCGCTATCTTGTGCAGGAACACGACGTTTCCCTCCCATTCCCGCACGGAAACGTTGAAGTTTTTTATCCCGGGCAGTTTCCCTTCGAGGTCGGTTAGCTCGAAGTAGTGGGTCGCGAACAGCACTTTGGGCCCGAAACCGCTTTTTTTCCGGATGTTCGAAAGGTACTCGATGGCCGCCCACGCTATGGAAATCCCGTCGTAAGTGGACGTCCCCCTTCCCATCTCGTCGAGTATTACAAGGCTCCTCGGCGTGTTCTGGTTGAGGATGTTGGCTGTTTCGTGCATCTCGACCATGAAGGTCGATTCGCCGCCCGCGAGGTTGTCGCCGGAGCCGATGCGGGTGAAAATCTTGTCTATCACGCCGATCCTGGCCTTTTGCGCGGGAACGAACGATCCCATCTGGGCGAGTATCGCTATCAGGGCGGTCTGCCTGAGGTATGTGGATTTTCCCGCCATGTTCGGCCCGGTGAGTATCATTATCTGGTTTTCGGAGCCGTCAAGGGATATGTCGTTTGCGACAAAAGAGCCGCTCTTGAGCTTTCGTTCCACTATCGGGTGGCGCCCCTCGGATATCTCGAGAGCGGTTGAATCGTCCATTTCCGGCCTGACGTACCCGTGCAGGGCCGCGGTATCCGCGCACGACAGATAAACGTCGAGCTCCGCCAGCGAGCTTGCCGTGTTCTTGACGGCCTCGGAATGCTTCAGCAGCCTTTGCAGGAGGCCCTTGAAGAGCGCTTCCTCCAGCTTCGCTATTTTTTCGTCGGCAGAAAGTATCTTTTCCTCGAAATCTTTCAGCTCCTGCGTTATGAACCTTTCCCCGTTGGCTACCGTCTGCTTCCTTATGTAGCCCTGCGGAACGAGGCGGAGGTTCGGTTTCGTCACTTCGATGTAATAGCCGAAGACGGATGTGTAGCCGATCTTCAGGGAGCTTATGCCCGTCCTTTCGCGTTCCCCGGCTTCCATATCCGAGATGAGCTTCTTGCTTTCGCGGGATATGGTCCGCAGTTCGTCGAGTTCCGGGCTGTAGCAGTCCCTTATGACGTTGCCGTCCTTAAGGGTCGCGGGGGGTTCGTTGTTGACCGCAAGCCCTATCGTGTCGATGATGTCCTTCGGGGGTTCAAGACCGACGCAGACGGATTTAATCATTTCGGGCGCGGTCAGCACCTCGTTTTCGGCGTTTTTTATTTCTTCAAGCATCCTGCCGGACACTACAAGGGAATCCTTGAGCGCGATGAGGTCTCTTGGGCCGGCCGTGCCGGACGCGGCCCTGTTGAGTATGCGCTCCACATCGGAAACTCCTTTGATCGCCTCCCGCAAAGTTTTCCTTAATATGCCGTCATTGAAGAAAAATCCAACGGCGTCGTGCCTCTTTTTGATATCCCTTGATTTGACAAGCGGCTGAAGGAGCCGCTGCCTGAACATCCTGGCGCCCATCGGCGTGAGGGTGCTGTCAATGGCCTCGAGAAGCGAGTTCTCCCCTGAATTCGTGGACAGTCCCTCCACTAGCTCAAGGTTCCTGACGGCGTTCTCGTCTATCAGCAGAAAATCGTCCAGCGAGTAGAACCTGACGGCGTCCAGCACCGGAAAGCTGCCGATCTGGGTGTTCTCTATGTAGGAAAGTATCGCACCGGTTGAGGAGGCCGCAAGAAGGCGGGATTCTAGGCCGAAGGGCTTCAGCGAGGACGTTTTGTACACTTTGCCGATTTTTTGCGCCGCCTCGTGCGCCGAGAATAACCATCCGTCCAGCGGGCTGAGCGCCGTTGCGGTTTCGCGGGAAAGGTCAGAAAAAAAACGGTGTTCGAAATGGTTCTGCGGTATCACGAGTTCAGCGGGCGAGAGCCTGAAAATCTCCCGCCTGAGCTTGCTCTTTTCGACTTCGGTCGTGGCGATCTCGCCGGTGGAAATGTCCACGTAGGTCAGGCCGAATCTTTCGAAGTCCTTGTCGGGACAGAGCGAAACGAGGTAGTTGTTTAGTCTATGGTCAAGCAGGTTTTCCTCGACTACCGTTCCCGGCGTTATGACCCTCAGAACCCCCCTTTTCACTATCCCCCTGCCGGGCCTGCCCGCCGCAGAGGCGGGCTCCTCGAGCTGTTCGCAGACCGCGACCTTCTCTCCGGCCTTTATAAGTTTACGCAGGTAGGAATTGACGGCGTGGTGCGGCACGCCGCACATTGGAACTTCCTGCCTTTTCGTGAGAACCACTTCGAGTATCGGCGAGGCCTTTATGGCGTCTTCGCCGAACATCTCGTAGAAGTCGCCGAGCCTGAAAAAAAGTATCGCCCCGGGATACCGGGATTTGATGTCTTGGTACTGCCGCATCAGGGGCGTGAGGCCGCCGTTCAGGTTATCTTTTTCTTTATCGCCTGCAGTCTTTTTAGCCATCTGTAAGTTCCCATTATTTTTTTTACGTAATTCCTTGTTTCCTTGTAAGGTATATCGGTAACTTCAAAACTAAGCAGCGGATTTTGAATATGCCAGCTTGCGACCTTGCTTTTGCCGGCGTTGTAGGCGGCAAGGGCCAGGATCTTGTTCCCCCCGAAATCCTTTTTGAGCTTTGAATAATAGTATATCCCTATCATTATGTTGGTGTCGGGGTCCTCAAGGTCCCTTTCCGCGTTGAAGGCTTCGAGGCCGAGCTCTTCTGCCATTTCGTCGGCGGTCGCGGGCAGTATCTGCATAAGCCCTATAGCGCCTCTTTCGGACCGGGCGTTTCTTGAGAATTTGGACTCGATCCTTATGATAGAAGCCGTCAGGAGAGGGTCTATGCCGTACAGGGACGAGTATTTCGCGACGGATTCGGCGTAGTAGGCGTCCTTTATCAGCCGCACCGTCACGCCGCTGGATAATACCGCGTAAATCAATGCCGGGACCAGCAGAGACGCGCCTATGACGCAGTATTTTTTCACGTTCTCTTTATTCATTTTGCCAGCCGGTTTTCTATCAAGTTTTCGTATATGAGGTTTGCCACCACGGTGTTGCCCGACGCTGACAGATGGCACGGGTCTCCGATGAACAATGTTTTCCTGCCGGGATAGCGCTTTAAAGAAGCATCTATATCATACAATTGAAATCCCTCTTTTGCAATCTGTTTCTTGAACGTCTCGTTTTGCGCCGCGTATTCTTCGGTGTTGACGGGCAGATAGACGAAGAGGATTTCGAAAGAACGCTTTGCGGCAATCGCCTTCAGCTCCTTGAGCAATTTTTCCGTCTCTTCCGGTTTAAGCATGTAATTGGAAGACGCGTAGAAATCGATTCTTGAATGCTTGGCAAGGGCGTATCGGAAATACTTCCAGATGTTGGATTTCCGGACAGTATTTCTAAATGCCGATTTGTATTTGAAAAAATAGTCGTGATAAAAACTGTTATTGTCAATAGCGCTTATTTTATCCTGGAACCTGCACATTTCGGCGGAATGAAGCAGGAGGTCGTTGAAAGTCAATGACCATATTATCAGGTCGGGCGAAAAACGGACGCCGATATATTTTAGGTATTCAAGCTCCTGCAGAAACGAGTAGCCGCATACGCCGAGGTTTATGATTTCAGCTTTTTGGCCGGCCAGGTTTTCGATGATGTCGGTGAAACGGGCGCCTACTTGGGAGCCCAGGCCCTCGGCGACGGAATCCCCTATGAAGACGATGCGTTTTTCGGAAGCCTTCTCGAAGGAATGATCCTTGCCTCTGTGGCCGTAAGAATTGAAGAACCCCGACCCGGGGATGGGCACGTAAATCAGCTTCGGATTTTCCGACAACCTGTAAAAGCCGTGATTGCTTGCTATCTCCACGGTATGAAACAGGTGTTTGGGAATGAAAAAAGCCAATATGAGCTCCGCCAAAAGGATGGCCGCCAGGATTCCGGCCGCCGAAAGCAAGATGTTCCTGGTCAGATCCCGCATAAGCCCTCCGCCGTTTCACCGATGAGCGTGCTGATTTTCGTACCGACTATCCTCGCGGTCACTGTACTGCCCAGCGAAAGGCGGGCGTTTTTCAAAAACACCTTCTTGTTCGTGCGGGTCCTGCCGGAATGCCCGTCATCTTCCCTGGCGTCTATTAAAACCTCCTGAAGCGTTCCGGCCAGTTTCGCGTTCGTGTTCATTGCAACCGTGTTTGCCGCGTGAAGTACCCTTTGAAGCCGCGATTCCTTGGTTTCTAAAGGCACGTTGTCCTTCAGTGAAGCGGCGAGTGTCCCGGGGCGCGGCGAATACTTGAAGGCGAACAGCGAGTCAAATCCCGCCTGTTTGACCGCGTCAAGCGTGTTTTTAAAATCGGCCTCGGTTTCCCCGGGAAAGCCCACCAGTATGTCCGAAGTTATGCTGATATCCTTCACCTTGTTCCTCAATTTCTCGACGATGGACATGTATTTTGCCACGCCGTACTTCCTGTTCATCGCCGCAAGGATCCTGTCGGAACCCGACTGGATGGGCAGGTGCACGTGTTCGCAGACCTTCTGAAGCCCGGCGACCGCGTCAATGAGCTTGTCGCTGAAATCCTTGGGGTGGCTGGATATGAACCTTATGCGCTCGATGCCCTCAATCTTGTTGACTTCTGACAGCAGGTCAGCAAAATCGAGAGCTTTTGATGACTGCCTTTTTTCCGAACTACGAACCGCGAGCCCGGAACCGTCTATGTAGGAATTGACGTTCTGCCCGAGAAGCGTGACTTCCTTGACGCCCTTGCCGGCAAGAATCTTTATTTCGTTGACTATGCCGGAGGCCGGCAACGAGAATTCCCTGCCCCTGACGTAAGGGACTATGCAGTACGAGCAGAAGTTTTCGCATCCCCGCGTGATGGTGACGAAGGACGAAACATCGTGGATTGGCGAACTGGAGGACTGGCGGATCGGCAGGGCCTTTGAAGAGGCCAATTCTCCAATTCGCCAGTTCGCCAATTCGCGGCCAATGATTTCGGGAAACTTCCCGATATCCTTCGCTCCGATGACCAGATCCACGGCCGGGAAGCGCTTCTTAATTACGTCCTTCAGGCGCTGGGCGACGCATCCGGCGAATATGACCTTGAGTTCCGGATTTTTTCTTTTAAGAGGTTTGATGCGCCCCAAAAAAGACAGGGCGGAGTTTTCTGGATGTTCCCGGACGGAACAGGTGTTTACGAGTATGATATCCGCGGATTTCATGTCGCCTGTCTCCGTGTGTCCGCACGACATAAGATGCATTGCCATCTCTTCGGAATCAGCGACGTTCATTTGACAGCCATAGGTTTTGAGGAAATATTTCATGTTTTTGACGGGGCCAGGAAAACGAGTTTCTGGTCCTGGGTCGGCGACAGGGGCTTTTCAAGCGTTTCCGGCGTTATGTCGCGGCTGTCGTGCAGTATGAACAGCGGGACTATCTTGTTGCCGTACTCGTTCAAAAGGGACTTGTAATCGAATTCTTTTGTGAGCTTGGTGGTTTTTATCTCATAGCCCGAACGGAAGAGGTTTGACATCTCCCTGTAAGTCATTTCCTTTCCGAAAAGGTGCGTCCCGTCCCAGTGGGTCTTGTCGTCGCTTTTAATGTAGGGTTTTGCCTCGGGTTGGATCAGGAAAAGGTCCTTTTTCTCGATTATCCTGTTGAAGTGCTGTACTGCGAGCCTGTTGACCTCGTCGTTCGGCGTGAGCGCGAGAACCTTGCCTATGCCCTCGAATTCGAGCTCCTCGATCGTGTCGGAAGACAGTATATTGCAGTGGTAGGCGTTGAGCCCTTCCATCTTCGCCCGTTGTATGTTTTCCCTGCTCGAATCGGCCAGGATGACGCTGATACCCTCTTTATGGAACACGTGTGCTATCCTGCGGGACCACTCGTGGGCGCCGACAAACAGAATGCCCAGCATGTTGGCCTTGACCTTCAAGAACCCGGCCAGGGGGCCGGATATGACCCCGTAGAAAATAACCGTGGCTATGATGACGAGAAAGGTGTAGGAGACCAATGCCCCGGTGTCGGAAATCCCCAGCTGCGCCAGCCTCAGGCTGAAAAGGGATCCTATGGCGGCGGCGACGATGCCGCGCGGGGCCACGAAAGATATGAATATCCTTTCCCTGTAGCTGAGCCCCGAGCCTATCGTGGAAAGGAAGACGGCGACAGGCCTGACCAGAAAGATGAGGATTATCAGGAAGAGAAGGCTGTTGAGGTTCAACAGCCCCACGATACCGTGGTCGAGCCGGGCTGCGAGTATTATGAAAAGAGTGGATATCAGCAGTATGCGCAGGTTTTCCTTGAAGCGTACTATGTGCTTTATGTCGATGAATTTCTGGTTGGCGAGGAGTATGCCGAGTATGGTGACGGTCAGAAGCCCCGATTCCGGCTGAATCCTGTTCGAAACGATGTACGTCAGAATGATGAACATCAGAGTGACGACTTCCTGCAGGTAGTCCGGGATCCAGTAACGCTTGAGTAAAATCACGATTATGCCGGCGAAAATAAAGCTCAGGAACAGCCCGATGAACAGTATCTTCACGGCCCCCGTCAGCATAACGAGCGGGGCAAAACCGGCCTTGTGTATGAAAAGCGCCTCGAAAACGAGTACCGTCAGTATCGCGCCTATGGGGTCGATTATTATCCCTTCCCATTTCAATATCGAGGTTATCTTCGTGTCGGGCTTGACCTGCCTGAGCAGCGGGATGATGACCGTCGGCCCGCTGACCACGAGCAAAGCGCCCAGCAGGGACGATATCCTCCAGTCGAGACCGAGGACGATTATCGCGGCGAACGCGGCGATGAACATCGTCACTAAGGCGCCGACGGTTATGAGGTTCCTTATGACGCCGCCGGACTTTTTAAGGTCCTTGAGCCTGAGGCTCAAGCCGCCTTCAAAAAGGATGATGGCGACCGAAATGGAAACGAAGGGCAGCAGGGCGTTGCCGAACAGGAGGTCGGGGTCGAGAAGGCCGGTGAAGGGCCCCGCAAAAGCGCCCAAAACGAGAAGAACGACTATCGTCGGTATCCTCAGAAACCAGGAAAACCACTGGGCCGAGATGCCGAGTATCAGTATCACGGCAAAACCTAAAAGGGCGTGTTCGCTCATCGTCTTAAAAACAATCCCTTACTGGTTCCCAGCCTCAGGGACAAGCAGGCAGGCAGGGAACCTTGTTAATGCGTCGCATATCCTGATCTTTCCTTCCTTTGCTTTTACGGTTTCTCCGGTTATGGCGTTCTTCCAGGAATGCGGGGCGTCCTTCGGCAGTGTCAGCGAAGTGTCCCCCCAGGCGCTCTCTCCAGTGGGGTATGCCCCCTCTTTGATCAGAGACGCGAGGAATCGCGGAATTATGCCGACCATCCATTGATTTTCGTGCCGCCTGGCGAAGGCAACCACGTTTTTTTTCTTGGGTTCGGAAATCTCTATCGGTACGTAATTGCCTTTTTCAAAAAGCTGTGAATGTTTCTTTCTCAGATTCAAAATGACGTGAATCAGGAACAGCTTTATCCTTCCGTCTTTCAGCGAGCTTAAAAGCGTCTCGATGAGTTTATTAGGGTTTTCGGAATATTGATGGGATATCTCTCCCAAAAGCCACATTCTTTTGTTGTAGTCGACTTCCCTTCTGTTGTCGGGATCGACAAAGCTGAAATCCCAGAATTCCGTCCCCTGGTAGAAATCAGGCACGCCCGGGCAGGTCATCTTCAGGAATAGCTGTGAAAGCGAATTGAACATTCCGTAGTAGGCGACTTTTTCCGTGAAAGGCAGGAAATCCTTCAAGAAGGCGTTGTCTTCGCCGGGTTCAAGGAGCTTGTCGACGAAGTTCAGGCACGCCTCCTCGTATTCGGCGTCCGGCTTGATCCACGCCGTGTGGACCTTCGCCTCGCGCACGGATTTTATGACGTAATCCTTGAGGCGCCCGCTGTATGAGTCGCGGTTCTCGAAGGGATACGAACCTATGAGGGTCTGGTAAATGAAATACTCGTCATTCCTGTCGGGCATTGTCTTGCCGTCTTTTTTCCTCATTTTTGTAAGGTTGATTTTTGACCAGTATTTGACTTTTTGAGAGAATTCCTGCGGTATTTCGCTCAGGACGTTGAGCCTGGCCCGGAAGTCCTCGCCGCGCTTCGTGTCGTGGGTGGCGGTGGTGTTAAGCGATGCATTCCATTTTTCGGCGCGTTTCTTGTTAAATTCGTGGAATTCGCGGACCTTGGAACCGAATCTGATCGGATTTCCGCCGACCTCGTTCAGCGAGGTGAGCCTGTTGTAAATGTAGAAAACGGTGTCTTCCAGACCCTTTGCCATAAGCGGGCCGGTATACTGCTGGAAATTCATTATGAAGAGCAGCCATTCCTTCTTCTCTTCTTCGGTGGTGTCTATGTCGTATTTCAAAAGAAGGAATTTCTCGATGAAGTTCAATTCGTGGGTAAGGCCCGGGTTCTTGATTTTCGCCCTTGTTATGGTGTCGGTGATTATCTTCTGGTCCTGATCGCTCTGGAATTCGGCGTTGATGTAGGTCCTGTAGACGGGGAACAGCGCCATCACGTCCACCATGGCCCTTTTCAGCCCGTAGAGCGTTATATCCGTGCCGTACCTGTGCTTGCCGGAGATTTTCTTGATGAATTGCGCCAGGTTGTCGATGTTGCCCGCCATGTGCTTGCCGATTATGAGGCGTTTTTTTTCAAAAACGATGTCTTCGTAAAGGGCGTTCAGTTCCGCGAACCTGAAATAGAGCTTGCTGAAAGCTTTTTCGCTGGTCGGGTCGCAGAATATGCTGTTGGCCCAGTTCAGGAAATCGTATCCCGTCGTGCCCTGTATGGGCCACCTGTCGAGAAGGTTTTCCCCGGTTTCGAGGATTTTTTCTATCACTATGTAGGAATCGGGCGCCTTTCCGCGGAGTCTCCGGAAATACTCGTCAGGATCGCACAACCCGTCAGCGTGGTCTATCCTGCATCCCTGTATCCTGTCTTCGGACAGGAGCTTCAGGATGAGACCGTGCGTGCTTTCAAAAACGTGCTCATTTTCGACTTTTACCGAGATAAGGTTGCTTATGGTGAAAAACCTGCGGTAGTTGATTTCCTCGGCCGCGACCTTCCAGAAGGCCAGCCTGAAATTTTGCACGGTAAGCAGGCGGTCAAGGGAATCGAAACTTGCCGGATTGCCGGGAGTGCCGTTGAAGTGCAGGAGGACTTCGTCGATTATCGTTTTGAATTGAGGGTTTTCGGAATAAAGGCTCCACAGGTTCTTCTTGAAGTGTTTTATCCGGTCGTATCTCGCCTGGGTGTTTTCGGCGGCCGAAATGGAATGCAGGAAGTTGAAAGTTCCAAGGTATTTTATGAATTCGCCGTTGGTTTCCCCGAATTTTTGTTTTATTTTTTCAAGCCTGGTTTCCATTACGATCTTGTAGGAGTCGATGCTGATCGGGAACTTGAGGCCGAAGTAGGTCACGAAAAAGCCGTTCTCGCCGTAGGCAAGCCTGATCTCGCCGCTTTCAAGGCATTCCGAGTAGAATTTGCCCAAAAACGGGGCGAGCACGCGCCCTTTCATGTTCTGATAGGGATGGTCCCAGTCAATGTCAAAAAAGTTCCAATACGGCGAATTGGCGCCGTTTTCGAACACGTCGGTCAGGAACTGGTTCTCGGAATCGTATGCCATGTGGTTAGGTACCACGTCCTGCAGCACGGAGATACCTTCGTTTTTCAGCTTGTCAGAAAGTTTCAGGAATTCTTCCATTCCGCCGAGTTCGGGGTTTAACTGGGTGGGGTCGGTGACGTCGTAGCCGTGCATGCTGCCGGGGACCGATTTGAACAACGGCGAGGCGTAGACGTGGCTTATCCCGAGTTTTGAGAGGTATCCCGCCAGTTCTGCGGCTTTCGCGAAACCGAAATCGGGGTTAAATTGAATGCGATAGGTTGCCCGCGGTATTTTCATCAGTCAAGCCTTATTCTCAGCAGTTCGCCCAGCGCCCTGAAATCCCCGAGCCACTCGGAGGCCTCCGGGTCGTTTGACGCCTTTTTTTCCTTCATCTTTTCCATTTCGGGTTTTCCGACGAGGAAATATATGTTTTGCGCGTGCCACAGGTTGAGGTCGAGATCAAGGTTCTTGAGCGCGTTGAGCATCTCGATGGTGTTTCTGATCTTGCGCCTGTCGTGGGGCAGATTCCCGAACTCCTCCATGAACCCGTTTATGCGTTTCGCGGCGATGTAAGCGAGATCGTCGCGGTTCAGGTTGACGGGCCAGCTTTTTACCAGCTCGGGTATTCTGCCGAATACTTCCTTTTCGGGTTCTCCGGTCTCGATTATCCGGGCTATTTCCGTGTTTATGGTGTAGTCCGCTATGGCCGAGAAGTAGGTGGGCAGGGGCATCCTGACATCCTCGACGACCTTCATTACCGGATAATGGCGTTCGAACAGCTGGCGAAACGAGGTTTCCGCGTCCTTGTTGACGTCCTTGAGGATTTTGTTCAGGAACCTTCTTTGCTCGTCCCTGAACAGATGCCACAAGGAATAGGTTTTATCGGGAAAGTGGTCGTTTATCTGCTTGAGAAGCCCCGATATCTCGTTTTTCTGGAAGCTTTCCTTGATACTGCTGTTCATTTCGGCGAATCCGCTTTCGCCGGTAAAATAGCGGGCTCCGCAGATGATATTGTGGTCTCCCATGTGAAGGACCACGAAGCTGATGTCGCTTTTTTCAAGCGTTATCTTGGATTTCAGGGAAATCTTGCCTATTATGAGTTTTTGTTTTCCGGAAACGGTCTCGTCGAACATGTCCTGCTTGAACTCGTAATTGAAGATGCTTTCCTTCTTGGAATAGTCGGTGAACAGCGAGGAGACCGCGTAATGGACCCCCACCCTCAGCGTGTCGATCACGGACGGTTTGACGAACGTTTCATAAATATGTTTGCCGTCCGCGAATTCCGGTATGTTGCTCGGAGCCTGGGCCAGGAGCCCCGTGAAGCTCTCTTCGAACGAAATCCCGCTTACTTCCTGGGCAAGCTGTATGACCCTGGCGGCATAATTCATTACCTGCACGGTCTCGATGCCGGAGATTTCGTCGAAAAACCACGCGCAGCTCGTGTACATCAGCATTGAGTGCCTCTGCATCTCAAGGAGCTTCAGGGCTTTGACCTTTTCAGTTTCGTCCAGTTCCCTTCCGGAGTGCCTTTTAAGGAACTCATCGACCCTTCCGTTGGAACGGTCCAGTATGATTTCTATGTATTCGTCCCGCGCCTTCCACGGGTCGGAAAGAATGTTCCTGGCGTGTTCCTCGAATATCTGGGACACGTTGTCCCTCAGGAAATCCAGGGCGCCCCGCAGCGGGGTCCTCCATTTCTGGTTCCATCCCCGGCGCGTGCCGGAGTTGCAGCCGCAGTCGGAACGCCAGCGCTCCACCCCGTGCACGCAGCTCCAGGAGGAATTCTCGTGTATCTCGACTTCGTCCTTCGGCGGGTTGGCGTCGAGATATTCTCCGTATATGGTGAGTTTCGCGAGGTTTTCGCTCTCGATCCTGTAGAGGCAGTAAGCGAGGGCCATGTCGCCGAAAAGGTGATGGTGGCCGTACGTTTCTCCGTCGGTCGAGATGTGGACGAGCTGCGGGTTTTGGCCGCTTGAGAAAAGCGAGACCAGCCGGTTGGCGAAATTTTCCCCGTTCTCGAGAAGCTTGGAAAACGCGAGTTCCTGCGATACGGGCCCGTCGTAGAAAAAAAGTACTATCCTGTTGCCGGATGGGAGGTTGCAGATATACGGTATCTTGGGGTCGATCTTGGAGCCGCCCGCGTCTTCCCACTTTTCATTACCTATTTTTCGGACGCATTTCGCCTGACTGGGGGCGAGTATCGTGAACTTTATCCCCAACTGAGCCAGTATGTCCAATGTTTCGAGGTCGACGGCCGTTTCCGGAAGCCACATGCCTTCTGGTTTTCTTTTAAACCTGTGTTCGAAATCCCTGATTCCCCAGAGTATCTGCGTCAGCTTGTCCCGTACGTTGGCAAGCGGCATTATCATGTGGTTGTAGCACTGGGCTATCGCCGAACCGTGGCCGGAGAACTTCTTCATGCTTTCCCTGTCAGCCGTAAGGACGGCTTCGTAGGTGTCCGGAGCGTTTTTTTCGAGCCACGTCATCAGTGTCGGGCCGAAGTTAAAACTGATATTAGAGTAATTGTTGGACACCGAGATGATTTTGTTGTCGGAACCCATTATCCTCGAAACCGAGTTCGGGGCGTAGCACTCGGCCATTATCCTTTCGTTCCAGTCGTGGTACGGGTGGGCGGAATCCTGGAGTTCCACCTCCTCGATCCACGGGTTTTCCCGGGGCGGCTGGTAAAAATGGCCGTGAATGCACAAGAATCGCTTCATGTCATTAGATCCTTTCGTATATGACGGCGCTGCGCGGGTTCATTGTCAGTTTCTGCCCCTTCTTGATGGTATCGCCGCAAATCCCACCGGGTCCCGACCACGGCCGGTCAGATGAATCAAGCGCTTTTTTCCAGCGGCCGTTGAAGGCCATCTTGACGGTTTCTTTCCTGAGGCCGAAATTCATCGCGAGGCAAAGGGCCTTCCGCCTGTCCTTGAAAAGGACCAGTATCGCCCCCTTCTTGCCGTCGGGCACGCAGGAAGCGCGCTGGGCCTTCCTGAAACTCGCCGTGAACATCTTTTTTCTCAGGCCTATGAGGTGTTCGTAAAAACCCGCGATGACGGCGTTCTTCCCGGTTTTGCTCGGTTCCCAGTCCAGTTTTGACGCGTTGAAAGTGCTTTCGTCCTGCGGGTCGGGAAGTTCGCCTCCCCACCTGAAAGACTCGAACTCCTTTTTCCTTCCCTCCCTGACTTTTTTGACGAGTTCAGCGTCCCCGTGGCTGACAAAGTACAGAAAAGGGTTCTTTTCGGAGTATTCCTCGCCCATGAAGAGCAAGGGAATGAAAGGCGACAGCAATACGGCCGACGCGGCCAGTTTCACTGATTCAATGTCAACAAGCGCCGAAAGGCGCTCTCCGAGCATCCTGTTGCCGACCTGGTCGTGGTTCTGGGAAAAGACGAAGAGGTTTGGAAGGCAGCGGTTTTCAAGGGCCCCGCCGTGGGCGCGTTTTCTGAACTCCGAATACTCCCCGTCATATACGAAACCCTTCTCGAAGGCCTTTGCCAGCTGCTCGAGTTTTCCGAAATCCCGGTAATAACCCGACGATTCTGCGGTGAGCAGCGCGTGCAGGCAGTGATGGAAATCGTCGTTCCACTGGGCGTGTATCCCGTGGCCGCCCGAGGCGTGGCCGGAAATGGTCCTCGGGTCGTTGAGGTCGCTTTCGGCTATCAGATAGTATGTCCGCCCGGACTTTTTCGAAAGCTGCTGCGTCCTCTCGGACAATTCCTTTAGTATGTGCTTCGCGCCCGAGTCGAATATGCCGTGCACGGCGTCAAGCCTCAGCGCGTCAACGTGATAGTTGGAAAACCAGTAGAGCGCGTTCTGTATGAAAAACTCCCTCGTCCCGTACGAATAAGGGCCGTCAAAATTAACGGCCCTGCCCCAGGGGGTGCGGTACCTGTCGGTGAAGTAAGGCGCGAAGTCCCCGGTGTAGTTTCCCTCCGGGCCGAGGTGGTTGTAAACGACGTCCAGTATAACCGCGATGCCGTTCTCGTGGCAGGCGTTGACGAAATTTTTCAGACCCTGCGGCCCGCCGTATGAGTTCTGGACCGCGAACGGATACGCCCCGTCATAGCCCCAGTTGCGCCGGCCCGGGAACTGGGCGACAGGCATCAGTTCGACGGCGTTGATGCCGAGCTTTTTGAGGTATCCGAGCTTTTCGGCGGCGGAATCAAAGGTGCCTTCGCGGGTGAATGTCCCCGCGTGAAGCTCGTAGGCGACGTATTCAAGGAGCGGTATGCCCTTCCACGCCCCGTCGTTCCATTTGAACGAGCCGTGGTCGACTACTTCCGAAGGGCCGTGGACGCCTTCAGGCTGGTAGAACGAGGCCGGGTCAGGCCTTTGAAGCGAACCGTTAATCCTGTAGAAATATCTTGCGCCCGGCGCGACCGGCTGCACTTCGGCGCTCCAGTATCCGGACGCGTCCTTGTGCATACTCGCGGTCTTTTTCTGGGCAGACAAGAGCTCGACCTCCACCTGATCCGCCAGCGGGGCCCAGACCGTGAAAACGGCGCTGTTGTTTTTTGATATCCAGGTTCCTGTCTTCATTCCGATATTCCGTTGATTTCAATAGCGCGAAGCGTAAAAATGTCCAACGTCAAATTATAGCAATTTAAGATGGAATATTGAACCTCCGGGCCGTTTTTTTATGAATGGAAAATGATGGATTTATCCTGCGGTTTTCGATATGCCGGCAAGTCTAATGTTCGCGGGCGGCCGGCGGGTTTTTAAGGTCTTTCCAGAACGAGTTTCCTATTACGGCGCCGAGTTTCTTTGCCTTCAGGGCGTCTTTTCTGGCGTTGGCCGCGTCTTTCAAGTTGTAATGGAGTATCGCCCGCTTGGCGAAATAAATGCCTATCTTCGGGTTAATGGATATGGCCTGGGTATACTGCTGGACGGCTTCATCGTACCGGCCGAGTTCGGTATAGGCGTCTCCCCTCAGCTGGAAGGACCTGTCTGACCTCGGGTTGAGCCTGAGGCACCTGGAAACGGTATCGTCCAGTTTTTCGTAATCGCGCAGTTTCAGGTACACCTGCGCGAGGTTCTCGCAGATTTCCGGGTCCCTGGGGTCGACCCGCGCCGCTTTTTCGAGCGTTTTCGCGGCCTCGGCGTGCCTGCCGGTCTCGTAATAGACTTTCGCAAGGGCCAAGTACGAAAGCACGAACGAAGGGTTCTTTTCTATCGCGGCGGCCAGCTCGGATTCCGCTTTACCGTGCTTTTTCAGATACGCGTATATCGAACCCTTGTTGTAGTCTATCATGAACGATTCATGCCCGAGCTCGACAGCCCTGTCAAGGTATTCAAATGCTTTTGTGAAATCCTTCAGATGCTGGTAAATGTTGGAGATGCCGATAAACGGGCCTTCCTTGCCCGGGTCGAGATAATTGGATATTTTGTAGTATCTGAAGGCCTCCTCGTAGTTTCCCTTGTTCAGGTGGGCGTTGCCGAGGTTGAGATAGGCGAGCGGGGAGCCCGGATTTATCCGTATGGCGTTCTTGAAATCCGAGATGGCCATGTCCAGGAAGCCCTTGTTATGGTATATCACCCCGCGGTTATTGTAGGCGACCGACGTTTCGTGCTTTGACAGGGAATCCGAAAAAAGCGTTGCCGTGTCTTTCCAGACTTCCGCCCTCTCCCTGGCCGAGAGAGCCAGCAGAAGGACGACCGAGGCGAGAGCCGCGAAGGATGTCTTCCTGAGGAGAGGGTATTTATAAAGAACGCCGGCGTCCAGCCGGGCAAGAAAAACAGAAACGACGAAGAATATCCCTATCAGGGGCACGTACGAGTACCGGTCGGCCGGGATGCCCAGCCCGAACTGGACGATGTTCGACGCCGGAAGGATCGTCAGTAAATACCACGAGAGGCCGAAGAAGACTATTTTACTCCTTCTGAAAGAATACGCCAGAGCGGATACCAGAGTTATGAACATCAGGATATACAGGATCACGTGCATTGTTCCCTGAGGCAGCAGTTCGGTTATTTCAGGGTAGACGTTCGCGAGTTTCGCCGGCCAGAAGGTTTTTATGGGATAGAAGATCACGTTCAGGATGAACCCGTAGGCATTAGTTAAGACGGTGTAGGTGCTCAAGCCCGCCGCCTCCAGCCTGGGCTTTGCGTGCGAGAGCAGGGCGACGGCCGCGAAAACGACGGCCAGAGCCAGGTACGGGGCCTTTTCAAGCGCCGATCTCCTGTCGAATTTTTTGTTTATCAGGTAATCGGCCAGGAAAAGTATGACGGGAAGCGTCACGGCCATGGGTTTTGAGAGAAGTGAAAAAATAAATAAAAACAGGGAAATAAGATAATACTTTAGTTTAGGCCGCCCGGCGTGCTTCAAGTAAAAGAGAAGCGAAAAAAGGTAGAAGAACGCGTAAAGCACGTCCTTGCGCTCGCTGACCCACGCCACCGATTCCACGTGAAGCGGGTGCGCGGCGAACAGCGTTGCCGTCAGGAACGCCACGAAAAACCCGCCGCCCACCGCCTGAAAAATAAGGAAGACCAAAAGCGTGCTGCCCATATGCAGGAACAGGTTGGTCAGGTGGTAGACCGGGGCGAACAGCTTGAAAAAACGGTATTCCACGGCATAGGACAGGGTCACGAGCGGATGGTAAAGGCCCATGTGCGGCCGCGTGAAGAATTTTTTGACGTTATCAAGGGAAAAAGTCATTATGTCGGGGTTCGCGTAGACGAGCACGTGGTCGTCGAGGTTGCAGAACGAGCTGTCAAGCAGGGGGTAGTACACGACGGCGTTGACCAAAAGAAGCGCCGCCGCAAGGAGGAGCGTTTTTTCCCTTTTTGTCAGGTTCAGAAGGAATACACGGCTTTTTTCCGCAAATGCTTCCATTTGAGCTTTTTTGATACGGGTTCAGAGGATAATATGACGCTTCCGGAGGTCCGCGCCCTGTATAAGGTGTAGTACGAAGGGTTCTTGGAGCATTCCCTGTAGGCGAAAAGCCTTTTTCCTTCGCTCAGCAAGCAGGTGAGCGACGTGTGCTTGACGCGCTTTTCCGCATCGTTGAATATCATTTGAAGCTTCCTTCCCGTGAGTTTCCGGCACCCGGCATTTACGTGAAGGAAAAGGGCCTCTGAATCAAGGATGGCCTTTCGCCTCTTTTTGCCGGGGCCGAGCTTGTCGTAATCAAGGACCGTGCCGTTGTGGGCGAATAGGCGGTTTTTATATAGAAAAGGATGCGAATTATAAACGTTTTTGGTGTTTTTCCACGCGGATTTTCTCAAGTGGACTATGAGTATGTCGGCGCTTTTTATTCTCTCAAGCGCCTTCAGGAACTTGTTTTTTTCGTCGCTAGCGGAGTTCGCGCTTCTTATGAGTCCGGTTACGCCTCTTCTATGATATCCTATTCCCCACCCGTCGTGATGGCCGGGCCTGTTGCCGGGCGGGACCTTCCCCTTTGTGGCGAGCTCAAGGAACCCTTCAAGGAGGTTTTCGTGGATTTTGAAGTCGTAATCGGTGAGGGCGAGCATTCTGCACATGTTATTTCCAGAAAAAAGGGTTAGAAAAGCAGTTTAACGACGGTTATTGCTATCAATATGCCTATGACGTCGGCGGTGATGCAGACCGGTATGAGGTACTTGGTCTTTTTTATGCCCACGGCGCCAAGGTACACGGCGAGCACGTAGAACGTTGTTTCCGCGCTGCCGATTATCACGGCCGATATCATTGCGGCCAGCGAATCGGCGCCGCAGGTTTTGACGATGTCCGCGAATATGCCTAAAGACGCGCTGCCCGAAAGAGGCTTTATTATCGCCACCGAAAACACTTCCGGGGGAACGCCGGCGGGCCTTGCCGCGAATCCGAGGATGTCTTTCAGCCAGTCGTAGGCGCCGGACGCCTGGAAGGTCTTGACGGCGACGAATATCGCGAGGACATAAGGGAATATGCGTATTATTATCTCGAGGCCTTCCTTGGCGCCGCAGATGAAGGAATCGTACACGCGGACTTTCCTGAAAAAGCCGTACATGACGACGAACAGGATGAAGAGAGGTATTATCAGCTGGGATATAACGCCTATTGTTCTCATTTCAAGAATTTCCTGAAAGCGTGAAGTATGTACACGGCCGTCACGGTCGAGATAACGGTCGCGATTATGGTCGGAAGGACCACGGCCGAAGGATTGGACGCGCCGTAGTCCGCCAGAAGGCCGATGACCGTGAAGGGTATGAGCTGGATGCTCGACGTGTTTATGACGATGAACAGCATCATCTCGAAGCTTACGGTGTCTTTCTTGTCGTTAAGCGTCTGGAGGTCGTTCATCGCCTTGATGCCGAGGGGCGTCGCCGCGTTGCCAAGGCCGAAAAGATTCGCTAGCAGGTTGAGCGTGATTGTCGTTATGGAAGGATGGTCGGCCGGGATCCTCCTGAAAAGGCGCGATATCAAGGGCCTGAAGAAACCGGAGAACTTGTGTATGAGCCCGGAATCCTCTATTATCTTGGTGATGCCCAGCCAGAGCGCCACGATGCCCAGAAGAAACAGGCACACCTCGACCGACGCCTTCGTGGCGTCGAACATGGCCTTGGTGAATTCGTCAAGCTTTCCGTTGAGAATCGAGAACAGAACGCTGACGGCGATGAGTACGAACCAGATTACATTCAACTTCAAACCTCAATTTCGAATATTCGAATCTCGAATTTCGAAAAAATACATAATGATCAATTACGGACGTTGCGTCTATTAGATAGCGGATGTTTCTGCTTTATTGTCAATGTTTTATCGTGCGTATTCAGCGTTACTTTTGCCCCTACCGGAAGCGTTAACTTGTTCTTCACGTGGCCGATGTTCGGGCAGTACACGGCCGGAAAGCCCACTTTCATCTGAGAGGATATTATATTAAATACTTGACGGGGTTTCACCCCCCTGAAATCTCCGAGTATCAGCCCCTTGAGCCCGGCCAATTTGCCTTTGAGTATCCACTGGGTCAGGTACCTGTCCACCCTGTGGGGTTCCTCGTCGACGTCTTCAAGGAACAGCACCGCGCCGCCAGTTCTTGTCTCCCATTCGGTCCCTATCAGGGAGGTCAGCGTCACGAGGTTTCCGCCCCTCAAAGTGCCGGTAGCCGTCCCGTGCCGGTACGCCTTGACGGCGGAACCCTTGAAAAGATTCTTTTCAGGGAAACCGTTTACGGCGTTTAAAAAGGAATTCATCGTGAAAGAAGACCCGGCGGAGAAGTTGATGAGCATCGGCGAGTGGAGCGTGACGGTTTTGCAGCGTTCGGATATCGGGTTCAAAAGCGCGCTCAGGTCGCTGAAACCCGCGAAGACCTTCGGGTGCTTCCTTATGATATTGAAGTCCAGGTAACGGAGCGTCTTCAGGGCGCTGTAGCCGCCTCTCTGGGCCATAATGATATCGGCGCTTTTTGAAAGGAAGGCGTCCCTTATCTGCCGCGCTTTTTGTTTTGGGCCCGGCAGTTTTGTCCGGAAGTTCTTGTTAAGGAAGGCGAAACCTCTTTTTTCAAGGTTTCTGACGCCCGAAAAAAAGTTTTTTTTACTTTTTATGAGCCAGCTCGGAGTTATGAGGTATATTCGTTTGTTTATCGCCGACATCGCAGTTATTATATCAAAAATGAAGGTATTATGGGAGCACCGGCGGGAATTATCTGAACCTGAAATCGAAGTTCAGCGTGTTTATTTTTTCGGAATAGGACGAGCGGTCGAGCGCTTCATACTGGTACCTGAACGATACGAAGTCCATCAGTATCAGGTTGATTCCGGCGAGCCACGAGTTGAACCTTCCGGTATACTGGTCGTATTCGTACTGGAACATCCGGTCGCCGCCGGTCAGGCCTGCCTTGACGCTTAAATTGTAGAAAAGCACGTACTCGGCTTCCGCCCAGTAAGCGTAGGTCGCGTCCTTGTTGGAATCGTAGGTCAGGTAAACCCTGCCGAAGACCGTGAAGGGCCTGCTGAAGTAGTACTTGCAGTACGGGGACACGGTATGGAACCCGTACCCGGGCTGCGAGGTATAGCGGTACGAGGCGCCGTAAAGGCCGTCCTTTTTTTCGTTTGTGAAATCGACGTTGTAGTAATCCGAGCGGACGTCGTTCGAATCCTTGCCGTAACCGTAGCTGAACTCCGAATAGTTGTGCTTGTCGAAGACCCAGACGATCCCGCCAGTTATTATCTTGTTGTTCCAGTTTTCCCTCGAGTCGTAATAGTACCTGCCGAGAAGGCTGAGTTTTTTGGTCATCTTGTACACTCCGGCGTATTCGAATACGGAAGAAGTCCCGCCGTAGGAATAATCGCGGGTCGAATAAGTGCAGATGTTCCTCAGGTTTGAGGACGCGGCGGCTGGAACCGCCGATAACGCCGCGCACAGGAGAAGAACGTGGAATTTGAACCTTGTCATGTTTTATTTCCTTTGTTTGCGTTTGGTGCCGTGCGCCCGGCCGCCGTACCTGCCCGGGTGTTTCCCGGTCCAGCAGTACAGGCAGAGCCTTTCCTCGGGCAGGCCGATGGCTTTCACCATGTCGTCCACGGTCTGATAGGTGAGCGACGTGACTTCTATGTCGCGCCTTATCCAATCGACCATTTTCCTGTACTTGCTGTTCGTGTGGTCGATGTACTCGCTGACGTCGTCTATGTCGCGCCCCTCCAAGCTCTTTATCGCCTTGCGCGAAGCGAGCTCGTGTATGGACCTTGTGGAAAGGTTGAACCTGCAGGGAAACATCAGGGGCGGGCAGGCCGGACGTATGTGGACTTCCCTTGCGCCGGCGTCCCAGAGCTTCTTGACCGTGAAATTTTTCAGCTGGGTTCCTCTAACTATAGAATCCTCGCAAAGGACGATGCTGTTGCCCTTGATTATTTCCTTTATAGCTATGAGCTTCATCTTCGCGACGAGGTCTCGGGTTTTCTGGGAAGGAGGGGTGTAGCTTCTGCCGTATCCGGGAGTGTACTTCACGAGAGGCCTTCTGAAAGGGGCCTTTGATTCAATGGAATATCCTATTGCGTGTGCGAGCCCCGAGTCAGGTACGCCCGAGACGAGGTCAGGTTTCAGGCCCTTGTCCCTCTTGGCGAGGAAGCGGCCGCATTTTTCGCGGACCACTTCGGCGTTTATGCCTTCGTAGTCCGAGGCCGGAAATCCCGTGTATATCCAAAGGAACGCGCATATCTGGTTGGTCCTTTCAGCTTTGCGCTTGTTGACGAGACCCTTGGGCGTCATCAGCACTATTTCCCCGGGCCCCAGGTCCTTTGCGGCCTCGAATCCGAGGTTCGGGAAAGCCGAGGTTTCGCTGGTGACAGCCCAGGTCGCCGCGTTTCTTCCGATCGTCAGGGGGGTGTAGCCCATCCTGTCCCGGGCGGCGTAGATGCCTTCCTTGTTGAGGATAAGCAGGGAGCACGAACCCCGGATGGCCGAGAACATCCTCTCGATGCCGTCAACGATATTCTTCCCTTCGGTTATCAGTTTTGCCACGAGTTCCGTGGGGTTCACCGTGCTCTTGCTGACCTCGGAGAAGGAAATGCCTTTTGAAAACATTTTAGGCACTAGCGCGTCGATGTTCTCTATCAGTCCGTTCGTGACTATGCAGAGAGGCCCGAACTTGGAATTGAGGTAAATCGGCTGTTCTTCGAACGAGCTAACGACGCCTATCCCCTTGTTGCCTTTCATCCGTTTTGAATCCTCGAAGAACTTGGATTTGAACTGGCTCTGGCTTATGTTGTGTATCTGGCGGACAAGCTCGTCCCCCCACATCGCCATGCCGCCGTACTCCGTGCCTAAATGCGAGTGATAGTCAGTGCCGTAGAGCACGACGTCCGAACAATCCTGGTTCGAAACCGCTCCGAAAATACCGCTCATGCTGAATGCCTCCGTTCTATATCAGGTTGTTTTCCTTGAAACTGAAGTAACCGTTGCCTCCTATTATGATGTGGTCAAGAAGCTTTATGTCCACCGTGTCGAGCGCCTCCTTCACCGAGCTCGTAGTGGAGATGTCGTCTTTTGAAGGGTCGGTCGAGCCAGCGGGGTGGTTGTGGGCTATTATTACCCCGCAGCAGTTGTTCAGAAGCGCCCTTTCCACTATTTTCCTCGGATACACGACGGACCTGTCGACGGTTCCGGTCTGGATGCTTTCGGCCTTCATCAGGTTATTCTTTGAATTCAAAAACAGCGCGCAGAAGACCTCGTCCCTGGAGCCTTTCAGGAACGACCTTAGGTAGTCCGCCGCGAAAGAAGGCGAAGAAAGAAGGTCTTTCTTGGCGGAAGCCGCCCTGGCGTAATACCAGGACGTTTCCCTCAAGAATTTAAGAAGGGCCGCGGCCTGGTCCTTGACGCCCGTCACGGTTTTAAGTTCGCCGACGCCCGCTTCAAGGACGGCGGCGAAACTGCCGAACTTTTTGAGAAGTTCTTTTGCCGCGGGCTTGGTGTCCTTCTGGGGAACCGCGAACGTCAGGGCCAGCTCCAGCACCTCGTAATCGGCAAAGGCGTTAAGGCCGGACCTCAAAAACCTTTCTTTGAGCCGTTTCCTGTGGCCGAAATAATGTGGAGCCGGTTTTTTTGACGCTGGCATGCTATGTTGAGCCCGCTTTCTGGCCGTATCGGTTGGTTATGGGCATACGCCGGTCCCTGCCGAACGCCCTCGGAGTGATTTTCACGCCCGGGGGCGCCTGCCTTCTTTTATATTCGCTTTTGTCGACAAGGTTCAGGACTTTCGCCACGGTCTCGCTTTTAAAGCCCGCTTTTGATATCGCCTCAGGGTTCCTGAGCTCTTCAATGTAGAGCTTCAGTATGGGGTCCAGCGTTTCGTATTTAGGAAGGGAATCGCTGTCTTTCTGGTTGAGCCTCAGTTCCGCCGTCGGTTCCTTGGTTATTATTCTTTCCGGGATGACGCTGTTTATGGAATTCCTGTATCTCGCCAGCCGCCACACGAGCGTCTTGGGGACGTCCTTTATGAGGGCGAATCCCCCGGCCATGTCGCCGTAGAGCGTCGCGTAACCAGTGCTCATCTCGGATTTGTTCCCGGTAGTGATCACGAGCCATCCGAACTTGTTGGAAAGAGCCATCAGAATGTTGCCTCTTATGCGGGCCTGAAGGTTTTCTTCCGTTATGTCCTGTTTTTTGTCCCTGAAATGCTCTTTTAGAATACTCGCGTAGCTCTTGAACACGTCGTCTATCGGAATTATCCTGAAATCAATCCCGAGGTTGTCGGCGAGCTTCTTGGCGTCTTCGAAAGATTCCTGGGAAGAATACACTGAGGGCATGAACACGGCGTGGACGCTTTTCTTGCCGACGGCGTCCTTGGCGACGGTGGCGACAAGGGCGGAATCTATCCCTCCGCTGAGCCCGATGACGACGTGCCCGAAACCGTTTTTTATGACGTAATCCCTGAGCCCGAGCTGAAGGGCCTCGTAGACCTCTTCTTCCGTTGACGGAAGATCGGCCTTTTTCGTGCCTTCTTCCGCCGGGGCCATGCTCTCTTTGGGCAGTATGTCGGCTATCAACAGTTCTTCGTTGAAACCCTGAGCCCGGGCCGTTATCCTGCCTTGAGGGTCGGCCACCATGCTGAAACCGTCGAAAACAAGCTCGTCCTGCGCGCCGATGAGGTTCGAGTACGCCATGTGCACCTTGAATTTCCGGGCGATGGATGATATCAGGTCCTGGCGCTGTTTGATCTTTCCAGTATGGTAGGGCGACGCGTTAAGGACTATGACGAGCTTCACTCCCTGCCTGCAGAGGGCGCTTACCGGACCTTCCGACTGCCAGACATCCTCGCAAATGGCAATTCCGATCCTCATTCCGTTGAGGCTTATAACCGCCGGTTTGTTCCCGGGTTTGAAATACCTCTTTTCGTCGAACACGCCGTAATTCGGCAGTACCATCTTGTGGTATATCTTGCTGATTTTGCCTTTTGATATGAAAGCGGCGGCGTTGTAGCGGTTTTTTTCTTTCGAGTCCGCGAAACCTATGACCGCAGGTATGTCCCGCATTCCTTTTGCTATTTTTTTGAGGTAGTGGATGTTGTCGGCGATGAATCGGGGTTTGAGCAGGAGGTCCTCGGGAGGATAACCGGTTATCGCCAGCTCCGGGAAGACCACAATGTCGGCGTGAAGCGAACGGGCCTTCCTGTAATATTCGATTATCTTGTGCGAATTGCCGGTAAGGTCGCCCACGGTGCAGTTAATCTGCGCCAGCGCTATTTTCATCTTATTCCTCGTGACTCAAGGGAGCCCTCATTGACTTTTTTTCGGCCGTGTGCCTTTTGTCAGCCAGCATTTTTTCTTTGGCTCTTCTGGAGCGTTTTCTCTTCTGCCTTCTTATGCGTTCTATTTCCTGCTGCTTCGCGCTTTTTGCTCCGAGGACCATCGCTTCTATCTTTTCGGCGAGTATCCGCCTTGCCAGGAACCTGTTTATGCTCTGGGAACGTTCCCTCTGGCACTTGACTTCGATGCCGGACGGCACGTGGCGCAGCCAGACGCACGTTGAGGTCTTGTTCACGTTCTGGCCGCCCTTTCCCTGCGAACGGACGAATTTTTCCTCAAGGTCGGATTCGCGTATGCCCAGCCTTGACATCCTGTCTTCAAGGTCCTTCTGTTTAGAAAAACTGACGCCGAATAGCAATTTACCCCGTTAGAGATCCGCCGCTACAGCTTCGGCGGACGGAATTCTTTGAGTTTATTAAATATCGAAAGTATGTTCTGGTTCTCATTAAATTATCTCAAATATCACTCAATATATCTCTAACGGGGTTAACGTCCTTTTATCCAGTCGAATATCTGCGATTGCAGATCGTCATCGAGCATTTGAACGCCGTGCCCGCTCGATACGAAGATTGATTTAAAACTTTTTCTTGATTTGAGCTGCAACGCGATGTGCTCGCACGACTGGTACGAGTATCCATCCGCATATGACGAAACAACCAGAGTAGGAGTTTCCCTTTTTATTTTGGTTATGGACCTGCGGATGTCGTATCCGGCGTATTCTATGCCGGGAGACAAGAGAACGAGCGGGCCTGTAAACCCGTTTTCAGCCGCGTATGTCAGCGAAATATTGGCTCCGAGGCTCGCTCCGAAGAGGCCTACTTTGTCCCTGCTTATTCCAAGGTTGACGGTCAAGTGGTTGACGACTTTATCAAGGTCATCCCTCATCTTCGACCATTCGGAGCCGGGATAGGGGCGGCCGAATTCCTGATAGGTCCTCCTGCGGCCGGCGGAATCAAGGACGCTGTCTCCGTGGCCCCTGGCGTCATAGGCCAGAGAGCCGAAACCGCGCGATGTCAGGAACTTCACGAATCCCGTCCATTCCTGCCTGTTGCTGCCGAGTCCGTGCAAAAAAACAAAAGTTGTTTTTCCCGGCGACGGGGGCTGAAAATCGGCCTGTAAGAGGACATTGTCGTTCGTCTGTATGACGACGCTTTCGGCGCCCGCCTGAGAGAACAAGTACGCGGAAAGCAGAAAAATCATTGCGCCGAGTTTAATCCCCGAGTTCATCGCATTTTGAATAGGCACAGACACCGTCCTTGCCGTGTTTTTTGACCCAATAAAGGGCCTTGTCGGCCTTGTTGACCAGTTCGGATTTTATTGTGGCGTCCAGAGGGTAGCACACGAGGCCGATACTGATGGTTATTCTGGCGCTCTGGAGGTTCATCCTGAAATCGTGGTTCCTGATGCTCTGGCGGATTCTTTCCGCGATGATCATCGCGCCCTCGGTGTCCGTTCCGGGAAGTATTATGGCTATTTCCTCGCCGCCGTAGCGCGAAGCGACGTCGATAGCCCTGATGTTGTCCTGTATTATCTTCGAAACGGTGCTCAGGACTGTATCGCCGGCCTGATGCCCGAAGGTGTCGTTGAAATTCTTGAAATTGTCTATGTCTATCATTAGCAGCGAAAGGCTGCTGCCGAACCTGCTCGCCCTTGAGATTTCCTCGCTCAGGCGCTCGTAGAAGAACCTGTGGTTGAAGAGCCCGGTCAGGCTGTCCGTGATGGAGAGCTTCTCGACTTTTTCGAAAAGGCGCGAATTCTCTATGACCGTGGAAAGCTGGTCGGCGAGGATGGACAGGAACGAAAGGTCGTGCGACGTGAGCGGCTGTCTTGAAAAAAGGTTATCGACAATCAGAAGGCCTGTCTTCCTGCCCTTGCAGTATATGGGCACGTAGGTTATCAGGTCCGACGAGAATTTCCTGAGCGGCATCCGCGGCTTGTTGTCGTAAAGGATGTTGTCAAAGATGTATGCGATGTTGGAGGCGTCCTCGAGGCTCTTGAAATAGCCCCTGAAATCGATGCTCAGGTTCTCTCGTATCTTGTTTGTGTCGTCGAGAAGGTAGACCTGCGCCCTGTCGTAGCCGAGGTCCTTGACGAGCGAAGACAAGGCGAGTTCAAGCACCTCTCCGAGCTTTAGAGTGGTCGCTATGGCCGTTCCTATCTGTGTCAACGTCGTTAACTTGTCGACCTGGTGTTTTTGGTGCTGGTGATTTATTATGTTGTATATTCCAACGGAGAATAATGTCGAGAAGTTCCTTAGAGAGTCCACCTGGGACGCCTTCAGCTCCTTCTGGGTTATGAAGTTGTCGACCCTGAGGACTCCCAGCCTTTTCTTGTTGTACGAGAGAGGAATGTACACGGCGTATTCCGGCGCGCCCGGACAGACGACCTCCTTGAGGTTGTTGATGGCGACAGACAGGTTCCCGGCTTTTTTCGACCTGACGTAGCTTTCCCCCTCGCCTTCCATTTCTCCGTGCTTGGTCACTATCTGTCTCGGCTGCAGCACCGACTCGTGCTCGTCAAGGAGAAATACGGCGGCGCGGTCGAAATTCAGGCTCGTTATGAGAAGCTCGAGGTTCCGACGGATGGCTCCGTCGATGTTCGTGATGCTTGTCTGGAAGTTTTCGGAAACTTCAAGGAGTATGTTCCTGGAAATCTTCATTTATTCTCCGAAGACCGACAGCATGTATTCTATTTCCTGGTTGATTTCCGTTATGTTGGCGAAGAACGCGGTCTGGTTGAAGTTGGATTGCCTGAAATCCATAAGGGTTTGTGCTATGCCCTTTACCGCTATCTGTTCTATGCTGCCCCAAAGCGGATGGACGGGGAAGCTCTTGCCGTAGCGGTTTATGGAATCCTCGAAAACCTTCTGTTCCGGCTTGTCGACGTTGAGCGAAACGTGCGTTTCGGTCCTGCCGGGTATCATATTCACGCTGGAGCAGAACCTTGAAAGCGAATCCTTCTGCGTCAGGAACTCGATGAACTTCCAGGCCTTGTCAGGGTTCTTTGAAAAGCTCGTCACGGCGAGGGCGCTGCCGCCGGCGAAATTGAACCTCCCGGCTTTTCCCGCAGGTACGTTCATCACGCCGAAGTTCTGCGCTCGCTGTTTTCCGATGTAGTGCTTGAACTTGTCGTTCAGGTACGCCTGAAGCGGCCAGGTACTTGAAAACATGAACGCGTAGGTGTCGTGAAGGAAAAAATTCTCCGCTACTTCCCCCGCGTTCTGCTCGAGGGACGGTTCCGATATCAGGTGGTTCAGTATGAGGTCCGAGAAGTATTTCAGGCCCTGGTGGGTTTCCTCGCTGGTGAAGGTGGCGTGTTTCGCGTCGTCGGACACGAAATTGCCTCCGTTGGACCAGACGAAGCTGGCCAGGTCCTGAAGGACCGCGAGCTCCTTCTGGCACGAGAAGCCGATTGGCGGGATTTGTTTTCCTTCATTATGGGCCTTCGAAAGCCTTATGCAGGCCAGCCTGAAGTTCTCCCAGCTGTTCACTGATTCGGGTTCTATGTTGCTTTTTTTAAGGAAGTCCTTCCTGTAGTAAAGCACGCGCCCGTCGCAGAACCAGGGCAGCGCCCAGTAGCTGTCGAAATAGCGGCACATGTTGAGGATCGTGTCCGAAAATTTCGCGTTGTTGATGCGTTTCTTGTCGACTTTTTCTATCGCGCCGAGGTAGGCGAGCGTTCCGACCCAGGTCGTGCCTATCTGTATGACATCAGGGCCTGATTTTTCTTTTATGGCCTCGATGAGCTTGAACCATACCCTGGACCAGGAGAGTATCTCGTACTCCACCTTGATTTTCGGGTTGACGCGGGAGAAATGCCTTATTTCCGTGTCTATGACGTCCTTGCTCTCGAACCCCGCGTTTGGCATCAGCCAGAATTTAATGGTAGTCATAATAAGTCAGATACAAGTTAAAGGGTAAATGGTAAAAGTTAACGGCCAAGGTCTTTGACTTTAACTTTCACCTTTCAACTTTTACCTTTCACAATTTAGCCTTTAAGTGCGCCGGCCGCGATTCCTTTCACGATGTGTTTCTGCATCATTAGATACACGACAAGGACCGGTATGGTCGCTATGGTCAATCCCGCCATCAGAAGCGGGTAGTCCGTCATGTGCGTGCCCTGGAAAACCATGAGCCCCCTTTGAATCGGCATTTTTGCCTTATCCTGAAGAACGACCAGGGCAAGAAGAAATTCGTTCCATATGGTCAGCGAATTGAAGATAACCAGCGTGGCTATGGCGGGCCTCGCCAGAGGCAGCGCTATGCGCCAGTAGATCCCGAACCTCGAAGCGCCGTCTATAAGCGCAGCGTCCTCGATTTCTTTCGGCAGTTCCTCGAAAAAAGACCTTAAAAGAAAAATACCGAAAGCCAGCCCTCCGTTTATGTAGCAGAGAATCAGGCCCAGCCTCGTGTCGAGCAGGTGCAGCTTATTCAATAAAAGATAAAGAGGGACGAACACTCCAGGTATCGGAAGGAGCAGGGTCGAAACCAGTATCAAGAACATTATGTTTTTTCCCGGTATTTCGAGCCTCGCGAAACCGTAGGCGGCAAGCGAGCTGAGGAAAACCACCCCGAAGACGCCGAAAACCGTGTATATAACGCTGTTGATGAAATACTTGGCGAATTCGGCTTTCGTCCATACCTCGGCGTAGTTCGAGAAGTTCCAGTGCTGGGGCAGGATGTTCATCTGGGTGAAAATCTCGCCCTGCGATTTGAGCGACGACGACAGCATCCAGAACACGGGAAAAATGCACGAGAACGCGATTATCAGAAGTATCACGTGCGTTATGATGTTTACGAGTGTTTTCTTTATCCTGGCTTCGTTCATAGCTGTTTCATCTTTCTCGAAAATTTAAGCTGCAGGATCGAAACGAAGAAAAGTATCATTCCGAATATCACCGACATTGCCGAGGCGTAACCGAACTCGCCGTTTGCCATGTATTCGTATATCCTTGTTATGGGAACGTGGGTGTGCCCGGCGGGACCGCCGCGCGTCATCGAGTATATCAGGTCGAATATCTGCATCGTGCCGAGGACCGTGAGAATCGAAACAAGGCCGAATACGGATATCATGGACGGCACGGTTATGTACTTGAACTGCTGCCACGCGTCGGCGCCGTCGACTTTTGCGGCCTCGTAGAGCTCGTTGGGTATGGTCTGCAGGCCGGCAAGCATTATTATGAACCCGTACCCGAAGCCCTTCCACATGTGTACTACCGCGACCGCCGTGAGCGACGTTTTTATTTCGGCAAGCCACGCGAAGTTCTGAAGGTCATTCCAACCCATGCTTATGAGAAAATGGTTCAGTATGCCGTAGTTGCCGTCATATATCCACTTCCATACAAGCCCCACGACTATGCCCGACAAAACCGGCGGCAGGAAGAAAATGGCCCTGTAGATGTTGTCTCCCCTGATTTCCCTGTTCACGAGCAGGGCCAGAAGCAGTGCCAGGCCGTTCTGCAGTATCAGGGCCAGCACCGTGATATAGGCGGCATTGGCCATCGCGGTCCAGAAATTGGGGTTTTGCGTGAGTATGTGCCTGTACTGATCGAGCCCCACGAATTTCATCGCGCTTGATATGCCGTCCCAGTGGTAGACACTGAGCGCGAACACCTTGTAGAAGGGATAAATGCTGAAGACGACGAACATAGAAACCGCGGGCAGTATGAACAGGTAGGATGTGAAGTATTTTCTGAAGAAGTTGATCAAAGGCATAATATCTACCTTGTATCCGTAGTTTCTATTCCTCGGTCAGTGAAATAGCCCCTCAAGCTTTTAGGCGTCAGTCTTGCCGCGGCGCTTTTCAAGCTCGGCGCGGATTTCGCCGGCCTTTTCCTCGTTTATGTCGTAAAACACGATGGCCGCTATCGCCAGGAGCGAAGTCAGGATCGGAATGCCGATGTCGTAGAGCCTTAATTTGAGAAGCGTTTCCGCCGATTGCCCCGCGCCGAAGGCCACGTCGAACCCGGTGGCGTTGAGGACGTTTCCCGAAATGGCGAACGCCAGCGACATGCCGAGTTTCACCATCCACCAGTAAATCGCTCCGAACATCCCCTCCCGGCGCTTGCCGTTGTTGAGCTCGTCAAGGTCGCAGATGTCGGCCATCATCGAGCCCATCAGGGTGAAAACGCTTCCGACGCCGAAGGAAATGAATACCGCAGGCAGAAGGATGAGAAGCTGTACTTCTCCGAGAAAAGGCAGATTGACGGCGGAAAGCGACGAGTACGCCGGGTTGAAACACCACCACTTTATCAGAAATCCCGTCAGGGAAATAGACGTTGACGTGATGAAAGCCCCCTTCTTGCCTATTTTTTTTGCGAGGAAGGTCACAAACGGTATGACGATGAATATCGTCGAAAGGGCCGTCGTTGTCCCGAACAGCCCGTTGTACTTGCCGCCCATTACCTCACTGCCGCCGAACGTGAAATATATGAAGACGTACAGCGCCAGGCCGGCGATTATCATGTAGCCGTTGAAAAGGAAGAAGGTCGCGCCGCAGATTTTTAGAAATGAGGTGTTCTTTAGGGTGACGGCGAATCCCTGGAAGAAATTGGTGACGGTGGCGGTTACCCCCTTGGCAACCTTTTTCAGGAGCTCCGTGTCTGCGATGTGCTTGTAGCGTTCGCGGCAGAAGATGCCCGGCATCACTCCAAGCACTATCACCGTGACTCCGACCCACAGAGCGATGGCCTGCGCGCCTGCCACGGGAGTGTCGAAAAACTTCTTGTTCGCCATTATCCACCAGAACCACGGGGTCAAAAGCCAGGGGATCTGCCCCAGCCAGTTCGCCCACGCCATCACGCCTGTCCTTTCGTGGTAATCGGGTGTCATCTCGTATCCAAGGGCCACGAAAGGCGTGGCGAAAATGGTGTTGAACAGGAAGAGGATGTTGACGCCCGCCAGGAAAAATAAAAAGTAGAACGTTTCGCTGTGGCCGTATCCGATTCGCCACATAAGGGCGAAAGTGATGCCGAGCGTGATCGCACCGAAAAAGATGTAGGGTTTGCGGCGGCCGAAACGCGACCTCGTGTTGTCGGAAACGTAGCCCAGGACCGGGTCGGTGAACGCGTCGATGATGCGCGGAAGCGACAGGATGTAACCTATCAGCGCCGGATTCATCTTCAGCCCCAGGTTAAGCACAACGGCCATGCATCCCATCGCGGCCGGTACGAGGTTATTGACGAACATGCCCAAACCGTAAATGATTTTTTGCGGTAAAGGGACAATGTCCTCCGGGCGGGTAATGTGAACCTTTTTAGTTTCGCTCATCGTGGTCCTTCCTCCTGTTTATAATGTTTAAAAAGACATAAAAAATGAGTTTATCAAATAACCAAAACAAACGCAAGCTTCATTGAATCCACGGTGTTAACCTTTTCCCGGCGCCAGGCCGTCACCGCTTTTTTTCGACAGAATTCTTAAGCTTCTGGATTTCTTCGGCGATCTGCCCGGGTGTTTTCTCCCCTATGATTATCGCCTGAAGCCCCATGTTCAGGGCGTTCGTTACCTGCCAGTGTTCCGTCGCTTGCAGGGGTTCGAACGTGCTGTTTATGCTTTTAGAAAATTCTTTCAGCACCGGGGGAAGGTCCGAGCCGGCGTCCCTGTTGGAAGGTATGTTCCTCGTTTCCTGCGTAAGGAACGACTGCTGTTCTTTTTCAGTGAGCCACTTCAGGAACGCTATGGCCTTGTCCTTGTTCGGCGACGTCGGGTTTATGTTGAGCGAAGATCCCTCGCCTCCGGATATCAGCACGGGGTATTTTGCACCTTCAAGTTTCGGCGGCATCATTATGGCGTAGTTAAGTTTGGGGTTCATGCTGTGATAAACGTTGACGGCCCAGGAACCGTTCAGGGCTATAGCCGCCTGGCCGGTGGCGAACGCTCTTTCGGCGTCCTTGTTGAGCATTGTCGCTATGCCGGAAGCGTAAAGGTTGTTCTTTCTCATTTCATCGAAAAGTCCGAAAATCCTTATCCATCTCGGGTCGGTATATTCTATTTCTCCCTTGATAGTGTTCAAAAGGCCGGCCTTTCCCAGCAGGTTCCATTCATAAGACGCCGCGAAAACTCCGATGAGCCATCCCTCCCCGAAACCGCTCACGAATGGCTGAATGCCGGCTTGTCTCAGCCTGACACCCGTTTCGATGAACTGTTTCCACGTTTTCGGCGGTTTTTCCGGGTCGAGGCCCGCCTTGCTGAAGAGGTCTTTGTTGTAGTAGAACATCATCGCGTTGACGTCGATGGGGACGCCGTAGACGCCCGGCTTGACGCCCCACTCGTTTCCTTCGGTATAGGTGTTTTGCATCAGTGATTTTTCAAAAAATATCTTTTTCCATCCCTTGTCCATTTCGCCGGTAAGGTCCGCGATATATCCGGCGTTTATGTAGGAGGCGAGCTCTCTCTTGTCGCCGAGGGGGCTGTAAATCTCGGGCAGGAGCCTGCCGGCGGCCGCGGCGCGGACCTTGTCCTTGTAGACGTCTGAGGGTGCGTAGGTTTCGAAGAGGACCCTCACGCCTTTTTCGTTGAAATAGCGGTCGGCGAGTTTTTCGAAAGTCCCCTGCCGGTCGGTCATCCAGTGCCATATCACTACGTCATACTTTACTTTGGGTTTGCCGGAACATGACAGGATTGGCAGGAAGATTACGGCTGTTGCAAGGATTCCAATGAGACGTTTCATGAGAGCTCCATTCAGTTAATTTCTAAAAGCCAATTTCTAATCTCTAACGGGCAAAAAGCGACTTGGAAGCCATCGTTTATTCGAAATTGTCGTTTCGAAATTGCTTTATCTTACTTTGCCTTATTTCGAAATTCGAGATTGTGGTTTCGAAATTGTCTTTATCCTGCTTTGCCTTATTTCGAAATTCGAAATTGTCGTTTCGAAATTGCTTTATCTTACCAGCGCAGTACCGGTTTTCGCGCGGCTTCTACCTCATTAAGCCTTGACACGGGGGTATTCTGAGGGGCGTTCCTCACCAATTCGGGATTTCTCATTGATTCATCAACAATTTTTAGCAAAATTTGGGCGAACTCGTCAAGGGTTTCCTTTGATTCGGTTTCAGTGGGCTCTATCATTATGGCTTCCTCGACTATGAGCGGGAAGTACACGGTCGGTGCGTAGTATCCGTAGTCGAGCAGTCTTTTGGCCAGGTCAAGCGTCCTTACCCCGTTTTCGGCCAGTTTCTTTCCGGACAGCACGAACTCGTGCATGCATCTCGCGCCGGCCGGGGCCGGAAGCTCGCCGATCAGAAGCGACAAGAGGTAGTTGGCGTTCATCACCGCCTGTTCGCCGGTTTTTTTCAGTCCGTCGGCACCGAGGGCCATGATGTAGGCGCAGGCCTTCAACAGTACCGGGAAGTTGCCGTAAAAAGAGCGTACCTTGCCGATGCTTTTAGGCCTGTCGCAGTTGAGGGTGTATTTCGAGTCTTTGAGCTCGACTACCGGAAGCGGAAGGAAAGGCTCGAGGAATTTTTTCACGCCCACGGGCC